>CAVAGJ010000001.1:0-134039 GCA_963588145.1 Coriobacteriaceae bacterium
ACCCACATCAAGGTTCCACAAGTTTCAGTTTTGTTCAATTTTCAAGGTCCTGCTGTGCTATCCGTTGAGGTGTCTCACCGGACAGCCTATATATAATACCACCGGAAAAGACCAAAGTCAACACCTTTTTTCAAATTTCAACAAATTTGAATTTCAAACATGTATGTGGTGGATATCTGTGTAAAATCATACTATTTACGGTGTTTTTGTTTTGCCGTCCATTGTTTATTCACAACATAAGTACATATTCAAACTGCGCTTCAAGCAGAAAATACGGTTTACACAACAGATTTCTGCCTTATAATGGGAATATAACTGTTTATAAAGGAGTGCCGCCAAAATGACACGCGAGGAACTGCTAGAACAGATCGCTGCTTATATCCCTTATAATGAGCAGGAAGCTGCCGACAAGGATCTGATCCTGCACTGGATACAGGACCACGAGGATGCCTTTACACGGCAGAACAAGGCCGCGCACATAACGGCTTCTGCCTGGGTGGTAAACAAAGACCGCAGCAAGGTACTGATGGCGTACCACAACATTTACAACTCCTGGTCCTGGCTGGGCGGGCATGCGGACGGCGAGACCGATCTGTTGGCAGTAGCTTTGCGGGAAGTGAAAGAAGAAGCCGGCATTGCCTACGTGCGGCCTGTATCCAAGGATATCTACTCACTGGAATCTCTCACCGTGGACGGGCACGTCAAAAAGGGGCAGTACGTATCCAGCCACCTGCATCTGAACGTCACCTATTTGCTGGAGGCCGACTCCGATGAAGCTGTATCCATAAAGGAAGACGAAAACAGCGGTGCGGCCTGGTTCACGCCCGAAGAAGCCCTGGCAAAATCCACCGAACCGTGGTTTGTCACCCACGTTTATGATAAATTGATTGGCAAGCTGAAAGCCAGCAACTTATAACGCACAGCGCCATGGGGTAAGTATCATCCCATGACGCTTACTATTTATATTAGGTATCTTCACAGGCAGGGCTTCGCGGTCGGCAGCTTTGCGGTATACAGGGCGTAAAACTCCTGCGAATCCAGGACATCCAGCCATTGGGCTGTGGGACAGGCAAACGGACCCTGTTCCTGCTGGCTGTGCTGGGTCGTGCAGGCGGGGTACAAAATCAGGTCGCCATTAGCTACGTAGAAATCGCACAGTTCCTGGCACAAGATCTCGTTGGCAATCATCTGCGCCGCATCCTCAGGTATCGACTTGCGGGCGCACAGGTAGGATGGAATCAGCACGGGGCCTTCCTGCGGCGTACACAAAAATGTGCTCTTGCCGTCTGCCCGCAGTGCATACAGCGAGGGGCAGAGTGCTGTGTCCGCCTGCCCCTGCCGCACGGCCTGGAACGCACCGATGGGCATATCGGTCACCAGGCTGTTTTGCAACAGGTCGGCAGCGGCCTGCTGGCCGTAAGTCTCCCACACATATTTTGCCACGGTTTTTACGGCAGAGTTATTTATGCCGCCAAAGGCTAGGCTTTTTTGCTCGGTAACACGTGCGCCACGGCAAGCATCCGGTGTGCGGGTGTAGTACACCAGCGGGATAGCCGCTACAGGCAGCAGTTCCGGTACCCGGCGCACCTGCGGCAGAGAGAGAACGTCCCGCAGCGGCACCCAATCATTCACCGCATACAGGTCCGGCTGAATTTTACGGTAAATGCGCGGATCCTCGAACACTTCCAGGTCCGCCGAGAGGATGATATCCGGCAGCACAGCGTCCGGCTGGGCCAGATACTCCGACATATGCTGCGGGTACCCCAGGCCGAAATAGCGCACGTCCAGTTCTATTCCCTGCCCCCGCAGTTTTTCGGTCAGCTGATCCAGGAACAGTTTTTCCTGCCGGTGCAGTACGCAGATGTGGCTCCAATATAAAGTAACGTGGGTCATGCCAGGTAGCCCCCTTTCCGCAGCAAGGTCTGGTATTGCTTCTGGCGGCGATATACTTCGCCGAGTTCTTCGTATAAAATGCGTTCCTCCTCGGTGCGGGTGACTACGGCGCGAACCGCACCGCCGCGCAGCACAATGCGTTGCTGCGCCATTAGAGCCGTGTGGGGGTCATGGGTGACGACCAACACCAGTTTTTCCTTACTTTGCAGCAGGTTCAGTGCCCGCTCTTTATCGATACCCGCGTTCTCGATCTCATCGATCAGCACAACCGGGCTGTCGCAGATCAATGCAATGTCGGCAATCATCAGCGCGCGGGATTGCCCGCCGCTGAGTTCGTTGAGATTTGCCTCGGGGCTCACGACTTCGGGGGTAATATCATTCGTCAGGGCAAGCACATCAGCCGGGTTCACCGGATGGTTGCGGCAGCGGGCATGCAGCTGCAGAAATTCTTTCACGCTGGAATCCAGCACAAACCGCATGCTTTGCCCCAGATGGGCCACCAGCTGGCTGGAAATCTGCTGCCGCTGGGCGGGCGGCACAGCTTTACCGTCCAGCAGTACGCAGCGGTGGGTGATGGAATCCCCGCCCGCCAACTGCTCTACATCCTTGATGAAGCGGGACTTGCCGGAGCCGGTGCTGCCCACGATGGTATACAGCTGGCTGCGCTGCAATTCGATGGTAGAGAAATCTTCGGGTGCGCCGTCCTTGCCGCAGCCGGGCAAAATGGTTATCGTCTGCATACGGATGTCTCCTCAAAGTTGATCTTGCCCACAACGCCCTGCTGGTATGCCGTGCCAACGCGGGTCTCGCCCACGCAGTAGGAGCAGACCCCGCTGGGCATCGTGTGGCGCAGGGTATCCTCGGTAAAATCGGCGCGGGCGGGCTGGGCCAGCAGCCATTGGGCCAGCATGTCAATGCCGTAACCCGCCAGCGCATCCACCGGGAAGATGGCCGCCTGCGGGTTGATCTGGGCGATCTGCCAGCAGATGATCTCCAACTCCGCCTGGGAGATCATATCCATCTTGGTCAGCACCACAAAGTCCGCCTGGGTCAGCATAGGGCCCAGCTGACCGGGAGCCTTGCAGCTGGCCGTGCAGTCCACTACGCAGCCCGCCAGCATATGCTCGGTAGCTGGGGAGCAGCGGTGGCACAGGCCTGCGGTCTCGATGACCAGCAGATTGCGCTGTAAATCATCCGCCCACTGCCAGAGTTCCGGCAGGTTGGATACGAGAAAGTGGTCCGGGCAGATATCGCCGCTTAAACCCGTGACGCAGGGGTAATCCATTTTTTGAAAGACCGCTGCATCCTTGGATTGCAGACAGTCGATTTTGCAGACGCAAGGCTCCTGCCCGGCCTGGGCCAGCAGTGGCAGCAAACTTTTGAGCACTGCCGTTTTGCCCACTGCCGAAGCACCTGAAAAGAGGAAAACATGGGATAGCAGGGGGAATCGTCCTTTCCGTGATGGTTCATGGATTTGCGAGTTAGCGTTAGCTTACCACATTGTGCAGGATTTGTCAGTATCAGGTGAGACTTTGGGAAAGCCCGCTTGCTCTTGACTTTCGCGGCAAATTTGCGGTATGATGCTGTACGTGGTTAGTGTCGGCTAATCATATAGTAGAAAAGACAGGATGGGGAGCGTATGGACATACAGGAAAAAATCGCGATCTCTCCCCTGCTGGCAGCGCTGCCGTTAAAACCTGCCGATGTATCGGAACGGCGGTTCCATGCGGGGCAGATCATCAGCGACCGGCTGGGCGGTGTACCGGCGGTGGGGTTAATCTTGTCCGGGCGGGTGGATGCCTACTCGGTAGCGCTGGACGGCAAGGATATACAGTTGAGTACGCTGGCGGCCGGGGAATGTTTTGGCGTCTGCAATCTGCTGGTCGAAGCGGAACTGGAAACTGTACTGCGTTGCGCTGAGAATTCGGACATCCTTTACATCCCCAAGCCGGTGCTGTTGCACCTGATGCGCCAGGATGTGGATTTTGCCATGCGCTATGCGGCGCTATGCAACAAGAAGCTGCAATTTCTCATTCGCCGTATTGAACTGCTGACGATGCAGTCCTGCCGTGGGCGGGTCATTGCTTACCTGCTGGAAAAGCAGGACGCTGACCACACCGTACGCCTGACCGGCTCCCGCGAGGATCTGGCCCTCCAGCTGGGCGTAAGCCGGGCCGCACTGTTCCGGGAATTATCGGCCCTGCAGGGATGGGGTGCTATCCAGGCGGATGGCAATACGATCTATCTGCTGGACACCGCGTTGTTGGAAGATATTCTCTACCATTCTACAGACGCAAAGTAACACAAGGAACAGAACCACCGCCATGGGCATGGTTCAGTTCATGAGCGAAGTCGACAACGGCGAACTGACCGACAACAACTACAGCTTCACGCTGACCGCCGCGCCGGATGAAGTTTCCGCTGCGCTTATGGGCAGTGGGTTTTTGACTGGCCGTATGGCAGCTGAGCACGATGGGCGCGGCACAGAAGATCACATTGGGACCATAATAAAAGCAAGAACCCCCGGTGCGGCGCGTAAGAACGCTGCACCGGGGATTTTGTGTTGACAGGTCGTTCGCCATTTCTGAGCAATGTTCGTCAAACTGCTAAAAAGCGAGCTTTGTGGTTTAGCGATAACGGAGAATCGAGTCCGCATCGCTTGTCTGCCGCCGGATTCCGTCTTAGAATGGGAAGTAGGAATATACGCCTGTTTTGCGGAGAGGAGCAATCGCAGATGGAACTGACAACCCGACAAAAAGCCGCGTTTGGCATTGGTGCTGTGGGCAAGGATCTGGTCTACGCCCTGTCGGCCTCCTATGTCATGTACTATTACCAGGATGTGCTGGGGCTTTCGGCCACCTTTGTGGGCCTGATTTTGATGATTGCCCGTGTGTTTGATGCCTTCAACGATCCGTTTATGGGGATACTGGTGGCCAAGACCCACACCCGCTGGGGCCGGTTTCGCCCCTGGATCATCAGCGGCACGGTGCTGAACGCCGCCGTGCTCTACGCCCTGTTTGCCGCGCCAGTGCTGGCCGAGGCGGGGATGATGGTCTATTTCAGCGTGGTTTACATTCTGTGGGGCGTGACCTACACGATGATGGATATTCCCTACTGGTCGATGATCCCGGCCATTACCCGCACCCCGGCAGACCGGGAAAATTTGTCGGTTGTGGGCCGCACCTGCGCAGGCATTGGCTCGGCGCTGATTGCCATGTTCACGATGCTATTGGTCGGTGCTTTGGGCGGCAACAGTGAGCGCGCGGGCTTCCGTTGGGTGGCGCTGATCGTGGCGGTTATTTTTGTAGTGACCGAAGTCATCTGCTGTGCCAGCGTGAAAGAGACCAGCGGCGGCGAAATGAAAACCGCCACCGTAGGCGAGATGTTCAAAGCGCTGTTTTCCAACGACCAGGCGCTGGTTGTGGTATGCAGCATTGTGCTTATCAACTCAGCGCTGTATCTAACCTCCAACTTCATTATCTACTTCTTTAAGTATGACTTCGGCGGCGATGGCTGGAAAGCCAGCTATACGCTGTTTTCCACCATCGGCGGCGCGGCGCAGATCTTGGGCATGATGGTGCTGTACCCGCTGCTGCGCAAAAAAATCAGCAACACCGGCGTGTTCAGTTTGAGCCTGGCACTGGCGCTGGGCGGCTACGGGGTGCTGTTGGTGCTTTGCCTTGCTGGATTCTCCGGCAATCTGGCGCTGCTTTGTGTACCCGGCGTGGTGGTGTTTGCCTGCAACGGCATGCTTAGTGTGCTGACTACGCTGTTCCTTTCCAACAGCGTAGACTACGGCCAGTTAAAGACCGGGCGGCGGGAGGAAAGCGTCATCTTCTCGATGCAGACCTTTGTTGTCAAGGCCGCGTCCGGTGTGGCGGTATTTTTGACCGGCATCGGGCTGGATCTTATCGGTCTGGCAGGCAACACAGATGAGACCGGGCCCATCGCTGCGCAAAATGCCTCGACCCTGCTGGGTCTGCGGCTGATGATGACCGTGCTGCCGATGATCGTACTGCTGGCCGCCCTGCTGCTGTTCCGCCGCAAGTTTACCCTAACGGACGAACGTGCTGCCGAGATCAGTGCCCAGCTGCACGGTGAAAATTTCGCGCAATAACGCTCTATAGCAGCAAAACGCCCCGTTGCCAGGTGGTTTTCTCGGCAGCGGGGCATTTTGTTTGCTTAACTGGGGGCTTACTTGCCCCAAACTTCCTCGGCGATCTCCTTGACCAGCTTGAGTTTGTTCCACTGCTCGAGGTCGGTCAGCTTATTACCGACCTCGCAGGAGGCAAAGCCGCACTGCGGGCTTAAGCAGAGGCGATCCAGCGGGATGTACTTCTCAGCTTCGTGGATGCGGGCAATGACGGCAGCCTTATCCTCCAGGCGGGGGGACTTGCTGGTGATGAGGCCCAGCACCACCTTTTTGCCCTCGGCCACATACTGCAACGGCTCAAAGCTGCCGGAGCGCTCATCGTCAAACTCCAGATAGAACGCATCCACGTTCTCATGGGCAAACAGGATGGGCGCAATGGGGGCATAACCACCGCGGCTTGCCCAGGTGGAGTGGTAGTTACCACGGCAGACATGTGTGGTAATAACCAGGTCGGCCGGGCGGCCTTCCAGCGCCAGATTGTTCAGGCGCAGGTATTCGTTGGCTTGGTCTTCCAGCTTAATGCCCGCCTGGGCGATAAATGCCTGGTAGCTGGGATCGCAGAACATGCCCCAGGTGCAGTCGTCAAACTGGATACTGCGGCAGCCAGCGGCGTACAGGTCACGGATGACCGTGCGGTAGGCAGCGGCAATATCATGCAGCAGCTGCTCATGGTCGGGGTAAACGGTGTCGGTATTTTTGCCGTTATCCTCGCGGTACAGCTCGGCCAGCAGCTGGGCGGGGGCGGGCATCGTCTGGCGGGCGATGCAGTTTTCGTCCTCGAACTGCTTGACGAACTTGTAGTGCGCAACGAAAGGATGATTCTCGCCGCTGATCTTACCGCTGACGCGGATGGAGCCGTGGGTGGTCTCCTCCCCCTGGAAGTAGTAACCATGGTCCAGTTCGACCTCATCGATGCCGGTGAACCCCCACATGAAGTCCAGGTGCCAATAACTGCGGCGGAACTCGCCATCGATGATGGCGTGATAGCCAGCGCGCTTCTGCTTTTCGATCAGCAGGGTGATCTGCTCGTTTTCCACGGCGGTCAGCTGTTCACGGGTGATCTCGCCAGCCTTGAACTCCGCGCGGGCGGCTTTGATGGCCTGCGGGCGCAGGAAGCTGCCCACAAAATCATAACGGAACGGGGAGCACAGTGTAGCCATAGTTGTGTACCTCTCTATGTAGAATTTCGTTGTGTTCGTTGACAGGTACAGTATACGGCATGGCGCTGGTGTTGTAAAATACTGGTTTTTGCGGGTTTGGTATAGGCTAAAGCTATAGCACAGTTTATTGTGCCGTGTGCTTTTGCAAGATCTCAATGTAACGCTTGCCAAACGGTCCCGGCTGGACCTGCTTGTGGGTCAGATAGCCGATCTGCATTGCATCATCCACCTGCAGGGGCACAGCCACGATGTTGGGGCCGTTCAACGCTTCGCTGATAACACCGCTGCAGATGGTATAGCCGTTTAAGCCAATAAGCAGGTTGAACAGCGTGGCACGGTCGCTAACCAGGATGTCCTTTTTGCTGTCCCGGGTGCTTAGAATTTCCTCGGAGAAATAAAAGGCATTGTGCTCGCCCTGCTCGTAGGAAAGGCGGGGGTACGGGGCCAGGTCGTCCAGCGTGACGGCAGTTTTGTCCGCCAGCGGGCTGGCTGCGCTGACAAACACATGGGGCTTAGCGGTAAACAGCGGTGTAAACTGCAAATCATGCTCCCAGATGACCTTGCGCAGGACGGTTTCGTTATCCTTGTTTAAGTAGAGTACTCCGACCTCGCTGCGCAGCAGAGCCACATCCTCGATCAATTCATAGGTCTGGGTCTCGCGAATGCGGAAGTCGTATTCCGGACCGCCATACTCCCGCAGCAGTTCCACAAAGGCCTCTACCGCAAAAGAGTAGTGCTGGGTGGACACGCAGAATTGGTGTTTGACCGGCGCGGCACCAAGGTACTTTTCCTCGATCAAATCCATCTGGGCCAGCACCTGCCGTGCATAGCCCAAGAACTCCTCGCCCTCGGGCGTGAGCACTGCACCACGGTTGGTGCGGCGGAAGATCGTCAGGCCCAGTTCCTCCTCCAGTTCCCGCAGCGAGGCCGTCAGGCTGGGCTGGGCAATATAAAAGCGGCGGGCGGCCTCGCTCAACGTACCGGTCTCCGCAATGGCGGTCACGTACCGCAGCTGCTGTAAGGTCATGGTCACGCTCTCCTTGTATGATAGACACAGGTTTTGGTTTTAGTATAGCATAGTTTTGGCGGGGCGTACAGCTATACAATTTTTTCATGTCAGTTATGCGCATAATACATTTTACACAGGAGCCCGCCCCGGCTATAATAGTTTCTGGACCTGAAAAGGTAGAGGAGTGGGACAGAATGCGTTATACGGATTTAACGAAAAAGGAATTGCAGCGGGAATACACCAAACTCACCCGGCGCTACACCGATTTTGTGCGCGAGCCGCTGGAACTGGATATGACCGCCGAGGATGCCTTTGGTAAAAGTGAAAGCCGCCGTGCAGCGCGGCACTTTGGCACGGTGCTGGGCAGAGAGCTCAGCGATACCGGCGCCGCCCAGCCTGCCCCGGCCGAGGATGCCGTGGCCGCCCTGGCTACCATGCCGGGCTGTGCCAACCGCACCGTGGAGCTTTGCCGCAAGGCGGGTGTGCAGTTTGACGCTGTAGACCACAGCACCGTATTGGCGCGTATCATCCCCGCGGACGCACGGTCAGACGAGTTAACCCACGCCGCCAGTGTTTTTGCCATCAGCGCACGCCTTGCAGCCCTGGAAAGTCTGCAAAGCGTGCTGCGTTCCTAACCCTGTTCTGTTACCCCCAAAAGCAAGGAAAGCGAACCGCGCCTGTATCGTGTGCACAGCGATGCAGGCGCAGTTGGCTTTTTACTTATTTTTAGCCGATTCCAGCAGCTGCTGGCGGAACTGCCGCGCAGCGGTGTTCAGCGGGCGTCGGGGGTCGTAAACCAGGCAGACCGAGCGGGACGGGATGCTTTCCTGCAGGTTCATCTGCAAAATACGCCTGCGATGCAGGTTGCCGCGGGCCATAGGTTCCGGCACGAAAGCCAGGCCCAAATCACTGCGCACCAGCGTCAGCATTTGGTCGGTGGTGCCAGCCTCAATGTCCGGCTTCAGTTCAGCGTTATGCTCTAAAAAGAATTGGCGGTAGAAGATGCGGCTCATACTGCCGTTTTCCAGCATGATGAGTGGGTAGCCGGTCAATTCCTGCAGGGTGAGGGTGCGCCCGGCCAGCTCGGCAAAGCTGGGACCGCCTACCAGAATTTCGTTGAAGGGCATCAGCTCGACTCGTTTCAGGTCGCTGTCAGTCTCGGCCGGGGTGGTGACAACGGCAAAATCCACCTCGCCGTTTTTCACCGCCTGCACGGCCTGCAGGGTAGAGTGGTTGGTGATGCGCAGCCGGATGCCGGGGTACTGGGCGTGGAAGCCCCGTAGCCGCTCCGACAGGTAGATGTTCAGCGCGGTCTCGGTGGCGCTGATGCTGATGGCCCCGTGGGAAAGGCTGGCACTAGCGCTCAGTTCCTCCTCGGCATCCTGGATCTGCACGGCGGCGGAGGCGATGCGGGCATAAAGGTTTTCGCCCTCCGGTGTCAGCGTAACACCCCGGTTGGAGCGGATGAACAACACGCAATGCAGCTGATTCTCCAGCTTGTTCATTGTATGGGTGATGTTGGGCTGGTTGCTGCCCAGCACCCGGGCAGCTTTGGTAAAGTTCTGGTACTTGGCTACGTAGTAAAAAATTTTGTAGTAATCCCAATCCACATACATGGCGTTGTTCCCTTCCCTGTTATAAAATTACTGCCAGCCGCGGGCCTTGGGATCCAGCATTTCGGCAGCCTGGTAAAGCAATGCGTTGCAGATGGCCGCCGCCACGTTGCTGCCGCCCTTGCGGCCCATAGCCACGATAGCCGGAACGCCGTACTGCGCGCAGGTGGCAAACAGCCGTTCCTTGCTTTCCACCACATTGACAAAGCCCACCGGCACACCGATGACCAGCGCCGGGCGCAGACCGTTTTCGATTTCTTCGGCAATCGCCAGCAGTGCCGTGGGGGCATTGCCCACGGCCAGCACCGCGCGGGGGTATTCCTGCGCGGCTTTGTGCATGGCGGCCACGGCGCGGGTGGTCCCGGCCTGTTTGGCGGCGGCCGCTACGGCGGGGTCAGCCATAAAGCACATAGCCTGACCGCCCAGTTTGGTTAGGCCGGGCTTGGTGATGCCCGCCAGGGCCATGTTGGTATCGGTGATGATGGTCGCACCCTCGTGCATGGCGGCAATGCCTGCCGCCACCGCGCCGGGGGTAAAGTGCAGGTTTTGCGCGTAATCGAAATCGGCTGTGGTATGGATGACCCGCTTGATGACCGCCGCATTCTCCGGCGGGATATCCAATCCGCGCTGGGCCAGTTCCTCGGTGATGATGCGCATACTGGTGCGCTCAATATCAGCGGGCAGGTGATGCTGCGGGGTCATGTGCGTTCCTCCCTTGGGCCGGTCAGCCCCATGGCGGCGTAGACAGCGGGCATGTCCAAAGCGTGGCGTACACCGTCCGCCAGCAGGTCAAACTGCTGCTCACGGTAGGCCTGCATCGTGATCGGCGCAGCGGATGCCACGGCAATGCCCTTGCGGCGGCAGAGCTGTTCGGCCAGGCGCTCGATCATCTCGCCGCTGTCAAACAGGCCGTGCAGGTAAGTGCCGTACACATTGCCCTGCACACAGCCTTCGGGCGTGCCATCCGCCAGGGTACAGAAGGGTTTCCCCTGCTGCTGTATAGATGTACGGCCGGTATGGATCTCGTAACCGGTGAGTTCCGCCCCGGCAAAGGGTTCAGCGGCTGTGGCCGCGGTTTGGGTGCGGCGTTTCTCGTTGGTAAAAACCGTTTGGGTGGGCAGCAAGCCAAGTCCGCGCAGGGTCTGGGGGCGGCCGCTCTCGGTACCGGCGGAATCATCCAGCGCTTCGCCAAGCATCTGGTAACCGCCGCAGACACCCAGCACCGGAGTGCCGCCCGCCGCCAGCTTTTGCACGGCGGCTTCCAGCCCGGATTGACGCAGCCAGAGCAGGTCATCCACGGTGTTTTTGGTGCCGGGCAAAATCACAAGATCCGGTGTGCCCAGTTCCCGCGCGGTTTGCACGTAACGCACCCCCAGCAGAAGGTGCTGTTCCAGCGGCATAAAATCGGTAAAGTTTGAAATGTGGGGCAGGCGCAAAATCGCTACATCCAACGGCTTGACGGCGTTTTTCTGTTGCAGGCGGTCGGAGAGGGAGTCCTCGTCCTCGATATCCACCTTTAAATAGGGCACCACGCCCACCACGGGCAGGAGGGTCTTTTCTTCCAGCATGGCAAGGCCGGGGCGCAGGATTTCCACGTCCCCACGGAATTTGTTGATGACAAGGCCCTTAATACACGCCCGTTCCTCCGGTTCCAGAAGTTCCAGCGTGCCGTACAACTGGGCAAACACGCCGCCGCGGTCGATGTCGCCTGCCAGCAGTACAGGCGCGTCCACCAGTTTTGCCAGGCCCATGTTTACGATATCATCGGCCTTTAAGTTGATCTCGGCCGGGCTGCCTGCGCCCTCGATAACAATAATGTCGAACTCCTCGGCAAGGCTGTTGTAGGCCTGCAAAATATCAGGGATCAGGGCGCGCTTGTGGCGGAAATACTCCTTGGCGGGCATGTTGCCCCGCACTTCGCCGTTGACGATGACCTGGCTGCCGATGTCGCTGCTGGGCTTGAGCAGAATGGGATTCATCCGCACGTCCGGCTCCATGCCTGCGGCCTGGGCCTGTACTACCTGGGCGCGGCCCATTTCTAGGCCGTCCCGGGTGACAAAGCTGTTCAGCGCCATATTCTGGCTTTTAAATGGCGCGGTTTTGTAGCCGTCCTGGGCAAAAATGCGGCAGAGCGCCGCGCACAGCAGGCTTTTGCCTGCGCCGCTCATAGTCCCCTGCACCATAATGCACTTAGCTTTGCTCATGCCAGAACCTCCCCCATGATCTGCAGCAGCTGGGCGTTTTCGGCCCCGGTGCGCACAGCAGTGCGGTACCAGGTGGCATCCAGCCCCGGATAATTAGCGCAGCTGCGCACTACGACTCCGTGGCGGCGCAGCTGCTCACCAAAATCAGCCGAGGCTTTAAACAGCAGATAGTTGGCCTGACCCTCAATTACGTATAGCCCCAGTGCCCGCAAGCCCGCCGCCAGTTTGGGGCGCTGGTCGGCAATCAACGCGCGGACGGCATCGGCGTAGGCAGTCTCCTGCAAAGCGGCGATGCCTGCGGCCTGGGCCAGGCTGGACACTGCCCAGGGCTGACCTGCCGCCTGCATTTTGCCCAGCAATTCGGCATTACTGCACAGCGCGTACCCTAAGCGAACACCCGCCATGGCGTAGAGTTTTGTGAATGCCTTCAAGACGATAAGATTCGGTGCATCGTGCAAAAACGTTTTGGCAGTCAAGCTGTCACGCTCCGGCAAAAAGTCCAAAAAGCACTCGTCCACTACCAGCGCCGCCCCGCAGGCGGCACAGCGGTGCAGCAGTTTTTCCACCAGTGCGGGCGGTGTTACCTGTCCGGTGGGGTTGTTGGGCTGGCAGAGAAACACCATGTCAATTTCCGGCGTTACGGCGTTGATAAAGACATTCGTCACGGCAAAATCGTTGGCGGCATCCAGCGTAAACCGCGTAACTTCACAGTCGACCGTATCCAGCGCCGCCGCATACTCCGTAAAGGTAGGCGCAGGCAGCAGGGCGCGGCGCGGGCGGGCGGCTAAGGCAAGGCGGAAGATCAGATCTGCCGCACCGTTGCCGCATAGTAGCCAATCGGCGGGCACATCCTCGGCCACGGCCAGTTTGGCCCGCAGTTCCCGGCAAAGGGGGTCAGGGTAACGGTCCGCCGTGGGCAGCGCTGCCGTAATGGCCGCCGCCACCCCCGCAGGCAGTCCCAGTGGGCTGACGTTGGCCGAAAAATCCAGCGCGTCCCGGCCAAACTCAGCCCGGTAGCCTGCCCAGTCACCGCCATGTACCAATTCCATTTTGCATCCCCTCACAAAACAAAAAGCAGCCGTACCACTAGCCCCAGCGCCAAGGCCAGCAGACTTTCGGCGTACATCATGCGGTTGGCCCGCACGATATCCTGCGGCGTAATGGGCCGCAGCGGGTCGCCGATTGTCGGTTTATCGTAATATTCTCCAAAGTAGTAGGCCGGGCCTGCCAGCTGTACGCCCAACGCCCCAGCGCAGGCGCTCTCGGTTTGGGCGCTGTTGGGGCTGGCGTGGTTACGGCGGTCCCTCCGCCAGATCTCCCACGCACCGGCGGCGCTGTTGCCGGTCAAGGCCGCAGCGGCCACCCACAAAAGCCCCGCCAGGCGGCTGGGCAGCCAGTTGGCCGCATCGTCCAATTTAGCGGAGCAGCGGCCAAAATAAAGATATTTCTCATTTTTATAGCCCAACATGCTGTCCATCGTATTGATGGCCTTGTAGGTCAGCGCCAGCGGCGCACCGCCAATCAGCATATAAAGCAGCGGGGCAATCACGCCATCGCTGGCATTTTCGGCCACGGTCTCCACGGTCGCTTTGGTCACACCCTCGGCGGTCAGGTTTTGGGTATCGCGCCCCACAATGCGGGCCACGGCTTTGCGGGCGGCGGGCAGGTCGGACTTTTGCAGTTCTTTGTACACATTCATGCTTTCCTGCCTAAGGCCTTTGGCCGCCAGTGCCTGACCGCACCAGAACATTTGCAGGGCCAGCCCCAGCGCCGGGTGCAGCTTGGCCGCCAGCCAGCAGGCCGCGCCGGTAAGCACCAGTGTGCCCAGCGGCAGCACCACGGCCACAATGCCCCCGCCCAGCAGTTCGCCCTGCGGCGTTTTAGGCAGGGCAGCGCGTAAGCGCTTTTCCAGTGCCGAGATGCACCGGCCCATCAGCACCACCGGGTGGGGCAGCCAGGCTGGGTCGGCGAAAATGGTATCCAGCACAAAACCGCCCAGCACTGCCCAAAAGATCAGCATGCGCCCTCCTTGGTGTACTGCACAGTTTTGACGAGGTGCAGTACGTGCTGCGCGGCCCAGTCACGGGCATCCAGCACATAGCCGCCCGCATTGGGGCCGCACCATTTGTAGTAGTCCCTGTGGGGCAGGGCGTAACGCTCCAGCGCGGCCATCTGGGTGCCGCCGTGGGCCAGGATCACCAGCATTTCTTCGCCGTCCGCCAGGGCTTTGTCCACCAGCGGCGCAAAGGTCTTGCAGATGCGATCCGAGAATTCATCCTTGCGCTCGCCGTCCGGGCAGGGGCTTTCGCAGTTGGCGGCAACCCAGGCCTGATAGTCGGGGTCGTGCTCCATCTCGACATAATTGCGTCCCTCAAAACTGCCGAAGCACATTTCTTTCAGCCCGTCCACCGGCACAAGCTTTGCATCGGGGAACAGCACCTTCGCTGTCTGGGCTGTGCGCTGCAGCGTGGAAATATAGACAACTTTCGGGTCAATATCCGCGCGGCGCAGCTGGGCCAGCCCCTCAGGCGAAAGCGGGATATCCCGCTGGCCCTGGTAGCGCTTTTGGGCGTTGTACTCGGTCAAGCCGTGGCGCAGTAAATAGATCAACATTCCGGCAGTTCTCCTTTCAATACCGTGGGCAGGCCGCAGAATAGTTCCACCACGCAGCTTGCCCGCGCGGCCAACAGGCAGGCCAGGCGGCCGGCGGCTTCCCGCGCGGCGCGCTCGGCCGGGTCGATAGGCACAATACCGCCGCCAATCTCGGTGGCGATGACCACGTCATAGGCGGCCAGTTCATCGGCCAGTTTTTCTAAATCAGCGGCGGTTGCGGCCAGGTTTTGCACATCGCAGATCTTCCGCCCGCCGAACTTTTGGGCAAAGGTGCGTTTGCCGCTGTAGAGGGGGCCGGTAACAAACATCATTTACAGCACCCCCAGCCATTGGCAGGCGGCCAGCGCCGCCAGCATCCAGATCTCACATTTTTGCAAAAACCACCCGGCCAGATCGCCGGTGGTTCCGCCAAATTGTTTTGTTGCTACGTGATAATACCGTGCAAACACCAGGCAGGCCGCCAGCACCAGTGCCCAGCCGCCCAACACGGCAAGGGCCACACCCAGCAGCACACACAGCACCGTCAATATGCGGCGCACATTGGTTTTATCCGCCGCCGTGGCAAACGTATGGGCCAGGCCGGTGTTTTTTGCCATGGGGAACGCTGCCACCGCCAGGCCGGAGAGTGCCCGCTCCCCCACCAGCGCCAGCGTCCACAGTACACCCACGCGCGGGGTGAACTGCACACAGGCGCACAAGGCCAGGTAGGCCACAAAATAGCTGCACAGCCGGATGACCGCAAACGCCCCGCAGTGGGGATCCTTTAAAATTTCCAGCTTTTTAGCGGTGTCGCCGTAGCTGGAAAGTGCATCGCAGGTGTCGGCGTAGCCATCTAGATGGATGCCGCCCGTGACCCAGACGGGCACGAGGCAGAACCCCGCCGCGCGGGCAAAATCCGGCATGGGCAGCATGCCGCACAGGCACCACAGCGCGCCGATCACCACGCCGATGAGCGGGAACGTGCAGAGGGCGTACCGCATGTTTTTCTCGTTCCATGCAAATTGCGGCATGGGCAGGGCTGAAAACATGGCGAACGCCACCGCGATCGTCTGCAAAGCTGTCATGGATTTACGCCCCCTTTATAATAACGTGGGATGCCGCATACCACCCGCACCACGGCATCGGCGCGGGCGGCGGTGGCGTTGTTGATCTGCGCCAGCGCCAGCAGGTAGTGGTCGGTGTCGCCGGCATAGTCGGCCCCGCCGCGAAAGACCTCGTTGGATACAACAATCAGATTATCGCACTGCGCGGCCAGATTTGCAAGGCCGTTTATAATAGTGGCCGCTGTTTTCTTCCCTGCGCCATCGGGGGCGTAAAGTTCGTTGGCCGTCAGGTTGCCTAAATCTTCCAGCAGTACCGTACCGCGCCGGGGTAAAATCAGCTGGTCCAGATGCAGCGGACACTCCACCGTATCAAACTGCTTTTGCGCCCGCATGGCACGGTGCCGGGCCACACGGGCGGCGCACTCGGCATCCCACACCTGCATGGTAGCCAGGTAGGTGCGCGGCAGGGAGCTTTGCAGGCAGAGCGACTCTGCAAAAGCACTTTTGCCGCTGGCCGAGCCGCCGATGACCATCGTCAGCATTGGGGGGTGTACGGCGTGATGCCGCCCTCGGTGAAAGAATAGCAGCCGTTGTAAACCGCCAGGGCCATATCCCACAGCGGCAGGCTGGCCACTGCCCCCGTGCCCTCGCCCAGGTGCAGATTGGCGGTGATAAGCGGTTTTTTGTCAAGTTCTTCCAGCACAAGGCGGGCGGCAGGCTCGCTGGAAACATGGCTGGCGAACACCGCCTTGGCCGCAGCCGGGCACAGACGCACCGCACACAGCGCCGCCACACCGCTGATAAAACCGTCCATAAGAATGGGCACAGTTTCCAGCGCACCGCCCAAAAACACACCGCACAGCCCGGCAATGTCGAAGCCGCCCAAGGCCGCCAGTACGCCCAGTGGGTCAGCGGCATCGGGATGGTTGACGGCGATGCCGCGTTGGATGGCATCGATCTTGCGGCGCAGGCCCTCGTCCGAAAGCCCCGCGCCGCGGCCGGTCATCTCCTGCACAGGACGACCCAGCAGTACGCTGGCTACAGTGCTGGAGGTGGTGGTGTTGCCGATGCCCATCTCGCCGGTAGCCAGCATTTGCATGCCCTGGCGCTTTTGTTCCCGCACTAGCTCAATACCGCAGGCGATGGCCTGTACAGCCTGGGCGCGGGTCATGGCCGGGCTTTGGGTGAAATCCGCCGTGCCGGGGGCGATGCGGCAGTTGATGGCACCGTCTACCGGTGCCCCGGCGATGCCCATATCCACAGGCACAACGGCGCAGTGGGCGGCTGCCGCCATGCGGCAAACGCTGGTGCGACGGGCAGCCAGGTTTTCCAGCACCGCGCGGGTCACGCTGGCATCGGTTTGGCTGACACCCTGGGCCACCACGCCGTTATCAGCGCACAGCACCAGCACGGCGCGGTTGGCAAAATCCGGCGTTTCGGTGCCGGTCAGGGCGGCAGCATCCTCCACCATGGTTTCCAGCTGGCCCAGGCCGCCCAGGGGTTTTGCCAGCGCGGCCCAGTGGGCGTGGGCGGCGGCGCGGGCGGCTTCATTAGGCGGAGTCACCGTTTTTAATAAGGTTTTCAGTTTGGTTTCGGTCATGGTTTTTCCTTTATAAATTGGCAGGCTGCGGCCGCAAAACGTTGCGGCAGGGGTGTGCCCGCCCAGTACAGGTGCGGAAAGCCCGCATACAAATGCGCGTTGGCGAACCCGCAGGCCCAGCTGCGGCCGTTGGATTTGGCGGCGGTAAAATCCGTACCGTTGGCGGTTGAATCCCAGTGGTGGAACTCGTGGATCGGCAGGGTCTCCCCCGCCGAAAACAGCATGCTGTCGGCGTGGGCGGTCAGCGTGGCATAGCCGAACCGCACCAGGCGGCCCACCTTAACCCCCTGCCCGGGCAGAGTACCCACCATGGGATAGGGCTTGCCGTCTGTGCCCTCCAGCGATTGGCCTAAATAGAGGAACCCGCCGCACTCGGCCACCGTGGGCAGGCGGCTTTCCACCGCCGCTTTTACAGCGGCGCGCATAGCGGTGTTCGCCGCCAGCTGGGCGGCGTACAGCTCCGGGTAGCCGCCCGGCAGGTACAGGCCGCCGATATCCTCTGGCAAGGCTGCATCCTGTAAGGGGCTGAAAAAGCACAGTTCTGCGCCGTTTTCCTGCAAAGCTTCCAGTGTTTCGGCATAGGTGAAGCAAAACGCGGCATCCCGCGCCACAGCGATGCGCACGTTAGCGGGGGGGACGGTGCTCGGCACAGCGGTGGGGGCGGGGCGGTCAAACAGAGCGCCAAATCGCGGCCAATCGATGGTTTTCTGCGCGGTGTCAGCCAACAGCTGAATTTTACGCTGCAGATCTTCTATTTCAGCGGCGGCCTTTAATCCCAGGTGGCGGCTTTCGATGGCGGCCTCCGGCAGCGGCGGCAGATATCCAATTACCGGCAGGCCGGTCTCCTTTTCCAGCATGGTGGCCAGCAGTTTGTACAAAGTTTCGCTGCAATCATTGAGCAGTATGCCCGCCAGATGGTGCGGTGTGCGGAACGCCATCAGCCCCCGCAGTTCCGCCGCCAGAGTCAGGCTGGCACCTTTGGGCCGCACCACCAGCAGCACCGGCAGGTCCATCGTATCGGCCAAATGCCATGCGCTGGCGGTGTCGCTGGTGCCGCCCAGGCCGTCATAATAGCCCATGGCTCCCTCCACCACCGCCGCGCCGTGGCCCGCCGCGTTTTGGGCGTACAGGCGGCGCACCGTGGCCGGGGTGGAGAAAAACAGGTCGAGGTTGTGGCTTTCCACATCCAGCACAGCGCGGTGAAACATCGGGTCGATATAATCCGGCCCCGATTTAAAGGCACAAGGCTGCGTCCCCCGCGCCTGCAGCGCCGCCAACAACGCACAGGCGGCGGTCGTTTTGCCACTGCCGGAGCGAGGCGCAGCCAGGACGAACTGCAGCATGTTACTCCCTCACAATTAAAAATATCGGGTTGTTTGCCGTCAATAAATGCAGGCTGCCCGCCGCCTTGCTGCGGCTGACGGCGATCTGCGTGACCTGGGCGGACAGGCCGTGGGCCGCCAGCGCGGCGATGGCCTGCTGCAAAGTTTCCAGCGCAATAGCGCTGATGCAAAGCCGCGCGGCGGGGTTGGCTGTCAAAGCTGCATCCACGATGGCCGCGAGATTGCCCTTGCTGCCGCCAATGAAAACGGCATCCGGGGCGGGCCAATCGGCCAGCGCTTCGGGGGCCTTGCCCTGCGTCAAATGCAGGTTTTTCGCATGGAATTTGGCGCGGTTCTGGCGGATCAGTTCGCAGGCATCGCCTTCGCACTCGGCAGCATAAACCTGCCCAGCGGGGGCTGCCAGCGCCATCTCCACGCTGACGCTGCCGGTCCCCGCACCCACGTCCCACAGGATATCGCCTGGGCGCACGGCCAGTTTAGCCAGCACAGCGGCACGGACTTCCTGCTTGGTCATCGGCGTTTTGCCGCGGACGAAGGCTTCGTCCGGCAGGCCGGGCACACGCCGCTGCAAACTGGGGTAGGGTTCCACCAGCAGCACACTCAAGCCCGCAAAGGTCTGCTGGGCTAGTGATTGCACCGTGCCGGTCACTAGGCGCTGGGCAGTGGTGCCCAGATTTTCCCCCACCGTTGCCAGCACCTCCCCGCAGCCGCTTTGCGTTAATTGGACACAAAGGGTCGCGGGGGTCTCGCTGCCGCCGGTCAGGAAAAAGGTCGGTGAATCGGCACTGCATACCATGGCCGGGGCGCAGGCGCAGCCGTGGGCGCTGACCAGCTTCCAATCCTGCCAGGGGCGGCCCAGCGCGGCGGCCAGCAGCTGCACACTGGAAAGTCCGGGGCAGACCGTGTACACCAACCCCGCCGCATCCAGTGCGCAGCACAACGCCGATGCACCGGAGTAAAAACCGGTATCGCCGCTGTAGGCCACGGCCACGCGGGCGGCGGGGGTGGTGCGCAGCAGCGCGCAGATCTCCTCAATTTTATAAAGCGGTGCGCGGTTTTGGGTGTAGCCCTCGGGCAGGTTTTCCAGCAGGCGGCGCGCGCCGATAATGAGCTCGGCTTCCTGCAGGGCATTCAGACCCTGTACCGTCAAGCTGCCGGGGACACCGCTGCCCATGCCGACCAATGTAATTTTCATAAAAGCTCCCTGCATCGTTGCAAAATGGTTTTGGCGGTCTCGCCTTGTTCCTCGGGGCGGTGCAGTACAATCATCTGCACACCGCACTGGGCAGCGGCCTGCGCCTTTTCGGCAAAGCCGCCCGCCGCACCGCCGTCTTTGGTGACCATGTAAGCAATGCAAAATTGACGCATCACCGCCACATTCAGCTCGCGAGTGAACGGTCCTTGCATGGCAATGATGTTGCGGTGCGGGATGCCCGCCGCCTCGCAGGCGGTGATACCCGCCAGTGTGGGCAGTACGCGGGGATAGAGCCGCGCAGAGTCCAGGGCGGCAAAGGCGGGCAGTTCTTTGGCACCCGTTGCCAGCAAAATGTTACCTGGCTTATCTGCCAGGTACGCCGCCGCTTGTGCCGCCATTTGCAGCACCACACTGCCCGTTGGCAGGTCACTGGCGGGGCGCAGCAGACGGTGGTACTCCACGCCCGCCGCCGTTGCCGCCGCGCGGATGTTGCGGGTAGCCTCGGTGGCGTAGGGGTGGGTGGCATCCACGCAAAGGGCCGCGCCCTGCAAAAGCACCGCCATCGCGTCAGCATCCAGGCGGCCAGTGCGGACCGTGATGCCGGGCGCGGCTCCCTGCTCCTCGGCCCCCAACTCTGTAGCCACACAAACGGTGACTTCTACGCCCAGTGCTGCAACGGCGTGGGAAAATTCCCGTCCCTCGGTCGTGCCGCTGAAAACAACTACTTTCATACGCCGCGATACCCCCTGGGTGTGACCATTTTGCCGCCCAGCATTTGGGTGGCCGCGTTGCCAATGAACACGGTGGTAAACATATCCACTGCCGTGTTTTCCAGTTCAGCCAGCGTCAGCAGCCGGGAAGTCTGTCCCTCGCGCCCAATATTGCGCACGATGCCGCAAACCGTCTGCGGTGTTTTGCCATTTTGCAGCAAGATCCGCACGGCCTTTTGCAGGTAGTCGGCCCGGCCCTTGGAGGACGGGTTGTACAGCGCCAGGCAGAAATCCCCTGCCGCCGCGCAGGCCAGCCGCTTTTCAATGGCGGACCAGGGCGTGAGCCGGTCCGAGAGGGAGATGACGCAAAAGTCATGGGCCAGCGGGGCCCCCAGCACCGCGCCGCCGCTTAACGCCGCCGTCAGACCGGGCACGATCTCCACCACCACAGAGGGGTAGTTCTGTGCCAGTTCCAGCAGCGGGCTGGCCATGCCGTACACGCCCGCATCGCCGGAGCAGACCAGTGCCACCGTTTTGCCGCTTTGCGCGGTTTCCAGCACCCAGCGGCAGCGGTCGATTTCTTTCGTCATGCCGGTGGTGTACACTTCTTTATCCAGGTACAGCGGGCGCACCAAGTCGATATAAACCGTGTAGCCGCACAGCACATCGGCGGCCTGCAAGGCGGCCTGGGCCCGGGCGGTCAGGTAATGGGCATCGCCGGGGCCAAGGCCCACCACATACACCATTGCGTCAGTCATCGTTCCATCTCCAATCCGGGGTAAAGGGGTGCAGCGCCGTGGCAAAGGTCACGCCGTCCCGCGCCCATTTGTGTGCCCATACGGGGCCGCCTGCGGCCAGCACGGCCGCGCGCTCGCAGACATTATCCACGCCGGTGATACTTTGCACAAAGTCTGAATGGGCGAACTGTCCTGGCGCGGCGCGCAGTTCCTCGGCGGTATAAAAGGTAAGGAGCCAGCCCTGCTTTTGGCAAAATTCTGCCAGGCCGGGTTCATTTTTTTTTAAATCAATGCTGGCTGCAGCGGCAACGCTTTGCGGGGCCAGCTTTGTTTCTGTGCAGAACGCGGCAAAGGCATCCGCCATCTTATCGGCCAGTGTGCCGCGCTTGCAGCCGATGCCCAGCACCGCAATGCGCGGGAGGATGTGCAGGGCGTTGGGTGTCCGCGCAGGGGTCAGAGTCAGGGCAAAATCTGGCTGTTCGTTTTCCCCAGCAGGTTCCACACCGGCGGGCGGTGTGCCCTGGATGGGCCAATCACTGGCAAAATGCACGGTGCGGCCTGCCAGCAAGGCACCGCTTACGTTTTTGATGCACGGCGGCTCACCCACCAGGCAGTGCTGGCGCTTGGCCCACTCGTCCACGGCAAACACGCCGTTGGCATCGGTGGCGGTGGTGATGACCGGCACCGCACCGCACACTTTTGCCAGCCGCCGGGCCAGATCATTGGCACCGCCCAGATGGCCGGAGAGTAGCGGGATCGCAAAGCTGCCGCACTCATCCAGCACCACAACGGCCGGGTCAGTGGCCTTGCTGCGGCAGTAGGGTGCGATGGCCCGCACGGCGATACCGACAGCGCCCACAAAAATCAGGGCATCACTTTGTGCAAACTGTGCGGCGGTCCAACCGGCAAGGGTCACACCATCTTCGCCGCAGCGGGCCACCTGATTTGAATTTCCGGGGCAGGTTTCCGCCAACTGCCGGGCCAGTGCCAACCCCTTGCCGGTAAAGGCGAGATACGCGCAGGTCATTGCGGCACCCCTTTGCGATATTCGGTGGTGAAAGTAGGGTCGTAAAGCTTGCTGCGGTCGTACCGTGCGGCCAGGAAGTCCCCCACCACGATCAGTGCGGTTTTGGTAATACCCGCCGCGCGGGTGCTGGCGGCCAGGGTGCCCACAGTGCAATGCACGGTCCTTTGCTCCGGCCAGGTGGCTTTGTAAACCACGGCAGCCGGTGTTGCTTCGGTGTAGGCCCCCTGCAAAAGCGTGGCCTGCACTTTGTCCACCAGACCGATGGACAGGAAAATGACCATGGTTGCCCCATGGGTAGCCAGGCAGGCCAGGCGTTCCCCCTCCGGCACGGGCGTGCGGCCCTCCATACGGGTGATGATGACGGTCTGGCTCACGCCGGGCATGGTATACTCGGCGTTCAGCGCCGCAGCCGCCCCGCAAAAGCTGGACACACCGGGGATATCATCGTAGGGGATGTTATCGGCATCCAGAGCATCCATCTGCTCCCGGATGGCACCATACAGGCAAGGGTCGCCGGTATGCAGGCGTACCGTGGTTTTGTGCGCTGTTTCGTTTTCGCGCATCACGGCAAGCACTTGTTCCAGCGTCATTTCGGCGCTGTTATAGATGGCGCAGTCCGTTTTCGCCAACCCCAACAGAGCCGGGTTGACCAGACTGCCCGCGTAGATGATGCAATCCGCCGTTTGCAGCAAGGCCGCACCGCGCCGGGTGATAAGGTCCGGTGCGCCGGGGCCTGCCCCCACAAAATGTACCATGTCAGTTTCCTTTCCAGCTTTGCAGCAGTTTTTCGGCCTGTTGGGTCTGCCCCAGCGGGCCGTTTTGGTTGGAGAACAGCACTGCCCCCACCGTGAAGGCCTCCGCCGCACGGCGGTCCAGATGCAGTTGGATGGCCTGCAAAAGGCTTGCCATCGCAGGCTCTTTCAGGTTGGCGGCGGTCAAAATTTCCAGGCAGGCATCGGTGGTAGCGGCCTCCATTAGGGCACGGCAGGTCGCCGTGTCCGCCCCGCACAGGGCCGCATGGGCGCAGAACAGCTCAGTACGGCAATCGGCCTGTTTGGAGTGGGTGTTCATGATGCCGCCCGCCAGCTTGACCAGCTTGCCAACATGGCCGACAAGCAGCACTTCCGCAAAATGCTCAGCCGCCGCCATATCCAACGCTTCACCGAGGAAATTAGAGACTTTTACAATAGGGATCCCGTGCAGTTCCGGGTAAGTTTTCGCCAGGTAATCCAGCCCGTAGTTTCCGGGGGCCAGGATCAGACGGCGGCTGCGCAGGGCTGCCTGGTGGATCTCCAATTGCAGGGAGTCCAATAGTGCCTGCTGGCTCATTGGCTCCACAATGCCGCTGGTGCCCAGCACCGACAGGCCGCCCTCGACCCCCATGTGCGGGTTGAAGGTGCGCTTGGCGGCTTGCTCGCCGCCCTCGATGCGGATAACCACCGCGAAGCCGCCGCTGTAACCGGCGGTCTCGGCTTCCTTTAATAAAGCTTCGGTAATCATCTGGCGCGGCACGTGGTTGATGGCCGCCGCGCCCACGGGTTGGTCCAGGCCGGGTTTGGTCACACGGCCCACGCCCGCGCCGCCGTCGATGGTGACGGTGCGGGGGGCATCAGGCAGCAGCGTAACCTCGGTAACAACCGGCAGGCCGGTGGAAGCATCGATGTCATCACCGCCATCTTTGACGATGGCGCACTCTGCACCGGCTGCTGTACGGCGGCAGAATTGGGGTGCAACTTCGACCACGATGCCCTTGGGGGTGCGCAGGCCGACACTTTCCGGTGTGTGGCCGGTCAGCAGCAGACGGGCCGCTCCCGCTGCGCCCAGCGCCGCGCAGGTGCCGGTGGTATAGCCGCAGCGCAGCAGCTTTTGCCCGCTGCGGATGTAATGCTCAAATTTAGGCTTCGGTTTTTCGCCAAACAGGGCAGTATACTGCTCGTTCGATAAATCAAACAGGCGGCAGATATTCTCCCGTGCAAACGCGTCTTTCGGCGTAAGTACGCCGGAAACACCCTGGGGCGAAATGCAGACGACTGCATCGGCCAGCTTTTGCGCCAGTTCCAGCTCATGCAGGGTCACGATGATGGCTACGTTTTTCTCGTGGGCCAGCGTTTTCAAAATCGCCATCAGTTCAGCTTTGCCTTTTACGTCCAAAAAGGACGTAGGTTCATCCAGAAGCAGAATCTCCGGTTGCTGGCAGACGGCACGGGCCAGCAGTACGCGCTGACGCTGGCCGTCACTGATTTTGGTAAAGTCCCGCGCGGCCAGTTCATCCGCCTGCACCAGGTGCAAAGCTTCCCGCACCTGCTGCTTGTCCTCGGCCGAGAGAATGCCCAGCCGCCCGGTATAGGGGTAGCGGCCGGCGGCGGCCACATCAAAGCAGGTGGTCAGCTCGGTGCGGGCTGTGTGGGGCAGCATCAGTGCCAGCTTGCGGGCGCGGGCGTTAGGTGTGTAGGTGGTCAGCGTTTTGCCGTCCAACAGCACCGCGCCGCCCTGAGCCGCCAGCTGCCCGGCCAACGTTTTTAATAAGGTGGATTTTCCCGCGCCGTTGGGGCCGATGAGGGCCAGAATTTTACCGCGTTCGGCTTGCAGGGTAATGTCCTGCAGCAGCGGGGCACCGTAGCCAATGGCTAAGGCCTGGGTCTCACAATAGCTCATGCCGTCCCCTCCCTGCCATGGCAGCGCACCAGCAGCCAGATGACTACCGGCGCACCAAATACGGCTGTGACCGAACTGATTGACAGTTCGGCCGGCGCAAACAGGCTGCGGGCGATCAAGTCACACAGCAGGCAGAACGCCGCCCCGCCCAGGGCACACCCCGGCAGGACATGCAGCGGCTTGGCACTTCCCAGCGCCTGTTTGACCAGGTGCGGCACTGCGATGCCCACAAAGGAGATCGGCCCGGCAAAGGCTGTAACGCAGGCCGCCAACAGGCTGGACAGCAACACCAGCAGCACCGAGAAGCTGCGTACCGTTACACCCACACTTTGCGCGTAGGCTTCGCCCATCTGGTAGGCAGCCATGGGCTTGGACAGCAAAAACACCGCCGCCAGGCAGGGCAGTGTAATGATGGCCGCCGTGCCCACATTGCCCCAGGTCATGCCGGAAAAGCTGCCCATGGACCAGTTGTGCAGGTTGACAATGTTGGAATCCTGCGCGAAAGCCACCACAATATCGGTGATGGCGGAACAGATGTAGCCGATCATAACGCCGCAGATGACCAAAATGCTCATGCGCTGCACACGGCGCGCTACGGCCAGCACAAACAGCATGGCGGCCATGGCCCCGGCGAAAGCGGCCAAAATCAAGGTGAGGGAGTTCGTCAGCAGGCCGCGATTCAAAAACACGACCATGGTCAGCGCCACAGCCAGCTTGGCTCCGCTGGAAATGCCCATAACGAATGGTCCCGCGATGGGGTTCGCGAAAAAAGTTTGCAGCAGGTACCCAGCCACCGACAATGCCGCCCCCAGTAATATCACCATCACAGCGCGGGGCAGGCGCAACTGCAGCAAAATGTTGCTGGCTAACACATCCTGCCCACGGCCCAGCAGGGCGCTGACCACATCGGCGGGCGAAAGTGCCACGCTGCCCCAAAACAGGTTAAGGGCAAACAGCACCAGCAGGGCCGCCGCCATGGAGAGGTATGCAATTGTCAGGCGTTTCCGGGTGTGCATAATCGTCTCCCCATTTATTGAATGTGCGTCAAAAATTTCAGTTCACTGTCGTTGGGTGTACCCTCGGTAAAGACCTTGTTCATATCCAAAATGAGGTCGGGCATCTCCATGCTTTGCTGGAACAGGCTTTGTACCGTACACCAGACGTTGCCCTGCTGTACAGCCTTGCACTGCGCCAACAGCGGACATTTGGAAATCAACTCGTCCATGGTGTGGATTTCTCCCTCGATGGTGCTGTTGTAAATCAGCACATCGGCATCCTGGGCCCCGGCGTAGAAATCCTCTAGCGAAATATTGACGGTGGCCAGGTTGTTGCCACTGTCCGTCAGGTCAGAGAACGCATAGTCGCCGCCTGCCATCTCGATCATTTCAGCGACATAATCGCCGCCTTTACGCACGGTAGCCAGGTTGTTGGATGTGATGGAGAAAAAGACCACTTTTTTACCGGTGGACGGCTCATTTTCCAGCAGCGCAATGCGCTGCACGGCTTCCTCGAAGACCTGTTCGGCCTGCTCGGTCTTCCCCAGCAGCACACCGTACAGCTTGACCCACTCCATCCGGGCCAGGGGGCCACTCTCGTAGCTGGAGCGCTCCACCAGCACGGGTACGCCGAATTTTTCCAGTTGTTCCTTTACTTCGGGTGTGTGGTAGATCATTGTATTTTCGATGGCAAGGCCGCAGTCGGCGGCCAGAATCGTCTCGTAATCGGGGGCACTATACTTGCCCGCGTAAGCAATCTGGCCGTTTTGCATGGCAGTTTTGGCGGCTTCCAGGTACCAGCTATCGGCCTGTATGCCGGAGAGCGCCACCGCGTCCAGCCCGTCAATGCTGATGATGGGGTCCATGGCGGAGGAGGACACGAGATACATATTCTCGATGGGCTGTTGTAAAACGGTGATGTCTGCGTCCAATTCACTCGGTGAAGCCGCGCCCTCGGGCACGACCAGATAGCGCGCACCATCGATGGTGATCAAATAGCAGCCGCCCTCGCACTCGTCAATCGTAAACTGCTGGGCATACTGCAAGGGGTAACTGCCGGTGATGGCCAGCGCATCGGTGCCGGAAGCCGCAGGCTGGACCGCGCACCCCGCCAGCAGCAGCGCGGGCAGGGTGGCCAGCATTACAAGCCGCTTCATTCGGCAGCGGCCAGCGTGGTGCTGTCAAAGGTCAGGGTGTAGTCGATCTCGTGAGGGGTGCTCATGGCAACGGTGTCAGCGGTGACGACCAGGGCAGTGTCCAACGCGGCTACGGAAATTTCAAAGGTGGAGTTTCCCTCGGTGTTGGTGGGCAGGTACTTCTCACCATCAATGAGCATATAGTCGTAGTTGGGGCTGCTCCACACGATGGTGGCGGTCATGGTGCCGTCAGCCACGGTCAGTGTAGCGGGACTGTCCACCGTGGCCCGGCCGCTGCCGCCCTCCAGCGTGACGGCGCAGGTGTAGGTACCATCGGCAGGGACTTCCGCCGCAGCATCACCATCGACAGCGGGCACGACGTTGGCTACACTGACAACATGATCGTACCATGTGCCCTTGGTGCCCAGGATAGCCAGCTGGAAGTCAGTGTCCACAGCCTCAACGGGGATGTCAAATCCGTAAACTTCATCGCTGGTGCCGTCAGAGTAGGTCACGGTATCGATGGTGGGCTGCAGCCAGTCTTCTTCGTGGTCGGGGGCATCGGCGGCCATACCCAGGTACAGGTTGACGATCTTCTGGGACTGCAGACTGACGTGCATCGTCATCTTGCCGTTTTCAACAGTCAGGGTGCCCTTGCCATCGCAGGCTTCGCTGACATGGAACATGCTGCTATCGGTGTTAAAGTCGGCATCGTAGATGCCGTCCGGCAGGGTGGTTTCGGCAGCGGATGCTTCGCTCCCACTTTCGACAGCTGGGGCGGTCTCAACCGTGGAGACTGTCTCGCCGGTTTTCGCACTGGCAGAGGCAAATTCGGTAGCACCGCAGCCTGCCAGTAGCAGGGCAGCAACCAGGGTCAGGGATACAATTTGGAACTTCTTCATGTGTACTTTCCTACCTTAATTTATCATAAATTGCAGGGATCGTGGGCAGATATGGAATCTACCTACGGCTCCTGTAGTAAAAAACTGCCCGAAGGCTTCCCCTCGGGCAGAATGTACCAAAAAATCAGCCGTTCAGGGCATCCATGGCGGCCTTGGTATGGTCAACGTAGATCTGCTGGATGGCAGCAATTTCGCCCAGACCGGCAATCTCGTTATCAACCGTGTCAAAGCATCCAGCGGCGGTAAACTGGCTAGACCAGGAATCCTCGTCCGCACCGGCCATATCGTTGTTGGCGTGGTCACCGGCAACGACCATCAGCGGGCGCAGGACGACCTTGGTGTAACCGGCTTCCTTGACCTTCTCGATAACAGCCTCGCAGGCGGTGTCCTCGGGCTCGCCCTCGACAGTGCCGATGAACACATTGTCATAGCCCAGGGTTTCCATGGTGGCCTGCATCTGGCTGTAGCTGATCTTGGCGGTGTGGGAAGTGCCGTGGCCCATGAACACGAAAGCGGTGCCATCGGCAGCGGCAGCAGCGGCATCCTCATAGCCGGCGGTCTTGACAGCCTCGGCGGTGATGGCGGCAGCTACAGCTTCCTTATCCTCGTTGATGACGGTGGCATCAGCGCCAACCTCGCCCAGCAGGGGCTCGGCGATGGAAACACTCTCGAACTTGTCCTTGTACGCATCGATGGCTTCGCACATCTCATCGTACTCGGCACCGTGCATCAGATGGGTGGGTTGGACGACCAGGTTCTTGACACCGTTGGCAACAGCGCGGTCGAGGGCCTGCTGCATGTTATCGATCTTCTCGCCGTCACGGGCCTGGACATGATTGATGATGATCTGGGCGGTGAAGGCACGGCGGACGGACCAATCCGGGTTAGCGGCCTGCAGGGCATCCTCGATGCCCTTGATGTCGGCCACGCGGCTGTCGTTGAAAGAGGTGCCAAAGCTGACGACCAGCAGTTCGTTCTCGCCGATGTCATCCTGGTTGCGGGGATCATCGTTGGCGGCATTGCCGGTGTCACGGCCGAAGTATTCGGGGTCAGCGTTCTCGCCCTCGACCATTTCTTTCTGGGTGTCGGTCAGGGCATCCCAGGCAGCCTTGGCGGCTTCGCACTGGGCATCGGTGTCATCGGTGCGCTCCTGCACATAGATGGCATCGATCAGGTCTGCGCAGTTCTTTGCAGCCACTTCGTCAGCATCTCCTTCTTCGGCCTCCTCTGCGGCGCTCTCGTTCTCGCTGACGGCGGTACTTTCGGCCACGCTGTCAGAAGAAACGGCGGTACTGCCGCAGCCAGCCAGCAGTGCGGTGGACAGGGCCAGGGCGGTTGCCACGGCGGCGGGCTTTTTCCAGTTGATTCTTCTCATGTGTTCTGCTTCCTTTCTGTATATAACCGATGGGCGGCACAGGGGGAAGCCAGAAACGCAAAAGGCATGCCAAAATAAGCCCACTAAAAAACGAGGCCTTTTGCATGCAGAATGGCAACGCAAAAGACCCCGTGCTTTTAACAGGTGCTTTACGGTACAACCAATTCCTCGTGATCTGGGGCAATGCCCCCGTACCCGGCAGCGGGCAGGTTTCCTGGCTGAAAGATCAACGCCCACCGCCGCCTTCCCGGGTAAACACCCAGTGACCGATGCAAAAGCACCCTGGCGGCAGGCTCCCTTATCACAGTGACGAGATCGTGCGGGATTTGCACCCGCTTCCCTTTTACCCTTTTCTATGCGCAAAATGCAGCATAAAAAGGCACCTGCTGTCGTATTCAGTTTTACGTGGGTAAGTATAACACAATGCAAGGGGAAGTGCAAGGGTATAACGAATAAAAAGAAATGTGCCGATTTTTTATGATCGGCACATGCTATCAAAACGCTTTGACTTTTACCCCGGCGGCGGGCAGGGCGGCGGAGATCTTTTGTACAAAGGCCAGGGCCTTGGGGCCGTCGCCGTGGACGCAGACAGAATCCGCCTGCAAAGCCACCGTGCTGCCATCGTCCGCTTGGACGGTGCCCTGTTTGGCCATTTGCAGCACCCGCGCGATGGCGGTATCCTCATCCTCAATCATTGCGCCGGGGGTGCCGCGGGGCACAAGGGTGCCGTCTGGCTTATAGCCGCGGTCGGCGAATACTTCGCTGGCGACCGGCAGTCCGATGGCCTGGGCGGCTTTGACCATCTCACTGCCGGAGAGGGCCAGCAGCACCGCGCCGGGGGCGGCGGCCTGCACCGCGCGGCAGATGGCCGCCGCCAGTACCGGGTCCTTGGCCGCCATATTGTACAGTGCGCCGTGGGGTTTTACATGGTGCAGCGGCACACCAGCGGCATCGCAAAACGCCTTTAGCGCACCGACCTGATACAGCACGTCCGCCTCGGCCTCGGCGGGCGAAATTGCCATTTTGCGGCGGCCGAAGCCCTGCAAATCGTGCAGACCGGGGTGCGCACCCACCTGCATGCCGTATTTTTTGCACATCAGTACGCTTTTTTGCATCACAGATGGGTCGCCCGCATGGAAACCGCAGGCAATGTTGGCCGAGGTGATATACGGCAAAATTTCGGCATCCATGCCGATGGTGTAGGCACCAAAGCTTTCGCCCAGGTCGCAGTTTAAATCAATGGACGGCATTGCAAAGCCCCCTTTAAAATTTCAGTGCGGTATTTTTGACATCAGTGATAAACATATGCCCCGGCGCGTGGGTGATGCAGAACTCCGGCTTGGAGTGCATGACCACGGCCTGCGGCGTGACCCCGCAAGGCCAGAACAGCGGCGTTTCACCGGGGTAGATGGTGACAGCATCGCCATAGTCCGGGTGAGCCAGGTCGGTGATGCCGATGGCTTCCGGTGCGCCAATTTGTACAGGTGCACCGTGGACGCGGGGCATGCCCGCCGTGATAGCCACTGCCGCAGACACCTGCGCATACGGGATGGGCCGCATACTGACCACCATATTACCGCTGAACACCCCCGCCGGTGTGCAGGGGATGTTGGTGTTGTACATGGGCACGTTGACACCTTCTTCGATCTGGCGCACGGGAATGTCGGCTTCGAGAAGAGCTGATTCAAAGGAGAAGCTACACCCGATGAGGAAGCTGACCAGATCGTTTTGCTCGTCAAAATAACGTGTCACATCAGTCGTTTCCTCGACCAGTTCGCCGTTTTTGTAAATGCGGTAGCGGGGAATGTCGCGGGCAATATCGCTGCCCGACGCAAACTGAGAAAAGCTGCGCTGCCCGGCATCGGCCACCTCCAGCAGCGGGCAGGCCTTGGGGTTACGCTGGCAGAACAGCAGAAAGTCCCACGCCAGCGCTTTTGGCAGCACAACGAGATTGCCTTGAGCGTAACCATCACAGTAGCCGGTGGTGGGGGCTGTAAGCTGGCCTGCGCGGATCAGGGCGCGGACCTCGGCGGGAGCAGTGGAAGAATAGGTCATGGGGATGCACCTTCTTATACTAAGTAATTCTTGACATAAGGGCGTAGGGGCGGATTCTATATCCGCCCGCAGGTCGATGCGAGCATCGATTCCTATAATATCCGCGCGGCCACGTGCTGCAAAATAGCGGCCTGTTGGCGGGCGGCCTGGACGGCCTGGGCGGGGGTGACAAAGGTGAAAGCCACCGTCTGCCCGGGGCGCAGCTGGGCCAGTGCGGGCAGATCAGCTGAAATGACGGTAGCAATTTTGGCATAGCCGCCGGTGGTCTGGTGGTCGGCCAACATCACGATGGGCTGGCCGTCAGCAGAGATCTGCACCGAGCCTGCCGCGATGCCATCGGACAAAATATCCGCGCCGTGTTTCATCTCCATGGCAGGTCCGGCCAGCTTGCAGGCCATGCGATCGCAGTTGGGGGTCAGTTTGTACATGCCATGGGTAAAAGTATGCAGGCCTGCGGCGGTAAAGGCGGCATCCTGCGGGCCGGGTACGGCGCGTAATAGCGGCAGGGTTTGGGTACCCTTTATACGCACAGGGTGTGGGGCGGTGATGATGCGCTTATCCTGCAAGGGGCGGGCCAACTGGCGGGTGATGATTTTATCCCACAATGTCGCCGTATCGCATGGCCCGGTAGGTAATCTATCCCCTTTTGCCAGCTTGCGGCCCTCGAAACCGCCGATGCGGCATTTTAAATCGGTAGCGCGGCTGCCCAGCACCGGCGGGGTGGCAATGCCGCCGCTTACCGCCAGGTAGCTGCGCAGACCCGTGGGGGCCATACCCATTTGCAGCGTACTGCCTGACTTGGCAAACAACGGCGCGTAATAAGGCACGGGTGCGCCGTCCAGCGTGGCGGGGCTTTCGGCCCCGGTCAGGGCAAAAACGGTGTCGGTTTCAAATTGTAGAACCGCGCCGCGCAGAGTGCATTCCAGCACCGCCGCCCCCAGCACGTTGCCGATGAGCGCATTGCCCAAACGGTAAGCATAGCTGTCCGCTACGCCGCAGGTGCGGTAGCCTTGGGCGGCGTATCCGGTGCGGCCTGCGTCTTGCACGGTGGTCAGGGGGCCGGGGTCCAGCACATGGATGCTCATACTGTCCCCTCCTTTTGCGCCAGGGCATCAAATTCAGCCCGCGTGATAGGCTGGAACCGGATGCGGTCCCCCGCCGCATAGGGCAGTGTACCCGCAGCCGGGTCAAACAGCTTGAGTGGTGTGCGTCCAATCAACTGCCAGCCGCCCGGGCTGGCGATGGGGTAAATGCCCGTCTGCTCGCCGCCGATGCCTACTGCCCCGGCCGGAATGGCCGTGCGGGGTGTGGGCAGGCGCGGGGTGAACAGCCGTTCGTCCAGCCCGCCCAGATACGGGAAGCCGGGCAGAAAGCCCAACATATAAATGCGGTAGTCCCGCCCGGCATGCAGGGCGATGACCTCCTGCTCGGACAACCCCGTATGCTGCGCCACAAAGGGCAGGTCTGGGCCAAACTCACCGCCATAGCAGACGGGGATCGTGACGAGCCTGCCACTCTCTGCCGCGCTGTCCGTATCCGGGGCATTGGCCAGCTTTTGTAGGGCGACGGCTGCCGTGTCATAGTCGGTTACCAGCGGGTCGTAGGTGACCATCAGCGAAGCAAAAGCGGGCACCGTCTCGCCAACGCCGGGGATGTTGGCAGCCAACACGCGGGTATTCAGCGCCGCCACTGCTGCGCCGATCTCCAGTGCGATGCGCTGTTCAAAAACTACCAACAGGGCGCTGTCCCCCACCGGGTGTACCGTAAACGGCAGCATGACCGCCGCCCCCTTTCCGCAAAATCAATCAAAGAAATGCTTCGCCAGTACCGGGCCGAACCAGTGGTCCGAGTTATGGGAGAATCGCACCGCATAGGCTGTACACTGGCGCATCAGGCTGACAATTCCCACGTTCATCCGAGTGCTGAAGCCATCAATGCCCGGCAGCAACGAGCCGGTCATATCGATAAAACCGTTACGCGCCGCCACCCGCATGACCTCGGATTCCATTTCCTCGTGGTGCAAAATTTCCATATCCTTTTTTAGGTAAGCCAGCGCAGCCATCAGGCCGTAGCAGCCCCAATCGGAGCAGGTAGCCGTGATGATATTGTCGGCCTTGGTGGCACTTAAAATGCCCCCGCCGCAGCCGCACTGGCATTCACCTTTGTCAGTAAAAGGCACGTACTTTTTAATGTGGTCGGCGATGGCTCCCATACCAATCTCATTGCCCAGGTCACCAATGGCAATGTTGGGCACCCCCTGCGCCCGCAGCAAATTCCAAAGAGCTTCGCTCTTAGCTTGCATCTCAGTCACATCCTTGCCCACTGCGTTGTGGTAAACGCCCACGGCGTTAGCGCCGCTGGCTTCCACCGAGACCACCGCCGCAGGTTTGCGAGCGGCTAACTCGGCAGCCTGGGCAGGGGCGGCAGCCTTATCCTTGGTAAAGGCCACCACGCCCATGCTCAGGGGCAATTCATGCACGGTGTCCAAGTCCTCGTAAATATGCAGTCCCACCACGGCGGCGCATTTTTCGATAGCCTGCACACTGTCGCTGGGGCAGACAATGACCGGCTTGGCGTTGAATGCCATGACTAGCGCACGGGCTAGCAGCATGGCACTGACCGTGCCGTCCATCTCTGGTACACGGTGGGGCAGCAGGACAAAACCCACCAAAATATACACCAGGTCGTTTTCTTTTACGTTGTCGCACAGCACCTGGGCGGCATGCATCGTCAACGGTTCGCCGGTATAAGCGCGGCTGCCTGCGTACAAAATGCGGCAGACACCGTAGCCGCGGGGGTCCAGATTCATCAGGGCATCGAGGTTTTCACCTACGTTGCGTTTTTCCAGTTCATCACGGGTCATGCGTTTTCCCCCCTTGCTTTAATCTACCACGGTGGTCTTGCCAGTGTAGGCGAAATACTCGCGCAACACCTCATTCTGGATAGCTTTCAGCGTTGCCGGATCCTTACCGCCGACGGGCTGGCCATCAAGTTCGCAGGCGTGCAGGCAGAAGTTGGAGGAGGATGTCACGATAATTTCATCGGCATTTTTCAAGTCATCCAGCGTGAAGCACTTTTCCATGACCGTAATGCCCAGGCGGTAGCAGGCCTGGATCATATGGGTCTTGGCGATGCCTCGCAGGATGAACTCATCGTTGGGATGAGAATAAAACACACCGTTCTTGAGGATGGACACATTGGAGTGGGCACACTCGGTCACGATGTCACCGCGGTGGAGCACGGTCTCCTGCACACCAATGCGCTTAGCATGCTGGGCAGCTACCACGCTGGGCAGCAGATTCAGCGTCTTGATGTTGCAGTGGTAAAATCGGGTATCCTCGGCGGTATCCAGCTTAATGGGCACATCCGGGTCGTTGAGGTGATTGGGGCGAATGGACACCCACAGCTTGCCGGGCAGGTTTTCGGCATAAACGTGGTTGCGGGTCTCAACACCGCGGGTGACCTGCCAGTAGACGAAGTGGGTGGTACCGTCCACCTTAGCCAGCAGATCAGTCAGCAGCTTGCCCAGTTCTTCTTTGGCCATCGGGATATGAATATCCAGTGCCTTGGCACTCGTGTAAAAACGGTCCAGGTGATCCTGCATCAGGTACACCTTGCCGTTGGCACCAACGGTGGCATCGTAAACGCCGTCACCAAAGAAATGCACACGGTCGTTGAATGGGACCATCAGTTCTTCCGGTGTGCCGATTTTTCCATCGTAATATGCAAGTGCTTCCATAACTCTTTCCTCCCCTATGCAAAATGCTCTAAACTTTCAAAAATTCACTTAGCGGGGTGCTTTCGCCCCGAATTTCAGCTCAATGACTTTTTTGATGACCTCCACGCAGTTATCCAGCCCGATAGCGGCGCTGTCCAGACAGAGATCGTAGTTTTCCACCCGTTTCCACTGGCGGCCGGTGTGGTATTTGTAGTAGCTTTCGCGGTAGTGGTCCAGTTTATCAATATAGCGGATAGCCTGGCTGCGGCCGATGCCCTGGCGCTTCATCTCCCGTTCGATGCGATCCTCGTAGGGGGCATCGATGTAGACGGTAAGCACGTTGGGCTTATCTTTCAGTACAAAGTCTGCCGCGCGACCTACGCAGATGTAGCTTTCCTCGTCCAGCAGTTCCCGCAGGACCTTAGCCTGATAGTTGAACAGGTTCTGGTCGCTGATGAAGTTGCCACTTTCCGGCGGGATGAAGCTGCCGTCATAGACATGCTGGGATACACGGTACAGCAGCGTTTTCTTAGTATTTTCATCGGCGGCAGCAAAGATTTTTTCGTTGATGCCGCTGTCCTCGGCTGCCAGGCGCAGCAACTTGCGGTCGTACAGATCAATGTCAAAATCTTTTGCCAGCTTTTTGCCGATGTAACTGCCGCCACCTGACCCGCAGGTGCGGGTGATTGCCACGGCGAAGTGGGGATAATTCGGATACATAACGTCCCCTCCTTACTGGCCCAGATAGGCCTTTTTCACGCGGGCATCGTTCAGCAATTCCTGGGCGCTGCCCGACAGACTGATGGTACCGGTTTCCAGCACGTAGGCGCGGTCTGAGATGGCCAGCGCCATTTTGGCGTTCTGCTCCACCAGCAGGATCGTGATGCCCTGCTTGTTGACTTCCTTAATAATCGCGAAAATTTCCTTGACCAGTAGCGGTGACAGGCCCATGGACGGCTCATCCATCAAGATCATCTTGGGCTTGCCCATCAGGGCGCGGCCCACAGCCAGCATCTGCTGCTCACCGCCGGAGAGGGTGCCCGCCAGCTGGCGTTTGCGCTCTTTCAGGCGGGGGAACCGCTCGTAGACATCGGCCATCGTCTTAGCCATGTCGGTGGGATCGGTAAACGCGCCCATCTCGAGGTTTTCTTCCACCGTCATCTGAGGAAAGATGTGCCGTCCTTCCGGCACGTGCGCCAACTTCAGCGTAATAATTTTACTTGGTTCGGTCTTGCGCAGGTCGTTGCCATCAAAGGTGATGGACCCACTGGCGGCCTTTTCCAGGCCCGTAATCGTGCGCAGTGTGGTGGTTTTTCCCGCGCCGTTGGCACCGATGAGGGAGACGATTTCGCCGTCTTTTACCGTCATGGATACACCGTTCAGTGCGTGGACGGCACCGTAGTTGACATGCAGGTCTTTGATCTCAAGCATTGGCGGCCTCCTCCGGCTCGTCCTTGCCTAGATAAGCCTCGATAACATGGGGGTCGTTGGCGATCTGCTCCGGTGTACCGGAAGCGATGGTGGTGCCAAAATCCAGCACCTGGATGCGCTCACAGATCTTCATGACCAGGCTCATATCATGCTCGATCAGCAGGACGGACACTTTAAATTCATTGCGGATGTAGTTGATGATCTCCAGCAGTTCCTCGGTCTCGGTGGGGTTCATGCCTGCCGCCGGTTCATCGAGGAGCAGCAGCTTCATATCGGTAGCCAGTGCGCGGGCAATTTCCAGGCGGCGCTGCTCACCATAGGGCAGGTTGTCTGCCTCCAAATCCTCTTTGCCGGAAAGGTGGACGACCTTCAGCAGTTCCTTGGCGCGTTCGGTAACCTCGGCCTCTTGCTTCCAATACTTTTTGGTGCGGAATATGGCATCGGCCATACCGTAGGTGGTGTGGGCCTGCATGGCGGTCTTGACATTCTCGATAACCGTCATTTTTTTGAACAGGCGGATATTCTGGAAGGTGCGGGCGATGCCTGCGTGGACGATTTGGTAGGTCTTTTTGCCATCCATCCGCTCACCGCAAAGGTAGAACGATCCCTCGGTAGGCTTGTAAACGCCGGTGATGAGGTTGAACACGGTGGTTTTACCGGCACCGTTGGGGCCGATGAGGCCGACCAGTTCGGACTCGCCGATCTCCATGTTGAAATCGTCCACGGCTTTTAAGCCACCGAACTGGATGCCCAGGTGCTGGGCCTTCAATACAGGTGCTGCCATAAGGGTTCACGCTCCTTTCACGGCTTTTTCTTTGGGGTGGCGGATGCCGTCCAACAGGCGGGTCAGGCTGAACTCCCACCGGCCGAAGATACCGCCGGGACGGAACAGCATGACCAGCACTAGCACGACCGAATAGGCCAACATGCGGTAGGTGGAGAAATCACGCATGAGTTCCGGAAGGCTGGACAGGAACGCCGCACCGATAATGGAGCCTGTCAGCGAGCCGGTGCCACCGATGATGACTTCGGAGAGCAGCTCTGCTGAATAGTTGAAGTTGAAGTTAGTGGGGATCATGGCGGTCATGTAGTGGGCGTAAACGCCGCCGCCAATGCCTGCAAAGAAAGCAGAAACGGCAAAGGTGAGAACCTTGTAATAGGTAACGTTGATGCCGGAAGCCGAAGCCGCGATGTAATCCTCGCGGATGGCCTGCACCGTACGGCCAAAGCGGCTGCGCACAAAGAGGAACATAACGGTCACGCAGACGACCATGATCCAGAACGCGCGGCCAAAAGTAGAAAGCTTGAGGATGCCGCTCATCGTTTTGCCGCCGCCGGTGATGGAAAAGTTGCAGAAGCAGACGCGGATGATCTCGGCAAAGGCCATCGTAACAATGGCGAGATAGTCGCCCCGCAGCCGCAGCGCCGGGATGCCGACCGCCACGCCCATGATGCCCGCAGCCAGGCCGCCCGCCAGGATAGCGACCAGCAGCAGCGCCAGATCAGACAAGCCATGCCCGGCCAGCGCACCTGAAACAATGGCGGAAACATAGGCCCCCACCGAGACAAAGCCCGCATGGCCCATCGAGAACTCGCCCATGAAACCAACCACCAGGTTTAACGAAGTGACCATGATAATGGTGTAGCAGGCGGTGGTGCAGATGCCCTGGATGTAGGTGGTGCTTTTGCCAAAGGCGTTAAAAGTGAAAGCCAGCGTGATCAGCGCATACAGCAGCGCAACGCCAACTAAGTTCAGACCATAGGAGGCCAGCCGTCGTTTTGTCATCTTGTTCACGCTCCCTTACACTTTCTCGCCGACGTTCTTGCCCAGGATGCCGGAGGGTTTGACCAGCAGGATAACGATCAAGGTGCCGTAGGTCACAGCCTCGTACCAGCCAGGGGCAAACAACTTGACAAAAATTTCGATCAGACCGATCAGGATGCCGCCTAGCATCGCGCCGGGGATGATGCCGATACCACCCAAAACAGCGGCAATGAAAGCTTTCATACCCATCATGCTGCCCATATCATTGGTAACGCGGGGGTAAGTGGCGCAGTACATCAGCGCCGCTACGGCGGCAAGGCCGGAGCCAATGGCAAAGGTAGTCGTGATGATCTTGTTGACGTTGATGCCTACCAACGTAGAGGCATCCTTATCCTGGGGCACGGCGCGCATGGCTTTGCCCAGCTTGGTTTTCTTGACGAACAGCTGCAGAGCGATCATGATGCCTAGGCCAATGGCGATAGTGAGCAGCACGTTCAGTGGCAGGGCCACACTTCCTACGGTGATAGTGGGCAGGCTGAAGATGGCCTGCACGTTGTGGGGCTTGGCACCGAACAGCACCATGGCAAGGTTTTCAAGGAAGATGCTCATTGCCAGTGCCGTAATTAACGCGGACATCGGGCCGGCCTTGCGCACCGGGCGGTAGGCCAAAATTTCAACCAACACACCTACCACGGCGCAGACCGCAATGGCGATGATAACCGCCAGCCAGGCGGGCATGCCCGCGTTGACCATGAGCGGGATGGTGTAAAACAGCGTGTACGCGCCGATCATGATAAAGTCACCGTGGGCAAAGTTGATCATGCGGATGATGCCGTAGACCATCGTGTATCCCAGGGCGATCAGCGCGTAGATTGCCCCCTGGTTCAAGCCATTGATCAGGCTTTGAAAAAACAGTGAGAAAGACATCTGGTCCATTCCCCTTTCCTGCTGGTTTTCGTAAAAAAAGGAATGTACACGGCAGGCGGTGCTTGCTGGGTCCTGCGCTGCCGTGTACATCTCCCGTCAATTGTTTGCTAAAGTTTATTCTGCCTTGGAAACGACCGTGCCATCGGAGCCAAGGGTCTCGGTCCACTTGACCTCGCCATCCACGAAGGTGTTGATGGCGATGCTCTTGATAGCGTTGCCGCTTTCGTCCAGCGTAATGTCACCGCCGACACCTGTAAAGCTCATGCCGGTCATACCCTTGACCAGGCTGGCGGTATCGGTGCCGCCTGCGTTCTCAGCGGCCTGCACCAGCATGTACATTGCATCGTAATACAGGGCAGCGCAAGCGTTCAGGCTTTCGGTGCCATACTTTTCGCTGTACTTGGCAACAAAGTTCTGCACGGCCGGGGCAGTATCCTCGCTGGAGTAGTGATTGGTGAAGTAGCAGTCATCGAATTGTGCAGCCAGGCCAGTGGTGTCACAGCCGTCCCAGGCATCGCCGCCCATGATCGCGCCAGTAAAACCAGCATTTCGTGCCGCGCTGACAAACAGCGGGACGGTATCCAGGAAGCAGGGGTAGTACAGCAGTTCTGCACCGCTGGCCGTTGCCTGTGCTGCCTGCGAAGAGAAATCGGTGTCGGTGGACATACACTCGCCGGTGTAGGCGACCTCAATACCGTTGGCCTCGCAGTTCTCTACAAAAGCATCCTTCAGGCCGTTGGAGTAGTCATCGTCTTTAGCGTAGATAACGGCCACCTTAGTAAAGCCCTTGTCCTTGGCGAACAGCGCCGCCATCTTGCCCTGATAGGGGTCGATGAAGCAGTTACGGAAGATGGAATCACCTTTCAGCGTAACATCAGCGTTGGTTGCGCCGGTCGCCAGCAACAGCATGCCGTCCTTGGAGGCCTGCTCTGCCATGGGCAGCGTGACCGAAGAGAAGAAACTGCCGACGATGGCCTCTGGCGAATCCGCCATGACCTTGTTGTACGCGTTCATGGCCTGCTTGGCATCTTTGGCATCGTCTGCCACCTTACCACCGTTGACAATTTCAATCTTATAGCCGGAGTCGCCAGCGTTGATCTCCTCGACTGCCATATCAATGGCATTCTGGGCACCCTCGCCATAAATAGCGGAGCCGCCAGTCATCGAACAGACAACGCCCACGCGGATAACATTATCCTCGGCACCATCCGCTGCAGCGGCAGTGCTGGCAGAGGTCTCACTGGATGCGGACGCACCGCCCTGCTGGGCGCTGGACCCGCAGCCTGCCAACAAGCTGGCCGACATAGCTGCTGCCATGGTAAGTGCAAGAACTCGATTACGCTTTTTCATTGTGTGATCCTCTCTTTCTGTTCCTTTCCTGTTCAACTTTTACAGGGAACTCTCCCACCATCCAAAACAAAAGGCGCGCGGCACCGTGTAAAAAGTGCTGCACGCCTTTGTGCGTAACGGAAAAGGAGTCGCTGTACTTTTGCAAGTACGCGACCCCTTTGTCCCGTTCGTGTTCTGTGATGATGTTGCCATTATAGCAGACTGTGCAAAAAGTGCAAGGCTTTTTTAGCAATTCCTACGAAAGTTTGGTTTGCGCAGGTGTTTTGCTTACAATTACAATGTTTTTTGCAAGAAGGACAATCGATTCTTAATTCGTTTTCCTGTGCTGCCCGGCTGCATCATTTTGCGGCTGACCAGCCTTATTTATAGGAGACCACTTCCAGCCCGTACTCCCGCATGGCCATCTGCTCCCAATGGGCAAGTTGTTCCTTTGTTGGCGTGGCAAACGCAGCCGATGGCCGAGACAGGTCTAGTGTATCATACTTAGCTTCGCCGTAGCGGTGGTAGGGTAGCAGTTCCAGCTTTGCGTTGGGGCAGCAGCTGCTTATAAAGGCAAAGGAGCGCTGCATCGTTGCATCATCTGCATTGACTCCCAGGATTGTGGGAATACGCACCACCAGCGGTACACCGAGAGCGGCCGTTTTTTGCAGATTTTGCAAGATCACTTCGTTGCCCATTCCTGTAAAACGGCGGTGTGCCTGGCTATCCGGATGCTTCAGATCCATAAAGATCAGATCCATCTTTTCCAACACCGGGCGCAACGCGGGAAAATCAAACTGGCCACAGGTTTCCAGCGCCAGGGAAATGCCGTCATCGTATAGCGCGTTGACCATCTCGGCCAAAAACTGCGGCTGTGCGGTGGCCTCGCCGCCGGAGAACGTCACCCCGCCGCCGGAATAGCGGTAAAAGATCTCCTGTTGGCGGATCTTTGCAAGCACATCCACTATTTCAGCCCAGTGGGTCATGGCATTACAGCAGGTCTGGCCCTCCGGGTTGGCGCACCAGGCACACCGCAACGGGCAACCCGCCATAAATACGATGGTGCGTATGCCTTCCCCGTCGTTGACCGAAAAGTTTTGCAGCTGCATCAGATAACCGCCCATAAGCCCCTCCTTAAAACTCGCTGTGCTCTGTGCGGGCGATAATGGCATCCTGCATGGAGCGGGACAGGTTAACAAACTGAGTCGAATAGCCCGCCACACGAACCAACAGGTCTTTGTAATTTTCCGGCGTTTTCTGGGCGGCGCGCAGCACTTCGGAGGAAACGCAGTTAAACTGCACATGGAACGCCCCCAGCGCAAACAACGTTTGGATCATCGCTCCCAGGTTAGCCTGGCCGCGCTTGGTGGCAATCAGGTCATGCCCCAGCCGCAGGTTAAGCAATGTACCTCCGGAGTGGATCTCCTGGTTCAATTTAGCCGAAGAACGCATAGCTGCCAGCGGCGTGGATGTATCGGTGCCGACATAGGGGGACACGCCCTCACTGGAAGGCTCGCCCGCACGGCGGCCGTCCGGGGTAGCGCCCAGCACACGGCCCATGGGGATGTAGTTGGAGATGCCCATGAATGCCGTAAGGAACGGCGAGCCGAAAACATCTTTATACTGATGAATTTCTTTATAAAAATGGTTGGCAATTTCCCTCGCGATGTTATCGGCATAGTCATCGTCATTGCCGTATTTAGGCGCGGCTTTGGCGGCTTTTTGCAGTTCCTCGTACCCCTGCCAATCAGCCTGCAGGGCCTTGCCAAGGGTGGCCATATCACAGCGTTTATCCTCAAACACCAGCTTTTTCACCGCCGCTAACGAGTTGGCAGCCACCGCCAGCCCGATACCTGTGATGACCGGCCCGATATTATACTGGGCACCACCATGGCTCAGGTCCTTGCCGGATTCCAGGCAGTGCTCGATGCAGCTGGACAAAAACGGGCGCGGCACCATCTCCCGGTGCAGGCGCTGAGCTTCCACCGTCAGGATGATGGAGTGGCGGCAGAGGTTATCGAACTGGCGATAAAACGCTGCCTTTACCTCGTCAAAGCTGGTCATCTCGGCGGCTGGCTTTTCGTCCAGGCCCATCTTTTCGCCAGTCATCAGGCTGATTCCCTGGTTCAGTGCGTATTCCAGCGCCGAGCCAAAGTTCATATTGACGGCGGCGGTCCACTCACCGGTCTTGCGGTTATGAGGCACCACGCAACCGCAGTTGTTCCAGTCGCGGGCATCCTCGGGGGCGTAACCGGCGTTCAGCAGCATCTGATAGCCCACGCTGTCACTGTGGATGGCCGGAAATCCTGTGCCTGTACTGACAAGGTGGGTCACGGCATCCATAAACGCTCGCGGGCAATCCGCCTGCACCCGGACCGACAGGCCCGGCTGGTGGGTCTTACACTCCTCAGTAGCTTTCATCGCCATAAATGTAACGGGGTTGGTGCCGTCCTTCCCATCGCGGGTCTTGCCGCCGACAGTCAGGTTTTGAAACTGATTGTACCCGGCAAAATAGTCTGCCGTGTTGGCTGAGATGGTCCACACCCACTCCGAATATTTAAGCCAGAGAGCATCCACCAATTCCTGAGCAAAGTCCGGAGTCAGGGTGCCCGCCTGTACATCCTGCTCGTAATAAGGAACCATGTACTGGTCAAAGCGGCCAGGGTTTAAAGAAAGCGGATTCTCGCTTAAAATGCCTCCCACCTGCACGAACCACAGGAACTGCATGGCCTCGTAGAAAGTATGCGGCGGCTGTTCCGGAACATGGCGGCAGTTGACGGCAATGCGCAAAAGCTCGGCTGCGCGGGCGGGGTCCTGTTCCAGCGCCGAAAGTTTCTCGGCTTCGTCCGCGTAGCGGTTGGCGTAGCGGATGATGCCGCGAGAGGTCAGCAGCACCGATTCGTAAAAGTCCCGTTTTTCCTCATCCTCCGGATTTGTTATATCCAGTGCGGCAATGTGCTGTTCGGCTTCCCGGATGATGCCGCCGAAGCCTTTTTTAAACAGTACATCCTGGTAGTCCGGCGTGACCTCTCCTACCGCCTGCCGCCACTTTGAGTCGCTGTCTATAACGCCGGTGTCCACGCCGATATGCCGGGTCTCGGCAGGCAGGCGCGCAAGGAAAGCCTCTTCCAGCGATTTCCCTTTCCAATAAGGGAAGATCTTTTCCCGCACAAAACGGCGCTGTTCCTCCGTCATGATATAGGGGTCTTGCGGACGGGTGGCAAAATTGTCCATCTCGCGGTCGACCCACTGCCAGGAGAACTCCGGTGTCAGGATGCCGCATTTGCGGAACTCGCCGATGGCTCCTACAATCAACTCACCCTCAAAAATATGCACACCTAGCCCGGCGCAGCAATCGTAAAAGGCCTGCGCGCTGCGGATACAGGCGGGCTTGCCCGCGCTTTTTTTATAAGACTCCGTCCAAAGTGCGGCGCGTTCGCAGGAGATCTGCGGCTTTGCGTTTACATAATTCTGTCGTATTTTTTCGATTCGTGCGGTAAGCATGTTTCTTTCCCTCCATTCAGCCATTGCTGGTTTGAGGATACAGTAACATGCTCGTTCCGCCCGCGTCAACCAGCTTCGGAATTTGGTATAAAATACAAAAGATTGTTACGCTATTTGTATTTTTTGCCGAAAATCCGAAAGCCATCTCCTTGCTGGATGCCCCTACCCACAGAAAAACCAGCAGCGGATTTCCACACTTTTCACACCGAATTTTCAGCTTCTTTTCAGCTTCGTGCGGTACAATAGCGGCATGAAGCGAGGTGCTGACGATGCGTGTACTAATTGTAGAAGATGAAAAACTGCTGGCGGAATCCTTAAAAACGTTGCTGGAGCGCAAGGGTTTTACCGTGGAAACGGCCTTTGACGGCGTGACTGGAGCCGAATATGCTGAGACCGGCATTTACGACCTGCTGATTTTGGACGTGATGATGCCCGGCATGGATGGCTACGCCGTGGCGCGACGTGTGCGGCAAAAGCGCTGCACCGTGCCAATTTTGATGCTGACGGCCAAATCCGACCTGCCCGACCGCATTGAGGGGCTGAACGCCGGGGCGGACTATTACCTAACGAAACCTTTTGATATTGTGGAACTGTTGGCCTGCATCCGGGCGCTGCTGCGGCGGCAGGGCGGCCAGGTGGACCGGATGAGCTTTGGCAATACCACTCTGGATCTGGATGCCGACACGCTGACCTGCGGCGAGAAAAAGATGCGGCTTTCCGCCAAAGAATTTGATGTGATGCGCCTGTTGATGCAGGCGGGTGAGAACAACACCCCGAAAGAAAATATTTTGACCCATGTGTGGGGCTTTGACTCTGATGCCGTGGAAAACAACGTAGAAGTGTACATTGGCTTTTTGCGCAAGAAGCTGAAAAGCATCGGTTCCAATGTGAGCATTGAGTCGGTGCGCCGCGTGGGGTATCACCTGGAGGTTGCCGAATGATCCGGCGGCTGCGCGCCAAACTGGTAGCCATCATCATGGCGTTTGTGGCGGTCATTTTGGTGTGCGTCATGGCAGCAGTGCTGGGGCTGACCCGCGCCACACTCGAACGGGAAAGCCTGGACATGATGCGGCATATCGCCCTCGACCCCATTCAGGCCCCCGCCCCCGGCGAGGAATTTGACGGTGTTCGCCTGCCCTACTTTATATTGTCGGTAGCCGAGGATGGCACGATCGAGCCTGCAGGCGGGGGCTACTATGATTTGTCCGACACCGAATTTCTGCAGCAGGCGGCGGCCGAAGCCGTAGACAGCGGTGCGCAAAGCGGTGTGTTGGCTGATTCTCATCTGCGGTTTCTGCGGTTGGAAACAGACAACGGCAATACCATCGTTTTTTCTGACACGTCGAACGAAACTCAGACCCTAACCGGACTGTTCCGCACCTGTTTTCTGCTGTGCGGCGCGGCATTTGCGGCGTTTTTTATTCTAAGCATCCTGCTGGCACAGTGGGCGGTACGCCCCGTGGAAAAAGCGTGGACCCAGCAAAAGCAGTTTGTGGCCGATGCCAGCCACGAGCTGAAAACACCGCTGACTGTGCTTTTGACCGATGCCGAACTGCTCTGCACGCCGGAGGGCGAGTATGATATTGCTGAAAAGCGCAAGCTCGCCCAAAGCATGCTGACGGTTGCCCAGCAGATGCGGGTACTGGTAGAGCAATTGTTGGAACTGGCACGGGTCGATCAGGGCATCCCCCGCGGCCAGTATGAGCGGCTGAACTGGACCGAGAATGTCAGCGATGCACTGCTGCCCTTTGAGCCTGTGTTTTACGAAAAAGGTTTACAGTTGGAGACCGACTTGCAGGACAGCATCTTTGTGCGCGGCTGCGCAACACAGCTGCAGCAGGCAGCGAGCGTTTACCTTGATAATGCACAAAAGTACGCCGCCCCACACACGGTGGTGCAGGTCACATTGGCGCAGTGCGGGCACCACCGTGCGCGGCTTGCCATAGCCACGCGGGGCGAGACGATCCCCCAAAATGAATTGCAGAATATTTTTAAACGATTCTACCGCACCGACCCCGCCCACCACCGCAACGGCAGTTACGGCTTAGGGCTGGCCATCGCCGCCGGTGTAGCCGACCAGCACGGCGGCAAAGTTTGGGCCGAGAGTACAGAGGGCGTGAATACGTTTTATCTAGAATTGAAAACTGAAAAAGCGCCCACATAAGTGAGCGCTTGGGTAAAATATTGGGTCACGAGTGTACAGGCAAATTTCCATTTGCTACATTCGTTTTCGAAATGTTGGCCCAGTTGCTTTTCCCGTAAAGGAACCGCACAATATGCACAGTTTGCGTTGTGTCGTCCACCGTGCAGAACGCAAGATAATTCATAACAATGGTAAATCAGATTCCCCACAAGGAAAGCAGCTTATCAGAAACCTCTTCAAATTTTTGCGGAAAGGGTATCTTGTTACGCACTGCACTTCCTAACTCCATATAATTTGCTCCCTCACGGGGACTGGTTTTCTGTGCCCTTTTTTCGGTGCTACTTACGGTAGGTTGTTTCAAACTTAGTATCTCTCTTTTATATCAAAATTTGGTATGAAAGCAAGCCAGATAAAACATACGGGATAGCTGTTATTGCATAAACAGTTTTTATGCGGGGCAGACCTTATGGTCCGCCCCCTTTTCTTTTGTCCAAACTTCCCCAAACCTTTCACAAACGTGGGGCGAATTTTCAGTTTCGTTTCAGCTTTGTGGGCTATAGTATTTGCAGACGATTAGGAGGTGCGCTGATGATACAAGTCAAGCATTTGACAAAACGATACGGCGATTTTACCGCGGTGAATGACATATCCTTTTCACTGGAAACCGGCCATATCTACGGATTTCTCGGGCCCAACGGCGCGGGAAAATCTACCACAATGAACATGATGACCGGCTGCCTAGCCGCCACAAGCGGCACGGTACTGATTGATAACTGCGATATTTTTGAGGACGCGCAGAAAGCAAAAAAGTTAATTGGCTACCTGCCGGAGATCCCGCCGCTGTACACTGAGCAGACACCCGTGGAATACCTCAGCTTTGTAGCCGAGGCCAAGGGTGTGCCGGGCAAGCAGATTGCCGGTGAGGTAGCCCGCGTGATTGCGGAGACCCACCTGACAGAGATGGCAAACCGCTTGATCCGCCACCTGTCCAAGGGCTACCGCCAGCGCGTGGGCATCGCACAGGCGCTGCTGGGCAACCCGCACTACATTATTCTGGACGAGCCAACAGTTGGTCTGGATCCGCTGCAGATCATTGAGATCCGTGACCTCATCCGTGAATTAGGGCAGCGCCACACCGTCATTTTAAGTTCCCATATTTTGAGCGAAGTGCAGGCCATCTGCGAGAGCGTATTGATTATTGCTCACGGCAAACTGGTAGCTTTTGACACACCGCAAAACCTGGAAAAGACACTAGCCAGCGCCAACAAACTGACCTTGACCGCCGACTGCGGCGAGACCACCCTGCAGGAAATTCTGGACAGTGTGCCCAATGTAGCCACCCGCGAGACCAAGCCCGATGGCACCGCCGCCCTAACCGTGAATGGCGACCTGACTGCCGCCGCCCGCGCGTTGTTCTTTGCCTTTGCCAAGGCCAATGTAGCGTTGCTGCAGATGACTCCGCAGAAAGCTGACCTGGAGAATATTTTCATCGAACTAACGGAGGATGACCCCCAGCCGCAGGCCCAGATGCAAAACAAGGAGGAGGTGACACCTGGTGAAATCGGTGTTTAAGCACGAAGTATCGCTGTATTATCATGGCCTGCTGGCCTATGTGTTCGGTGCGTTTTTGCTGGAATTTATCGGTATTGGTGCAATGCTGTACAACATCAACCGCGCCGTTGCCAACTTTGAGTATGCTCTTGGCACATTCTGTATCGCCTTTGTCGGCCTGGTCCCAGTATTGACGATGCGCGTCATGGCCGAGGAAAAGAAACAGAAAACCGACCAACTGCTGTCCCTTTTGCCCATTACTTCCACCGATATTGTGCTGGGCAAATACTTTGCGGCAGCAGTCGTGTTTGTTGCGCCGATGCTGGTTGCCTGCATTTACCCCTACATTTTCTCGATGTACGGTGATGTTTATCTGCCTACCTCCTACGGTGCGTTGGTGGCGTTCATATTTTTGGGGCTGGCTCTCATCGCCATTGGCATCTTCATCTCGTCCCTGACCGAATCCCAGGGCATGGCGGCAGGCATCGGTGTGGTGGTCATGCTGTTTTTGTATTACAGCTCGTCCCTGGCCGATAACATTTCTTCCACAGCGTTCAACGTAGTGGTGCTGCTGATTCTGTCGGCAATCCTCGCCATCGTGGTCAAGAAGCTGATGAACTCCGATGCTGCCGGCCTGCTGGTACTCATCGTATGCGTGGCGGCACTCATCATTACCTACTTGGCTGCGCCCACCGTGCTGGAATCCCTATTGCCCGATTTGATGAAGAAGCTGTCCCCCTTTGAGCGATTCTACACCTTTGTCAACGGTGTGTTTGATGTGACGGGCATCGTATACTATATCAGCATCGCGGTATTTTTCCTGTTCCTCTGTGTGCAATCCTGGGAGAAAAAGAGGTATAACGGATGAAAAATAACTTTAACACAAAACTGCGGCAGCTAGCTGCAGAGAACAAACAGGCACTTTCTACCCGCACCGCCAAAGTGGGCGGGTACAGCGTTGTGCTAGCACTGATCGTGCTGGCCATTCTGGTGGCAGCAAACGTGTTGTTCAGTGTGCTGCCGTCCAAATTCACACAATTTGATATTTCTGCCGCACAGCTTTACTCTCTGACATCGGATACCAAAGTGGTGGCAACCAATCTGGATAAGGACGTTACAATTTACTGGATCACCCAGGCCGGGCAGGAAAGCACCGTACTGGATAAGCTGCTGGACCGCTACCAGGACCTGTCCGATCACATCACGGTGGTCAAGAAAGACCCCGACATCTATCCGACCTTTGCCCAGCAGTATACCGATGAAACGGTCGTGAATAACTCCCTGGTAGTCGAGTGCGGCGATAAGAGCCGCTACATCAGTTACAACGACATCTATCAGGTAGACACCGCCAGCTACTACACTACCGGTTCGGTCAGCCAAAGTTTTGACGGAGAAGGGCAGATTACCTCGGCCATTGACTATGTGGTTTCTGACGAACTGCCGAAGATCTACCTGCTTAGCGGCCACGGCGAGGCCACGATGTCCGATACTTTCAGCAATGAGTTGACCCGCAGCAACTACGAGACGGTCGAGGACTTCTCACTGCTGAATGTGGACGAGATCCCCGAAGATTGCGACACCATCATCATCAATGCACCCACCAGCGATATTTCCGAAGAAGAACTGACGATGCTGCGCGACTATGTGCAGGGCGGCGGCAAATTGCTGGTTCTCTCCGGCCCGCAGAAAGATGCGACCCTGACCAACCTAGACTCCTTGCTGGCAGACTATGACGTAACTGTCAACGATGGTGTGGTTGTGGATACTGACCGTGAGCACTACGCTTTTACCGCACCTTACGTGCTGATGCCTACTATCGAAAGCAGTGACATCACCGACCCGCTGACCGAGGAATCCTGCCACGTCATCGTGCCCATTGCTCAGGGCCTGACCGTGGGCAGCAACAGCAGCGTGACTTCCCTGCTGACGACCTCTGATGAGGCATTCAGCAAAGCAGCGGGCTACGCCATGACCACCTACGAGAAAGAGGACGGCGACACCGATGGCCCGTTCACGCTGGCCGTGTCCATCACGGACAGCAACGCGGACGGTAAAATTGTTTGGGTCGCCACTGACTATCTGCTGGATGACACCTACAATTCCTACTCGTCCGGTGCCAACCTTGATTTGGTAATTAACGGCTTATCGTGGATGATCGGCAAAAATGATGCCGTTTCCATCCGCGCAAAATCGTTGAACAACAGCTACTTGACCATCAGTTCGTCGTCGGCAACCGTACTGAAAGTCGTAATGATCGGCATTGTTCCGGCATGCTTCCTGCTGCTGGGCATTGATGAAGTATTGCGCAGGAGGAAAATGGTATGAAACGACAAAAGAATCTACTGACCTTAGGCGGTGTGCTGGTGGCGCTGTGTGCAGTTATTGCCATCGTTAGCGGCGTGGAGAAACATATCGATAAGATCACCACGGTCAGCGAGGATATTGTGAACATAGATGCCGACACACTAACGAAAATCAGCTGGACGGCAGACAGCAAGACCCTGACCTTTGTAAAGGGTGATGACGGCTGGACTCAGAGCGGGGACGAAATCTTTCCTGTTGACCAGAAAAAGATCAATGACCTGCTGGAGCATTTTGCCCCGCTGATCGCCAGCTTTATCATTGAAGATGTGGAGGACTACAGCCAGTACGGCCTGGACTCCCCTACCGCTACTGCAACGCTGACCACCGCAGACGGCGACACAACCCTGCAGTTTGGCACCTACTCCACGATGGACAGCAAACGCTATGTAACCCTGGGTGACGGTGTGGTATACCTGATCGATGATGACGTGACGGAGGAACTTTCCACCGACCACGATGACTTTATGCAGACCGATGCCGTACCGGAGTACGACACTATCGACAGCATTACCGCTACGGGCGAGACTGCGTTCACGGCGGACTATCTGCCTGACGAGACCCACACCTACACCGATAGCTACGACTACTACTCCGTAGACGGTGACAGCTACACCGCACTCGCCACCAGCAAGATCAAGAGTTTTATCAGTAAACTAAAGAATCTTGACTACAGCGACTACATGACCTACCACGCCTCCACCGCAGACCTGAGCGTATACGGCATGGATGCCCCCACTGAGACCTTCACTGTGACCTACACCAAGGACAAGGAACAAAGTAGCTTTGCGCTGAGTTTTGCCAAGGGCAAGAATGACGGTAACTACTACTTCCGCATGGACAACTCCGAGATCATCTGCAAAATGGACGAGGATGATTATAATGACATTGTTGCCACCACCGCCGATGTCCTGCGCCCTGACGAAGCGCTGAAACTGGATTGGGACAGCGTGACCAGCGTGGACTTTACGCTGGACGACACGACCTACACCATTACCCATAAGGGCAGCAAATACATGTTGGACGGCGAAGAAGTAGATTTTGACGATATCCAATCTGCCGTGGACGGCCTGGATATTGCCGAGTACAACACCGAAACGAGCGACAAGAAGCAGGAGATCGCCGTGACGGTGCACCTGGACAATGACGACTACCCCACTCTGGCCCTTACCGCCTACCAGTATGATGGCGAAAATTGCCTGGTAACGCTGAACGGTACGACCCTCGGCTTTGCCAAGCGCAGCCTGGTAGTTAACCTGCAGGAAGCAGTCAACGCTGTGGTGTTGGGCGGCGAATAATCGCTAAAATTCCCGCAAGGAATAGCCTTTTGGCTTTCCTTGCAGGAATTTTTGTTTTACCGTAAAAGATCATGTAAGCACTCAACAATATTGCAATCTAGTCATTTAGCAACTGCTGATAGGTATGAAGCCAGATATGACGCCATACTTGCAGAAGGATATGAGCAGAATAAACATACTAAGGGGAGGATAACTCGAGCAGAGAAAAAAAGCTGCTCAACAGATTAAGGAAATATAAGGAAAATCATCTATTGTTTCTGCATGATTTCGAAGTGCCGTACAGCAATAACATGAGCGAACGAAATCTCAGAAAATGCAAGAACAGAGAAAAGATGGCAGGGGCTTCCGAAATGAGAAAGGTAAGGAAATGTACTGTCGAGGCTTAAGTGTTATAGAAACAGTAAAGCGGAGAAAACAGAACATCTTCGCCAGTATCGTAACAGTATTTAATGGTGAGCCGGTCATACAGTGATGACCGGCTTATTAAGAACATTCTTTAACAGCTGACACAATTAAATGTGGGCGATATTATTTAAATCCCGCCACACGGGGCATATGCCCTGTGTGGCAAACCCACCCGCTCTAAAAAGGAAGCATCTGCTGACGCAGAAGCCGGGCGACCGCAGCCGGGGTGGGATTCCTTGAAAAGGGGAGGGCTTATTAAAAAGCCCGGCTTATGCGCCTTAAAATATAAATCAACGTTTTAATGAGTCAGTGCATGGCTGAACTGTAACAGGCATTTTGCCCCAGTCGCTACTATATTGCTAAGCACCCCGTGCTCTTGACACTGGAATCAAATACTTAGCTCTCAAGCTCATCAACAGGCTTAAATAACTGATAACCCTCTTCTATTCCGTACTCAACATCTCCTATAGTAAGGACGCCGTTCTCCCAACTCTTAAATGCTCCGTCATATACTTTGGTTTGGGACCAATTCTCATTCATATGTGCATACTTTGAATTAAAGAAGATAGTCTGCTCGGTTCCGTCATTCTTCTTGACGCTTACTATAAGCTCCTGATTGCCGTCCTCCGGATCTATATCTATCCAGCCTACTAACTCTACCTCTGCAATGTCCTCGATATATTCTCTGGAAATCGTACCGCTTGTGCTTACAGGGTCATTGCTGCTGCCTACAAATGCAGTTATTGTGCCGTCTAAAATGGTCACACCATCGCTTGCCGACTGTTCCTTGAGATAGAATATCTCGTCCGTTCCGTCTCCGTTCCAGTCATAGAAGCAGTACGCATACTTATGACCCATATCAACCATATCGCCGTCAGCATTGTACTCATCCTGTATGGGCTTGGTTGCCTCTGCCGTAAAATCAGCAAGTACGCCCGGAAGCAAATCTGCCGGTGCTGCAGCTTCTGTCGCCGCCTCTGTCTCTGCTTCAGCTTCAGCTTCAGCTTCAGCTTCTGTTTCTGCTTCTGTTACTTCTTCCTTAGCTGCCTCAGTAGCTGCTGCGGTGGTTGCAGCGGTGTTACTGCCTGAGCCCCCACCGCATGCGGCGAGTGCCATTGCGCAAGACAGTGTCAGTGTTGCCAAATAAAGTTTCTTCATAAATTTTCTCCAATCTGCCGCCAAATAAATGCGGCTAAAGTAATGATGCAAATACTGCATTTACATTTTATCAATTTTCCGTCATATCTTCCCCCGCCAACTGGATAGTTTTTGAATAAAAATCGAGCTAAAAGTCCCGGACAGTGGCTGTCCTGAACGGCAAGAAGGGCGGTAACCCGGATTGCTCGTTACGGGGCAGCGGATTGCGAGAGCACGTAAACGCAAAGGTTACAGTTCAGCCATGCATTCTCGGCTCAATAAAAAAATGCTGAAATTTTCAGAGATCATGTGCATTTCACTGCAGTCGGTATGGCTGATATACCAACAGAGCAAGAACTCCTTGCGATATTAAATGAAGTACAACAAAATTCTCAGAAGTTTCGATTTATCGCATAGCATAAAAATCGGTGCACCCCATTTCTGAGTTGCACCGTATGCTGTTATATTAAAACATCCTTATGTGGTGTTGACATTGGTGCTGTCCCCCCTTTAGGTTACCAGACTAGGGAGATTGGTTCTTTAAATAGATTTGTGTACTTTTCTAACGTAGTATCGGATAAAGAGCACAGATTTCCCTCCTCATCCCCTGCGGCGATGAAGACCAGGCCGACCAGCAGGTCTTGGTTGGCCCCATAGTCAACGATTTGGGCGACAGCAGCAATAGCCTGCCCAAATCGTTGCAAAACAGAACAATATCTGCATCAGAGCCCATCTATGGGCAGACACTCAATCAGACCACCAACAAACTGCTGTATGCCCCGTAAGATTGTCTATTTTTTGTTCAATCATTACTCGCTGTTTACAACCCTTTTACGGACAGTGAAAAAAGCACCCCCTCCGTCTTGGCGAAAAGCAACGCTACAGCAGATACTTTTTTTCTTTTCCTCGCAAAATGCCTGATGCCAATTCTTTACAATTTCTCCCCCATCCCCGCCAAAGCTTTACGCAAACTTGGCGGGGATTTGGTTGTTTGGCGGGGTTAATTTCCGTATAGTTAGAGATGTTCCGAAAGAAAACGAGAAAAGAATGTTCAAAGGAGAACACCATGAAAAACAACCACAAAAAAGCCGTTGCCGTACTGTGCGGCACGATGATGGCTGCATCTCTGTCCCTGACCGCCTGCGGCGGTGCTTCTACTGCCGAGAGCGTGGACTTGCGCGAGGTTCCGCTGGATACCATCATTGAAAAGGCCAAAGAGGAGGGCCAGATCAACTCGGTCGGCATGCCGGATGACTGGGCCAACTGGCGCGGCAGCTGGGCCGCCGTGAGCGAAAAGTACGGCCTAACTCATGAGGATACCGATATGAGCTCTGCCGAGGAGCTTTCCACGTTCGAGACCGAGAAAGACGCTGCCACGAAAGATATTGGCGATGTCGGCCAGGCTTTCGGCCCCACCGCTGTGGAGATGGACGTGGTGCAGCCCTACAAGGCCAGCACCTGGGATTCCATCCCAGATTGGGCCAAGGACCCGGACGGCAAGTGGTGCATCAGCTACGTAGGCACCATGAGCGCTATGGTCAACGCCGACCGCGTTTCCACCACCATTGACTCCTGGCAGGCGCTGAAAGACAGCGGCGCCACCATCACCATCGGCGATGTAGTGCGCGGCGCATCCTCCCAGATGGCCGTGCTGTCCTGCGCTTATGCACTGGGCGGCGGCATGGACAACCTTGATCCGGCCTTCGACTTCTTTAAAGAGATGGCCCAGGAGGGCCGCCTGGATGCCGGTACTTACAGCCAGGAGCGCATGGACCGCGCCGAGATCGATGTGCTGCTGACCTGGGATTACCTGACGCTCCAGTACCGCGACCTGACCAAGGCCAGCGTCCCCGATGCCAACATTGAGTGCCATGTTATGCAGGACGGTGCGCTGCAGTCCGGCTATGCGCTGGTCATCAACAAGTACGCACCCCACCCCTACGCTGCCGCCGCCACCGTGGAATATCTGCTGAGCGATGAGGGCCAGATCAACCGTGCCGAGGGTTACGCCCGCCCCATCCGTAGCGATGTGGAGCTGCCCGCCGAGCTTTCCGCCAAGATGATTTCCGATGATGAGTACGCTAACACCATCCCCCTGACCGACAACGATGCCGTGAGTGCCGCTTGCACCGAGATCGCCACCCGCTGGGAGGAAGAAATCATCCCCCTGATGAGTTGATGGGAGCGTTTGACCGTATGTTGCAACAATTGAAACGTACCGGCAGTCACTGTTTGCTGCTGGTGCCCCTGGGGTTGATTGTACTGCTGTTTGAGTGTGTACCGCTGGTCAGCATGTTCGTGAAAGCCTTTTCCGAAGGCGGACATTTCAGCCTGGCCCAGTTTGGCACCATTGCCCACCAGCTGGTGTACCGCACGGCCATCGTCAACAGCCTGTGGGTGACGCTGCTGTCCACCGTGGTAGGGCTGGTCATCGACTTTTTCCTGGCACTGGCGCTCTACGGCGACCATGGCCGCAAAAAGACGCTGTATCTTTCTTTATTGAACCTTACCTCCACCTTTTCCGGTGTGCCTCTGACCATTGCCTTTATCACGATGATGGGCACGTCCGGTGTGCTGGTGCTGCTGGGCAAGCAGTTGGGCATCAGTCTGCTGGCGAACTACAACCTGTACTCGATGGCCGGTATGTTCATCATCTACGCCTATTTTCAGATCCCCATGGGCACACTGCTGCTTTTGCCCACCGTGGACAAGGTGCGGCGGGAGTGGAAAGAAGCCGCCCGCCTGATGAATGCCGGCAGCATCCGCTTTTGGCTGCAAGTGGGCATCCCGGTCATGATGCCGGGCATTCTGGGTACTTTCAACATGCTGTTTGCCAACGCTGTGGCCGCCTACGCCACGCCATACCTGCTTATCAACAACAGCATTGCGCTGCTGCCCATCAAAATCGTGGATATGTTTGTGGGCGACACCCGCCAGCGGCCTGAACTGGGCAGTGCCCTATCGCTGGTATTGCTGGGCATTGTGGTGCTGGAAATCTGCCTGAGCAACCTGGTCAAGCGGCATTTTGAGAAAGGAAACCGGTAACATGAACCAACATACACTCCCTAAAGCAATCTGGAAAACCATCGTTGCCGTGTTTCTTTTGATGCCGTTGGTGGTCACGGTGGTCTACGCATTCTCAGCCCGGTGGGTACACATTCTGTCCGAGGGCTTCACCCTGCACTACATCGCCGCCACACTGACCAACCAAAAGTTTCTTTTTGGCATCGGGCGCGGGTTGATCATTTCCTTCGTGCCGGTGGTCATCACCAACGTCAGCGTGCTGCTGGCGCTCTATGTGGTCATTGTCTACCTGCCGGGACTGGAAAAAGTCGTGCAGCTGCTTTGCCTGATCCCCACCACCTTGAACGGCATCATCCTGGCTACCTCGGTACTGGGTACGTATGCGGGTACCAACACGATTTTAGCCAACCGCATTGTGATGCTTAGCTTCATCTACTGCGTGTTCATTATGCCCATGACCTACCAAGGGCTGCGCAACAGCCTGTACGCAGTAAACACCCGCGGCCTGCTGGAAGCCGCCGAAATGCTGGGTGCGCGGCGGTTCCACAGCTTTTTAACCATTGTGGTACCCGCTATTCTGCCGGGGCTTTGCAACTCCGCTCTGATGTGCCTTTCGGGGCTGTTCGGCGATTTTGCCATCATCAAAATCATCGCATCTTCGCAGTTTGAGACTGCCCAGTCCTACCTGTACCGCAACCGCGCCCAGGACACCCAGGAATTGAGCGCCGCCGTGGTCATTCTGCTGCTCATCACACTGCTTATCAACTATCTTGTACACAAAAGTCAGGACCCGGCCGACCGGGTATCCTAAGGAGTCCACCATGTCTTACATTACCTTTAAAAATATCTGCAAAAGCTACGATAATAAGACCCAGGTGCTGAAAGGCATCGACCTGGAAGTGGAGGAGGGCGAGCTGCTGACCCTGCTGGGCCCCTCCGGCTGCGGCAAAAGTACGCTGCTGCGCTGCCTGGCCGGGTTAGAGCGGGTGCAGCAGGGGCGCATTTTGCTGGAAGGGCGGGATATCACCGACCTGGATGCCCGCCAGCGGCAGATCGGCATGGTGTTCCAGCAGTACAGTCTGTTCCCCAACATGACGGTGGAGCAGAACATGGCGTTCGGGCTGAAGATCCAGCGCTTGAACAAAGCTGAAATCAACGACCGCATCACCGAAGCGCTGGCTATGGTAGGCTTGCAGGACAAGGCCGATGCCTATCCAGCCCAGCTTTCCGGCGGTCAGCAGCAGCGCGTGGCACTGGCCCGCGCCATCGTCACCCGGCCCAAAGTGCTGTTGCTGGATGAGCCGTTGAGCGCCATCGATGCTAAGCTGCGCAAAAGCTTGCAGGTGGAGATCCGCCGCATCCAGAAGCAGCTGAACATTACCACGGTTTTTGTCACCCACGACCAGGACGAAGCCATGGTCATGTCCGACCGCATTTGCCTGCTGAACGGCGGCAAGATCGAACAGATGGACACCCCCATTGCCATCTACACCCATCCCCGCACCAAGTTTGCAGCAGGGTTCATCGGCAGCTATAACGTGCTGGAACCGTTGGAGTTTGGCCGCGTTACCGGCGACATCGACCTACCTACCCAGCCCATTGCCATCCGGCCCGAGGTGCTGAACATCTCCCGCGAGCGCCAGAATCTGCCCGGCACCTACGATATTGAGGGCACTGTCATCGACAGTACCCCCCGCGGCAATGTACTGCGTTACAAGGTGGATGTGAACGGTGTGCAGCTTTCAGCCGATACGCTGTTCCGCAGCTTTTCGATTTATGAAAACGGTAGTAAGGTCTGGCTCTCGCTGGAAAAACGCAACTGCCTGCAAGTGGAGGAAGCCGTATGAAAAAAGATTGTTTCGGCGGCTCCGGCCAGTGGTACAAGGGCAATCTGCACTCCCACACCACCAACTCGGACGGGCACTTGACCCCGACGCAGGCCGTAGCATTGTTTCGCCAGTATGGCTACAGCTTTTTGTGCTTGAGCGAGCACGACTACTACACTGACCTGCGGGCCGAGTTGGACCGAGATGACTTTATTCTGCTGCCCGGCGTCGAGGCTTCCAGCTGGCTGGTGCAACTGCCCAATGACCCTGCTGCGTTGCAGGAATTGGCGGCGCTGAAAGAGAAAAATGCCTCGATGCCTGAACTGGTACAGTTTTGCCGCACTCATGGGACCGGACTGCGCAAGACCCACCACATCCACGGCATTTTGGGCAACGAAGCCATGCAGCAGGCTGCCGGGGAAAATGTTTTACACCATGGGGAACGCCTGACCCCGCCGGTGACCGTGGGCGACTGGGACGGCCTGCAGGCTGCCCAGCAGCTGACCGATTACCTCAAGAGCCGCGGCTGCTTTACCACCTACAACCACCCCACCTGGTCCCGGGTAGAGATGACCGACGTGGTGGGCCTGCAAGGTGCCTGGGCTGTGGAAGTGTACAACTACGGCACCGAGGTGGAGTGCGGCGAAGGCTACGACACCGCCTTCTGGAACACGATGCTGCAAAAAGGCACCCACGTCGGCTGTTTTGCCTCCGACGACAACCACAATCCCGCCAGGTTCTTTGATGCGCTGGGTGGCTGGGTCTGCGTGAAGTCCGAGGAATTGACCCATGAGGCCATCGTGAATCACCTGCTGGCTGGGGATTACTACGCGTCCAGCGGGCCGGAGATCACCGCTTGGGGCGTGGACGGCGATGAAGTATACCTGACCTGCTCCCCTGCCGCGCGCATCAACTTTATTGCGGGTGGGCTGGTTGGCGGCAGCGAGACGATTCTGGAGCACGAAAGCCCGATGACCCACGGCCTGCACACGCTACACGGCGGCGAGACCTGGATCCGCGCCGAGGTCATCGACCAGAAAGGCCGCCGCGCCTGGACGAATCCCATCTGGCTGTAAGCCCCTCTATGATAAGGTAAACAAAAACAGACTGCCCTGCTGGAGTGATTCCTGCAAGGCAGTCTGTTTACGTTTTGTATTATTTGTGTCGCATTATACAAAAGGGTTGTAGAAGCGACCATGCTTGATGGTCACGGTCAGGCTGACCAGCAGCAGGGCTGCACCGATGGCCAGGGCGATAAAGTCGCGCCGTGCAAAGGGGCGGCGGACGTACCAGGTACGCTTGCTGCCCTTGCCAAAGCCGCGCAGCTCCATGGCGTTGGAGATGACATCGATGCGGTTCAGGCTGGTCAGAATCAGCGGCAGCAGGATATTGACCGAGTTTTTCATCCGCTTAAAGAACGGCTCGCTGCGGCCCAGTTCCACGCCGCGAGCCTGCTGGGCCTGGCTGATGCTGTGGTAGTCACGCTGGATATCCGGGATATAGCGCAGCGCAATCGCCACCGAGTAGCCGATTTTATACGATACACCGATACTGTTCAGGCTTGCCGCAAACTCGCTGGGGTCGGTGGCGGAGATAAACAAAATCGCCACCGGCAGCGCCACAAAGTATTTCAGCGAGATATTGAACATATAAAACAGCTGTTCGGCTGTCACGTCATACCGCCAGAACAGATGGCACAGCACCGTGCGGGTGCCGTACAACGTAGTGCCCTGGTTGGGGTCGAACAGGAAGATGAACAGGTCGTTCAACAGCAAAAACACCAGCATGAAAACCAGCATAAAGCTGACTTCTTTAATTTTAATGTGGCTGAGTTTGAACGCCGCAAAACTGACAGCCATCAGCCCCAGCAGCACCCAGGTGTTGTAGGTAATCATGCTGGCAAAGGTAAACAGCAGGAAAAACGCCAGTTTGGTGGTGCCGGTAAGCTGGTGTACCACGCTTTTGCGCGGCAGGTAGTTCAAAACGGTTTTAGCAGCCATGGGCGCGCACCTCCCTGTCGGCGGCGATGAACCGCTCCACAAAATCCTCGGCCGGAGCAATGCCGCAGCGGTTAGCCAGCGTGTACAGGCTGGTTTCTTTTAAGGCGGCCCGCTCAATGAGTTCGGGGTCACACAGCACGGCTGAAGCGCTACGGTCGGCGATCAGCTGTCCATCACAAAATACCAGCGCGCGCGGGGTGTATTCCAGCATCAGGTGCATGTCGTGGGTAATCATCACCACAGTCACGCCACGGGCGTTGAGCCCCTGCAAAAACTCCATAATATCGGTATAATGGCGGAAATCCTGACCCGCAGTCGGCTCGTCCAGCAGGATCAGCTCGGGATCCTGCACCAGCACACTGGCGATGGTGACGCGCTTTTTCTGGCCGAAGCTTAACGCCGAGACCGGCCAGTTGCGGAAAGGATACAGGCCGCAGACTTTCAGCGTGTCCTCGACCTTTGTGCGAATCTGTTCCTCGGTCAGGCCGCTGCCCTGCAGGACCATGGCGACCTCATCGTAGATCATCGTTTTCGAGATCATCTGGTTGGGGTTCTGCATCACGTAGCCAATGTGCTTGGCGCGACGGCGGATGTTTTCGTCTTTCAGGTCCTTGCCGTTCAAATAAATCTCGCCGGAATCCTGGGTTTCAAACCCGCAGATCAGCTTGGACAGCGTGGATTTGCCCGCGCCGTTGCGGCCCACGATGCTGACCATCTCGCCTTTTCCGATGGAAAAGCTGACATTTTGCAGGGTACGTTGGCCCTTGTTGTAGCCAAAGCAGAGATTACGCACTTCCAGCAGCGGCTCCGGGGCCGGTTTGGGGGCAGGCAGCGGCTCGGCCTGGAACCAGCTGTGCAGGCGGGCGGTGTCGGCCTCGTCCAGCACCACCGAATCAATGTGAGCGGGGTGCTTTTCGGGGGTGACCGCAATGCCCGCGTAGCGCATGGCCGTGACATACAGCGGCTCGCGGATGCCGTTTTCGGCCAGCAGCGAGCCAGAGAGCAGGTAATCGGGGTGCAGGTCGGCCAGGATGCGGCCCTCGTTGACCAGCACGATGCGGTCCACATTACGCCAGAGCACATCCTCCAGGCGGTGTTCAATAATCAACACGGTAGTGTCGGTTTTTTGCTGGATGGTGTCGATCAGCTCAATGGCCTGCTTGCCGGTGGCAGGGTCCAGGTTGGCCAGCGGTTCATCGAACAGCAGGATTTTCACGTCATCCACCATAACGCCCGCCAGGCTGACGCGCTGCTTCTGCCCGCCGGAAAGCTCATGCGGGGCAAAGCCGAGGTGGTTCTCAATGCCCACCAGTTCGGCGGCATGCTGCACGATCTCTTTCATTTCCGGCTGCGGGGTGCAGTTGTTCTCCAGCGAAAAGGCGATATCCTCCCCCACCGTTAGGCCGATAAACTGGCCGTCCGGGTCCTGCAGCACAGTGCCCACGTGGCCCGCCAATTCAAAAATGCTGCTGTGGGGGGCATCCACGCCGTCCACCGTCAGGGTGCCGGTACACTCGCCGGGGTTGGAGAACGGGTTCAAGCCGTTGATGCAGGCGGCCAGCGTACTTTTGCCGCTGCCGGAGGGGCCCGCGATGAGCACACGCTCACCGGGGTAAATATCCAGGTTGATATCCTGCAGGGTGGGCTTTTTCTGTGCCCGATACTGGAACGAGAAATTTTCAAAGGAAATGATGGGGGTCTTTGCAGCCATACGGCACCTCACAAACAAAGTGCCTTCCCGCCTATGTGGGAAGGCACAAGGGTGTTAATAATGAATTACTCCTTGTCCAAAGAGCCCTTCTTGGCGATGGTCTTGGTGTAGGCCAGCACCAGCAGGCCGCCAACAACCACTGCGGTGATGATGTTGGAGACGGCTGCGAAAGCGCCCTGTGCGAAGACCTTATTGGCAGGCTCGGCATAGATGAGGATGTCCAGCACCGGGGCAACCACGATCCAGGCGATCAGATGGGCAATAACGTTGGAAACGGCATAGGTGATGACCTTGCCCTTGTTGAAGTCACCCTCCTGCAGGTTCAGCTTCTTGGCGAACAGGCCAACCACCACGCCGGTGAAGGCAGAGGCGATGACCCAACTCCACCACGGGCTGCCGCCCCAGGACAGGTCGATCAGTGCATGGCCGATGAAGCCGATCAGGCCGCCGGCCACAGGGCCGTACATAGCAGCCAGCAGACCCAGCACGGCGTACTGCAGGCTGATGTTGGTGTTAGGTACCGGGCTGGGGATAGCCACAAAGCGGCCCAGGACAAAGAACAGTGCTGCGCCGATGCCAACGGCAACGACGGTTTTGATGTTGTTGTTTTTCATGATTCCACACTCCCTAATTTATTATGAAATTAGTCCGCAATATTCCTTTATAAAAAAGGAACGATACCAGTATATGCGTTTCTTTTATAAAGTGTCAATGGGCAAAACCGTATAAATGCGCCAAATCTGGGGCTGGTTGCAAATTTCAGGGGTTTCGACACTTTTTTTGCGGATTTTCGCCTCTTTGGCAGCTTTTGTGCGCCCACGCTTGCACCACCGGGCAAATGGTGCTACAATGCACCCAGGAGAGAAAATTTTATACTTTATATAAAGAAGGGAAGTTTTGTAAAATGGCTTGCACTACCATTCTTGTCGGCAAAAATGCCTCCTATGACGGCTCTACCATGATCGCCCGCAACGACGATTCCGGCTCCGGGCATTTCACCGCCAAAAAGTGGACGGTCGTCCATCCGGAGGACCTGCCCGCCACCTATAAGTCGGTCATCTCCCATGTGGAGATCCCGATGCCCACCGGGGCCATGCGCTTTACCTCCATGCCCAACGCCGTGGAGGGCAAGGGCATCTGGGCCGCAGCCGGTGTCAATGCCGCCAACGTGGGCATGACCGCTACCGAGACCATCACCTCCAACCCCCGCGTACTGGGCGCTGACCCGCTGGTGCAGGGCGGCATCGGCGAGGAGGACATCGTCTACCTTGTGCTGCCCTACATCCACAACGCGCGCGAAGGTGTGCAGCGCCTGGGCCAGTTGCTGGAGACCTACGGCACCTATGAGATGAATGGCATCGCGTTCCAGGATGTGAACGAAATCTGGTGGCTGGAGACCATCGGCGGCCACCATTGGATGGCCCGCCGCGTCCCTGATGGCGTGTACGTAGTCATGCCCAACCAGCTGGGTATTGATGAACTGGACCTGGATGACGCACTTGGCGCACAGAAAGAGTATATGTGCTCCACTGATCTGCGGGAGTTTATTGCCAAGAACCACCTCGACCTTTCCCAGGACGGTGTGCTGAACCCGCGGGATGCCTTTGGCAGCCACGATGACTCTGACCACGTGTACAACACGCCCCGCGCCTGGTACATGCTGCGCTATTTCAACCCCCACACCATGAACTGGGACGGCTCGGATGCCGACTTTACGCCCCGCTCCGATGACTTGCCATGGTGCCTGGTGCCGGAGAAGAAGATCACGCCGGAGGACGTAAAGTACGTACTGTCGTCCCATTACCAGGGCACTCCCTATGACCCGTATGCCAGCTATGGCGAACGCAATATGAAAGGTGCCTACCGCTCCATTGGCATCAACCGCAACGATTTTGTTGCCCTGCTGCAGTTGCGTCCCGACATGCCGGAGGAGTCCCGCGCCATTGAGTGGATCGCCTACGCCTCCAACGCGCTGAACACGATGGTGCCGTTCTACGCCAATATCGACACCACCCCGGATTATCTTGCCAACACCACCGGCGACGTCTCCACCGACAACTTCTACTGGGTCAGCCGCATGATCGCCGCCATGGCGGATGCCGCCTTTGCCAAGTCCCAGTTCCATCTGGAGCGTTACGAGTTGGCCGTTCTCTCCGAGAGCCGCGCCATCCTGAACGACTACGATGTCAAGCTGGCTGCCGAGCCGGACGCCGTTGTCCGCGCCGTCCTGCGTGTGCAGGCCAACGATGCCCTGGCCGCCAACCTGAAGCGTCACGCCGCCGACACGCTGGATAAAGTCCTGTTCGAGCTGAGCAGCCAGATGAAGAACGCCTACTCCCGCTCAGATGCATAATTTTTGAGCGTTCTGCAAGGGCGCGCAGTTGCACCCGTAGGCCGATGCAAGCATCGGCCTCTACAAAACTGCACAGCATAGATAATGCCCGCTCCGGTTTATACTGCCGGGGCGGGCATTGTTTGTACTAAGTTATGCGGCGACTGTTTGCTGTTTTTGCAGCTGGGTCAGTTCGCGGAGTTCACGGAGGGTGAAGAAGCCGCAGACGATGGCGGTGACGGCATCGGCGATGGGGCCGGCGTACATAACACCATCAATACCGAAGATAAGCGGGAAGATGACGATCAGCGGCAACAGGAACAGGATCTGGCGCGTCAGCGACATAAACACGCCCAGCTGCGCCTTGCCGATGGAACTGAAGAAGTTGGCCGTGACCGGCTGGATGCCGTTGATAATGGTGAGAAACATATAGATGCGGAAGTACCGCTCGGAGAACTGAAAGTACATCTCACTACCAGAGCCGAACACGCTGATGATCTGCCGCGGGAACAGCTGGAAGCAGAGGAATGCGACCATCGCCAGTACTGTGGCCGTGCCCAGCGCCAGCAGGTAGGTGCGTTTGACGCGCTGGTACAGCCGGGCACCGTAGTTATAACCGATGATGGGCTGGATGCCCTGCGAAATGCCGATGATAAAGGACATGAAGATCATGTTGACCTTGGATATGATACCCGCGCAGGCCAGCGGGATGTCACTGCCGTAGACCGAGAGCGCACCGTAGTGAGCCAGCGTGTTGTTCATAACGATCTGCACCACAGCCATAGCCACCTGATTAAAACCCGCGCTGGCACCGTAGCTGCAAATTTTGCATGTGCGGTCCCAGGAGATACGTAGGCAGTCTTTATGCAACCGCACCGTTTTAAAGTGGAACAGATACCGCAGACTGATGCAGAACGAGACGATCTGGCCGATGATGGTCGCCAGCGCCGCGCCCCGCATGCCCATGTTCATGCCGAAGATTAAGAGCGGGTCGAGGATAGTGTTGACGATAGCACCCGTCAGCATGGAGGTCATCGAGTAGCGGGGACTGCCGTCCGCCAGAATCAGCTTACTAATGCCGGTGTTGGCGATCAGGAACGGGAAACCGATAGCCGTGATGCGGGTGTACTCCTCTGCATAGGGTAGGACATCCGGCGTTGCACCGAAAAATTTCAGCATCGGCGTCAAAAACAGAGTCGTGACCAGGAACAGCGCAATACCGCAAATCGCCATCAAACACAGACCGGTGCCTGCATAGTCAACGGCTTTCTTCTCCTCCCCTGCGCCCAGGTGAAGTGAGAAGTTGGATGCTGCGCCGATGCCCAGCAACAGAGAAATAGCCGTGCAGGCAATGGAAAGCGGGAACGCAATGTTGGTGGCCGCATTGCCCAGCATGCCCACGCCCTGGCCGATGAAGATCTGGTCAACAATATTATACAGCGATGTTACTAGCATTGAGATAATGCAGGGCACCGCAAAGTTGACGATCAGCTTGCTCTCTTTCTCCACCCGCAGCGGATTTACCTCGTCACTTTCCATCGGGCGGGAGATGGTTTTTTCACTCATAGATTGTCCTCTTGTCTTTGTTGTGGTTTATTGCTGCAGAAAAACTCGATTTTAGTATACCCTATATTCCGTCAAAAGGCAACCAGGCCGCTATAGCAGCCTTATGCTGGGTATAACAACTGCCTGCCGCAGGTACAGCGGCAGGCAGTTTGGTTTTTTACGTTATCAGGTAGTTCCGCGTTCGACAATGGTCATCTGCAGCGTGACGTGGTGGCTGGGTTCGCGGTCTTCCAGCACATCCAGCAGGGTGCGGGCCGCCATGATACTGGACATCGAAACCATCGTATCCAGCGAGGTCAGCCGCGGGCGGCAGGTTTCGCAGAACGAGGAGTTGTTCTCACCCATCAGCGAGATCTGCTGCGGCACCTGGATGCCCTGCTCTTTCAGAATGTTCAGCACTCCAATGGCGATCAGGTCGTTGGCGCAGATGATGCTGTCCGTTTCGGGCTGTTCCTTCAGCATACGCAGGGCAAAGGTTTCGCCGCCATCGACCGACACCGGCACACCTGTGTAGACCATACTGCGCACCTGAGGATACCGCTTGACCGCCGATTCGAAGGCGCTGCGGATCAACGCACCGCTGACACGGTTTTCGTTGATAACCAACAGCATATTGCGGCGGCCGCGGCCTGCAAGATAATCCACACAGCTCTGAATACCCGCCACCTCGTCCGCGCCGACAGAATAAATGTTTGCGCGGGGGAAAGTCAGCGTATTATGTACCATGACCACCGGCGTGTTGGGCAGGTGATGCTCCACGGCACGGGTGACCTTGCGGGCATCGCGGAACGCGCTGCCCAGGCAGACAGCTCCCTCGACACGGTGACGTGCCAGATCCAGCATCGCGGTTTCTATGGCATCCGGCTCATGGCCGATGTATTTGACGAAGCAGTAATAGCCATTGCGCATCAATTCGTATTCCACGCGATGGCAGCCTTCCACCTGGTGCGCTGTGTCCAGGTCGTCAGTCAGGATGCCGATGGTCTTATTAGACTGGGTGACCAGGTTGCGGGCGTTGGTATCCGGCACATAGTTATGCTGTTTCAGCAGTTCCTGGATCTTTTCCCGCGTGGCGCGGTTGACACCCGGTTTGCCGTTTACCACACGGGAAACCGAGCTGGCCGAAACGCCCGCCATTTTGGCTATATCGTAAATCGTCATACAAACTCTCTCTTGCTGGAAAATTTTTCTAGAATCAGAACAATTTTATTACATTCCGATGCGGATTGCAACGCAAATTTACCTTGCCATGCTAAAAATAGACATTCTACACAAAGTTGTGCAGTGCAGTTTGTAAAAATCCCAGCCGGTCAGCGCGAAGCGCAGCTGGCCCGGCTGGGAAAACACGTCTATCTGATTTTGGGTTTCCTGTGATTATTTGCCGTTCTTGGCGCGCAGCTCGGCCTCGTAAGCACGGTACTTCTTATCGAGGGCCATATAGTCCTCGAACTTGAAAAGGTGGAACTCGTGGCCGATGTTGAACTCGCCGGAGGGGTCGATCTCGTGGTTCTCGCTGTAAACGGTGTTCTTGTTCTTGAAGTTCTCGCGGAAGAACTCCAACATGCCGCGGGCAGCGCCCTTCATGGCAACGTGATTGCTGACCAGGTGGAAGCCCCACTCCTGCATCTGCTCCATCGTAGCATCAGGCTTGCCGTTGGTAGCATGCACATCGGGGTAGAACAGGTAGCGGCCCGGCTTGGACAGACGGCGGCTGATCTCGCGGCACTCGTCCTCGCAGTCAGCATGGCAGATGTTCTGGATCATGGTGATCTCGGCACCGGCCTGGTAACCCATCTCAGCACGGCGGATCGCTTCTTCCAGGCCCATGCCGCCAAACTCTGCGATGGCACCGGTCTGGGGGGCACCGCCGCCCTTGCAGTCGGTACGGGCGATAATCATGCAGTCGGTGCCCTTGGTGGCCTCGACAGCAGCCTGCACATTGGCAGCCCAGCGCTCGGCATCCATATAGCCGTAGCCGCTGGCGTAGGTGTAGCCGGTGGCGAAAGCACCGCAGTTGGTATCCTCGATGGAGATGGCCATGGCACCAACCTCGGCCAGACGCTTGACGTTGCGGTAGACCTGCATCGGAGTGCCGCCGCCGTTCTCACCATCGATGATGACGGGCAGCTTGGTGGAGTTGCAGATACGCTCGGCAGCGTAGATGTACTCTTCCCAGTTATACATACCGGCGGGGATGCCGTTCATGGCATATTCCAGCTCGCAGCTGCTGACCAGCACGGCATTGTGGCCGACGATCTCGGCGCAACGGGCAGAAAGGCAGTCATAAACACAGGGTGCCCAGACGAATTCGCCTTTTTCGAGGAGTTCACGGATAGAATGTTCTGCAGACATAATCAAATCAACCTTTCTTGTGGTTTTGGTTTGTTGTTGTTCTTATAGCAGAAGGTTCTTACAGATCACAGCGGGCCAGCTCTCGGCTTAACACCCGCTGGGGATGACGCGGAAGCATGGTGTACACCTCCCCAAATTCAGGTCGTTTCGTTGACATTTTTGATCCACTTGCCCTGGACAAGCCGCCACAGGCAGAGGAACGATTTACAGATGGCATCCAGCTTAAGGCAGACGAACACCCAGAACGGGGACCAGCCCCAGCGCAGCCCGGCCAGATAGCCGAAGGGGATGTTCAGCCCCCACATAAAGATCAGATCGGCAAACATCAGGAAGCGGGTATCCCCGCCGCCCCGCAGTACGCCTTTGCTCATGACAGACTGCACCGATTGGAACACCATCAGCAGGCTCATGGCCTGCATCATCTGCATCGTGGCATCGCGGGATTCCGGCGACAGGTCGTACATGCCCACGATCCAGGGGCTTACTGCGGCGATGATGGCACCGCCAATCAGCCCGCCTGCCACGGACAATAGGAAGAACGTCCGGCTCTGCCGCTCTACGGCGGCGCGCTCTCCCCTGCCGATGGCCTGGCCGACCATGACCGAGGAGGCGTTGCACAGCCCCAGAATGAACGCGGTGCAAAAGCGCATCGTTGCCAGGGTGATGGCCTGGCCGCTGACGACCGCAGCCCCCATATGACCCAGGATCACACTTAAAATGTTATCGCCTACTGTGAACATGCCGTCACTGATGATGGGCGGCATGCCCGTATTCACAAAGGCGTGGAGCATGGCTGCGTCCAGCCGCCCCACCAAATCCCACGGGGTAAAGTGGATCTGGCGGCAGCCCAGGAACAGATAGCCAAAGGTGATCGCAAATTCCAGGATGCGGCTGATGAGGGTGCCCACCGCCGCACCGGCAATGCCCAGACAGGGTGCGCCGAACTTGCCGAAGATGAAAACGTAGTTAAAGAAGATGTTGCTAAAAAACGACAGCCCGGAAACCGCCAGCCCCAGATACAACACCCCTGCGGTGCGCATGAGGTTTACCATAATAAGGCTGGTGCCGTGGAAGAAGAACACCCAGGCGGTGACCCGCAGGTATTGGCTGCCCAGGGCGATCATCTCGGCATTGTTGGTGTAAATGCCCATGATCTGCGCCGGGAAAAAGCCTGTTGCCAGAGCAAACAGCAGCGCTGCGCCGCCGGAGATGTACATCGAGAGCCGCCACACCTGTTTGACCATTTTGTGGTTGCCCGCGCCCCAGTACTGGGCGCTGAGCACACACGCGCCGCCGGAGATGCCCAGGCAGAGCACGTAGTACAGGTAATAATACTGGTTCGCCAGCGAGGAGGCGGAGAGGGCGTTTTCCCCCAGCGCACCGACCATCACCGTATCCATCAGGTTGACCCCGATGTTGATGGCCTGCTGGAACGCCACCGGCAGCCCTACCAAAAAGACCTGACGGTAAAAGGCCAGATCTTTTTCGATCCAACGGTCCCGCCAGGTCTCGTTTTGTTTTACTTGCGGGGCGCTCACAGGCCCAGATACTGCTTGCGGGTTTCTTCCGACAGATCCTGCGTAGCCTGGTGGTGGACCACCGTGCCGCGCTCCAGGATGTAGCAGTCGCTGCTGACCTTGGTGGCGAACTTAACGTTCTGCTCGGCGATCAAGATGGTAACACCCTCGGCCAACAGGTTCTGCACCATGACGGCCAGCTGGTCCACGATGATGGGGGCCAGACCTTCGGTGATCTCGTCCAGCAGCATCATCTTGGGGTTCTGCATCAGGCCGCGGGCAACTGCCAGCATTTGCTTCTCACCGCCGGAAAGCTTATCGCCCTTGGAGTCCTTGCGTTCCTCCAGGCGGGGGAAGAATTTGTATACAGATTCCAGGTTCCACTTATCGCTGCCGTCCACGCCCTTACGTGCTGCCACGCGCAGGTTTTCCTCGGTGGTCAGGGTGGGGAAAATGTGACGGCCCTGGGGCACGTAGGCAATGCCCAGGCGGGCGATGGCGTGACTCTGCATGCCGACCAGTTCTTTGCCGTTGAAGGTGATGGAGCCTTCGGTCTTGCAATGTTCTTTCGGGTTCAGCATGCCCATGATGGTTTTCATCGTGGTGGATTTGCCAACGCCGTTACGGCCCAGCAGGCAGACAGAGGTGCCTTCCTCAACGCCAAGGTTGACGCCGTTCAGGATATGGCTCTTGTCATAATAAGCCTGTACATCTTTCAGTTCAAGAATCATGACATGTCACCTCCCAGGTAAGCCTGCTGTACGTATTCGTTCTGTTTGATCTCGTCCGGGGTGCCGCTGGCGATCAGCTCGCCGTCACGCAGAACAGAGATCTCGTCTGCATAGTTAAAGACGATGTCCATATCGTGCTCGATGAAGATGATCGTCATGTTGCGCTTGGCAGCCAGGTCACGGATCAGCTGCATCAAGGTGTAAGCTTCCTCGCGGGCCACACCGGCGGCGGGCTCGTCCAGGATCAGCAGTTTCGGATCCATCGCCAGTGCAATGGCGATGTCCAGGCGGCGCTGGTCACCGTAAGAAAGGTAGGCGGCCACATCGTTCATCTTGTCTTCCAGGCCGACCAGCTGCAGGTAGGTGACAACTTCCTTTTTCAGGTAGGCATCGCGCACCGGCAGGATGCTGAACGTCTTTTTATTCATCTCGATGCGGGCGATCTGCACGTTCTCGTAAACGGTCAGATTGCTGAACAGCTTCGAGATCTGGAAGCACTTGGTCATGCCCTTGTGGACGATCTTGTTGGGGGCCAGACCGGTAATATCCTCGCCGCAGAAGATGACCTTGCCGCTGCTGGGGGTGGTACGGTTGGTAATCAGGTCCATCAGGGTGGACTTACCGGCACCGTTGGGGCCGATGATGGCGCGGACCTGACCTTCGGGAACCTCGAAGGAAACGTCCTTAGTGGCATGCAGAGCGCCAAAATAACGGTTGAGGTGCTCAACCTTCAAAATCGGTTCACTCATTTTTTGGCAGTCTCCTTTTTGTTGGTTTCGGGCTCATCCAGGTTACGAGTCACATCGTCATGCAGCAGGCCGTTCTGCAGGAACAGAACGCAGAACACGATGATAGCGCCCAGGATGAACTGGTAGTAGTTGGTCAGGATAGAGACCTGGGTGGAGATGAAGGTGACGATCACAGCGCCCAGGATGGGGCCGAAGAACGCCTGCATACCACCGATCAGGCACATGACCAGACCCTCGGTAGAGGTGTTGGTGGAGAACATGACAGGGAAAGCACCCATGTTACGCATAGCGTACAGGATACCGGCGATAGCTACGAAGAAGCTGGAGACCATGCAGGCGAACAGACGAACGTTCTGGGTGTTCATGCCAACGAAGGTCAAGCGCTCCAGGTTATCGCGGCTGCCTTTCAGGACAGTGGCGAAGGGGCTGTGGTAGAACAGGTAGATCAAAACGATGCAGACAACGCTGACACCGAAGCTGAGGTAGAAGTTGCCGCGGGAGCTGCTGGCGAAAGCCAGGCGGACGTTGCCGGTCAGGCCGGTATCAGAGCCCACGTAGGGGATCTTGTACACCATGGTGAACAGCAGCGTGTTGATGCCCATGCTCATAAAGGCGAAAGCCAGGTCATCGTTTGCGCGCAGGCAGAGGATGTTGACACCGAGGGAGATAAGCATCGAGAGGGCCATCGCACCGATGATGGCAAGGGGCTTCGACCAACCCAAGCGGACAACAAGGATAACGTAAGAATAGGAACCCATGCCGAAGTAAGTAGACATACCAAGGGGACGCAGGCCGCCGAAACCGAGGATGATGTTCAGTGCGGAGGCAAAGAGCATCATGATAACGGTGCGGCTCATAAAGTCAAGCACGGAATCTACTGCAAAGAAAGAGTAGATCAGCATGCCCAGGCAGATGACGGCACCCACAATGGCGTGGCGCTTGATCTGCGGGATCTTTTTCCAGGAACTAAGCATCTCAGCGGCCCTCCTTCTTGGTAAACAGGCCCTGCGGGTTGATCGCCATGGCAATGACCATCAGAGCGGCGGGCAGAACGTTGTAGTACTGCGGCAGGTAGATGGCACCGAAAGCGTTGACCAGGCCGACAAGCAGTGCAGCGGGCAGGCAGCCATCCATGTTGCGCAGGCCGCCGATAACCAGGATGGGCATAACGTTGCCAAAGACGGACAGACCTTCTTTGGGGCTCTGGCCGGTGACGGGAGCGTTCAGAACGCCGCCCAGACCAGCGATGCCGATACCGATCATGAACAGGATGCTGAACATCTGGTTGACGTTGACACCCAGGTTAGCAACCATGGGGCGGTCACTGATGATAGCGCGGGTCAGCATGCCAAGCTTGGTCTTGTTGATCATGAACCAGAAAGCGAATGCGATAGCTGCGGAGACAGCGATCTCGAACAGGTAGTAGATGGGGAAGTTGATGCCGAACATCTGGACACCGCCCTGCAGGAACTTGGGCAGAGCCAGCAGGCGGATGCTGTAGCCCCAGATCATAACCATCATATCGCAGACCATGTAGGCAACGCCGTAGGTCAGCAGCATGATGTACAGCATGTTTTTGCCGAACAGCGGGCGGGTGGCTTTCTCAACAAAGTAGCCGATACCTGCCACGATGAGGGGCACGATGATAAGTGCGGGTACAAAGCCAAACTTTGCAGCAATGGTATACGTAAGGTAGGTGCCCAGAACGTAGAACGCGCCCTGGCCGAAGTTGACCATGTTCATGCCGCTGATGATCAAAGATACACCAGCCACCATGAGGTAGGCCACCATACCGTTGCTGATGCCGGTGATCAGCGTCTGGAAAAAGAATGATACTGTCATAGTCCGTTTCCTCTGTTAAAATGTGTTCGTACCACACAGCGGCACTTACGATTTTTCCGGGGTGCCCGGCCAGCCGGCTGTCCGACAGGCCAAACATAAAATGCGGCAGGCAGGATCAGCTGCCTGCCGCAGACCGTTGTACTGTGGTAACGAAGCGGAATGTTATCTTACTTCGTGCTCAGGTCGGTGAAGGTGTAGTTGTTCGCGGCTGCGTACTCCTCCATCTCCTCCTTGGTGGGCAGCATCTCGTCGCCCTCGTAGACGGCGTAGACATCGCCAACGGGGATGCTCCACTTACCGGTGGTATCCTCAACAGCGGTGACGTAGTAGTAAGCGTGAGCCATGGTGTGGTCGAAATCACGGAAGTACAGGTCATCGCCGTACAGGGTGCTGAAGTGGACGGTGCTCAGGGCGTTGGTCATAGCCTCGGGGCTCAGGTCATCAGCAGTGGTCTTGGCAGCTTCGCAGATTGCCTTGATGCCAACGTACCAGGTGTAGCCCATGTCGGAGGGCAGGATGTCTTTGTCGAAGTACTCTTTGCCGATCTCGGAGTAGCGCTGGACGAACTCAGCATTGCCATCGATGTCATCCAGCCAGAAGGGCCACAGGTCAACGCCGTGGACCTTGCCGTAGGGGTAGTTGCCAGCCTCAGCCAGAGACTGGGTGTTGGTGGAGTCGCAGGTGTACCAGCCGAGGTAGTCGCAGATGTCCCACAGGCCGAACTGTTGGCCCTGGTTGACCAGAGAAACGAAGTTGGGGCCTGCAACGGCGCCGATGATGACATCGGGATCCTTACCAACGACAGAGGAGATGATGGTGGAGAACTCGGTAGAGTTGCTGGAAACCTGGTTGGAACCGAGGTTCTGGAAGCCATCGCCCAGCTCATAGTAGAAGAAGTCGCGGCTGTCGCCGGAAGCGCCGCCATCGTTGCCGATGAAGAATGCGCTGTTGTAACCCTGGTCAGCGGCGTACTTGGCGTTCATCTTGGCGATGGGCCATGCAACGAAACCGCAGGAGAACATGTACTTGGAAGCGTTTTCAATGGTAACGCGGGTATTCATGGTGCAGGGGGTGACCATGGGGAACTTGTTCTCCTCGGCCCAGGTTGCACCGGTGGGAGCTTCGCCGTCAGACTTGGGTCCCAGGATGGCGATGCAGCCTTCGTTGACCAGCTCGGTAGCCTTCTGGGCAACGTTAGCAGAGTCGGAAGCGGTATCGCGGTAGACCAGCTCGAACTGCTTGCCGTTCAGGCCGCCGGCCTCGTTCTCCTCCTCCAGGGCCAGGATAGCACCGGCCTCGGCCCAGGTAACGGTAGCGGCTGCAGCGGAAGAACGGTCGGTCAGGACACCGATCTTGATGGTGTCACCGCTGGAAGTGGAGCTGTCAGCAGTGGCCTCGGCAGTAGAGGCAGCCGAGGCCGTGGAGCTGGCGGTGCTGCCTGCATCAGAAGATGCGCAGCCGGCGAGGCTGGCCGTCATAACGGTTGCCAGGGCCAGAGAAAGGACTTTTTTCATTTTGTTTTCCTCCTGTGTGATGCTTCTTTCCTTATAAATAGGTACGCGGTTCACGCACCTTATTCCTTTAGGACTGCTTATCGGGATCGTGGACATCCTCGGCGCGGACGAAGTAGTCGGCGTTGCGCTGGGCAATGGAGTCCTGCGGCTCGCGCACAAAGGCGTTCTCCGCTTCGACCCAGCTGCCATCGGTCAGGCCGAACATGCTCATCGTGGTAAAGGTCTTGTAGCCGGTGTCATCGAAGTGGTAGTCAACGTAGTCGTTGCTCTGCTCCATCAGCACGTGGCGGCCGACATCCAGCATAGCCAGCATAGCGGCGTGGCAGCTGAAGTGGATGCCCGTCAGCTTGTAGACACCCAGATCTTTCAGATCCTGCATCGAGACTTCCTCGGGGTCGTGGGCCTTACCGCACAGGTCAGGATACCACATCGGGAAGTTGGCGTACTTGCCGCCCTTGGCGTTCAGGGCATCGCGCAGGTTGCGCATAGCCTCGATCTTCTGGGTGCGGCTGTGGATTTTGTGCATCCACAGGATGCAGAGCATGTCGGCACCAGCATCGATGTAAGCGGCGCAGCGCTCAACGGTCTCATCAAAGTCCTTGATGATGTCGCTGTCGCAGCGGGCGATCAGGAAGCCATGGTGGCCGTTTGCGTCCAGACCGGCGCGGGCTGCGCGGAAACGCAGGCAGGCATCGGAGATGGGCAGCTGGCCTTTGCGGCCCAGCTCAGAGGTATCGGTGACCAGAACACCGGCAGCACCAGCCTGCATGATGCGCATGCAGCCATACTGTGCGTTGAGGGCACGGCCCAGACCAAAGCCGTCATCGGCATCGATGATCAGGGGCATCGGGGTCATGCGGGTGATCTGCTCGGTCACGCGGACGAAATCGTCAATGGAGAGTAGCTGCAGATCGGGGATGCCGGTCATGGCGCAGGCCAGGTCACCGCTGGAGACCATGATGACCTCGAAGCCGTTCATCTCGGCGGCCTTAGCACCCATGCAGTCGGCCAGCTCGGGGACGATGCGGACCTTGTCATCGTTGAACATCGCGCGAAGGCGATCGGCGGCAGGCACCTTTGCTTCAGGTGTCAGGATATACGGTAAGCTCATGGTGCATCCTCCTTTATATTACAGGCGCTCGCTGATGTCGAAGCGCTTGAAGTTCTTCGGGTAATCCTCGACCTGGTGGCCAACGATGGTGTACTCCTTATCGCCGCCGGTGAACTTGTTCTCCAGGGCCAGGTAAGCCTGCGGATCCCACATGCCGGAAGCGGAGAAGCTCTCGATGCCGGAGGCAGGAGCGGTCTCGAAGCTGTAGGCAACGCTCTGATCCTTGAAGTTGGCCAGGCCATGCTCCAGCATACCTTCCATAGCGGCCTTCATGGTGTAGTGGCTGCTGCACATCTTGAAGCCCAGCGGGGTGAGCTCATCCATGGTAACGGAGGGATGATAGTGACCGTCCTCGCCCTTGTAAGCGCGAACGTCAGCAAAGATCTTCGGGCCGGTGACGATCTTAGCCATCTCGGTAGCCTGCTCGACATTGCCGACCAGGACCATCATAGCCAGGACATACATGCCGCGCTCTTTGCCGAGGTCGATGGCCTCCTGCAGGCGCTCGCAGCCTTCCTTCATCTGCTCGGGGTCAGCGGGATCGGCGTTGCTGCGGGCGATCAGCAGGCAGTCGGTGCCTTCCAGGGCTTCGAGAGCAGCGCGGACCTTAGCCATGTACTTGTCACGGGGCAGGATCTTGGTGGACTCCTCCATATCAGCGGAGTCTTCCAGCTGAACAGCAGCGGCACCGGCAGCGGCCAGGCGCTTGGCAGCGCGGTAAACGGCCAGAGGGCCGCCGAAGCCGTCCTCGATATCGGCGACCAGGGGGATGGCGCTGGTGGTGGCCACGCGGCTGATGACCTCCTCGAGGTCGGTCAGGTTGGTGAAGCCGTAGTCGATAACGCCGTTACGGGAGATGGAGACCTCACCGCCGGAGAGCAGGCTTACGGGGAAGCCGCACATTTCAACGGCGTGGTTGGATGCGCAGTCATATACGCAGGGAACCAGGAAGCATTTATCGGATGCATCGAGGATCTGACGCAGAGTTTTTTTGCTGGACATAAGTTCTTTCCTTCCTTTGCTTTCTCTTGATTGCAGTAGAGGCCGCGAGTCGAATTTTGAGGATTGCGGGATCGCATCTCGCAATCGATTGCATCTATAGGGTAGCACTTCGTCTACGCTGTGTCAATGCTTTTTCAGGTTTTTGCAGTCGAGTTCTCTGTTTTTTACGAACTAAGCCTTGCGTTTTTGTGCATGTTGACAGTGCGTTTACTGGCATTTTTCTGACGATATACATCATTCGTCCATGTTTTGCTATTTTTATCCCGGTATTTTATCCCGCTTTTGGGCCTTTCATCTGTTGTAGGTTTCCTGGCTGCTCCTGCGCAGCCGTCTTACTTATTTATATTTTTGACGATATGTCAACTGTTTCCAAGTTGCAATTGCAGTCATTCCGTGATTATGTACGCATTTAGTGCCCTGTTTTTGGTAGGTTTGACACTTGCGCACCCGTGTCGAACCGTGTACAATAAAGCGGATGTGGCCGAAATCGATTGCAAGTTAATTGCAACGTGTTTCAGCCAGCAATCTTTCACCACAACATTTATTTATAAGGAGAGAGTACCCTATGATTCGCCGCAGTGAAGAAAAACAGAGCGTCCGCAAACCCGCCCCCTTTAACGGCGTGGGTGAGATCACCGTTCGCAGCCTGCTGAACGGTCCCGAGGAGATGAGCCAGAAGGGCCGCGTCTTTGGTCACACCACCGTGTATCCCAGTTCCGAGATCGGCTACCACATCCATACCGGCGACAGCGAGACCTATTATATCCTGAGCGGCAAAGGCCTGTACAACGATAACGGCACCGAGGTTGAGATCGGCGCTGGCGATGTGACCTACTGCGCCCCCGGCGAGGGCCACGGCCTGAAGTGCCTGGGCGATGAGCCGGTCGAGATGATCGCATTGATCCTGTATGAATAATCCCCTGCCGGCTTCCTGCTGCCTGGTTTCTGCCCAGGCCCTGCCGGCTGCATGCCGCACCGCTTTAGCCGGTGCGGTTTCTGTGTTACCGGAGCGTTTTCTGTTTTTTCCGCAGCCGGATGGCGGCACCTGCCTGGGGCGCACGGGCCAGCAGATTTTATATCTGCAGTTTTCCAGCAACGCACCGCTGCAGCTCCAATACCTGCGCCAGCAGGATATCCTCTGCCTTTGCTGCACCAAACAGTTGCTGGTAGAGGATTGCTGTGTCTATTACCGCAGCAGCAGTGCCGTGCAATGCCTGACCCTGCCGTTGAGCCAGATGCGGCGGGAGTTGGTCACGCTGTTGCTGCTTACGCTTTTGCAGCCCCAGGGCCAGCCAACCGCAGCGGTTTTACCCGTGCCATCCGCCTTTGGGGAATTGCAGGAGCTTTGCAGTTATGCGCCCGCCGCTGCAGCCTTTGGCCGCCAAAGCGGCAATTGGAACTGGTGGCGCATGGAGGAAAAGGGCTTTCCTTTCCGCAAAAAAGGGCATGGCAGCGCCGCTTTGTACTGTGAATTGGAGCATGGTTCCATCGTGGTAGCCCGGCGCAACACCGAGGTTGCGACCTGGTATCTGCCCAGCGGCCGCAGCTGCCTGCTTTCCTGCCTGGAACATGGCACCTTGACCCTGCGCATCCGCACCGGCCAGCAGCTCCTTGGCGAGATTCCCCACCTGAAAGCCGAGAGCATGGTTTCAGCCTAAGGGCACAACAGAAAACTCTGTACGCAAAAATCCCCCTGTACCACTGTTTTTGTGGTACAGGGGATTTTGTATGTTGCAGTTTTTTGTATCAGAACACAATGCGGAAGCTGACGCTGTGGTCGCGGTCGCCGGGGATGTGGTAGGGCTTTTCCACATCGGTGCCCCAGCTGTCGATGCCGCCGACACCGCGGGCGGCACCCAGCACGGTGATGCTGGTGCGGCCGGTGTTGGGCAACTCCGAAATATGCTGCGCCGCCTCGATCTCCTGGGCGGTGTTGGGCAGAGCGCTGAAAGCGAAGGGCTCGCCGGTCTGTTCCAGGGTCAGTTCTCTGCCATCTGCCAGTTGCAGCACGGCCTGCTGGGTGTCCATATGCAAACCGCAGTCCTGCGGGACCAGTGCCGGAGCGATGTGGGGCACTTCCTCATGACAGCCAAACACGCCGCCCTTGTAGCGGTCGGGGTAGGTCTCGCCGGAAAGGCCGGTCCACTGGGTGCGGACCACGGGGGTAAAGGCCTGGAATTTCACGCCGAAACAGGGCAGTTCCGGTGCGCCGGGCACACCGTGGTAAACGGCATCCACCCGCAGGGCGGCCTGGGGCTCCACCGTGTAGGTGATCTCCACACCGGCACCGGGCACCAGCGGCACACTGTAGTTATAACGAATCTGCACCCGCTGCTCGGATTTTTCTACCATCGCGCAGCCTTCTTTGCGCAGGAACACGTCTGCCGCCATCCAGGCCGAGGCATGCTGCGGGAAGCCGCAGCCACGGTCGTTATCGGTGCTAGCGCGCCAGAACGCCGGGGTCGGGGCGCGCCAGATCCACTCTTTTCCGTCTTTGCACAGGGAGACAGGGCCCTGCTCTGGGATGGAGAACAGCAGCTCAAAGCCGCTGCCTTTCACGCCGATGTTGCCGTCGCCGCAGGTCACGGTCAGGGGCAGCTGGCGGCGCTTATCCCAGGCAGCGCGCAGGGCGGCGGCGCTGTGGGCCGCTTCCCTTTTGTTGCGGGCATCCTGGGCGGCGCGGCGGGCCGGGGTGCTGTACCAGTAGCGCACCTCCTGCATGGCGGGCTTTTCGGTGCCGTCGGCATAAACGATACCATTGCCGCTGAAGTTATAATCCGTCGTGCGGTCGCCAAAATCTCCGCCATAACCCAACTCGCGCTCATTCTGGGCATTCGGGTGCCAGAGGGCCTGGTCCATATAATCCCAGATGAAGCCGCCCTGGTACTTTTTGTACTTTTCGATCAGCGCCACATAGCTTTCCATGCCGCCCAGGGAGTTGCCCATATCGTGCATGTACTCGCACAGAATGAACGGTTTGGCCGGGTGCTCAGCCATGTAGGCGATGATTTCGGAGGGTTTGGCGTACATGCGGCTTTCCATGTCGCTGATGTCATCAAACTCGCGGCAGTGGAACACGCCCTCGTAATGTACCAGGCGGCTGGGGTCGTTGGCGCGGAAGAAGTTTGCCATGGCGCGGATATCCTCGCCCGCGTAACTCTCGTTGCCGCAGGACCAGATAAGCACAGCTGCGTGGTTTTTGTCCCGCTCAAACATGCTGCGGGCGCGGTCGACCACACAGTCCCGCCATTCCGGCAGGCTGCCGGGTACGTTCCAGCTGGGTTCCACAGCGCCCAGCTTTTGCCAGCTGCCGTGGCTTTCCAGGTTGGTCTCATCGATCATGTAGATGCCGTTTTGGTCGCACAGGTCATACCACAAGCTCTGGTTGGGGTAGTGGCAGGTGCGCACGGCATTGATGTTGTTTTTCTTGAACACGGCCATGGCGGCGTACATGTCGTCCGCATCGATGGCACGGCCCTTTTGGGCGTTCCACTCGTGGCGGTTGACACCGTTGAACACGATGCGCTTGCCGTTTAAGCACATGACACCGTTCAGCATCTCGAACCGGCGGAAGCCGATATCGTAGGGTACGACCTCCTGCACAGCGCCGCTGGCATCCTGCAGGGTCAGCACAGCGTGGTACAGGATCGGCTTTTCGTGACTCCAGGGGTGGATACCCTCCAGCGTGATGGCACTGCCATCGGTGAAGTCCTCATACAGGGCATAGCCCTCGCGGTCGGTCAGGCACAGATGCACCTTGGCCCCATCGGTCTCACCGTCCAGCTTAATAACAGGTGTCAGCTGGCCGGTGGTGTTGCCGGGCAGCAGTTCGACCTTGAGCCAGATATCCCGGATGTGTACTTTCGGCTTGGCATAAAGGTACACCGAGCGGAAGATGCCGGAGAAGCGGAAGAAATCCTGATCCTCGATCCAGGCGGCACTGCTGCGCTTATAGACCTCGACACACAAGCGGTTGTTTTTCTCTTTAATATACGGTGTCAGGTCAAATTCGGACGGGGTAAACGTATCCTCGGCATAGCCGACAAACTGGCCGTTGCACCAAAGGCACATGGCCTGCTCCACGCCCTGGAAGCTGACGCACACCCGCTGGCCGCGCAGGCCTTCGTCCAGGTCAAATTCCTTGACATAGCTGCCTACCGGGTCATCGTCCCAATCGATCTGCGGCGGGCGCAGGGCAGCACGGCCATCCCAGGGGTAAAGGGTGTTGGTGTACTGGATCTGCCCATAGCCCTGTAGTTCAATATGCCCGGGTACACGGATGGTGCCAAAGGCCGTCAGGTCGGCATCCGGCTGGTAAAAATCCGCCGGGCGGGCGGCAGGGTTGGCGCTCCAGGCAAAGCGCCAGGCACCGTCCAGCGATTGCCGCAGCGAGGTCAGTCCGGTTTCGGCCTCCTCCTCGGTTTTATAGCAGACATGGTCAGAGTGGGCATCCAGCCGGTTTACCGCAAACACGGTGGGGTCGGTCAGCCAGTTCAGTTCGGGTGTCATAGTGTCATCCTCTTTTATCGATCATTGGGCTGCTTTTTGGCCCAGCGGTCTTTAAAGTAATGGGCGGCCAGCTTGGGGGTACGCTCGCGGGTAAACAGGCCCTTGCGGTTGCAACTGCCCACGCGCATGGGGCCTTGCTGGGTGGAGAAATCCGCAAAGTTCCAAGGCCATTCTCCCACAACAAAGGGGCGGCTGTCAAGGCAGGCGTTGATGGTTTTGTAATATTCTACCTGATATTCCTCGGTGAACATTTCGGGGGCAGTACCATGCAGGCCCGCCACCGTGTCCGCGCCGTACTCGGAGAGAACCAGCGGCTTATCGATGCCTGCCCAGAAGTCCAGTTCCTGCTGGAACGCATACTCGGCGTTTTCCAGGTCGCCGCTCAGGTTATACCAGCCGTAATAGCGGTTGATGCAGACCACGTCCATCGTGCGGGTGGTGATGTCTTTGGTGTAGTCGTTCTGGCAGCAGACCATCGTGACCGGGCGGTTCTGCGGGTCCTGGGCGTGGGCCTGCTCATACAGCGGGTGCCAGTAGTCATAGGCGCTCTGGGGGAAGTGCTCGGTGTCCGGCTCATTGCCAAGGCTCCACAGCACCACGCAGGGGTGGTTTTTGTCGCGGTCGATCATAGCGCGCAGCACAGCGCTGTGGTAGGTTTTGAGCGGGAAGGTCTTGTACGGGTCGCAGGCCGCCCCCGCGCCAATGCCAACGGCGGGCGTTTCGTCAATAACCACGATGCCCAGCCGGTCGCAGAGGTCGTAGACTTCCTCGGCATAGGGGTAATGACTCATGCGCAGGCAGTTGGCGTTAAGCCACTGGTAGAGTTTCATGTCGGTCACGGTCACGCAGGCATCATAGCCACGGCCGCGGAACGCCGAATCCTCGTGCTTGCAGGGGCCTTTGAAATAGAACGGCTCCCCGTTGATGAGGAACTGGTGGCCGCGCACCTCGACACTGCGGAAGCCGAACGGCTGGCGGTATTCATCCTGGCCGAACTTGACCAGGGCGGTGTACAGGTAGGGTGTGCCAGGGCGGGGCTGCCAGAGGTGGGGATTTTCCACATGCAGGGTGCCGCTCTCGCCTTTGCCATCCGCTACCACCTTGCCCTCATCATTCAGGATTTCGATGCTGGCAAGGCCATCACCGACCGTGTTGATCTTGTAGTTCAGTGCGCCATCCATCGTGGGCACCAGGGTGATATCCGCAATGTAAGCCGCCGGGGTGGTGTACAGGTGCACCGGGCGGGTGATGCCCGCGTAGTTGAAGAAATCGAAGTTAGGCAGATTGACCCCCTGCATCTGCTGGCGAGCCTTGCCGGCTTCCACCGCCGGGATGCCCGCGTTGTCCGAGCCAAAAAAGGCTGTGCCGCCCTCGTTGCCCACGGGCAGGGTGCTGTGGCCGATGCAGTTATCTACTTCCACTTCCAGCGTCATAGTCTCGCCAGGCTGGGCCAGGGCGGTGATATCGGCCTCAAAGGGCAGGAAGCCGCCGCGATGTGCGGCGATCTCCTCCCCGTTCAGCCGCACCACGGCATTGTGGGTCACCGCGTCAAACCGCAGCACACGGCGGGCACCCTCCGGCACGGTAAAACGGGTGCGGTAGTAGGCCATGCCGTAGTGGCGGCGGAACTCCGGGTCCGGGCTTTGGTCGTTGTAGGACGCGGGCACGGCAATGGGCTGCCACGGGTCGTTGGTATTGAAGCGGAAATCCCACACGCCGGACAGGTCCCGGACGCTGCGGGCAGCATTGGACTGTGGATACATAACAAACACCTCTCTATAATTTTGGATACTGCAAAAGATGCGGGGGAGCTTTCCCCTCTCCCCCGCGTGTTGAGCTATTACGCTTTGGCGTGGCTTTCCACGGTGGTGGTCAGGGTAGTGCTGCCCACGGGGATTTCATATTTCACCGCCGGGATGACCGTGTTGGGGTCATACACGTTGGTGTTGGGGTAGGCGTTCACCAAAAATCCCTCGCCCCCTGTGCCCTGCACGGTGCAGCTGCAGCTGTCGTTCTGGGCGGCGGCGTGGTCGCTCTCGGCCGCCGCAGTAAAGCCTGCGGCAAACTTGGGCACAGCAAAGCCGCAATCGTAAGCAGTGCAGGCGATGGTGCTTTCGATGGTATGGCTGCGGATGTGCCCCCACTCGGTGGGGATCAGCTCTGTGGTAACGCGGATGCCGGGGAATGGGCTCCACCGGCTGAGCATGCGGTCGCCCATCAGGATAAAGCAATCGCTGTGGCGGCGCACAAAGGTCCAGCCGTCAATGACGAAAGCCAGCATACTGTCCGGGGCGGCCTGTTCCAGCTGCACATAACTGCGGCTGGCGGAGAAACCGAACCGGGTGCTGTAGACGAACTTGCCGTACTTTTCCACAAACTGGCCGTGGTCGCCTTTCTCGTAGTTGGCGGGTGAGTAGGCATTCAGCTGGCCGTCCGGCAGGCGCTGCAAAAGCAGGTCGGAACAGGGCTGGCTGACTACGCCGGGCGCGGCCAGTTCGGCAGGCAGGGGCGCGGCTTCGGCGGCCCAGAAAGGGTGATCCTCCGGCAGGGCCAGCAGCAGGAACACTTTCAGACCCCAGTAGGGGCTGCCGGGGGCGTTGTACTGCTCGGCCATATATTGCTGCGGGTAGCCATAACCGATGGTGAGCACGCCGTCCCGGTCAAAGATGGGCTTCGCCAGCCACCAGTTCAGGTTGCGCACGATGATGCCCTTCATCACCGGCAGGGGCAGCGGTTCCAGCCCGGCCCAGATGCAGGCGGAGTAGAACGCACTTTGCCCGATACGGTAGGTCAGGCTGCGGCCAAAGGGCAGCGCCGCGCCGTTTGCATCGAACCAGCGGGCAAACTGGCGGCCGAACTTGGTGGCACGGTCGCGGTAGAGCGCCGCGCGGGCGGGGTCCCGCTTGGCGGCAAACACGCTGTACAGCACCGTGTAATACTGAATGGCCCAGGGGTTGTAGTAGTCCTTTTGGGGCTTGATGCCTGCCGGACCGTCAGAGTACCAGCCATCGCCCACGTACCACTTGTCCACCTCGACCATATCAGCGGCAGCTTTTTGCATATCGCAGGGCATGCCGACAGAATCCAGTGCCAGGTTGACCAGCACACGGAACAGCAGCCAGTTGCAGCCGGGCAATTCGTGGTGGTTGATGGTATCCAGCCATTTTGCCAGGTTCGCTTTCTGGGCATCGGCCAGGGGTGCCCAGACATTTTCCGGCGTTTCAAGGATGGCACAGGCCAAAGCCGCCATCTCCACAAACAGCTGGTCGTAATCGTTGGGGTCACCCCAGTATTCGGGACTTTGCGGGTCGGTGCCGTTGGCAAGGCCCTTTTGGTAGATAGCCAAGAAGTCATCGGCCTTACCGCCGCCCGCCCACAAGGGGCCTAACGCCCACAGCGGGCGGGAGAACGCCTCCATCTCAATGGTGCGGGCGGGGTAGGTCACGCCGGTATCGCCCAGGTGCAGCCGTGCGCCGCCTGCGGAGTACAGGGGCAGTAGCGGGTCCAGGATTTGACGCGCCAGCGCGGTAAAATCAGATTTTGTATGCAGTTCCATAATATCACCAATACAGTTCCCAATCTTTGGTCAGGCGGGTAAGGGCTTCCATGTAGAAGTAATCGCCCCAGCTGACGCACTCGTCCACGCCCTCCGGCGTACAGGTGTTGTAGGGGCTTTTTTTGCTGTAGGTGCCATGGCGCACCAGGCCGATGCCCTGGGGGCCTTGCTTGACTGCGTAATGTTCGGCCACACTGCCCAGCATCTGGGCGGCCAGGGTTGTGTATTCGGCGGCTTCCTCTTTGCCCACGTATTTGGCTGCTTCCAGCAGGCCGCAGGCCACAATGGACGCCGAGGAAGAATCCCGCGGCTCGGTATCGCCGCTGGTGAAAGTCATATCCCAGTAGGGCACCAGGTCGTCCGACAGGCGGTCCAGGTAGTAGGCCAGCACTTTGCGGAACGCGTCCAGGTATTCCGGCCGCTTGGTGTAGCGGTAGCTGATGGCCGTGCCGTACACGCCCCAGGCCTGGCCGCGGGCCCAGCAGCTGTCATCCTTGTAGCCCTGGCAGGTTGCGCCGCGCACGGGGGCACCGGTCTCCGGGTCCATAAAGAATGTGTGGTAGGTGGAGCCGTCCTCACGGATGGAGTTATTCAGGCAGGTGGTCACGTGTTTGTGGGCCAGGTCGGCGTAGTGGGCATCGCCGGTGGTCTCGCTGGCCCAGTAGAGCAGCGGCACGTTGAGCAGGCAGTCGATGATATAGCGGTAATTGTCCCGCGCACCCAAAGCGCCCCAGGCCTGGAAGAACTCGCCTTTTTCCTGGAAGCGGGTGCAAAGCTGGTCGGCGGCCAGGATGGCGGCCTTTTTGCCGGTCTCGCTGCCGGTCAGCTTATAGGCTGCCACGCAGGACGGGCTGTACAGGAAGCCCATGTCGTGGTGGTCGACTTCGATCTTATGCTCGATGCGGTACATAAAGCTGTCCACCAGCGTGAGGGCGGCTTTTTTAAATGCTTCGTCGCCGGTGCGCTCATAACTCAGCCAGATTTCGCCGGGCCAGAATCCGCAGGTCCACTGGTTGTTCTCGCACTGGGGGTAGATGTCGTTCACACTGGAGTGGTTCTGGCAGTGGTCGGTATACTGCGGCAGATTCTGGCGCACCAGAGAGACCGCCGTGTCCAGGGCCCGCTCGGCCTGGGGTTTGGTCAATACAGGATTCGGGAAAGTTTTTAACATGTAAGAAACCTCGCAATAAACGTATCGTAGGGGTGACGGGTCGTTTGGTTACCCAAGAAAAAACGGGGCACAGGGCTTTTCGCCTTGTGCCCCGTCGGATTGGGTGTTCGTTTTTACTTTCAGTTTAGCCTTTCAGGCCGGAGGATGCAACGCCCTGCACGAAATATTTCTGCAAGGACAGGAACACGATCAGCACCGGGATCAGCGCGATGACCGAGGCTGCCATGATCAGGCCGTACTCGGCCGAATACTGGCTGATGAACATACGCAGGCCGATCTGGATGGTCTTGAGTTCGGTCTTGGTCAGGTAGATCAGGGGGCCGAGGAAGTCATTCCACGTATTGACAAACGTGAAGATGACCAGCGTGGACACAGCGGGCAGAGATAGCGGCAGCATGATGCGGGCATAGATGCCGTACTCCGAAAGGCCGTCAATACGGGCGGCTTCGCACAGTTCGGTGGGGACACCCTCGTAGAACTGCTTCATCATGAACACACCGAAGGCGCTGAACGCCTGCAGGCAGATGATCGCCAGGTGGGTGTTGTTCAGGTGCCAGGAGCGCATCATCATGAACTGGGGCACCATGTAAGCCTGCCAGGGCACCGCAATGGTGGCGATGTAGCCCAGGAACAGCACATTCTTGCCCTTGAAGTTCAGCTTGGCAAAAGCGTAGGCCGCAAAGGAGGAAGTGAGCACCTGCAGGATCGTGACCACGATGGTCAGGAATGCAGTGTTTTTCACGAAGGTCAGCAGGGGAATCTTGGTCCAGATGTCGATGTAGTTCTGCGGACGCGGGTTGGAGGGAATCCACTCAATGGGGAAGGTGAAAACGTCCTTGTTCATCTTGAAGGATGCAGACAGCATCCACAGGAACGGGACAAGCATCAGCGCGGCCACGATGATAAGCAGCGCGTAGATCAACACGCGGCTGACGACATGCTGTACTTTCATCGAGCCGGTCTTTTTCTTAACAGCGGTAGTAGCCATTTTGTGTTCCTCCTTTCCTTAGTCGTTGCTGGACGAGCCCTTGAACTGGACGATGGTCACAGCCAGCACCAGCACGAACAGCACCATAGCCACGGCACTTGCATAGCCGTACTTGGGCGTGTTGACAAAGGCAACGTTATAGATGTAGTAAACGAGGGTCATGGTAGCATTGCCGGGGCCGCCCTGGGTGATCATGTACATCTGGTCATACACCTTGAAAGAGGCGATGGTCAGCATAATGACCACGAAGAAAGTGGTGGGCTTCAGCTGGGGCAGGGTGACGTTCCAGAAGATCTGCCACTTGCTGGCACCGTCCAGTTCGGCGGCTTCTTCCAGTTCGGGGTTGGTACCCTGCAGGCCAGCCAGGTAGATGACCATGTAGTAGCCCATGTTCTTCCACACGCTGAACAGGATAACGGTGAGCATAGCGGTGTCTTTACCGGCGGCCCACTTGGGCAGGTTCTCGACACCCAGGGCAGCCAGAATCTGGTTGACCGGGCCCATCGAGGGGCTGAAGATCATGTTCCACACCGCAGCGACTGCGACCAGCGAAGCAACATACGGGAAGAACGAAACCGTACGGAAGAAGTTGCGGCATTTGACTTTCTGGTTCAGCAGCATAGCCAAGCCAAGGCTGCATATCAGCGTAAGGGGCACGGTGCCGATGGCGTAAACCAGCGTGTTGACAAAAGCGGCCTTGAACGTCTTATCGCTGAGCAGCGCAACAAAGTTGCTGACACCTGCAAACTCGACCGGATGGACACCGTCCCAGTTGCAGAAAGAAAGCGCGATGGCGAAGATCATGGGCACCAGCGTGAACACGCAGAATCCGATGAAGTTCGGGGCGATAAAGCTGTAGGCGATCAGGCTGTCCCGCGTGGATTTTTTCATCCCGCGCTTAGGTTTTGCCTGCACGGCCTGCGTAGTTTCAGCCATGGGTCATACCTCCTTGGGGTCAATGGCGGATTTTTGGCAATAAGATAGGGGCAGGCGCGCCCGCCCGCCCCTTATCGGAAGAAGGAAAACTTATGAAAAAGTTTGGTTGGCGAATCAGCCCAGCAGAGCGGCGACCTGCTCGTTCATGTTAGCGATGCCCTCATCAACAGTCTCACTCTCGGTCATGATAGCGTCATGCTCGGTGTTCAGGATGGTCTCAATCTCGGAAGCCTTATCGGACAGAGGCATCTCGAGGTAGATAGCGGTGGTGTTCAGAGCCTCCAGAGAAGCTTCATCAGAGGGGAAGCCTTCGGTGCTGGAGATGATGGCATTGGTCTCGTCGCTGGCAACAGCGGGGAAGGTGCCAACAGCGGCCACGCACTTAGCGCCATCCTCAGACGCGCACCAGTTCACAAAGTCGAGAGCGGCATCTTTCTTCTCGGAGTTAGCGTTGACGGCCAGGCTAGTCACAGTGCCCAGGGTGGAGCCGGCAGGTGCGCCGTCCGGATGAGGATACTTGACGATGCCGAAGTTGACAGGCTGGACACCATTGCCCTCAGCCTCTTCGTTGTACTTCTGCATGGTAGCGATGAACCAGGAACCCATGTTGCACATTGCGGCCTGGCCGTTCTGGAAAGCGCCGGAGTAGTGCAGGCCGGAGGTCTTCTGCTCGCCGTAGTTGGGGATAACACCGTCAGCCTGCTCAGACAGGACCTGCTCGTAGTAAGGCTTCAGGAAGTCGTAGTTGCCATCGATCACGGTGTGCTCGCCGTCTAGGATGCCGAACAGGGTAGTGGTGGAACGCCAAGTGTGGTAGATGTTGCCGTAAACGCCGGTCTTTTCATAGACCTCGCGAATCTTGGCATCAAAGTCGGCCATCGTCATATCGTTAGTGGGATACTCGATGCCAGCCTCGTCAAAGATATCCTTGTTGTAGTAGACGACCCAGAAGTCAGAGCGGAACGGAACTGCGTAGTAGTTGCCGTCCTCAGCAGTCAGCTGATCGAGAACGCCGTTGAACTTGCTCTCATCGGTGGTCAGCTTGCCGCTCAGGGGTTCCAGCAGGCCCAGGTTGATCAGGTTGGAGTAACCGGGGATATCCTTGATGGACAGGACATCCAGCTCGCCGTTACCACCGGCCAGCTGGGTAGCCAGCTGAGTCATGTAATCGGTAGAGCCCAAGTCCGTCATCTCGATGGTGACATTGGGGTGGCTCTCCATGTAGCCATCCGCCAGGGCCTGCCAGTAGGCGGTGGAATCCTTATCCCACAGGGCCCAGTTCAGGGTGACGGCCTCATCGCCGGAAGCGGTGCTCTCGGTTGCGGTCTCACTGGACACGGTGCTGTCGGCTACAGCCCCACTGCTGGAAGCAGCAGAACCCCCACAGGCGGCCAGGCTCAGAGCCATGGAACCAGCCAGGCCAAGAGCTGCGAGTTTTTGCAATTTACGCATAATGTTTCTCCTCCTAAGTAGAAATCATTTCTTTGGGAAGGCGTTTCATCTGTAGAGGGCCTGTCCCTTTCGTTGTCATTATCATACACCTTTGCAGTGTCGAAATGGATGGTTTATTTTGGGTTCAGTCTGCACTTTTTACGGCAGTTCTCAAAAAGCTACACAAAAAACATGCACTATTTTACGAAACCTGTAATTTTTATCTTTCTTACAGTTATGCCGTTCGAAAGGCGCGCTCTTTTGTCGAACTTGTACAGTTTTATGCTTGACAGAACCGGACGGATACGGTATCTTTTTATAAGGAAAGAGCTAAGCCTAAGGCAAGGCTGCACGGGAGCATATAGAATGCTCCCCTACCTGCCGTCCCGTAGGGGCGGATTCCATATCCGCCCGCGGGCCGATGCAAGCATCGGCCCCTACCGACCAAAATTGTAACACAAGGAGCCTTTATGGGCAAATATAAATTCCGCCATGGTAGCATTCAGGTACGGGTGCTGGCGTTGACGCTGCTGTTCACCTTAGGCGTTTCCCTTGTCATTGCCATTGGCAATATGCGCCAGCTGGCGGCCGAGTGGGAACGCACCACCTTATTAAATGCCGAGTATGCCTTACAAACTGCCGCCACCGCCATCCGCCGGGATATTGAGGAAGTGGATGATCTAGCCAGCTGGTGCGCCTACAACCCCAGCATGCGCACCTATTTATTAACCGATTTAAGCAACAACAACCAGGCGCTGTCCATGTACCCCACGGTGTCCGCCAAATACAATTCGCTGCGCACCATGCAGTATGTGCAGCGGTTCGTGCTCATCAATGCCTCGGGCCGTCAGATGACCTTTGGCACCGCTGTTACCAACACGGTGGCCATAACGCCCGAAGTGCTGACCCGCATCCCTGGCTATGATGAGGAGTATTCCGGCTGGTCCTGCATCATACGCGACCCCATGGCGCTGACTTCCCAGGCGCTGGACACCATCCCCCTCACCCGCAAGCTGACCCTGGCTGGCACCAACCGCGAGGCACACATCTGTGCCTTTGTCTCCCCCTCCATCATCACGGCCGCATTGAAAGGCTTTACGATACCGGATGGTGCCAGCTTACTGTGGCAGATGGCCGGGCGGTACTACAGCATCCACGGCAATACCCTGACTGATGAGGCCCTGTCCGATGTCCCGGCCGACCGGCTGGATGTGGATATGCTGGACGACAACACCGAGGTCTATTCCATCTCATCCGGACACGATACCCAGCTGGTGGTGAGGTATCCCATCGGTGTCCACGACCTGTACTTGATCGAGATCATCCCCAACGGCCCGATGCAACGTCAGATCCCCTACCTGTCGGATTCGCTTGTGCTGAGTCTGCTTTTCATTCTGGTATTGGGTCTGCTGCTGGCGTTTTTGCTACACCGTATGATTGCACCGCCCATCACGGCACTGCAGAACCGCATAACCAAGATCGGCAATGGCGACTTCTCCTTTGACCCGGCCATTGAATGGAACAACGAACTGGGCGATATCGGCCGGGGCATCAACAGCATGTCCGCCAGCGTCACCGCCCTGATGGACCGCCGCCTGGAGGACGAGAAGCAGAAGCAGGACTTGGAATACCGCATGCTCCAAAATCAGATCAACCCCCACTTCATTTATAATACGCTGAACAGCATCAAGTGGATGGCTACCATCCAGCATGCCCCCGGCATTGCCGAGATGGTCACAGCGCTGTCCCGCCTGCTGAAAAGCGTCTCCAAAAGCAACGAACGGCTGGTGCCCCTGTTTGAGGAGTTTGCCCTGCTGAACGACTACTTCACAATTCAGCAGTACCGCTACGGCGGCACCATCACGCTGGATGTCAGTTACATCGAGGATGAAAAGCTGAACCAGACCTGCCTGATTCCCCGCTTTACCCTGCAGCCGTTGGTGGAAAACGCCATCTTCCATGGCATTGAGCCGAAGGGCAGCGCCGGGGAGGTCAGCCTGCGGGTCGAGCGGGACTCCAACGGCGATGTGCTGATCCGCTTAACGGACGATGGCATCGGCATGACGGCGGATCAGGCCGCCAAGGCCCTGCAGGAGCCCGGCCCCGAGGAAGCCGCCGCCAAGTACCGCCACGTGGGCATGTGGAACGTCCACAAGCGCCTGCAGTATAGCTTTGGCGAAGCCTATGGTTTAAGTATCGAAAGCGAGCCTGATGTAGGCACCACCGTCACGGTGCGCCTGCCGGGGCCGCCCACACAACAATGAGGTGATCCTTTGACCCGGATATTCTTAGTTGACGATGAACCGCTGGTGCTGATCGGCATGCAGGGCATGCTGAACTGGAGTGAGTTGGGCTACGAGGTAGCCGGCACCGCCCGCAACGGTGCCGAAGCGCTGAAAGCCATTGAGGAAAAGCGGCCGGACATTGTGGTATCGGACATCCGCATGCCGGTAATGGACGGTTTTACCCTGGCGGAAAGCTGCCACAAGGATGGTTCGGCCCTGCCGGTGTTCATTATGCTGACCAGCTACGAAGAATTTGACTACGTGAAGCGCAGCATGCGGCTGGGCGTGGTGGATTATCTGGTCAAGATCGACCTGACCGCCGAGGGCCTTGCCGCCGCGCTGGACAAAGCCCGCACGGCGGTAGAAAAAGAGCGCCGTCTGCAGGAGCCTGCCGCCCCGGCGGTAAGCATGGACAGCTACCGCGACCGGCTGTTTTTGCAGCTGTACGGCGGCCTGTTGACCGACCGTGCCCTGTTTGACCGCCAGTGTGTCGAGCTGGACCTGCATTTTGACGCACCGCAATACGTGGTAGTGCTTGGCAGTTTGCAGGTACCGGAACAGGCCACCGACCAGCTGCTTACCTTGAGCACCGGCGTGACCCGCATGGCCGCCGAGACTCTGCCCAAGTACCATCCCTGCCGTGTAACCGGCATGGACCTGCGGCATTTTTCGGTGCTGCTACCGCTGCAAAATGATGAGGATCCAGAAGCCACGCTGGGGCCCGCCCTGCAGGCCACCGGGCAGATTTTGTACAACTATTTCAGTGCACCCATCTACTGGGCCGCGGGGCGACCTGTCAGCGATATTTTGCAGGTAGCCCAAAGCCAGAAGGATGCTTTTGCCACCTTGCAATTGCTACGCAGCGACGCGCCGGTGGTGTTCTACCACGAGCGACCCAACACACCGCTGGACCACCGCGCCCAGGTGGTAGCCCAAGTGCAGCAATACATCCGCGAGCACCTTTCCGAGCGGCTGACGCTGAACGAGGTAGCGGCGGTGTTCAACTTCAGCCCCAACTACTTAAGCCAGCTGTTTGCACAAAACAGCGAGATCGGCTTTGTGGAATTTGTCACCGCCACCCGCATTGCCGCCGCCAAGGAGATGATGGCCTCCACCGACCGAAAGATCTATGAGATCAGCAATGCGGTCGGGTTTGAGAGTGCCTTCTATTTCAGCAAGGTGTTCAAAAAATTGGAGGGTGTCAGCCCCCGCGAGTATATTCAGAGAATGAAGGGTTCCTATGTTGATGCAAAAGATGATGCCGGAATCTGAGTTTGCCACCGTGCGCCCGGTTTTGTACCCGCCTTACAGCGACCGTGCCGCCTGGGCTGCTTTGCCCGGCGCGGCGCGGTGGAAAGCGGCGGGCGATGCGGCTTTGCAGGATGCCTGGCCGCCGCTGCCGCTCTCCCTTTGGCTGTGTTTTACCCAGACCGGCGACCGCGCCGCCTGGGAGCATGCCTACTTTGCCCGCCGCCGCACCCTGTGCGCGCTGATGATGGCCGAGGCCGTGACCGGGGGCGGTGCGTACCTGCCCGCTATCGCGGACGCAGCCTGGGCGATCTGCGAGGAAAGCGCTTGGCAGCTGCCCGCCCACAACAGCTACATCCGGGACACGCCCCAGCTGCCGCTGCCGGACGTGACCCGGCCCATCGTGGACCTGTTTGCCGCCGAGACCGGGGCGCTGATCGCCACCGTGTACGGCCTGTTGGGGGATGCTTTGGATGGCTATGCCCCCGGCCTGGCCGCGCGGCTGCAAGGTGAAGTAGAGCGCCGGGTGCTGGCCCCCTACCGCACCGCGCATTTCTGGTGGATGGGCAGCGGCGAGGAGCCGATGTGCAACTGGACCCCCTGGTGTACCCAGAATGTGCTGCTGGCCGCCGCCCAGTGCGCCCCGATGGAGACCCTGCCCTTTTACGTAAAGCAGGCCGCTTACAGTATTGACTGCTTTTTGAAAGACTACGGCGAGGATGGCTGCTGCAGCGAGGGTGCGCAGTATTACCGCCACGCCGCGCTGACGATGTTCAACGCGCTGGATCTGCTGTGCCAGATTGCCCCCGGCATGTTTGACCGGGTGTGGGCCGAGCCGAAGATACGCAATATGGCGGAATACATCGTCAATATGCATATTGACGGGCCATATTATTTGAATTTTGCCGATTGCAGCCCCCTGGCCGGGGAACGCGGTGTGCGGGAATATCTGTTTGGTCAGCGGGTGGGCAGTGCCCCGCTGATGACACTGGCCGCCCAGGACTGGGCCGCCGTGCTGCAAACCGCTGACCCCGACCGCCTGCACCACCCGGACGACAGCGAAGGCATCAACCTGTATTACCACATCCAGGCAGCGCTGGCGGAGCGGGAGGTGCTGGCCTTTGCCCAAAGGGCCGCCCCAGCCCTGCCCCGCGATGTGTGGTACCCCAGTGTGGGCATTTTGGCCTGCCGTCGAGGAGCCTACGCCTTGGGTGCCAAGGCAGGCAACAATGCTGACAGCCACAACCACAACGATGTGGGCAGCGTGACGCTGTACAAAAACGGTGCGCCGCTGCTGATCGATGTGGGGGTGGAGACCTACAGCAAAAAGACCTTCAGCCCCCAGCGGTACGAGATCTGGACGATGCAGTCCAGCTGGCATAACCTGCCGGAGTTTGACCCGGACAGGGCCGCGTATCAGCAGCAGCCCGGTGCCGAGTTTGCCGCCCGGGATGTGCAGGTGACCGACGAAAAGAACGTCCTCACGATGGACCTTGCCCCTGCCTACGGCGCTGTGCCGGGGCTGGGCTTTTACCGCCGCCGGGTACAGCTGGGCGAGAGCGGCCTGACCCTGCAGGACGAAACCGACTATCCCGGCACCGTGGCGCTTACCCTGATGAGCGTGGAAAAGCCCGCTGTGGAGGGCAGCACCGTGCAGTTTGGCACACTGGCTTCGGCCCGCGTGGACGGCGCTGTGCGCATCACGACAGAAGCCGTGCCCATCACCGACCCCCGCCTGCGCCAGGCCTGGCCGGACACCTTATACCGTACCCGCATTTACTTTACCAGCGCACTGGCTGTGGAGGTGCAGTGATGGTGCTGGCCCTGCAGGGCGGCATGGCGGTAGGCAAAACCACCGCCGCCCGTTATGTAGCCGCCCACGCGCCGGATGTGACTGTGTTTTATGAGGACAACGCCCCCGCCCTAACAGCCCTGCGCGTGCGCGGGCTGGACAAGCACCGGTTTGCGGATTATTGCAAGATTCAGCAGGCGTTTATCCAACAAGAAATCGACCGATATGCCCGTGCTACTGCCTGCCCCTGTGCGCTGGTAGACCTAGGGCCGCAGGAGATCGAGTTTTACACTCTGCACTACCCCGCCAGCATCGGGCAAGATTGGCCGGTGGAACAGGCCCTTGCACCGGAGCTGACCGCACTGCGGGCCTGCCGTATCGACCGCACGCTGTTTTTGCAGGCGTCCACCCCTGTTTTGCGCCAGCGCAAAGAGGCCGACACCAGCCGAGGCCGTGGCTTTTTTGAACACACGGTGCGCCATCTGCTGCCCGCCAAGGAGCGGTGGTTTGCCGCACAGCCCCGCGTGGATTTTTTACAGACCGATGATTTGACCCAGCCCCAAACAGCCGCCGCTGTGTTGGCCTGGGTACAGCAATGCCAAAAGGAGTATCGTTAAAATGGAACTGTTAAAGCTGAAAATTCTGGACACGGACGGCCTGACGCTGATGACCGCGCCGGGGGCCGAACAGGTGAGCCTTGTATACATGAACGCCTACAAACCCGGCGACCGTGTGGCGCTGGAGATCGGCACACCAGGGCAGTATGTGGTCATCCAGTTTGAGGATACAATGTCCCCGGTGCTGGTGTATGTGGTCAAGCGGGAGATCAACTTCCACATCCCCTTTGGCGAGCAGGCAATCACCTACAGCCCCAAGAGTTTTGCCGGAGCCTGCCACATCATCCGCGCCCGCTTTGCCACCCAGGAGGAGATCGCCGCCCGCCGCAACCTGGCCTTTAACCCCTACGATGAGCACGGCGACACCGGGTTTTACCCCCATGCTTCGGCCAACGTGGAGACCCGCGGCGAGGCCGTGTTTGCCGCCCGCAACGCCATTGACGGCCTGTATGAGAACGATGCCCACGGCACCTGGCCGTACCAGAGCTGGGGCATCAACCGCGACCCCAACGCCGCTTTAATGCTGGACTTTGGCCGCGCTGTGACAGTGGATGAGCTGCGGCTGACCCTGCGGGCGGATTTTCCCCACGACAGCTGGTGGACCCAGGCCACCGTGGCGTTTGACGATGGCAGCTGCGAGCTGCTGGAACTGCAAAAAACTGCCGCTCCGCAGACCTTTGCCATCGCGCCCCGCACCGTAAAAAGCCTGAAACTGTTTGAGTTGAAAAAGGCCGATGATCCCAGCCCCTTCCCTGCCCTGACCCAGATTGAGGCCTGGGGCACCGAAGCGTAATCCGCATACAAGTCAGGACCCCCGGCTTAGCCGGGGGTCCTGACTTATACGGCTGCGTTTACTGCCTGCTCCAGCTGTTCCAGCGCCTTTTGCAGAGTGGCGCGGGGGCAGGCGGCGTTGAAGCGCTGGAAGCCCTCGCCAACGGGGCCGAAGATGGCACCGCTGTCCAGCCAGAGGTTAGCTTTGTGCAGCACCAGATCTTCCAGGGCATCGTTATCCAGCCCCAGGCGGCGGAAGTCCACCCAAACCAGATACGTGCCCTCCGGCTCGATCATCCGCAGCCGGGGCAGACGCGTTGCAATAAATTCGCGCATGTACACGATATTATCCACAATGTACGCTTTCACCGCGTTATACCAGGTCTCGCCGTCACGGTAGGCAGCTTCGGCGGCGATGAGCCCGGCAGCGTTGAGCTGGCTGTAGCCGCTGGCGTTGTAGGCTTGGCGGAACTTTGCCCGCAGGGCATCGTCCGCAATAAAGATGTTGGACACCTGCAAGCCAGCAATATTAAAGGTCTTGCTGGGGGCGGTGGCCGTGATGGTGAACGCCGCAAAGGCCGGGTCGACCGCCGCAAACACCTGATGGCGGCCCTGCCAGACGAAATCGGCGTGGATCTCATCGCTGAACACGGTCACGCCGTGGCGCTGGCAGATCTCACCAATTTGCAGCAGCTCTTCCCTGCTCCACACGCGGCCCACTGGGTTGTGGGGGCTGCACAGCAAAAACAGCTTCACGCCGTTCTCTACGATTTTACGTTCAAAATCCGCAAAATCGATCTCATAATGCCCGGTGGCTTCGTCCAGCACCAAATCGCTGGAGACCAGCTTTCGGCCGTTGTCCACGATGACTTCACTGAACGGGTAATACACCGGCTGCTGGATAAGCACCGCGTCCCCGGGCTGGGTGCAGGCCTTGACCGCCACAGCGATGGCAAACACCACGCCGGGTGTTTTTTGCAGCCACTCGGGCTGCACCTGCCAGCCATGGTGGGCAGCCATCCACTGCTGCACGGCTTCAAAGTAGGCGTCATCCGACTCGGTATAGCCGTAGATGGCGTGCCGGGCCTGCCGGACGAGAACGTCCTCGATGTAGGAGGAAACTTTAAAATCCATATCCGCCACCCACAGGGGCAGCACACCCGCCGGGCGGCCGCGCTGGACGGCAAAATCATATTTCAGGCACTTGGTGCCCCGCCGGTCAAGCACGGCGTCAAAATCCAGATTGCGTTCGCTCATGGCGGTGTTCTCCTTACAAGGCTGTTACAGGGCAGCAAAGGCCTGGGCCAGGTCGGCGGTCAGGTCGTTCACGTTCTCGATGCCCACCGACAGCCGCAGGATGCGGTCGGTCAGGCCGTTGGCGGCCAGCACCTCGGGCGGGACATCGGCGTGGGTCTGGGTGATGGGATAGGTCAGCAGGCTTTCGGTGCCGCCCAAACTCTCGGCAAAGCGGATGAGTTTGACATTTTGCAGCAGGGCGGGCACGTAGGCTTTGTCGGCCACCTCAAAAGTCAGCATGGCACCAAAGCCCCGGGCCTGGCGCATCATCAGGTCGTGGCCGGGGTGCTCCGGCAGGCCGGGATAGATGACCCGGGTGACCTGGGGCTGCTTTTGCAGCCAGTGGGCCAGCGCCAGGGCGTTTTCCTCGGCACGGTCCATGCGGACGGCCAGGGTCTGGATGCCCCGCAGCAGCAGCCAGGAATCAAAGGGGGCCAGGTTCGCACCAATGGTCTTGCTGACTTCCCGCAGGCGCTCGGCCAGTGCCGGGTCTTTGACCACGGCAAAGCCTGCCAGCGTATCGTTGTGGCCGGAGAGGTACTTGGTGCCGCTGTGCACCACAATGTCCGCCCCCAGTGTGAGCGGGTTTTGCAGATACGGCGAAAGGAACGTGTTATCGACAATGAGCACCGCACCGTGGGCATGGGCCAGCTCGGCCGCCGCGCGGATGTCGGTGACGTTCATCATAGGGTTGGTGGGCGTTTCGATGTAGAGGGCCTTGGTGGCGGGGGTGATGGCGACCTCTGCCTCCCCCATCCCCTTGCTGAAGTTGACCGAAGTAAAGGTGATGCCCCGCGGCTCGCACACGGTACGAAACAGGCGTGGCGTACCGCCGTACAGGTCAGATTCCGTTACCACATGGTCGCCAGGGGCGAACAGCTCCATCACGGCCAAAATGGCTGCCATGCCGGTGGCAAAGGCCACGGCATCGGTACCGTTTTCCAGCGCAGCAACGGTCTTTTCCAGCTGCTGGCGGGTGGGGTTCTGCACACGGCTGTAGTCGTAGCCGGTGCTTTGGCCCAGGGCCGGGTGAGCAAAGGTGGCGGTCTGATAGATGGGGAAGCTGACCGCCCCATAGCGGGCGGCGCGGTCATCATCCTCCAGGTGGATACATCGGCTCTCGATCGAAAGGCTCATGGTCGCACTTCCTTACAATAATAGTGTATCAGTCGGCGGGGGTGTAGTTGACCTCGACGACGATGTCCTCAAAGGTCACGGCGCGTACTTCGCCGATGCCGGTGGGGTTGGACGGTTCGTACTGGATCTTGTAGCCGTCTTTCTTAAAGCGGGCCACGATGTCATCCAGCTGTTCGCGGGTGTCGGTCTTGAAGCAGACATGGGCAAGGCCGGTGCGGTTGGGGTCTTTCGGCTCATCCACGATCTCGGGCTTGGTCATCAGCTCGATCCAGGCACCGTGGTCCAGTTCCAGAATGTCCGAATAGTAGTTGTTTTCCGGTTCGTTATAAGATTTCAGGAATTTTGCGCCGAAGTAGCTTTCAAAAAACTGGCGGGCGCCTTTCAGGTCCTTGACAAAGATGCCAACATTGCCGATATACATAGTCGTTTCCTCCTAAATTACACGTTGTGATACATAGGGGTGGAAAGATACTTCATGCCGTTATCCGGGATGATGACGGCGATATTTTTGCCGGTGTACTCCGGGCGGCGGCCCACCTGCACAGCCGCGCGCAGGGCCGCGGCGGCGGAGGTGCCCAGGAACAGCCCCTCGGCCCGCAGGACTTCGCGAGCGGTCTCATACGCTTCTTCGGTGCGGATGTCGATGTACTCATCGCTCCAATCCGGGTTGAGGTAGTCGGATAAATCGCTTTGGGGCACCCCGTAGGCAGGCAAAACGCCATCAATGATTTGTGCGTGGGGGTGTTCGGGGGTGATGCGGGAATCCGGGTGGGGTTGCACCAGCACCACATGCAGGTTGGGGTTCCGACTGCGCAGATACCGCGCCGTGCCGTTGCCCGTGCCGCCAGTGCCGGCCATGCAGACCAGCACATCCACCCGACCGCCCGCATCCTGCCAGATCTCCGGGCCAGTGGTGCGGTAGTGGGCTTCTGGGTTGGCGGGGTTGGTCACCTGGTTGTTGAAGAAAGCCCCCGTGCGCTGGCAGTAGGCGGCGATCTCCGCCAAGGTAGCTTCCCGCTCCGGCTCCTGCCAGGGGTGGCTGCGCTCACTTTCTGGGCGCTCGCCGATGGCGTCCTTGTAGTCCATCAGGCGGGCACCATAGGCTTGGAGGATCAGGCGGCGTTCCAAAGAAGCACCGCGCTCCAAAAAGACTTCCATCTTATACCCACGAGCGGCGGCAAAAGCAGCCAGGCCGATGCCGGTATTGCCGCTGGTCTGTTCTACGATTGTTCCGCCGGGTATCAGCTGGCCGGAGGCTTCAGCCGCCCGGATCATCGAGAGAGCCGCGCGGTCCTTGACGCTACCGGTGGGGTTGAAGAATTCCAGCTTCGCCAACAGATGTGCACCGCACTGTTGCTGCCGCTCAAAGCGGTCCAGCTCCATCAGCGGCGTGTGGCCTACCAAATCCTCAATGGAATGTACAATGCCCGCCATAGCCTGCTTTCTTCCCTTCCCTTGTAATCAGATGCTATAGTCGTATTCATCGGTGACGGTCCGCAAAAAGCGCTTGCTTGCCTCCTGCTGGGGGTGCAGGAAAAATTCTTTTGCGGGGGCTTCCTCTGCAACTACGCCGTTCTCCATAAAGATGATGCGGTCCGACACGTTGCGGGCAAAGCCCATCTCGTGGGTGACGACCACCAGCGTCAGGCCATCGGCGGCCAGCTGGGTGATGGTGTTCAGCACCTCGCGGGTGAGTTCCGGGTCCAGGGCAGAAGTAGGTTCATCGAAGAGTAGCACTTCGGGCTTAAAGGCGATGGCACGGGCAATAGCCACGCGCTGCTGCTGGCCGCCGGAGAGTTGGTCAGGGTAAAAATCCTTGCGGTGCAGCATGCCGACCTTTTCCAGCACCTCATCGGCTGTTTTATTGGCCGCGGCGCGATCCACGCCACGAGCCGTGATGAGGCCCTCCAGCACGTTCTGTTTGACGGTCATGTTGCGGAAAAGGTTGAAGTTCTGGAACACATAGCCCATCTTCATCCGCAAGGCGCGGATCTCGCTGTGTTTGAGTTTGGTGATGTCTTTTTCAAAGTTATCAAACCGGATTGTGCCGCTGTCGGCCTTCTGCAAAAAGCTGATGCAGCGCAGCAGCGTGGTTTTACCGGAACCACTGCTGCCCAGGATCGAGATAACCTCGCCTTTGTTGACGTTAATATCCACGCCTTTCAGCACCTGGGTGGTGCCGTAGCTGCAATGCAGGTCTTTTACTTCCAGCATGGTATGTGCTCCTTTGCTTACGTTACGCCAAGTGATCCGGCGTAACATCCAGAATATCGTTGAAGTAGTTGTTGGCGATCATCATCACACCCATGGCGGTGATAACCACGATCTGCTCCTCATTGAAGTAGGTTTTCAGCTTGGTGAAAATTTCCTCGGGCACATGCTTGGGGTCGTTGGCAATGGCCCGGCCGTAGTCGATGAGGACCTGCTCCTCCGGCGTGAACTCGAAAGTATCAAAGTCGATGCCGTTTTTCTTGAGCAGGTTGCGGAAGTAGATGCTACACACCAGGCAGCCGTTGGCCTGGGAGATGGCGTACTCGTAAAAATCAGCGGCGCGCTTGCCAATCAGGCGGGCCAGCTCGTCATCCAGCGCGTAGGAGCCTGCCTCCACCGCGTTAAAGGCTGCAGCGTTGTGCAGCAGGGTGCGCTTTTCAGCGGTGATGGTGTGCCCCTCGGCCACATGGTCAGCCACAATCTTTTTGATATGTTCGGGGGCGGTCTCGATATTGATCTCACTGATGATAGACATGTTAGGCAGGCTCCTTTTTAAGTTCTTAATAGATGGACACTTTCGTTTACACCAGATGATCCGGTGTTACGTCCAGAATATCGTTGAAGTAGTTGTTGGCGATCATCATCACGCCCATAGCCGTGATAACAACGATCTGTTCTTCATCAAAATAGTTTTTCAACTTGGCAAACAGTTCTTCCGGTACATGCTTGGGGTCCTTGGCGATAGCACGACCATACTCGATCAGGACTTCTTCCTCTGGTGTGAACTCAAAGGTTTCAAAGTCGATGCCAAGTTTCTTGAGCTGGTTGCGGAAGTAAACGCTGCACACCAGGCAGTCATTTGCCTGGGAGATGGCGTACTCGTAAAAGCCAGCGGTACGTTTGCCGATCAGGCGGGACAATTCATCGTCCAGCGCATAGGAGCCTGCTTCCACTGCGTTGAACGCAGCGGCATTATGCAACAGGGTACGCTTTTCGGCGGTGATGAAATGGCCATCGGCCACATGTTCCGCCGCGATCTTTTGAATTGCTTCGGGTGCCGTTGCAAGATCAACTTCGCTGATGCGTGGCATATCAGGTAGCCTCCTTTTCGAGTTGTTTGGGCGCAGATTGCGATCTCGGCTGCTTCCAGGCAAAATGCTTTTCCAGCACGCTCTGCAGCAGGGTCAGCACAGTATTGAGCATTAAGTAAACGAAAGCGGCTTCGCAATAGAGCGCAAAGGGTTCAAAGGTGCGAGATGCGATCTGCTGGGCAGTTTTGAACATTTCCACCACAGTGATGCTGGCGGCCAGGGAACTGTCCTTGGTCAGGCCTATCAGAGTGCCAAACAATGTGGGGAACGCTACCCGCGCGGCCTGCGGCAAAACTACCCGAAGCATGATCTGGCCGGAACTTAAGCCGATCATGTATCCCGCTTCCCACTGACCCTCGGGTACCGAGAGGATGGCGGCGCGGATGGTCTCCGACATATAGGCCGCGTAGTTCAGCGAGAAGGCGATGACCGCCGACGGGAATGCGTCCAGCGTAATGCCAAGAGACGGCAGACCAAAGAAGATGATGTACATCTGGACGATCAGCGGCGTACCGCGGAACACCCATACATACACACGGGCCAATTGTTTAAGCACCGGAATCTTTTGAATCTGGATCAATGCCAACAGAAGCGCCAGTACCAGGCTGAGGGCGAAAATGCAAACTGTAAGCGGAACCGTAACTTTTAAGCAGTACAGAACCAGCGTGGGGAACGAGGATATCAGGATATCCAGCAGTCTTTGCGTCATTGCGAATCACCTTACAATCAGTTGGTGTAAGCGGAATTGGTATAATCGCCGCCCAGGTACTTTTCGGAGATTTCTTTCAGAGTGCCTTCCTCACGGAGCTCAGCCAGAGCAGCGTTGATGGCATCCAGGAACTCCGTTTCACCCTTGCGGACAGGAATGGCAACCTGGCTCTCAGAGTTGGGAATCACAAAAGCCTCTCTCAGTTTGTCCTTGGCATCAGGGTGCTCATCCAGGTAAGCATTCAGCACCGGGACGCTGGTACCCAGGAAATCTGCACGGCCGGAGAGGACCAGTTCAATAGCCTCGCCGCTGGTATCAATGCCCACGACCGAAGCGCCGTGCTCCTCATACCAGGGGATGAAAGCGTTGGTGGTGTTGGTGGCGATTTTTTTGCCGTTCAGATCATCCTCGGTCTGGATGCTGTCATCATCCGAGCGGACAACCACACGGCGGGATTCATAATAGTACGGGTCGGAGAAATCATATTTTTCTTTACGCTCATCGGTGATGCTGACATTGTTGATAACCGTGTCAAAGCGCTCGGTATCAATGCCGATAAGCAGCGAGTCCCAGGCAGCTTCCTGGAATTCAGCCTCTACGCCCAGCTTTTCGGCCACGGCCTTGCCCAGCTCCACGTCCAGGCCGGTCAACTCACCGTTGTCATCGTGGTAGGTGAAGGGCGGATAGGTGCCCTCGACACCGATGACCAGCTTGCCGGCGGCCTTAACCTTGTCGAGTTCGGTCTCAGCGGCGGTATCGGCGGCAGCCGCAGAAGAAGCAGCGGAAGAAGCGCTACTTCCGCAGCCTGCCAAAGCAGCGGTAAGAGTCAGGGCAAGAACGGCGGCGCTGGCTTTTTTCAGTACATTTTTCATGGTAAAATCTCCTCTATTTTGTATTTATAAAATTGTTTCAGCGGTTTTGAATCCGAACAGGTAAATAAAAAGCCTGGGGACTTTTATGCGCTCCCAGGCATATAGCAACCGATGTTATACCATTACAGTTCAAACATCGACAAAGCACAAGCAAGACGAATGTGCCCGGCCATACGGATATGCCTGGGAGCAAAACATTCGACAACACATGCGGATGGCGGCGATGGCATGGATGGTATACATGGCACATTTCTCCTTTCGTGGTTTTTGCGTTTCCTTTTCGGATTCATTGGCTGTATCATACACCCATTTACCTACTATGTCAATATGTTAATAGGTAAATAATGCAGATTTTTTTGAAGTTTTTGCCAAATATGCGGTAAATCGTTTGTTTATTTTGCTGTAATAAATACCTCAAAAAACTTTTCCAGTGGGATTACTGCCGCAACTTATTCGCAGAAGGACGCACACTATTGACAATCGTGATATACTGATTTTAGTGGAAGATTTTTCGCTTTTACGTTATGTAATGAGGTAACAAACATGAATCAGAAATTAATCGTCCCCCTTGCCGCCATGTGCGCTGTCCTGCTGGCGGGCTGCTCCGGCACCGCCACCTCTTCTGCTGACCCCGCCGTAAGTGCAGCGGAGTCATCGGCCGCAGAGGCATCTTCCGAAACCGTTTCCGACACCGACGCAGCCATTGCCGAGGATGATTATGCCGATGTGACCCTACAGCAAGTTATGGATGCCAATGGCCTGAGTGACATGGTCGCAAAGTACGGCAAGCTTGCGGCAGTTACTTCTGTCAACACTGGTGAGGAGCAGACAGCCGAAACGGATTTCTATTTTACTGCCAATGCGACCGGGGAGATTCAGATGCACGGCCGCACCGTAAGCTATTTGGACAACAGCGAAAACCAGAGTTTTACCACACTCGTCGGCAGCGATACGATCCCCACGGCGGTATATTATACCTCTAACGATTATGTGGGTATGACGCTTCTTGCGCGTGATACTGCTGCATCCACAGCAGCGGGCTTTGCTTACACCTACGCTTATACAGAAACTACCGCTGAAAACGCCCTACAGGATGGAGCTTTGCTTCTTACCACCCGCGAAGATTTAGATGGCGGAGACTACAGCGAATATGTCTACTATGTAAACCCTGAGTCCCTTGAACTGTACGCTGTGTTCTACTCTTACAAAACCCAGACATACAGCGGGCAGACCGTGACCAACTACTATTACGGGGATGACGCCGACACATATGCAGTTGCAGAAGATGCCTCGGCGCAGGTTTTGACGGATGACAACGCCTGCGAGGTGACGGTTGTATTCAATCCCGGAGAAACCAGCGAGGAAACCGAAACATTTCAGGTCGCTAAGGGTACTTCCTTTAACGTAGAGGGAGAAACTTTCTCTGATGCTGCATGCAGCCAGGTGCTATACGATTTGGATACCTCTACAGATTCTCTTACGATTTATGTGCGGAATTGACGACTGTTTCTAAAAGGCATTCCGTTTTGCGGAGCTTGTCCGTTTTTTCGGACAAGCTCTTTTATCTTTTATCTCGTCCATATATAGCTGAACCCAGATAAGGATAAAACTAGACACTTTTAGGTCTAAATTTTCGAAAAACTTCAGGTTTACTTTTGCATTTTAGGTGCATTTTAGGTTCTCGATTAACCTATTATTGCACAGGCGTTGTCGCTTTCACAGGACGTTAATTGTTAGGCGCTTACTTCGAACCCTTCCGGTCGGCTGTATAATACTCGTTGTGTTTGATCTCGCCGGGCAGGTCGATGCCGGCGAGTTCCCGCAGGCCAGAGACCGCAAAGCAATCGCAGAACTGTCCTTTTCCCCAAGCCGCACTCTGCAACATGGTGCTCCTGCACGGTGGCGTAACCGGCGGGGTCCGCCAACTGCAAAACAGCCAGCCGCCCCATCAGCCCGCCCAGGCAGCACACAGCCAGTACGCCCACCAGCAGTCGGGTGCGCAGCCGCATGCCCTTGGTTTGCAAAGGTGAAAGATGATGCCACCTTTTTCAGCGTAGTTCAGTTCTTTTCATGCCATGAAAGGTACTTTGGCAAAATGCCGAATTTCGGGCTGCAAATTCGTTTAAACGTCAATTGACCTTTAAACGAATTCAGCGTAAAATGTTAAGCAATGAACTTGACAATAATTTATCAAGCTATAAAGGAGGCAATTTTATGGCAAGATTCACTCTCCCCCGTGACCTGTATCACGGTTCCAAAGCACTGGAGGCATTAAAGACCCTGCCTGGCAAACGTGCAATGATCTGCGTTGGCGGTGGCTCCATGAAGCGTTTTGGCTTCCTGGATCGTGCCGAAGCCTACTTAAAAGAAGCCGGCATGGAAGTGGAGCTGTTCGAGGGTATCGAGCCCGACCCGTCCGTGGAGACCGTTATGAAGGGCGCAGCCGCGATGGAAAAATTCCAGCCGGATTGGATCGTTGCCATCGGCGGCGGCTCCCCCATCGATGCCGCTAAGGCTATGTGGATTAAGTACGAGTATCCCGATATCACCTTTGAGGATATGTGTAAAGTCTTTGGCATCCCGCCGTTGCGCCGCAAGGCACACTTCTGCGCCATCTCCTCCACCTCCGGCACCGCGACCGAGGTGACCGCTTTCTCCATCATCACCGATTACGAGAAGGGCATCAAGTATCCCATCGCCGACTTTGAGATCACCCCCGATGTCGCCATCGTTGACCCCGAGCTGGCCCACACCATGCCTAAGAAGCTGGTAGCCCACACCGGTATGGATGCCATAACCCACGCCATCGAGGCGTATGTTTCCACCGCCAACTGCGACTTTACCGACCCGCTGGCCCTGCATGCCATCGAGATGATTCAAGCCGACCTGGTCGGCAGCTACAACGGTGATATGGATAAGCGCGATGCCATGCACAACGCACAGTGCCTGGCCGGTATGGCTTTCTCCAACGCACTGCTGGGTATCGTACACAGCATGGCCCACAAGACTGGTGCCGCCTTTGCGGATTACGGTGCTCACATCATCCACGGTGCCGCCAACGCCATGTACCTGCCCAAGGTCATCGCCTTTAATGCTAAGGATCCCACCGCCAAGGTCCGCTATGGTGTAATTGCCGACAAGATGAACCTAGGTGGTGCCAGCGATGACGAGAAGGTCAGCCTGCTCATTAAATATCTGCGCGGCATGAACGACGACCTGAACATCCCGCACTGCATCGGTCACTACGGCCCCGACTCCTATCCATGCGAGCAGGGTTTCGTGCCGGAGAATGTATTCCTGGAGAGACTGCCTGATATCGCCAAGAACGCCATCGCCGATGCCTGCACCGGCTCCAACCCGCGCCAGCCCAGCCAGGAAGAGATGGAAAAACTGCTGAAGTGCTGCTACTACGACACCGAGGTCGACTTCTAACTCTTATAAACGGAACCGCCGGGTCCCCGCAGGGGACCCGTTTTTTATGCCGCGAGACTGGGCAATATCCATGCGGTTGCATTTTTTGCTCTTTGTCGCAGTTTCCGGGGTAAGTAGGCAATTTTTGCCCATCTATCTTGTTTTTATGCGATTGCAACCGGGCTAGCTGTGCGGTATAATAAAATCTGTAACGTGCAGATATTGTGCACTTTTGGTATTGGGTTAAGGTTAAGGAAAATGAAGGAGGAACTCTCGGTATGGGTACCGCAACGCAGAAGCAGGTCCCGCTTTTTACGCGGGCATCGCTGGCGGCGCTGATCTGGCCGCTGTTTTTGGAGCAGACCCTGAGCGTGACAATGGGCATGGCCGACACCCTGATGGTGGCTGGCGTGGGCGAGGCGGCTGTGTCCAGCGTATCGCTGGTGGACAGTCTGAATGTTTTGATTATCCAGATTTTGTCGGCGCTGGCTACCGGCGGCGCGGTGGTCGCCAGCCAGTACCTGGGCCGCAAAGACCAGGAAAGCGCCCAGCGCAGTGCGGCCCAGCTGTACAGCGTACTGGCTATCTCCACGATTGCGGTGGGTGTGCTGTGCCTGGTACTGTCCCGGCCCATCCTGCGCGGGGTGTTCGGTAGCATTGATGACGAAGTTATGCACTTTTCGCAGCAGTATTTCATCATCAGCGCCATCTCCTACCCGTTTATCGGGCTGTACAACGGCGGCGCGGCGCTGTTCCGCGCCCAGGGCAACAGCCGCGTCAGCATGCTGGCCAGCCTGGTGATGAACGTCATCAACATTGCGGGCAACGCGCTGCTGATCTATGGTTTCGGCATGGGGGTCATCGGCGCGGCGCTGGCTACGCTGATCGGCCGCGTGTTCGCGGCGGTGTGGATCCTGTGGCAGAACCAGAACATGCACAACCCACTGCGGGTGGTCAGCTTTGCCGACCTGCGCCCCCGCAAAGGGCCGGTCAAGCAGATCTTGTCCATCGGCATCCCATCGGGTCTGGAGAACGGCATGTTCCAGATCGGCAAGCTGTGCGTCAGCAGCCTGACCTCCACCCTGGGCACCGCCGCCATTGCGGCCAACGCCGTGGCAAACTCTGTCAGCACCATGGCAAACATTCCCGGTGCTACGATGAACCTTGCCATGATCCCGGTGGTAGGCCGCTGCCTGGGTGCCGGGGACAAGCAGCAGGCGAAGAAATATTCGCTGCAGCTGCTGGGGCTGGCTATGCTGGGGCTGGGCATTACCAACGCAACACTGTTTATTTTGCTGCCCGAGGTCGTGACCTGGTTCAACCTTTCGGCCGAAGCTACGGCCATGTGTACGGTTGTGGTACACTGGTTTGATCTGTTCAGTGTGCTGTTCTGGGCGACAAGCTTTACCCTGCCCAACGCCCTGCGCAGCGGCGGCGATGCCAAGTTTACGATGTTTGTCAGCATCGCCAGCATGTGGCTGTTCCGCGTGATTTTGAGCTACTTCTTTGTGCTGCAGATGCACATGGGCCTGACCGGCGTTTGGTTTGGCATGTTTGTGGATTGGATCTGCCGGAGCATTTTCTTCGTTGTGCGGTTCTTTAGCGGAAAATGGATGGAACATAAGGTAATTTAAGGCATGCTTTCCCCTGCTTAGGCGGGGGAAAGTTTTTTTGTTGACATTTTTGGTCTACTGTGATAGACTAAAAGCAGAAGAAGTCTATCCCTGTAGACCAAAGGAGAAACCTATGAATCACTTAGCTGAAGCCGAATACCGTTTTGCCTGCCTGGTGTGGGATAACGAGCCCCTGCCCAGCGGCCAGCTGGTCAAACTGGCCGCCGCCGAACTGGGCTGGAAAAAGAGCACCACCTATACCGTGCTGAAAAAACTGTGCGAGCGCGGCATTTTGCAAAACGAGGGCGGCACTGTGACCAGCCTGGTAAAAAAGGAGGAAGTGCAGTGCGCCGAGAGCGCCGCCGTGGTGGACAAGACCTTTGACGGCAGTCTGCCCCGGTTTGTGGCCGCGTTTTTGAACTCGAAGCCCATCAGCGCGGCCGAAGCGGCCGAGATCCGCGCCCTGCTGGACGCGGCCCAATCGAAAGAGGGGTGAACATTATGCGCAGCACCGTGCTTTCGTTTTTGCTGCTCAGCCTATGGGGCGGCGCGGCGGCGCTGGCGGCCTGGGCCGTCTGCCGCATTTTGCGCCGTGCCCATGCACCCAGCCGGTTTTTGTGCTGGCTGTGGCTGGCCGTAGGGCTACGGTTCGTGCTGCCCTTTGGCATCCCTCTTGCCCTGCCCCGCCCGCAGAATACCCAGCTGGCCGAGGCCGCTGACACCGTGCAGGCCCTGGCCCAGCCGGAACTTACCGCCCCGGGCCTGCCCGCCATGGTGCCCACCTCCCCCGCCGCACCCACGCCCTGGTATGCCACGCTGACCGTATGGCATCTGCTGGCGGCGGTGTGGGCCGTGGGCGTGGTACTGCTGGCCGTGCGCGCCGTGTGGGGCTACCTGCGGTTATCCCGCCAGGTGGCGCTAGCCTGCAAAACGCCGGATGGCTGCTACAGCGGTTCCTGTGTGCCCGCGCCCTTTACGTTGGGGCTGCTGCGGCCCCGCGTTTACCTGCCCGCCGGGCTGGAAGGCCCCGCCCGGGATGCCGTGATTTTGCACGAGCGCACCCACATCCGCCGGGGCGACCCGCTGACGAAACCCCTGTTTTACGCCGTGGCTTGCCTGCACTGGTTCAATCCGCTGGCGTGGCTGGCCTTCCGGGAGTTTGAGCGCGACATGGAAGCCGCCTGTGACGAAGCCGCCGTGCGCGGCCAGTCCCCCGCCGCCCGCAACGCCTACTGCGAGAGCATCCTGCGGTTTGCCATGCAGGGGCGCGGTGTGCCCGGCAGCCTGGCCTTTGGGCAGGGCAGCGCCAAGACCCGCATCGTACACCTGCTGCACTATCGCCGCCTGGGGGCCGGGGCGATGGTAATCTGCGCCGTGGTCATCGCCACCAGCATGACGGCCTGCATGGTGCGCCCCACTTTGGAGAACACCCCCGCCTCTACGCCCGAAACATCGGAAACTGCCGAAGCCGCCGAGCCGGAAGCCACGCCCGCGCCCAGCCCGGAGCCGACAGAAGCGCCCACCACTGTGGCAAGTACGGCCCAGCTGCCGCTGCTGAAGGATCCCGGCAACAGCCCGCTGTTTATCGACCCTGTGCCGGATTACAAGTACATTTCCCGCTTTAAGGGCGATGTTCACCGCGGCGATGACCTGTGCGCCGACCCCGGCACCGATGTGCTGGCTGCGGCCGACGGCGTTGTCGTCCAGGCTGCCGAGCATTACAGCTGGGGCAACTTTGTGGTCATTGACCACGGCACGAACGGCGAGGGCTACAGCTGGCGCACCCTGTACGCCCACCTGCAAAGTTCTATCGTACAAACCGGGCAGAGCGTTGTGCAGGGGCAGCTGATCGGCTATGTGGGCAGCACCGGTCAAACCACCGGCAACCAGTGCCATTTTGAGATGTACGTGGACGGTGTGCTGACCTCGCCGCGCTGGTTTACCGCCTACCATGGCGAGGGCGACCACGCCGAGCCGACCGAGGAGGAGCGGCAAGAGCTGATCGACCGCTGCGTTGCCGCCAAGCTGAACAATGCCTTTAGTGCGCTGGATACGGTCCTGGGCGGCCAAGGGGCGCAGGCGATTGCCTTTTCGCTGCCGCTCGTCCTTTCTGATGATGTGCGGGTGAGCAGCACCTTTGCCCAAAACCACACCGGTGTGGACCTGGCGGCCCCGGAGGGCACTGCCGTGCTGGCCGCAGCCGATGGTACCGTGACCGAGTACGACTATAACGAGGAGGACGGCTACTATCTGGTACTGTACCACGGCATGGGCGATGGTGCCTCGTGGCAGACGCGGTACAGCCACCTGGGCAGCGTGAAAGTGCAGGTCGGGCAGAAGGTCGTGCAAGGCCAGGAGATCGCCGCCTGCGGCAGTACTGGGGCCAGCACCGGCCCGCACCTGCACTGGGAAGTGCTGAAAAACAGCGAACCCGTGGACCCGCAGACGGTTTGCGAGCTCCTGCTTACCATGTAATAAGGTAACATACCCATGAAATATTCTTTTCTCGGCCCCGCCCTGTTGGCGGCGGGGCTGCTTTTTTGCACTCTTTTTGCGCCCTTTACCGCGCATGCCGATAACAAAAAGGACGAATTATCGGCAAAGCAGAGCCAAGCCCAACAAGCCTACAACGAAGCCCAACAAGAGTTGAAAAACCTGCAAAACCAGCAAAGCGAGACCCAGAGCCAGATCGACCAGCTGCAGGGGCAGAGCGCCGAAGTCGCCGCCCAGTTGAGCGACCTGTACACCACTTTGCAGGAAGCCCAGCGCACCCTGGACGAGCGCACCGCAGTTGCCGAACAGGCCGCCCAGGCGCTGGCCGACAAGCAGGCCGAGTACGACACCGGTCTGGCCCGCTGCAAAAGCCAGATGGGCGCGATGCAATTGCTGGACGGCAGCGGCAGCATTTCCCTATTGATGCAGGCCCGCAGCCTGTACGAAATGCTGACCTTTGCCGAAACGCTGCGGGAACTGGCCGACCACAACAGTGCCGGCCTGGCACAGCTGAACGCCGAAGCCCAGGCCGCTGCCGACAAAGCCGAGACGGCCCGCGCGGCGTTGGACGCCCAGCAGACGGCCCTGCAAACCACCCAGGCCCAGCTGGGCAGCGCCTTACAGGAGGCCAACACCGCCCTGACCGAGCAGCAGGCCGCCGAACAGGCCCAGACCGTGGTGACCGAAGCCGCCCGCAAAGCCTACCTGCAGGCCACGGCGGACCTGGACGCCTACGCCCGCGCCCAATGCAGCAAGTACACCACCGCCGACCTGCACCTGACCAGCCTTGCCTTCCGCTGTCCGCTGGACAGCTACGGGCGCATCACCACCCAGTTTGGCGAGGCCGACCCCTGGGGCATCCCCCACCGGGGCACCGACTTTGCCGCCCCGGGCGGCACGCCGGTCTACGCCATTGCCGATGACATCGTAAGCGCGGCCGCCACCATGTACAGCTATGGCAACTGTGTGCAGATCAGCCACGGCACGGCCGACGACGGCAATACCTACGACAGCCTGTACGCCCATTTACGCAGCATCGCCGTCAGCCAGGGCAGCGCTGTGACCAAGGGGCAGGTCATCGGCTACGTAGGCAACACCGGCAACGTCTACAGCACCGGGGGCGGCGGCTATCACCTGCATCTGGAGCTGCGGGTCAATCGCGCCCGCGTGAACCCGCTGACTTACGTACCGCAATGAGCAACGACTTTTTGTATTGGTTTGGCTTTTATGTGGAGTATCGGCTCCTTTGCCTTGCGCGTGGGCTGGCCGCCTTTGCCCGCTGGTTTGGGCGGGCGCTGGGCACGCTGCTGGCGGCGCTGCTGCGCCCCGCCGTGCTGGGGTGTATCCAGCTGCGGCAGGCCCTGCGGCATCCCAAAGCATGGCTGGGGCTGATGGTTCCGGCGGCGGGGGCACTGGCCTTTGCGTGGATGGTGCGCACCACACTGGCCCAGCCCTTTGCCCTGCGGGTGGAAGTGAACGGCACGGTGGTGGGCTATGTAGCCAGTGAGCAGGACTTTGACACTGCCCGCGCCGATGTACAGGCCCGCGTGAACACCGCCCGCGCCCTGCTGGAAGCGGCGGGTGCCACCGTGCCCGACTGGGACCTGGACCCGGACTTTACGCTGGCCGTCAGCGCTGACACGATGGCCCCCGGCGAGATCGCCAACGCCATTTTGCAGGCCAGCGGCAGCGAGATCACCGAAGGCACTGCCGTATATGTAGACGGCACCCTGCGGTTTGTGACCACCGAGGGTGACCACCTGCGCACCTTACTGGCTGCCACTCGCCACCCCTACATAACCCCCGCCGATGCCGACAGTCGCGTGGTGTTTGCCCATGCGTTGGAACTGGTGGACGGCATCTACCTGACCGGGTCGGTCAGCCCCTATGCCGAGGTGGTGGCTGCCCTGCAGGCTGATAACGCTGAACTGTTGCGGGTTCAGATCCGCCGCCGGAAGCGATACGAGCAGGAACTTGCCTACAGCACCCAAATTGTAGAGGACGACACGCTGGACTTTGGCAAAAGCGAAACTGTGCAGACCGGCGTATCGGGCCGCGAGACCGTGACCTACGAGGTGGTGTATGAGGACGACATCGAGGTGGACAGCCGTGTGCTGAACGTAAGCCGTACCGCTGAGCCGGTGCCGGAGATCATCCGCCGGGGCACACGGCTGCAAAGCGGGATGATCGGCAAGCTGAGCACCGGCAGCTTTATCTGGCCCGTACCCGCCTACCGGCATATTTCCCGTTGGGCGGACCTGCGGCCCGGCATCAACTACCATCGGGGCGTGGACATTGCCGCACCCTACGGCACCGAAATTTACGCCGCCGATGCCGGCACAGTGGTGGAAAGCACCCGCCATTGGAGTTGGGGCAACTACGTAAAAATTGACCACGGCAACGGCTACCAGACGCTGTATGCCCACATGTCGGCCCAGGTGGTACACGTGGGCGATGTGGTGGAGCAGGGGCAGGTGATTGGCTACGTGGGCAATACCGGCAATTCTTTCGGGAACCACTGCCATTTTGAGATGTACCATAACGAGCAGTTATTCAGCGCGCGGGAGGTGTTCCCGGATATGCCGGAGTGGAACCGCTAAAAGCCTCATTTAATTTTTTTCAGCCAGCACTTTACTTTTCCGGTTTTGTGTGCTAAAATACTTCACATAGTAAAGTGGCCCCTGCTTGCGGTGCAATGACGCACCGTTAGTGGGGGTCGTGTCTATTTTTTTAGAGGGTATTTTAGGGGGAAGCTATGGACCGTATCGACAGAAAGATTTTGGACATTCTGCAAAAGGATGCCCGCGCACCGCTGAAAGAAATTGCCGACCGCGTATTTTTATCCAGCCCTGCGGTGTCGGCCCGCATGGCCCGGCTGGAAAGCTCCGGCGCGATCATGAGTTACCAGGCCCAGGTGGCCGCGCCCATGCTGGGGTACATGGTCAAGGCGTTTATCAACCTGGACATGGACCCCCAGCGCAAGCCGGAATTTTACCCCTACATTGAAAGCTGCCCCCATGTGGTGGAGTGCAACTGCGTGACCGGCGATTACAGCATGCTGATCGAGGTGCTGTTTGCCACCACCCAGGAACTGGACCAGTTCATCAACCACCTGCAGCAGTTTGGCCGCACCCGCACCCAGATCGTGTTCTCCACGCCGGTGGAGCACCGCGGTGTGCCTGTCAGCGTGGAGGAAGATGCCGCCGAGCCTCAGAAATAACCGCTGTCCAGGTGGGTGTTCTGGCTTTCCCGCCCCATGGATACCCCCAGGACTTCGTCTACGCGGCGCATGTCATCTGCTGGAATGCGGCCCTGCTCGCTGCCCACAACAGAGCTTAAATTGGCGTAAAAAGCCTCGTATCTGTGCACTTCCATAAACAAAACCTCCTCTCGTTTACTTACTTAAAGTATATGCGAAAGGAGGTTCTTTTAATCATTTGGTTTTTCGATTTCTGCGGCCAGCGCGTCACCTTTGGCGCAGAGGGCCGTAAAGACGCGGCTGCGCTGCAATGGATTCATAATCAGCTTAGTGCGTAGCGTGTCGATGGCCGAGCAGCCTGCAAAGGTCAGCACAATGACCAGCAGCGTGTACCCGGCCGAGCCATGGTGCGCCTGGGCGTGGAAGATGCCGTTCCACAAAAAGTCCCGCAGCACAGGGACCTGATGCAGAATGTAGACACCCAAAGTTGTGCCCGCCAGCCCATTGATGAACCGGTTGCTACCAAGATCCAAGTTTTTGAAAAAGTGGAACAGCGCCAGCGCCGCCAGCAGGCTGGGCAGAGCCCCCAGCGCCGTGCGGTAGTAGGCGATGTACTGGAACGCTTTGCTGTCGGTCGCACCCTGGTATTCCAGCACGGCGCGGAGGGCGATGTTGACCAGCGGCAGCCCCAACCCGAGGCCGAGGGCCGCGACGGGGCGGTTTAAAAATTGAGACAGGCGGTTATCCGGCCAGCGGCGCAGGTAGGCGGCCAGCAGGTAATCGTATAGGAACATCCACGCGGTATCGCCCAAAATGCCATCCTGTCCAAACACGGTGGGGTACACGATCAGCGGCACAGCCAGCACCAGCAGCACACCCTTGTGGGCGCGGCGGGGCAGGCTGCGCAATAGCCGGTTGAGCAGCGGCACACAAAGCAGCAGCACCAGATAGTCCGAGACAAACCACAGCTGCCGGGTGCTGGCAGGGAACGCCGCCCAGCGCAGCGCGCCGAGGGAGACATCCAGCCCGGCCAGCCTGCACAGCAGCGTGACCGGCACGGTGTACAGCCAAAGCGACAGCCACAGCGAGAGCGGGCGGCGGGTTTTAAACGTCTGTTCGCACAAAAACCAGCCGCCCACCAGCACAAACACCGTGCAGGCGATACGGGAGCCGCAACCGATGAGGCAGAACACGAAAGCGGACGGCAGCGTAGAATAATCGGCAATGCCGCCCTGGCCGGTCAGGTGGTCGCCGATGATAAGCAGCATACTCAGGATGCGCAGCAGTTCCAGGTTACTGGCGCGGGGGGCTTTTGTTGACACGGCGGACCTCCTTTCCGGTTGTTACTTATTTTGTTCTAAAATGACAAACGCGCCAGCCAGGCCGTTTTCGTGGGTCAGGCACAGGTGCGGGGTCAGGGCGTTGGCGGCGGCCCATTCGGCGGCGGGACCAGTTAAGGCAAAATACGGTGCACCACTTTCCTTGCGCAGCACCGCCAGATCCGCCAGCGCAAAACCACCCAGGCCGGTGCCCGCGGCTTTTAAAAAAGCTTCTTTGGCGGCAAAGTTGGCGGCAGCGGTCTCGGCACGGTGGGTACCGCCCCGGGCGTTCAGCACCTCCTGCTCTGCCAGGGAGAAAACGCGCTGCACAAAGGCGGGCTTTTGCAGTTTTTTCGCCATGCGCTCCACCGCGCAAAGGTCGGTGCCGATGCCAAAGATCATACCTTCCCCTTTTCGTTTCAACTCAATGCAAATTCCAGCAGCGCAGCTTTTTCGTTCCGTACACAGCCCTCCATGACGGCGGTCAGCAGGCGTTGGAGGGTGGCCCCCACTGCAGGACCGGCGGGCAGACCGGCTTCCATTAAGTCGCCGCCGTTTACGGCCAGCTGGCGCATGGTGTAGCAGGCGGTCTTGGAAAGCTCGGTCATCCGGGCTTCAAAGGCGGCCACTTCATCCCGCCGGGCTTTGACCTCCGGCGTGTCGGCGTGGGCAGCCAGATCAGCATATTTCAGCGCACAAAGCCGGTGCAGAAACACCGCGCCGTAGCGGTTCAGGCTTTTTAAAATGGCGGTATCTCCCGCCGGGACCGGGGCATCGTGGATGGCGATCAGCCCGGTAGCACCCTCGATCAGATAACCGGGGGCTTTCAGACGGCGCAGAATCGTGCGGGCCATCACCGCGCCCCGCTGGTTGTGGCCTTTAAAGTGGGCCGCACTGTCCGCGCCCACACTGCGGCACTGGGGTTTGGCGATGTCATGCAAAAACGCCGCCCAGCACAGCACCCGCGCACCGCGGGTATCCTGGCCGCGCAGATCCAGCTTTTCCACCGCCACGGCCGAGTGCTGCCACACATCGTAGCAGTGCCAGCGGCCGGGCTGGGTGCAGCCGATGCAGTCCTGCACTTCGGGCACCGCACCGGCCAGAATTTCGCCGTACTTGGCCAGTGTCGGCCCCGCGTTGGTGGAGCCGAGCAGGCCATCGATCTCGGTATAAATGCGTTCGGCGCTCACACTCTGCAGCGTGTCCCGCGCCTGCAAGGCAGCCTGGGCGGTGGCTTCGTCCAACGCAAAGCCCAGCCGGGCCGAAAAGCGCAGCGCCCGCAGAATGCGCAAAGCATCCTCGGCAAAGCGCTGGGCGGGGTCGCCCACGCAGCGGATGATACCCGCCGCCAGGTCGGCCCGCCCGCCGTATAAATCAATAATTCCCTTGCCCGGGGCGTAGGCCATGGCGTTGATGGTAAAATCCCGCCGGGCCAGGTCCTTGGGCAGGTCATCCACAAACTGCACCGCATCGGGGTGGCGGTGGTCGTGGTAATCACCGTCCAGGCGGTAGGTGGTCATCTCGTAGGGTTTTCCGTGGAGCACCACCGCCACCGTACCGTGCTTTTCGCCGGTCAAAATCAGCTGGTGGTCGGCAAACAGGCGGCGCATCTCCTCCGGCCGGGCCGAGGTACAGATGTCCCAATCCCCGGGGGTGCGGCCCAGCAGGCTGTCGCGTACACAGCCGCCCACCACATAGGCGGTGTGCCCGGCGCTTTGCAGTGTTTGCAAAAGGCCGATGACATCCCGCGGCAGATAGATGCCGTCATGGTTCATGGTGCTGTCCCCCTTTCCCTGGTTTTGCGGTGTGTTAAGCGCGGTGCCACTCCTGCGAAAGATTCACAATGCAGGCCAGGCTGCCTTCCTCGTCCTGCAGCGAAGCAACTTTCTCGGCAGCCTTTTCGGCATCCAGCATCCAGGTCAGGATGAAAAAGTTCTCGGCCGGGACCTCGTAGTAAACCCAGGCACCATCGGCGCGCAGCAGGTCAGGCAGGTGGTCCAGTTCGCCCTCCAGCAAGCCCTGGCCTTCCTCGCCATAGATCATCTCGGGGCCGACCTGCAGAGAGTCGATCACGTTGATGCTGCTGTTGATATACGTATCGCGGTCAACGGTCTTATCCCCGGCCTCCCACGCAGTAGCGAACGCCTTGACCAGCAGTTCGCGGACTTCCAATTTACTGTCACCCATCTGATACATAACAGGAACCCTTCCTTAAACCATAATATAAAACAAGTATACCACAAATTGGGGCAGTTGGGTATGCCTATTTTGTTTTTTGTGCTTTTTTGCACTGCGCAACGGGGATAATTTTTTCACATTTCTTGACAAACGGGGAAATCCGGCTATAATAGTTGTACGTACAACGATGTAGATACATCGAAACACCAAAAAGCCTCCCTTGTGTAAAGGGATGTGGCTGCGCGTTAGCGCAGACGGAGGGATTGTAACCTCATGGGGGGCAGTCGATTCATCCGCAAGGTCACAATCCCCCAGTCAGCTTCGCTGACAGCCCCCTTTGCACAAGGGGCCTTTCGCAAATCCTATAAAAACGGAGGCGGCCTATGGATATTACTGAACGCAAAATCACCAAAATTGCCCGCGAGGCCGAAAAGCTTGTGCTGTGCACCCTGCGGGAAAAGGGCGTAGGCACGGCGGAGATCGACCTGATCCACGCGCTGCGGCATCACCCCGGCTGCACCCAGGCGGCCCTGGCCGAGCTGCTGCATGCTGACAAGGCGGCCATTGCCCGGCGCACAAAGAACCTGGAAGCCAAAGGCTATCTGGTGCGCAAGGCCAGCCCCAACGACCGGCGCAGCCAGCTTTTGTACCCCACCGAGAAGGCCGAGAGCCTGAAATCCTCCAAGGCGGAGATCGAAGCCGAGTTTTACGCATATCTGACCAGTACCCTGCCCGCCGACGAAGCCGCCGCCTTTGCTGCGACACTGCATAAGCTGTACACGGTCTCTAAAACCGAGAGCCGTGCGGGGTTCCCGCATTTTACGCAAACCGCCGGGGGTGAAACGGAAAATGCAGAATAACAAGCCTTTCCGCCCGGACTGCATTGCCTCCTACTTCCGCCTGGAGTGGCTGCCGCTGGCGCTGGTCACCGCCTCGGGCCTTATCTACAACATCGGCCTGCTGGCTACCCCCTGGTTTGAGGGGCGGCTGGCCCAGTGCCTGGCCGATATCTTGGGCGGCAGCCAGACTGCTGCGGCCATGGCTATGCTGGTGCTGGCCTACATTGTGGTCACGCTGGTGGTGCAGGCGGCGCGGTTCATCAAGCGCTTTTATGTGCGCCGCTTTGCCAACAACATCAACCGCCGGATGAAAGGCATCCTGTACGCCAACTTGGTGCGCCAGAGCCGCGCTGCGCTGGAAAAAGAGGGCGCGGGCGAACTGATGACCAAAGCCATCTCTGACGTGGACGACTGCGTGGAGGGCATGCGGAAATTCACCACCGAAATTTTTGATACCGGCGTGGCGCTGGTGGGCTACGTTGTCATGCTGTTGGTGTATGACTGGCGGCTGGCGCTGTTGAGCCTGCTGTTTACGCCGGTCTCCTACGTCTGCGCAGCGTGGATGAAAAAGCCGGTGCAGCGTGAAGGTGCCGCCTACAAAAAGGCCGCCGGTGCGTTAAGCGCCGCCACGCTGGACCGCGCCCAGAACGCCGCCACCTACCGCATTTACGGCTGCGAGACCGCCCGCGAGCAGCGGTACGAGGACGTGCTGACCACCTACGAAAAGATGGCCGTGCGCAGCAACGTGTGGCAGTCGGCCCTGCCGCCGCTGTATCTGGCCGTGTCCGAGGCGGGCGTGCTGTTCATCCTGTGGTTCGGCACCAAAAACGTGCTGGGCACCGGGTGGCAGGTTTGGGACATCGCGGCGTTCACCACGTTTCTTTCCTGCTTTACCAAGCTGACCGTGAAATCGTCGAAAGTGGCCAAGCTGTTCAACGCGGTGCAGAAGGCCGAAGTTTCCTGGAAGCGCATCAAGCCGCTGATGAAACTGCCGGAGGAACTGGATGAGCTGGCCGTTCCCGCCCCCGCCGATGTGACGCTGGAAAATTTGTCCTTTGCCTATACGGACACGCCGATTTTTGCGGGCCTGAACCTGACGGCCCATCCGGGGGATATCATCGGCATTACGGGGCCGGTGGCCTGCGGAAAATCCACTTTGGGTCGTGTATTTTTGTGTGAGAATACCTATGGCGGCTCTGCCCGGTTCGGCGGCAGGGAATTCTCTGCCCTGACACCGCGGGAGATCTCGGCCACCGTTGGCTACCTGGGCCATGACCCGGAGTTGAGCGCTGACATCGTGCAAAACAACGTGCTTTGCGGCAGCGCTCAGGACCCGATGCCGTACCTCTCCGCCGTGGCGCTGAAAGACGAAGTACTGGCTATGGAAAAGGGCGCGAACACCGTGATCGGCCCCAGCGGCACACGGCTTTCCGGCGGGCAGGCCCAGCGGTTGGCGCTGGCCCGCACGTTGGCGCATCCCCGGCCGGTGCTGGTGCTGGATGACCCGTTCTCGGCGCTGGACCGTAGCACCGAGGACACCGTGTTTGCCAACCTGCAAACCTACGCCAAAGACAAAGTTGTGTTTTTGATCTCCCACCGGCTGTACCATTTTCCGCAGATGCAGCGTGTAATTTTTATAGAGGACGGCAAAACCACCGTGGGCACCCACGAGGAATTGTTGGCCGCCGTACCAGCCTACCGCCAGTTATACGAAAGCCCGACAGGAGGACAGCAGCATGAAAACGAAGAATAAAAACGGCGTGTTTGCGGCCATCCACATGGCGGCCCGGACGCACCATCTGCTGACCGTTGGCACGATTTTATGCGTTGCTGCGTCAGTCGTTGCTTCTCTGCTGCCGCCGCTGCTGCTGGCGCGGATCATCGATGGCCTGACGGCGTGCCTACCGCTGACGATCTGGGTGGTGCTGGTCTACTTTGCCAGCCTGGCGCTGGAGGGGGTGCTGTCCTCGGCCCAGGAAAGTCTGCTGGTGCTGTTTGGGCAAAAAATGACTCACGCGCTGCGGTCCGAAATGTCCCACAAATTGACGCAGCTGCCCGCCAGCACCCTGGTGGACCAGAACCCCGGCGAGGTAGCGGCGCGGTTCTCCGGCGATGTGGACACGGTGGAAGCGCTGTTCACCTCCGGCATCATCAGCATGGTGGCAGATGCCTGCCGCATCCTCTCCATCATGGCGGTCATTGCCGTGAAAAATTCCGGCTTGGCGCTGATTTTGCTGCTGGTGCTGCCACTGTTTGCGGTGTTTACCCTCCACGTGCAAAAGCGGATGCTGGCCGCCCAGTTGGACAACCGCCGGGCTGTGGCCGCCGTTTCCGGCCAGGTGCCGGAGACGTTGCACAACATCCGCACCATCCGCGCGCTGGGCATGGAAGCCTACATGGAGCGCCGCTATGACAAGCGCATTGGCGACAGCTACGCCGCCATGGAGCGCACCAACTTTTACGATGCCATCTATTCCCCCGTTGTGCTGCTGCTGAACGCCGTGGTGGTGGGCATTGTTATGCTACTTTCGGCCTCCGGCAATGCGGTGGTGCTGAATCTATTCGGCATGTCAGTCGGCACCTCGGTGGCCGTTATCAACTACATATCGCGCATTTTTACGCCTATCGAAAGTCTGGGCATGGAGATCCAGACGATTCAGTCCGCCATGGCAGGCGTTAAGCGCATCGATGCATTTTTGGCCCAGCCGGAACGGGAAATTTCCGCGCAGCGCACTAAAGCGGCCCGGGGTGATGTGGAATTTTCCCACGTGACCTTCGGCTACGGCGAAAAGCACGTGCTGAACGACTTCTCGATGACGGTACGCCAGGGCGAGCAGGTCACGCTGATCGGCCGCACCGGCGCGGGCAAGAGCACCGTGTTCAAGCTGTTGCTGGGCCTGTACCCGGCCGAGAGTGGCACCGTCACCATCGGCGGTGTGCCGGTGGCGGAGATCACTGACCGGGAGCGCCGCACCTGCATCAGCTGTGTGGAGCAGCATTTTGCCCGTGTGCCCGGCACGGTGCTGGCCCAGATCACGCTGGGCGACCCGCAGATCACCGCCGAAATGGCCAAACATGCGGCCCAGCTGGCGGGCATCGATGGGGCGATCGAAGCGCTGCCCAATGGGTACGACACCCCGTGCAGCGAGGGCATGTTCTCCCAGGGCGAGTGGCAGCTGCTGTCCATCGCCCGCGCTGCGGCGGCGGACCCCGCTGTGCTGCTACTGGACGAGATCACCGCCAACCTGGACGCTGAAACGGAAGCCCGCGTGTTGGAAGCATTGCGCCGGGCCTCCGCCGGGCGCACGGTGCTCTCGGTCTCCCACCGCATTTATGAAAATCTGGGCGGCCGGACCGTGGAGATCAAGACACAGAAATAAGCGAATAGACAAAGACCCCCGGCCTGCACCATAAAAAGTGCAGGCCGGGGGTTGTTCTATCTTTTAAGCGGTCAGCAGGTTATGCAAATCCTCCACCGTGTCCGCGATGGCGGCGGTGCCGGCGGATTGCAGTTCCTCGCGGGAGCCGTAACCGTAGAGGGCACCGATGCAGGGCAAGCCGTTCTTCTTCGCGCCGATGACATCGTGCTCGCGGTCGCCGACCATGACCACGTCGGTTTTATCGGTCAGGCCGATGGTGTCCAGCGCGTAGGCGATGACCTCGGCCTTATCGGTGCGGGTCTCGTCCAGGGTAGCACCGCAGATGGCGGTAAAGTACTGCGTCAGGTCAAAATGCTCCATAATGCGGCGGGCGTACTCCTCCGGCTTGCTGGTAGCCAGCACCAGCCGGCAGCCGCGGGCATGCAGGTCGGCCAGCAGCGCGGGGATGCCGGGGTAGACCTCGTTTTCAAACAGGCCCTTGTCAGGGAAATATTCCCGGAATGCCGCCACGGCGCGGTCGGTATCGGCATCGGTCAGGCCGCAGAGGTTGTGGAACGAATCGATCAGCGGCGGGCCAAGGAAACGGCGCAGCGTGGCTTCGTCCGGCACGGGGATACCGATTTTGCGGCAGCCGTACCGCACCGAGTTGAGGATGCCGGGGGCGGAATCGGTCAGGGTGCCGTCAAGATCGAATAAAATCGTTTTGTACTGCATGGGCACCCCTTAGTTGAACTTGAACAGCTTTTGGGCGATGCGGTAGCCGCCGATGCTGAGCTTGCAGCCCAGCCAGCCGGGCAGGTTGCAGGCTTCGGCCACCGAGAGGCGGCAGCGGCGGTAGAGGCGGCTGTCGTGGGCTTTCAGGTCGGCCCACAGCTGCTTGCGCTTTTCCATGGCTTCGGGGCTGCCGTCCAGCGTCAGGAAGATGCTGGAGATCGCCATCATCATGGAGAAATAGTTGAGCATATAGGCCCGCAGCTTGTCCTGGGTGACGGGCAGGGCGTAAACGTCCACAGCTTCCATCATAATGCGGGTGACGCGCAGCTGCTGGTCCACGCGCTTGATCATGTTTTTCTCGTTGACGCTTTGGTCGTCACGGCCAATGAAGTAGCGGTAGAGATCCAGGTTGAGGTAGTAGATGGTCTCAACCTCGGGCAGCGGCTGATAAACGAAGATGTTGTCCACGTAGAAAGTATGCTTGGGCAGCACCATGCCGGACTTGCGCAGGACCTCGGTGCGGTAGATGACGCTGTGCATCAGGATGTTTTTGTTCGGCGGGAAGTGGCCGATTTCGCTCCACTTAAACACGCGGCCCTCGGGCAGGATACCGGTATAATCCACGATGTTGCGCGTGTTATCGGACACATGCTCGTACACATAGTTTGCCATGACCAGGTCCACCGGCTTTTCGGCGTTCGCCTGGGCGCGCAGCACCTCCATGACTTTCGCCAGGGCATCGGTGTCCAGCCAGTCATCGGAATCCACCACTTTAAAGTACATGCCGGTGGCATTGCGGATACCCTGGTTGACACCCTCGCCGTGGCCGCCGTTCTTCTGATGGATAACGCGGACGATGGTGGGGTACTTTTCGGCGTAGGCATCGGCGATCTTGCCGGTGTCGTCCTTGGAGCCGTCATCTACCAGGATGATCTCGGCTTCCTCGCCAGCGGGCAACAGGGTTTCGATGCAGTGGTCCATATAAGCGGCCGAGTTGTAGCACGGCACGGTAAAGGTGATAAGTTTCATACGTTTCTCCCATTGTTTGGTTTGCCCGGGATGCGCAGGGCGCTGCGCGGCTGCGGCAATGTGCCGCCCCAGGTCATAAAAGGATAGTTTATATCATACGCCTTTTGGGCCAAAAATGCAAGCGGAACGACAAAAAGCTGCCCGGTGCCAGACACTTGCGTGTCGGCACCGGGCGGCTGCTTGCTGGGAGGTTTTACTCTGCTGCGGTTTGGGGGAAACCGCGTTTATAGGTTTGCCTTACATACCATCACCATAACGGTTATAACGGTGGATACCAGACGGCATCACATCGTTATACATTTCCTCCGGCAGGCCATACGGCGGGGCAGGTTCCAGGAAACCATGCATCCATTCGGCTAACGTGTGCAGCTTTAACATATAACCCATCTCCTTTCCGTTTTTGGTGGGTCTTTTTGGGGAGGCGGCACCGCCGCTGCAGGCCCTTGGCCTTTTGCGGTATCGCCTTTCCTTTTCTGTCTTCATTATATGCGATAAGTCCGTCTTTTGCAAGTTGCATTTTGTACAAACTTACAAAAGTTATTTGTATACTTTAAACCATTTCGGCACGTTGTACATTTTTAGGTTGCATCTGTACGCATTACACGGACAGTTCCTCCCATGCTTCCTGCATGGTATCGGCCGAGAAAAGGAACTCGCCGTACTCCGAATAAACTTCGATGTGGCCTGCTACGTAACGAAACTGCTGGGTCATGGTGTGGTACCGCCTTTCCTGCTACATTTACTTGGTATGCTTGGCTTGAATGAAAAACTAAACCCGGATATGAGATACCGCCCATAACATGAAATGCAAAAATGGAGCCTTTAAACCTTGCTGGCAGCAGGTACAAACGTAGAAGTAAGCCGAAAATTGAACCTTCCGTCACAAAAATGCACATGGCAAACAGGCGGGTAGCAATCCTCTGTGCAAAAGTAAACGCGACCCGCCAAAGTAAGGAAATATGGTCAAGCCGACCGCTGCTTTTGCAGATGGTTGTTAAGTTTGAGAGGAGAAAAGGTCCGGTGCTAAATGTACTTCATCGGGTGGGATACGCTGCATCCGCAAGAAATCCCAAAGAGCGAAGTCGTCCTCGGTTCCCTCCTGCAGAAGCAAATCATAAGGGGATTTGTTGTTCAAGCTGGGTCTTGTGGTACTGTTAATATGGTTCATCAAAAGTGAAATATCTTTTTGAGTATAGCAGTTTAGGCTCTTGCCTTTGGGAATCGCATAACGGATAAACTCGTGGTTCTTTTCAATATGGGCCTTCTGCCAAGAAGCCATCGGGTCACAGTAGAAAATACCGGTGCGGTATTCGAGTTCGTCGGAATACTCTAAGTCATCTACACGCTTGAATTCACCACCGTTGTCAGTAAGAATAATCGGGAACAGCCTTCGGAACACATCCAGACTGAGTCCTGCTTCAAGGTAATCAAATACCCGCTTTACAGACTCTGCCTTACCGTCTGGCATCAGGAAGAGCAGCATCACACTATTCTTGCGGAAAATCATTGTAAGAAGTCGTTTTCCCGTTTCCCGAACTCCTTTTACAGTGTCCATTTCCACAACATCTGCATCGCAAAAACTGACCTTCATCACTTTCTCAAAATCAGCGTAGGTGCGACCATTGCGGAACTCTTGGTTCTGAAACCCCAGCTTTGGCTCATGCCCCTTTTTACGCGGCTTGTAGCTGGTTTTCCGCTGCAAATCAATGTTGCGGATAGTCAGCTTTCCGGAATCAATGTAGGTGTACAAGCTGCGTAGACTGACCGGGATTTCGTCCTTGTGTGCGGCATAGATGTGCGTTAAAGGCTGCCCTTTCTTCACCAGCTTTGTCAGCAGAGCATCTAAATCCTGACGCTGTTCTTCCGTGATTTGAAAACCTTTCCGGCTTTCTGAGCGCCTGCGGTCAACAGCAGCCTGTGCGTGCTTGGCGCTGTAAAAGAAGCGGTCTTTGTTGCACAGCTTTTTGTCAGGACAGGTATTGCAGACATAAGGAGGCTTTTCAAAGCGATGACAGGCTGTAGAACGGTAGCGAGAGCACTTGGCTCGGCAGTCAACAATCCGGCAGCGGCAGCAGTTCAGGGTACATTCGCTGTTTCCGCAGATATGTTGTTCTTTGCACTTGCGGACAAAATAGCAGTCTTTTCCGAGAAAATAGCTGCCGGGAAGAAAGGTTCGGTTTTCTTTGACTTCATGCGAAATAGTGGTTGGATGACGATGCAAAAACAACGCAATTTTCCGAAACGAGTCTTTGTGACAGATTCCAGTTTCAATAGCAATGCGGTCGGTAAGAGTCATCTGCCCTTGCGTAAGATTGCATTTCATTTGCCTGCTCCTTCCTGCGCAGGCAGCGGTCGAACTTAACTTATTAACAGTATACCAGAAAACCTATTGCAAAAGTAAACTAGACACTTTTAGGTCTAAATTTTCGAAAAACTTCAGGTTTACTTTTGCATTTTAGGCTTGGTATGCTTTTATTATACAGGATGGCAAGTACCATAATTCGGACTTTAAGGCTCAACAGCCCGTTTTGTGATACGATAAAGCGGTCTTTCAAGCAAATTTTCGGCCCCGCGCAGCACCAGCAGCACCCAAAAGCAGAGCACGAGCCAGTAAAAAACGTACAGCGGGTGGTGCCCCGCCAGGCAAGTTCAATAGCCTAGTACCCGGCCCCGCCCAGGGCAAACAGTACAATCGTCTCCAACATAGCAAACACCCCTCCTGCCATAGTATGTGCAGGAGGGGTGTATTGTAACCAATTTGTAATGTTTTACTTGGACAGTTTCTTCAGCAGGGCGCTGCGGGTATCCCACAGTTTCTGGCTGAGGTCAACGTAGTAGCGGTGCGGGTTCTCGAAGCGCTTGACCTCGTCCCACAGGGTGTTGACCTGGGCCTTGCAGAACTTTTTGATGTCGTCCAGGCTCGGGGACTGGTAGACGCGCTTGCCATTCTCGTAAATCGGGGTGGACAGGCAGCGGGCGGTGCAGTTGACGTAGGTGCACTCTTTCCAGGTCTCGATAGGGTCAAACAGGGTGATGCCGTGCTGGGTCTCGACCTGCTCATCGGCCATCGTGATGAGGTCGGCCATGGCCTTGCCGTCCTGGTCGTAGATACGCCAGACTTTCTTCAGGCAGGGGATGGTCATCTTCTCGGCGGATTCGGAAAGCTTCATCTTGGGAGTGTAGCTGCCGTCATCCTCCTTGACAGCGGCCAGCTTGTACACGCCGCCGAACACGGGGTCGCTCTTGGCGGTAATCATGTTCTCGCCAATGCCGAAGCTGTCCACGCGGGCACCCTGCAGGATCAGATCGCGGACAATGTACTCATCCAGGCTGTTGGAGGCGCAGATCGTGCAGTCGGGGTAACCGGCCTCGTCCAGCATCTTGCGGGCTTTTTTGGACAGGTAGGCGATATCGCCGGAATCGATGCGGATGCCCTTGGGGCGCTTGCCCATGGGCTTCAGCACCTCGTCAAACACCTTGATGGCATCGGGCACACCGTGGCGCAGCACATTGTAAGTATCCACCAGCAGCACACAGGCATCGGGGTACATCTCGGCATACTTTTTAAAGGCATCGTACTCGGTGGGAAACATCTGCACCCAGCTGTGGGCCATGGTACCGGAGGCCGGGATGCCAAAGTCGCGGGCGGCCATCACGCAGGAAGTAGAGCCGCAGCCGCCGATGTAGGAGGCACGGGCACCGAAGTAGGCAGCGTCATAGCCTTGGGCGCGGCGGGCACCGAACTCCATGACTGGGCGGCCGGCGGCGGAACGCACGATGCGGCTTGCCTTGGTGGCGATCAGACACTGGTGATTGAAGGTGACCAGCAACAAGGTCTCCAGCAGCTGGCACTCAATGGCCGGGCCTTCCACGGTAACGATGGGCTCCTGCGGGAAGATGGGCATACCTTCCTCGATGGCCCAGATGTTGCAGTGCAGCTTGAAGTTGGCCAGATAGTTCAGGAACGGCTCATTGAATGCACCGGTGGAGCGTAGATAATCGATGTCCTCCTGGGTGAATTCCAGGTGGTCAACGGCATCGATGAACTGCTGCAAGCCCGCCATAATGGCGTAGCCGCCGCCATCGGGCACACGGCGGAAGAACATATCAAAGACGGCGATCTTATCCACATACCCCTCATCCAGGTAGCCGGCCGACATGGTCAACTCGTAGAAATCCGTCATGGTCGTAAGGTTGCGTTTTACGTCTAACATGGATAACCCCTCCTGAGGTTTTTATCGGCAATACTGCGCCATTTTCAGCGCCGTGCTGTCCTTTATTTATTTTTACGCTTTTCCGATAATTTTTTGCGTGGATTCAGTACGCCTACCGCTGCTAGAACGAACAGGAACGCGTACACAGCCACGACGATCATCGTAAGCATAACAACAACTTTAAAGTAGGTGCTGGAGAAGAACTCGCCCACACGGGCGATGGTGTACAGCACCTGGTTGCGGGTCACATCACTGCCGGCGATCAGATCCGCCGTGCCGATGACTTCGCCCTCAATAGTCAGCGTAACCGTGCCAACCACATCCCCCTGCTTGACCGGAGCCGCGATGCTTTTGGGCAGATTGAAGGTCTGCTCGGTCAGGGCCGCACCGCCCTCCTTGGGCAGCAGGGTCATCATATTGTCCGTGGGGTAAAGCATTACCGTGTCGGACTGAGTGGCGTAATCCACCGGGATCTCGGTAATGGGCTGGGTGGGGTCCAACGCCGCCGCGATGGTAAAAGAGTCGAAGATGACATCCATCAGCTTAGCGGTCTCGTACAGGGCCGGGCGGGCCTGGTCGGGGTCAGCCTCGTAGGGCACGTTGAGCACCACACTGATGTAGCTGATGCCGTCCTGGGTGTGCCAGCCCGCAAAGTTCTGCCACTCGCCCAGGCTGCCGGTCTTGCCGCCGCGCACGTAACTGCGGTAGTAGGCGCTGCCCTCGTTCAGCATTTTATCGGTGTTTTGGATAATATAGGTGCCGGGGGTCACGTAGCGGTCGTTGGTGCCCATATCGTAGCTGGGGGTAGACACGACCGTGGCGAAGATGTCATAGGCCGTCAACGCCCGCAAAATGAGGTAAGCATCCCGGGCGGTGGTTACGTTGTTGGTATCCAGGCCGCAGGGGTCGGCAAAGGTGGTGCCGGTGCAGCCGATGCGGGCGGCTTCCTCGTTCATCATCGCCACAAAGTTATCGATGCTGCCGCCGCCCATATAGTCGGCCACGATGTAGGCGGCCTCGTTGGCGCTAGGCAGCATCATGGCGTACAGCAGATTGCGCAGGGTCTGGGTCTCGCCCTTGCGGATGTCCGCTGTGGACGCGTTGGTGGTTTTTTCCCAGATCAAATCATAGATGTAGCTGGGGGCCGTCACACTGATGGTGTCCAGCTGGCCTTGGTAATTTTCCAGCAGCAGCAGGGTCGTCATCATCTTGGTCAGGCTGGCGGCCTGCAGCGGGGTCTCGCTGTTTTTCTCGTAGACCACAATGTTGGTATCCAGGTTGACCACGTAGGCTGCGGAAGCCAGGATGTCCGGCGCAATATCCGCCGCCGAGCCGTTGATTTCCTCCGCCGCCACCGGCAGCCCCAGCACGATCACCAGCACAAAGGTGCACAGCACCGCGCAGAACTTTTTCATAGGCATGGGTTCCTTTTGGTTGATATACAAGTATTAGTATAGCAAATTGAAAGGGAAAATAAAAGGGTGAGAATCAAGATTTTCACAATCAATTCATCGCTCCTGCGGTGGCAAACAGGCGGTCCACCTCATCGGACAGGGCACGGTGCTCCGACCTTGCCAGGTTGGGGTCAACGGCCAGCAGGGCCTTGGCTTCCTCCTGGGCCACTTTCAGTGTGCGGGTATCCTGCACCAGGTCCGCCACCCGCAAAGTAGGCAGGCCGTGCTGGGCCGAGCCGAAGAAATCACCGGGGCCACGGTTTTCGAGATCGTACTTTGCCACAGCGAAGCCGTCCGATGTGTGGCACAAGAAACGCAGCCGCTCTTTGACGGCATCGCTCTCGTTGTCAGAAATGAGGATACAGCAGGAATCCACCGCGCCGCGCCCCACGCGTCCGCGCAGCTGGTGCAGCGCCGACAGGCCGAACCGTTCGGCATTTTCGATGACCATGACCGTGGCGTTGGGCACGTCAACGCCGACCTCAATGACGGTGGTGGAGACCAGCACGTCCAGCTCCCCTGCCTTGAATTTCAGCATCACTTCGTCTTTTTCTTTGGGTTTCATCTTGCCGTGCAAAAGACCAATACGCCGGTTGGGCAGCAGCGGGCAGACGGTCTCGGTATAATATTTTTTGACTGCCTGCATCCCGGAGTCCATCTCGTTTTCCTCAATGGCCGGGCAGACCACATAGGCCTGGTGCCCTGCGGCGATCTGCTTTTCGATGAAGCCGTACATATCCCGCCGCTTTTTGCCGGTGATGAACCAGGTTTTGATGGGCTTGCGGCCGGGCGGCAGTTCGTCCAGCACCGAGATATCCAGGTCGCCGTACATCAGCAGGCCCAGTGTGCGCGGGATGGGCGTAGCGCTCATCACCAGCAGGTGGGGGCTTTGGGCCTTGCCCGCCAGCAGGCCACGCTGCCGTACGCCGAAGCGGTGCTGCTCGTCCACGATAGCCAGACCGAGGTTTTTGAACTCGACCGTATCGGTCAGCACCGCGTGGGTGCCTACTACCAGCCCGGCGCGGCCGTCAGAGATGGCTTCCAGCGCGACACGCTTCTCCTTGGCTTTCATGCCGCCCACCAGCAGCGTGACGTTGACACCAAACGGTTCCAGCCGATCGGCCAGTGTAGCTGCGTGCTGCCGGGCTAAAATTTCGGTGGGGGCCAGCATGGCGCTCTGCCAGCCATTTTGCGCAACAAACCAGATGGCGGCCGCCGCTACCAGCGTTTTACCGCTGCCCACATCGCCCTGCAGCAGGCGGTTCATCGGCACCTCGCCGCACAGGTCGTGGACAATTTCCTCGGTGGAGCGCTTTTGTGCGCCGGTGGGCGCGTAGGGCAAACTGCCCCAAAACGGCGCGAGGTCCATCTCGTGCATCGGCGCGCTGGTTTTGCGCCGCCCGTGGCTGCGCAGCAGGAAAATGCCGATCTGCAGCATGTACAGTTCTTCAAAGATCAGGCGGCGGCGCGCCCCGGCCAGATCCTCGGCGCTTTGGGGCGCATGGATGCTGCGCACGGCCTGGGCCTTGGTGGGCATGCGGTAGCGGGTCAGCAGCTCCGGCGGCAGCGGGTCGGCCAGTTCATTTACGTACCGCAGTGCCTCCTGGGCGCAGGATGCCTGGCGGGCGGCGGGCAGACCCTCGGTGCCGGGATAAACGGCCACAAACGGGCAGGCCTCCACCTGGGCCTCGGTGCGCACCAGCGGGTGCAGCAGTTCGCGGCGGGTCATGTTGCCACCGATACGACCCTCGAAGTAGTAGGTCTGGCCGATGACGAGTTTGTCGGCCACATAGGGCGTGTTGAACCAGGACAGCCCCAGTACACCGGAATCGTCTGCGGCCAGCACCCGCACCAGCGCCCGCCCGCCTTTGATGCGGCGGACCGGCTCTTTTTGCAGCACGGTAGCACGGACACAGCAGTCTAAATCGTAGGGCGCGCCGACCACGGTGTAGGGCTGGGTATAATCGATGTATTTGCGGGGGTAGCAGAGCAGCAGGTCCCGGATGGTGGTAACGCCGAGCTTCTCAAACTTTTTCGCAAACGCCGGGCCGACGCCCTTCAAGTATTGGATGGAACTATCGATCATCGCCATATCGGGACCTCCTTTCTGTCACGGGGTTTCCCGCTTTCTTGAAAGAAAACGGGAAAAAGAACTTTTAATAATATAACGCGTAGGGTTGTGGTGATAGCAAGGTTGCTGCGGAGGGGGGCAAGCGAATATACCAAAAAAGGCGAACTCGGATCCACCCCCAAATTCGCCTTTTACAATGTTATAACGTCAATTACTCCACACTGATCATGTAGTAGTAAACCGGCTGGCCGCCGCTGATGTGGCTGACCTCGACACTGCTGCCGCACTTGGTGCGCACCATCTCCGTGGTCTTTTCAGCATCCTCATCACTGACATCGCAGCCGGAGATCACAGTGATGAACTGGCTGTCCTTCTTCTTCATCGAACGGGCCAGGCGATAGGTCATCTTCACGATGTCGGTGCCGGTAGCCACGATCTTGCCGTTCTCCAACGCCATGATCTCGCCCTTCTTGATGGGCTTGCCGTCAAACTCGCTGTCACGGGCAGCATAGGTGATCAGGCCGGTGCTCACGTGGTCAGCGGCCTGCATCATGCCAACGGCGTTCTCCTCGGGCTTCAGCTCGGGGTCAAAGTTCAGCATGGCGGTCATGCCCTGGGGCACGGTGCGGGTAGGCAGCACGATGACCTTGCGGTCGGCCAGCTTCTGTGCCTGCTCGGATGCCATGATGATGTTCTTGTTGTTGGGCAGCACCAGCACAGCCTTGGCCGGTACGCTCTGGATGGCCGCCAGAATGTCCTCGGTGGAGGGGTTCATCGTCTGGCCGCCACTGACAACTGCGTCAACGCCCAGGTCGGTGAACACATTCTTCAGGCCCTCGCCAGCGGCAACGGCTACAAAGCCGTACTCACGCTCGGGGTCAACGGCTGCGTAGGTGAACTCGCTGTCTTTCTTCTCCTCGGCTTCGGCCTGCTTCTCCAAGCCCTTGGCCTGCTTCTGGCGGGCCAGGAACTGCTCGTGCATGTTCTCGATCTTGAAGTTGGTCAGGTAGCCGTACTTGATGGCCTCGCTCAGCATCATGCCGGGGTCGGAGGTATGCACATGGCAGTTGGCCACATCGTCATCCTCGATGACCACAACGGAGTCGCCGTTGGACTCCAGGAAAGCGCGCAGGCGGGTCACGCTGGCACCGGGGTCCTTGTGCAGCAGGAACTGGGTGCAGTAACCGTTCTTGATGTCCTCGACCTTCATCAGGTCATCGGTGAACACGCCCTTGCCGGCAGCCTCGCTGGAGACCTTCGGCTTGGCGGCCACTTCGGCACCGGCAACGATCTCGCCGCCGTCAAAGACCTGCTTCATGCCCTCAAAGATGAACATAATGCCCTGGCCGCCAGCGTCCACAACGCCAGCCTTTTTCAGCACGGGCAGTAGGTTGGGGGTGTCCTCCAGCGCAGCCTGACCGGCGGCGAGGGTGGCGTCCCACATGGCGGGAATCTCCATCTCGGTGCACTCAGCAGCCTTCTCGGCAGCCAGGCGGGAGACGGTCAGGATGGTACCCTCGGTGGGCTTCATGACGGCTTTGTAAGCGGCCTCAACGCCCATCTTCAGGGCGTTGGCCAGGTCTTCGGCGCTGGCCTCGTCCTTGTCCTTCAGGGCCTTGGAGAAGCCGCGGAACAGCAGGCTGGTGATAACACCGGAGTTGCCGCGAGCGCCGCGCAGCATGGCGGAAGCAGCGGTCTTGCTGGCTTCGGCCACGGTGCAGGTATCGGGCAGAGCTTCCAGTTCGCCGCGGGCGGCACCGATGGTCATGCTCATGTTCGTGCCGGTGTCGCCATCGGGCACGGGGAAAACGTTCAGCTCGTCCACGCGGACACGCTGGTTGGCAATGTTGTTGGCGCCGGAAAGAATGGCGTCGCGCAGGGTCTGGCCAGTAATCATGTTTTTATTACACCTCATGTTTTCTGTTAAACGCCCATCAGTCGGCAATGATATCGTCGACAAACACGTCAATGCGTGCCACTTTCAGGCCGGTGGCGTGTTCCACTTCGTCCTTTACGCGGTGGGTAATGCTTTGGGTAATGGTAGAAATGTTTAAACCATACCCCACCTTGATATGCAATGCGATGACCAGACGGCCTTCCTCCTGCGTTACGGTAACGCCTTTGGGGGGCAGGCTGCCAGTACGCAGAGCGCTGCGCACCACGCTTTCGGCCGGGGCCTGGCCCATGGCCGCAATGCCGTAGCACTGCTTGGCGGCCTGTTCCACTAAGCCGGAGAAATAATCGTTGGTCAGAGAAATATGTCCGTAAGGATTGACCTTGGTGATCATCTGCGATCCTCCTTTGTGGGCTATACCACGTTAATCATTTTGATTATACACCTTTTTTTCCCGCTTGAACAGTGGCTTTACGATAAAATTGTGCCGTTACGCTTTTTTAACAAACGCTTCACAATTTCTGCACCGCGAACGTATATACTAAAAGTAAGACAATTCGGTTACAACTTTCCCATCATACCAGAAAAGGAGTGCCATTTCCGCATGAACCTTTTGTTTTTCCTGACTCCCAAACAGGATGTTTTGTACATTTACGAGGATTTCACCCTGCGCCAGACGCTGGAAAAATGGGCCAACCAGCGCTTTGCCACCATCCCGGTGCTGAAACGCAACGGCGAGTATGTGGGCACCATCACCGAGGGTGATATTTTGTGGGGCATCAAGAACCTGCACGGCCTGGACCTGGAAGCCAGCGAGGATGTGCCCATAGCCAGTTTCCCCCGCCGCCGCGATTATAAGGCCGTTACCGTCACCACCGACATGCCCAGCCTGCTGCAGGCCGCCATCGACCAGAACTTTGTACCGGTGGTAGACGACCGCAACGTTTTCATCGGCATGGTCCGCCGTACGGTTATCCTAAAGGATGTCTACAACAAATACGGTGCCAAGCTGGATAAGCCTAGACAGAATACATATACCCACGCGTAATTGCATCCGCTCCACGATGGGGCGGATTTTTTGTTGCAGTGCTTAAAAGCCTCCCTTGTGTAAAGGGAGGTGCCCCGTAGGGGCGGAGGGATTGTAACCTTATGAGGGCAGACCGATGTATAGGTAAGGTCACAATCCCCCAGTCTGCGCTTCGCGCAGCCCCACCCCTTTACACAAGGGGGCCTTTAAAGCGCAAATAGCAAAAGCGCCCCACCCCTTGCAGGATAAGGCGCTTTGTTTAAAAAAAAGAGAAGTCGGCATCTACCTATTTTCACAGGCCGTCTCCAGCCAACTATCTT
>CAVAGJ010000002.1:0-127641 GCA_963588145.1 Coriobacteriaceae bacterium
CCCTATATAGCTTTCAGTGTTTTATTTCACTGTTCGCTATATAGGGAGCATATCATTTGCCAGCTCGCCGGAGCAATTACAAATATCGTTCTCGACCCCATTATGATCTACGGGCTTTTCGGCTGTCCCGCTATGGGTGTGGCCGGAGCTGCCTGGGCTACGGTCATCGGTCAGTTTGTTTCTCTCATTGTGATCGCGGTGGTGTTTTTCAAAAAAGGTGTTGGGATTGAGGTCAGATTTCGCTATCTCAAGCCGGAGGGACAGACACTCGGCAGTATTTACTCCATTGGATTGCCCGCCATCGTAATGCAGATCCTGACGCCAATCATGTCTTATGCGCTGAACCTGATTTTGGGTGCGATCTCTGTTTCGGCGGTCACGGCTTACGGTGTTTATTACAAGCTGCAAAACTTTATTTTTATGCCGGGATATGGATTGAATAACGCATCTATCCCCATTATCTCCTATAATTTCGGAGCTAAGAATAAGGCGCGTGTATCGCAGGCCATTCGGTACGGACTGATCTATGTTTCGGTTATCATGTTGATCGGCATTATTCTGTTGCAGCTTTTCGCCCGTCGAATCGTGGGCATTTTCTCCGTTACGGAAGAATCCCACCAGCTTTGTGTGCTGGCGCTGCGGATCATTACCTGCGGTTTCTTCTTTGCGGGTGCCAACATTATTTTGCAGGGCGTGTGCCAGGCATTAGGCAAAGGTGGCTACTCGCTGATTATTTCGCTTCTGCGTTTTGTCGTACTGGCTTTGCCGCTGGCATGGGCGATTTCCTTGACAGAGAACGCCGCAAATCTCGTCTGGCTCTCTCTGCCTGTGGCAGAAGCGGGAGCGTGTCTTATAGCGGTAGTGCTGACGAGAAAGACCTATCAAAAAGCGATATAAGTACTAAAAGAGGTCGGCTGCCATGAGCAGCCGACCTCTTTCTATGTCAAAACAGTTCTGCAATAATATCCACGCACTTATCAATTCCCAGCACACCGCTGTCCAACGTCAGGTGATAATTTTGAGCGTGTCCCCACTTCATGTTGGTGTAGAAGCGGTGATAGGCCGCACGACGCTTATCTTTGTCCAACAGGCGATCCTCCGGGGACTGCTCCCGTTCACCATACACCTTGACGATGCGTTCCGCACGGAATTTCATATCTGCGTGGATGCAAAGGCCTTTCCGAGCGCCTGCAAATAGATAAAGGTACCTTTGTTCAAGGTTGCCAACGGCATCAGACACAGGTAAATACGGAGGCACTTCACGGTGAAGTCTGCATAGTAGGCACTCTCATTGGCCGCGCCGAACAGCATGGCAATTTGCAGCGGGAATACCTCTACGATCACCAGTGCAACCACGCCAACAATCAATTCTGCCAGCAGCAGTCTGGAAAACAGCGTTTTAGCACGATCTCTTTTCTTTGCGCCGATGTTATATCCGGCAATCGGAATGCAGCCAGCCGCCATGCCGATGGCGATGGAAATGGCGATCTGGAAGAACTTCATCACAATGCCAAGAACGGCAAGCGGAATTTGTGCATATTCCGCTTGCCCGAAAATAGGATCTCGCGCGCCATATTTCATACACATATTCTGCACGGCTGCCATTGAAACGACCAGCGAAATCTGCGCAAGGAAACTGGTAAGTCCCAGCACAAGGAACTTCGGGATCAGCTTTCCGTCCAGCCTGAAGCTACTCATTTCCAGCTTGACGACCTTCATGTGCCGTAGATACCAGATAGAGAGCACCGCCGTCAGTACCTGACCAATCACGGTAGCCACCGCTGCGCCCATCATGCCCCAGTGGAAACCGTAAATAAAGATGGGATCGAGGATTACATTGGCAATGGCACCGGAAACGGTGGCGGCCATGGCAAATTTGGGACTGCCATCGCTTCGGATGACCGGGTTCATCGCCTGTCCAAACATATAGAACGGGATGCCCAGTGTGGTGTAGAAAAAGTATTCTTTTGCAAACACATGGGTTTCCTCGTTGACCGTTCCGCCGAACAGGGCAAGGATGGGTTCGCTGAAAATGAGATAGACTGCCGTCAGCACAAGACTGCTCACCATGCAGAGCACCACAGCGTTGCCGACGGACTTGTGGGCGTCCTCTTGGGCATTGCGCCCCAGTGCGATACTCACAAACGCACAGCAGCCGTCACCGATAAACACAGCGAGGCCGAGGGCAACTACGGTCATTGGGAAAACGACAGTGTTTGCCGCATTGCCGTAGGAGCCAAGGTAGCTTGCGTTCGCAATAAAAATCTGATCAACGATGTTATAGAGCGCACCTACCAATAGCGAGATAATACAGGGGACAGCGTACTGCCGCATGAGCCTTCCGATACGTTCCGTTCCCAAAAACTGATTTCCGGTATCCATAAAATCACCTTTCTTTCAAAAAACAAGAAATGCGTAAAGCCAGAAGCTATCTGGTTTTACGCATTTCTGCCACACGATTTGCTTATGAAGTTTTCTTCCATTTTTCATCTCTCACCCACTTCTACAAAAAAAGCGTGTGCCAATTTGCAACCGGATTTACGCAGAAACGCCACACGCTGTATGCCTATTATAGTGGATTCGGATGGAGATTTCAAATGTTTTTTGAATGACTTTGGTCTCTCTTGATCTTGGGGCAATCACAATGCTGCCGGATAACGCAAAAAACCGGCACCCGCTTTTGAGGCAGGTGCCGATTTCTGTTACCCTATAATGCGCTTGAATTTTTGGCGTAAGTGGCGTAAGTTTGGCGTAAATCCGCTTTTGCGCACCCAAAAAATCAAGCAATTTCAAGGCTTTGCGGCGTCTCTTAGTACATACCGCCCATGTCGGAGGCCGGGGCGGCGGGGGCCGGCGGCTCGGGCAGGTCGGCGACCAGGCTCTCGGTGGTCAGAACCATGGCGGCAACGCTGGAAGCGTTCTCCAGTGCGGAACGGGTGACCTTGGTCGGGTCAACGATACCGGCCTCGATCATATCCTCGACATATTCTTCCTTCTGGGCATCGAAGCCGTAGTTGGCCTTGTTAGCCTTCAGGATGTTGTCGATGATGACGCTGCCTTCCAGGCCAGCGTTCTTGGCGATCTGGCGCAGGGGAGCCTCCAGAGCCTTGCGGACGATCTTAGCGCCGGTGCGCTCGTCACCCTCCAGCTCATTGACGACCTTGTCAACAGCGGGGATGGCGTTGATGGTAGCCGTGCCGCCGCCAGCAACAATACCCTCTTCAACAGCAGCCTTGGTGGCGTTCAGGGCATCCTCAATGCGAAGCTTCTTGTCCTTCATCTCCACTTCGGTAGCAGCACCGACCTTGATGACGGCAACGCCACCTGCCATCTTGGCCAGGCGCTCTTGCAGCTTCTCGCGGTCGAAGTCAGAGGTAGCGGAAGCGATCTGGCTGCGGATCTGAGCCACACGATCAGCAATGGCCTGCTTGTCACCGACACCGCCAACGATGGTGGTGTTCTCCTTGGTGACCTTAACCTGGCGGGCAGTGCCCAGCAGCTGCATGGTAGCGTCCTTCAGCTCATAGCCCAGGTCGCTGCTGATGACGGTGCCACCGGTCAGGATCGCGATATCCTGCAGCATCTCCTTACGGCGATCGCCGAAGCCGGGAGCCTTGACGGCAACGACATTCAGGCCGCCGCGCAGACGGTTGATGATGAGGTTGGACAGGGCATCGCCCTCAACATCCTCAGCGATGATGAGCAGCTTGCGGCCGGACTGGATGACCTGCTCCAGCAGAGGAACGATATCCTGGAAAACGCTGATCTTCTTGTCGGTGATCAGAACGGAGCAATCGTCATAGACAGTCTCCATCTTCTCGGTGTCGGTGACCATGTAGGGGGTCACGTAGCCGCGGTCGAACTGCATACCTTCGACAACCTCGGTGTAGGTCTCGGCAGTGGTCTTGTTCTCCTCGATGGTGATAACGCCATCGGCAGTGACCTTTTCCATAGCGTCAGCGATCAGCTGACCAATCTCGGCATCGCCAGCAGAGACAGTGCCAACACGAGCGATGTCCTTGCTTCCATTGACTTTCTGGCTGTGCTCCTTAACGGAAGCAACAGCGGCGGCAACAGCCTTCTGCATGCCGCGCTTGATGTCCATGGGGTTAGCGCCGGCGGTGACGTTCTTCATACCCTCGTTGACCAGAGCCTGAGCCAGGACGGTAGCGGTGGTGGTACCATCGCCAGCTGCATCGTTGGTCTTAGTGGCGACTTCACGAACCAGCTGTGCGCCCATGTTCTCGAACTCATCCTTCAGCTCAATCTCCTTAGCGATGGTGACACCATCGTTGGTGATCAGCGGGCTGCCGAACTTCTTGCTCAGCACCACGTTGCGGCCCTTGGGGCCAAGGGTAACCTTAACGGTATCGGCCAGCTGGTCGATGCCTGCGCAAAGTGCCTTACGGGCATCCTCGCCCTGTTTAATCTGTTTAGCCATAAAGAATCGCTCCTTTTATTTACATCAAAATAGAAAAGTCTGAAAATTACTCGACCACAGCGAGGATATCGCTCTGGCGGACGATGGTGCATTCCTCGCCATCGACCTTGACCTCGGTACCGGAGTACTTGCTGGTCAGGACCTTATCGCCGACCTTGACGATCATCTCGACTTCCTTGCCGTCAACATTGCCGCCGGGGCCGACTGCGATGACCTCAGCAACCTGGGGCTTCTCTTTGGCGGAACCGGACAGGATCAGGCCTCCCTTGGTGGTCTCTTCTTCTTCAACCAGTTTGATAACAACACGGTCTGCAAGAGGTTTGATTTTCATAGTGAAATTTCCTCCTAATAAAGATTTCTCTTTTAAGATTTTAGTTTAGCACTCATTCTCTTCGAGTGCTAAATATATAATAACCGCTTTGCCTACAAAAATCAAGAGGTTTCACTATAAAATTTTTGTGAACAAAAATATGGCAGGAACATTTTACCGTTCCTGCCATATTTTTATTGTTTCATTGCGATATTTTTGTACCGCGGGCGCATGATGCCGTGCTCGATATGCGTCTCTCCCCCGTTGACGGTATCCTCATCGATGGTCACCTTTGTGATGGTAGCATCGGAGGGGATGTCGTACATGATGGGAATCAGCAGATCTTCGACCACGCTGCGCAGACCACGCGCACCACTCTTGCGTTCCACCGTCTTGCGGGCGATTGCGTGCAGGGCTGCATCGGTAAAGACCAGTTCAGCGTTATCCAGATGCAGCAATTCTTTGTACTGGCGCACCAGGCTGTTTTTCGGCTCAGTCAGCACACGAACCAGGGCATCCTCGTCCAGCGGGTCCAGCACGGTGACAACCGGCAGACGGCCGATTAGTTCGGGGATCAGGCCAAACTTGACCAGATCATCGGGCTCGACCTTTTTTAGCAACTTCTGGCGGGTCTCGTCCTTATCCAGGGTGGTGCGCAGCTGGCTGCCAAAGCCCATCGAAGCGTTATCGGTACGCTTCTGGATCAGCTTCTCGAGGCCATCGAACGCGCCACCGCAGATGAACAGGATGTTCTTGGTGTTGATTTGGATGAACTCCTGCTGCGGGTGCTTACGGCCGCCGTTGGGCGGCACATTGCTGACAGTGCCCTCCACGATTTTCAGCAGTGCCTGCTGGACACCCTCACCGCCCACATCGCGGGTAATAGAGGGGTTCTCGCTCTTACGGGTAATCTTGTCGATCTCGTCCACATAGATGATGCCGATCTCAGCCTTGGGGATATCAAAATCCGCTGCTTGGATCAGCTTGAGCAGAATGTTCTCGACGTCCTCGCCCACGTAACCAGCCTCGGTCAGGGTGGTAGCGTCCGCAATAGCAAACGGCACGTTGAGCATCTTGGCCAGGGTCTGGGCCAGCAGGGTCTTGCCGGTGCCGGAGGGGCCAAGCATCAGCACGTTGGATTTTTGCAGCTCCACGCCGATCTGCTGACCGGAGAGGATGCGCTTATAGTGGTTGTACACGGAGACTGCCAGCACACGCTTGGCATCGTCCTGCCCGATAACGTACTGATCCAGCCCGACCTTGATCTCGGTGGGGGTGAGGATGTTGACGCTTGCGAGCGGGTCGGTATCATAGCGGGACTGGGCTACACCGGGCTGTGCCTGCTGGCGGCGGGAAACCCCAGCGCGCGGCGGCGGATTCTCGCCGTCCTTGTACAGCATGTTATGGCACATGTCAATGCACTCGTTGCAGATGTTGACGCCAGGGCCGATCAGCAGCTGTTCGACCTCATTTTGGGAGCGACCGCAGAAACTGCAGCGCATCTCGCGTCCTTTTCCGTCCTTGCCGGACGTTTGATTTGCCATGTTCTTCCCCCGAATCAGTGTTTATAGAGGATTTCATCGATCAGGCCGTATGCCTTTGCCTGCTCGGCCGTCATATAGTTATCCCGCTCGGTGTCCTTCTGGATGGTCTCCAGCGGCTGGCCGGTATACTGGCTGAGCAGGGTGTTCATCTTGTTGCGGATGTGCACCATATGGTTGGCGTGGATCTGGATATCCGTGGTCTGGCCGGAGATGCCCTGACCGCCGATGAGCGGCTGGTGGATCAGGATCTCGGAGTTGGGCAGGGCGAAACGCTTGCCCTTGGTGCCGCTTGCCAGCAGGAAAGCGCCCATCGAGGCAGCCATGCCTACGCAGATGGTGGAAACATCGCACTTGATATAGTTCATCGTATCGTGGATTGCCATACCGTCCGAGATGGAGCCGCCGGGGCTGTTGATATAGAAGTAGATATCCTTTTCAGGATCCTGACCTTCCAGGTACAGCAGCTGGGCAACGATTACGCTGGCAGAGGAGGAGTTGACATCCTCGCTCAGCACAATGATACGGTCATTGAGCAGGCGCGAAAAAATATCGTAGCTGCGCTCACCGCGGGCAGTCTGTTCGACAACATAGGGTACAAGGCTCATGGGGTTTTCCCTCCTTAATGATAAAATAGGGGTTCACCAAAGAACCGATACGGCGGCAGATGCGCACCGTATCGGCCCTTTTACATCTTTAGATTTAAGAAAGCGTGGGGATTACTCGCCCTTGCTTTCCTCGTCCTTAGCTTCTTCCTTCGGCTCCTCGTCCTTCTTGGCGGCAGCCTTCTTGGTGGTCTTGCGGGTGGTCTTCTTGGCGGGCTTCTTCTCCTCGGCAGCACCGGCAACGATGTTAGCCTTGGACTTCACGAAGTCGATTGCCTTGTTGACAGCCAGATCCTTCTTGACGGCAGCGGCATCGACCAGGCTCTTGACCTTGTCAGCCTCCATCTGGTAAGCATCGGCAATGCGCTTGATCTCGGCCTCGAATTCTTCCTCGGTAGCCTCGATGTTCTCCTTGGCAACGATGGCTTCCATAGCCAGGCGCATCTTGACCTGCTTGTCGGCCTGCTCACGGAACTGCTCCTTGAACCGGTCCATGGTCATGCCCATGTACTGCAGGTACTGCTCGATCTTGAGGCCCTGCTGGGAGATGCGATACTGGAAGTCCTGAACCAGCTCCTCGATGCGGGAGTCGATCATGGCATCGGGGATCTCGGCCTTCATGTTGGAAACGACCTGGTCGATCAGATCATTCTCGACCTTCTGGTCAGCCTGCTTCTCGTGGTTGGCCTGGATGCCCTTGCGGATGGAGTCCTTCAGCTCGTCCAGGGTGTCGTACTCGCTGACATCCTTAGCGAAATCGTCATCCAGCTCCGGCAACTCCTTGTACTGGACCTCGTGCAGCTTGATCTTGAAGGTGGCGTCCTTGCCAGCCAGTTCTTCAGCCTGGTACTCCTCGGGGAACTTGACGTTGACATCGAAGTCCTCGCCAGCAGCATGGCCAACGACCTGCTCCTCGAAACCGGGGATGAAAGAACCGCTGCCCAGCACCAGAGAGTAGTGCTCAGCCTTGCCGCCCTCGAAAGCAACGCCATCAACGAAGCCCTCGAAGTCGATATCAACGGTGTCACCGTTCTCAGCAGCGCCCTCACGGGTCAGCAGACGGCCGTTGCGGTCCTGCATGCGCTTGATCTCGGCATCAACATCAGCCTCGTCAACAGTCTTGACATCTTTGTTGACGGTTAAACCGGCGTACTCGCCCAGCTCGACCTCGGGCTTGACGGCGACCTTGACCTTCAGGGTAGCGCCCTCCTCCTCGGACACGGAAACAACCTCGGCATCAGGACGGCCAACAACATCGATGTTGGCTTCCTTAACGGCAGCCTCGTAGTTCTCGGGGAACAGATCGTTGATAGCATCGTACTGGAACAGATCCTTGCCGTACATCTTCTCGATCATAGCCTTAGGAGCCTTACCCTTGCGGAAGCCGGGGATGGCGTACTTCTTGCCCTCGCGCTTGAAAGCGGCGTTGACAGCGGATTTGAAGGTCTCCGCGTCAATAGAGAACTGCAGTTCGACCATGCTCTTTTCGAGCTTTTCACAGGAAATCAGTTTCATTTATAAATTCCTCCAAAAATAAATGTACATAAAAATACAAGTTATTATAGCATGTTCCCGCCAAGAATACCAGCCCTGTTTTTAAAATTTTAACAATTCAGAGCCGATTTCCTAAAGAAAATTGCGATTTCCCCACGCTTTATCCGATTTTATAGGGGCAAAACGCAAGTCCATCGGCGGAAATCAAGCGGTAGGTAATGCCATCCACTGGGCCTTGGACTGCGTAACGGATCGATTTTCCGTGCAGGTGGCCATAATAACATTCAGTCACGCCAAACTCCTGCAGCACGTCCACCAGTTCTTTGGCGCTGGCACCGGGATAGACCGGCGGGTAGTGCAGAAAGGCGATCTTGCGGGGCGTGTCCCCCGCTGCCTGCAGACTCATCCTCAGGCGGCCCGCCTCCCGCGCCATCAGCTTTTCGCCCTGGGCGGCCACATCATCAAAGGGCCAGCCACGAGTGCCGCAAAGGGCGGTATCGCCCAGAATGCAGGCGTTATTGTGCAGGATATGCAACGTATCAAAACCGAAATCTGCCAGGTATTTTTCCATCTTGCGGGTGGTGGTCCACCAGTAGTCGTGGTTGCCTTTCAGCAGCCATTTTTGACCCGGCAGGTTCTGGATGTGGGCAAAGTCCGGCTTGGTATCGTTGAGATTCATCGCCCAGCTGGTATCCCCCGCCAGCACCACGGTATCCTCGGGGCTGATGAGTTTGCGCCAGTTGGCTTCAAGTTTGGGCAGATACCCCTCCCAGCCAGGAAAGATATCCATGGGTTTATCTGCCCCTAGGGAGAGGTGCAGGTCTCCGATCACAAACAGGGCCATACACGCCCCCCTTTCGTAAAATTGCGGTGGTTCAGCGCATCGCGGCGGCGCGGATCTCGGCAGGCTCGATGACGGTATTGAAGCGCACCGGCAGCTTGTCCAGTTCGCGCAGGCTGGCCGGGGCCTCGGCACCGGTCTTGGCGGTCAGCGCGGCCATAGCGGCAAAGTCGCTCTCCGGGGCGATCTCTCCCAGGGCCGCCAGCACATCCCGCGGGAACTTAAACGGGCTGGCTGTGGAGAGGACGACCATCGGAGCCTCGCTGCGGTTGGCCTCGGCCACATGGAAGGCCACGGCGGTGTGGGTGTCGCAGAGGTAGCCGTCACGCTCAAAGCGGGCACGGATCTCGGCTGCACCGGCAGCGTCATCAGCGTAACCGGCGGCGAAGTTTGCCTGAATTTTTGCCAGCGTCTCGACATCCACGGTGTACTTGCCGGTGGCGGCCAGTTCCTGCATCCAGCCCTCTACCTTTTCAGCACTGCCGCTGGTGTGCAGCAGCAGACGCTCGAGGTTGGAGGAGATCAGGATGTCCATGGACGGCGAGGTGGTCTTGTAGAAGGTGCGGCGGGCATCGTAGGTGCCGGTCTTGATAAAGTCCGTCAGGACGTTGTTCTTGTTAGATGCGCAAATCAGCTTGCCCACGGGCAGGCCCATCTGTTTGGCATAGTAACCGGCCAGGATGTCGCCGAAATTGCCGGTGGGCACGCAGAAGTCAACGGGTTTGCCCCACTCGACTGCGCCCTGCTCCGCCAGGCGGAAGTAGGCGTAGAAGTAGTAGACGATCTGCGGTACCAGGCGGCCCCAGTTGATGGAATTAGCGCTGGACAGGCGGATGTGGCGGGCCTCCAGTTCGGCAGCAACGGATTCATCGGCAAAGACGCGCTTTACGCCGGTCTGGGCATCATCGAAGTTGCCATCCACGGCATAGACCTGGACGTTATTGCCCTTCTGGGTAGCCATCTGCAGATGCTGAATCTCACTGGTACCAGCGTTGGGATAGAAAACCTCGATCTCGATGCCGTCCAGGTCCGCATAACCGGCCAAGGCAGCCTTGCCGGTATCGCCGGAGGTCGCCACCAGAATGCGGGTGGTCTCGGTGCGGCCCAGGTTCTTTTTGGCCTCGACCAGCAGTTTCGGCATCAGCTGCAAGGCGTAGTCCTTGAACGCGCAGGTGGGGCCGTGCCACAGTTCCAGCGCGTAAACGCCCTCGCTGACCTTGACGGTCTCGCCCGCCTTGCCGCCGAACGCCTCACCATAGGTGGCGGCGGTGGCGTTGTGCAGGAAGTCGGCGCTGTAATCGGTCAGGAAGCCTTTGAGCACCTGCTCGGCCAGGGCCCGGTAGGACAGGGACTTCCAGCTTTCTAAATCTGCCTGGGGGAAGGATTCCGGCACAAACAGGCCGCTTTTGGGTGCCAAACCGCGCACGATCGCCTCGGACGAAGAAACACGGAGTGCGGAATCTCTGGTACTCTGAAACTGCATATCGAAAACCCTCCTATTTTTTTTAGACCTTTATAAAACCTCTATATTCCAGCTTTTCAGCATTGGAACGCATCCGGGATACAATGGATCTGCCAGGCATCGCCTGCGGGGGTAACTTCCACCACGTCAAAGCGGATGCTGGCATCTGCATAAGGGCTGTGCTGCAGGTAGTATTGGGCCGCCAGGATCAGGCGGCGCTGCTTGCGGGCATCTACAGCCGCAGCCGGGGTATCCAGCATGCGGCCCGCCCGGGTCTTGACCTCGGCAAAGACGAGCTGACCATCCTTATATAAGATCAGGTCCAGCTCCCCCATGCGGGTGCGGTAGTTATGATTTAACAGCAGGTAGCCGCGTTTAATGTAATACTTGGCGGCCAGGGCCTCGCCTTTATGGCCGATGTCCTCAGTCATGCCAGTAGCCCTGCTTTTTCAAAAAGCTGCGGCGGTAAAAGGGCTGGATGCCGTACTGGGCGATCAGCTCATAGTGCAGCTTAGTGGGATAGCCTTTGTTCTTCGCCAGCTGATACTGGGGGTATTGCTTGTCCAGTTCCAGCATATAGCGGTCACGGCTGACCTTAGCCAGGATGGATGCCGCTGCGATGGACGCGCTGTTGGCATCGCCCTTGACAACAGATTCCGCCGTCTGGGTAAGGCCGGGCGGGCAGCGGTTGCCATCGATGAGCACATGGTCCGGCTGGGGATCCAGCCCGGCCACGGCCTGCGCCATGCCGTCCATAGTGGCCCAAAGGATGTTGCGCTCGTCAATTTCGGCAGGCGAAATGAAGATAATTTTATAGGCCAGAGCGCGGCGGGTGATCACCTCAAACAGGGCTTCGCGGCGCTTCTCGGTCAGCTTTTTGGAATCGTTGACCCCCTCAATGGGGTCGTTAGGGTCAAGGATGACGGCGGCACAGCAGACCGGCCCGCACAAGGGGCCGCGGCCCGCTTCATCCACGCCGCAGATGATACCGTGAGCGGCGCGCTTTTCGGCATCAAAGGCATAGAGGTCTTCGCCGGACGGTTTAGTCTTCGTCGTCCGTGAAGTCCGGGTCGTCTTGGGGGAAGTCGTCGTCGGCATAGTCGTCCACCTCCTCTGCGGTGTCGCGGTGGGGCGGGCGCTCCAGCGAGAGGCGGCCCCACTTGCTGGCGCGGAACTCCCCTACCAGCATCTTGGCGGCGCGCTCGGTGTCCACTTCGCCGCCGGAGATCAGCATGCCGCGCTTGGCACCGATGGCCTGCAAAAGGTCATAGGGCGGTAGTTCCAGGGCGCTTTCGTCCAGCTTATAGCGAGCCAGCAGCTGCTCCGGGTAGATGCCCCGCACACTGGAGAGCAGGCCGCAGGCCAGCTCCTCAATGTCCAGGATATCGTCACGGATGGAGCCGATGAAGGCCAGGTTCGAGGCCGTTTCCAGCGAGTCGAACTTCTTCCACAGTACGCCGGGCATGTCCATCAGATCGAAGTTATCCACAGAGATCCACTGCTTGCCACGGGTAACACCGGGCTTGTTGGCCGCTTTGGCGCGGGTGGTGCCTGCAAAGGAGTTGATAAAGGTGGACTTACCCACGTTGGGGATGCCCACCACCATCACGCGGACGGCGGCACCCACCATGCCACGATTGCGGCGGCGGGCCATCAGGGCAGAAAGTTCTTTCTCGATGGGGCCTTTGGCTGCGGTGGCGCGGCCGCGCTGCTTGGAGTCCATGGCCAGACACCCGGCACCGGCGCTTTTAAAGTAGGCCAGCCATTGCTTGGTGATTTCGGGGTCGGCCAGGTCGGCCTTGTTGAGGATGTACAGGTGGGGCTTGCCCGCCGTGATCCGCTCGATCTCGGGGTTCAGGCTGGAAAGCGGGATGCGCGCATCGAGGATCTGCAAAACGCAGTCCACATTGCGGATCTCTTTTTCCATCAGGCGCAGGGTCTTGGTCATGTGACCGGGGAACCACTGGATCTGACGGCTGTTGATGATGTCACTCTGGCTCATTGCACAGCTCCTATTTTACTGAAAGGCAGGATGCGCCACAGGGCTGTGCCCAGGATGTCCCGCGTGTCAACGCAGCCAATATCGGTGCTGCGGCTGTCTTTGGACCCGTTGCGGTTATCGCCCATCAAAAACAGGCAGTTGTCCGGCACGGCCAGGGGAAAATCCATCCCCTCGTAGGTATACGTAGGCTCGGCGGTGTAGGGCTCGTCCAGGGCTTCGCCGTTGCGGTAAACGATACCGGCGGTAAAGTCAATATCGATGGTGTCCCCCGCTTTGCCGATGACCCGCTTGACCAGCGGCTTGCCATACGGGATGTAGCTGTCCACGATGACAACGTCACCGTAATCAAGGTTTGTCAGCGGTGTCATCAGCAGGCGCTCGCCATTGAGCAGCGTGGGTTGCATCGAGTGGCCGTCCACCTGCACGACCCGCACACCGAAAGTGAATACCAGCGCAATAACTGCCACGGCCACGGCGAGGGCATCGTACCATTCTAAAATGTCTTTATTGCGTTTATAGCGGTCTTTAAAGGGCATTGCCATGAGTCGCCACCCTCCTTAGATGCAAAAATACGAAAAAAGGGAGAACGCCAACCGTCCTCCCCTTTTTTTGCAGTATGCTCAGATGCGTGCCTTGACCTTGGCAGCCTTGCCGGTGCGCTCGCGCAGGTAGAAAAGCTTCGCACGGCGAACCTTGCCGCGGCGAATGACCTCAACCTTCTCAACGAACGGGCTGTTGACCGGGAACACACGCTCAACGCCGACACCGTAGGAAGTACGGCGGACGGTGAAAGTCTCAGCGATGCCGCCATGCTTCTTAGCAATAACGGTACCCTCGAAAGCCTGGATACGCTCCTTGTCGCCTTCCTTGATACGGACGGAGACGCGAACGGTGTCGCCGACTTCGAACTGGGGCTTGTTCTCTTTGATCATACCCTCGGTAAAATGCTTAATTGCGTCCATGTTATGAATTCCTCCATGTTTTTGCGACGTTCATACACGAATATTTCGTCAGAGGACCGCCTGTATAATGATTTGTCATTATCCCGCCGATGGCTCGGCGGCACTAACGCTTTAGTATTATAGCATCTTGGCGGTGGTTTGGCAAGTGGTTTTAGACAAATTGCCGGGCAAAAATTCGGCAAAAGTGCAGAATCACCGCCGGTTTTTTCTGTGCAATATTACTTACTGGAAATCCACGCCCGATTTGTTGTACAGATGGGTGCGCAGCACACGGCACTGCCAGATGGGTGCGCCGCCATGCTGCTGCAAAAAGTCCATCAGCAGCGAGGGGTTCAGGTTCAGTGCTTCGCCGCTGCCGCAGGGCAGCTTGACCGAAAACTCGATGTTGTCCCCCGCCTCCTCGCAGTCGATGCGGGGCAGATACTGCTTGAGGTCCAGCGTTTTTTGGCCGCGCTTGGTCTTTTTGGTGACCTCGGCCTGCTCGGCTGCGTTGTAGGCTTCAATGGCAGGCATGCCGCTCTTGGGCATCGTGACAGCATAGACAGCCGTTTCGATCTCGGCCACCTTTTCCACGGCCGGGGCCAGCTTGGTGATGACGATGCCCCGGGGCATCAGGGGTTGCAGGGCATTGCGCCAAACCTCGCCGTCAATAGTCTCCTGCTCGGTCTTGACCTCGCAGCTTTCGCACAGGCTCTCCTGCCCCAGGGACAGCGGGCAGGAAAAGGACAGGTAGATGTGCGGGTTGTAGCCTTGGGTGTAATACACCGGCAGGTCGCTCATTTTCAAGATGCGGTGGAACACGCGCTGCAGGTCCAGCAGCGAGATGTAGGCGGCTTCCCCGCATTTTTCAAAGAAGATTCTTACTGTAGTCAAAGCAGGGACCTCCGATCAGTTTATTGGCACCGCAGGCACTGCACTGGCGGTTGCAGGGCTGGGTCGTCTGGGCGGCCAGCGCCTTGTTGTACTCCCGCACCAGGTGGGCCTTGGTGACACCTACGTCCAGGTGGTCCCAGGGCGTGACCTCGTCCAGGCCGATGGTGCGGTAGTTATAGAAGTCCGGGTCGACGCCGCAGGCGGCAAAAGCTTCCATCCAGCGGCTGTAGTCAAAATATTCTTCCCAGGTGTCAAAGAACGCGCCGTTATTAAAGGCAGTCTCGATGACCTTGCCCAGGCGGCGGTCACCCTTGGCGAAAACGCCCTCCAGCACACTGGTAGCGCTGTCGTGGTAGTTGACCTTGATCTTGCGGGAATGCACACAGCTAAGCAGGTACTGCTGCTTCTCCCGCAACTGCTCGCGGCGGTCCTGGGCGCAGAACTGGAACGGCGTGTCCGGCTTGGGCACGAAGCAGGCCACGCTGATGGTGACCTGAACGCCCTTGCCTTTCGGGCGGTCGGGGATCTTGTAGAACAGGTCGACCACCTGCTGGGCGGTGTCGGCAATGCCCTTGATGTCCTCCAGCGTCTCGGTGGGCAAGCCCATCATGAAATAGAGTTTGACCGAGGTGTAGCCCTCGGAGAAGGCAATGCGGCAGCCGCGCTCGATCTGCTCCCAGGTGACGTTTTTGTTGATGACATCCCGCAAACGCTGGGTACCGGCTTCAGCCGCAAAGGTCAGGCCGCTTTTGCGCACCTTGGTGGTTTTTTCCACCAGCGACTGCGAGAAGTTGTCCACGCGCAGCGAGGGCAGCGACAGGCTGACGTGATCCGCCTCAGCCCAGCTGTTCAGCTCGTCCAGGATATCCTCCAACCGGGAGTGGTCGGAGGTGGAAAGGCTGGACAGGCTCAACTCGTCATAGCCGGTGTTGCGGCAAAGCTGGCGGGCGCTCTCGCTGATAAGCTTGGGGCTGCGCTCGCGGAACGGGCGGTACAACTGGCCTGCCTGGCAGAAGCGGCAGCCGCGCACACAGCCGCGCAGCACTTCCACGCAGGCGCGATCCTGCACAGCCCCCACCAGCGGCACCACAAAGTTTTTGGGCGGCTCGTAGTCGTCCATGTTCTTGACGATGGCCTTGGTCACGCGCTCCGGCACACCGGGGCGGTTGGGCTTAACGCTCTCGATGCGGCCATCTTCTTTATACGTAACATCGTAGAAAGACGGGATGTACACGCCGGGGATCTTAGCCATTTCCAGCAGCAGCTGTTCTTTGGTCCAGCCCTGCTTTTTGCCCTGCTCTACAGCGGCGCAGATATCCTGCAGCATCTGTTCACCCTCGCCCAGCTGCATGACATCGAAGAAATCTGCCATCGGCTCGGCATTGCAGACGCAGGGGCCGCCCGCGATGATGAGCGGCCAGCTGCCGTCACGGTCAGCAGCCCGCAGGGGGATGCCCGATAGGCGCAGCATAGCCAGGATATTGGTGTAGCAGAGTTCGTATTCCAGCGAGAAGCCGATGATGTCAAAATCCGTCAGCGGGTCCTTGCTTTCCAGGCAGTAGAGCGGAATGTCCAGGCGCTCCATCTGCTCTTTCATGTCAGTCCAGGGCATAAAGGCGCGCTCGCACCACCAGTTTTCGTGGCGGTTCAGGATATCGTACAAGATCTTCTCGCCCAAAAAGGACATGCCGATCTCGTAGGTATCCGGGAAGCAGAACGCCATGCGGACATCCACTTTGTCTTTATCTTTGTACATGCTGCCCGGCTCGCCGCCGGTGTAGCGGCCTGGTTTTTGCACCAGGCTCAGGGCTTCTTTAAATTTGGGAGAAAATTCCGCCATTATGGTGAACCATCCTTGTGGGGCTGTGCCCCTGTTTTACCTGTATTGTATCCGATTTAGCCCGCAATTGCAAGGCGGGCACAAAAAAGGCATGCTGTATCGCAAAACACAGCATGCCTTATTCTGCATGTTAGATCTGAATGTTCAGATTAGCCCTTGATGGCAGCAGCAACTTCAGCAGCGAAGTCCTCGTTGCGCTTCTCCAGGCCCTCACCCTTGGTGAAGTGAGTGTAAGCAGCGATGGAGATCTCGCCGCCCAGAGCCTTAGCGGTGTCAGCAACATACTTCTTGACATCGATGCCGCCGTCCTTGATGAAGGCCTGATCGACCAGGCAGCTCTCCTTGTAGAACTTGCCCAGCTTGCCGACAGCCATCTTCTCTTTGATAGCATCGGGCTTGTTGGCGGTCTTGGGATCGTTAGCCATCTGGGCCAGAACGATCTCCTTCTCCTTAGCCAGGACATCGGCCGGAACATCGGACTCGTTCAGGTAGCTGGGGTTAGCAGCAGCGATCTGCATAGCAATGTCCTTGCCGAAAGCAGCGAACTCAGCCTTAGCAGCAACCTCATCGCTGGTCTCGAACTTGACGATGACACCGTGGGTGCCGCCGCCATGGACGTAAGCAGCGCAATGACCCTCATAGCGGGCAAAGCGGCGAACCTTGATGTTCTCCTTAATGACCAGGATCAGAGCCTTCAGGGCATCGTCAACGGTACCCTCGCCCATCTTGCAAGCCATCAGGGCCTCAACATCGGCGGGGTTCTCGTCAGCAACAACCTTCGCCAGGTTCTTGGTGAACTCAACGAACTTATCGTTCTTAGCAACGAAGTCGGTCTCAGCGTTGACTTCAACGACAACAGCGCAGTTGTCGAAAGAAACGGCGTAGACCATGCCCTCGGCGGCGATACGGCCAGCCTTCTTATTGGCAGCAGCCAGGCCCTGCTCGCGCAGGATCTCGATTGCCTTCTCGAAGTCGCCGTCAGCCTGGGTCAGAGCCTTTTTGCACTCCATCATGCCGCAGTCGGTCTGCTTACGCAGTTCCATAACGTCTTTTGCAGAAATAGCCATAATCTCTCTTGTCCTTTCTGTCTTATACTAATAGGTGTTCCGGGTACGCGGGGATCAGGCCTCGGTCTTTTCCTCAGCGGCAGGAGCCTCCTGGACGCCCTGCTTGCCTTCCAGAACAGCGCTGGCCATAGCGCCGGAGATCAGCTTGACAGCGCGGATAGCGTCGTCGTTGCCGGGGATCACGTAATCGATCTCATCGGGATCGCAGTTGGTATCAACGATAGCAACGATGGGGATGTTCAGCTTGCGGGCCTCGGAGACAGCGATACGCTCCTTGTGGGGGTCAACGATGAACATAGCCTTCGGCAGGGTCTTCATGTTCTTAACGCCGCCCAGGTACTTGTCCAGCTTCTCCATCTCGAGCTCGAGCTTGACAACTTCCTTCTTGGGCAGCAAATCGAAGGTGCCATCGGCCTGCATGGTCTTGAGCTGCTCCATACGATCGATGCGCTTACGGATGGTGCGGAAGTTGGTCATCATACCGCCCAGCCAGCGAGCGTTGACATAGTGCATGCCGCAGCGGGTAGCCTCGTCACGGATGGAATCCTGAGCCTGCTTCTTGGTGCCAACGAACAGGATCTCGCCGCCCTGAGCAGCGGTGTCGCGCACGAAGTTGTATGCCTCATCCAGCTTCTTCACGGTCTTCTGCAGGTCGATGATGTAGATGCCGTTGCGCTCGGTGAAGATGTACTTAGCCATCTTGGGGTTCCAACGACGGGTCTGGTGACCGAAGTGGACACCTGCTTCGAGAAGCTGTTTCATAGATACGACTGCCATAGTAAAAATTCCTCCAATAAATTTAGTTTTACCCTCCGCATGACGTCTTATGTTTTCTAACGCTTTAACGAAAAAAGCGCACAAAAAAACAACGCGATGCGTGTGTATTGCCGTAGTATAATACCACAAGCCCGCGCAAATTGCAAGTGTTTTTTGCAATTTTGTGCGGGCTTGTGCGAATTTTTTAAGGTTGGCGGTATCAGATGGAGATAGCGTTGGCAATCTCGATCATATCGCGGTCGATGGTCTTGTGCATCGACAGGGCCACGTTGACATCGTAGTCCACAATCTTATCGCCGGAGACGGCGACAACTCGGTTGTAGATGCCCTTGGACAGCAGATCGATGGCATGGTAGCCCATCAGAGAAGCGTTGACACGGTCACGCACCGTGGGAGAACCGCCGCGCTGGATGTGGCCCAGAACGGTAGCACGGGAGTCAACACCGGTAGCGGCCTGGATCTGGTTTGCCAGTTCCTGGGCACCGATGACACCCTCGGACACGATGATGATGAAGTGCTTCTTGCCGGTGACCTGGGTCTGGCGCATACGCTGCAGGATGTCGCGCTCGAAGTCGAACGGGATCTCGGGCAGCAGAACGGCGACCGCACCGGTAGCGATACCAACGTTCAGGGCGATATAACCAGCGTGGTGTCCCATAACCTCGACAACGCTGCAGCGGTCGTGGCTCTGAGTGGTATCGCGCAGTTTATCGATGGCCTCGACAGCGGTGTTCATGGCCGTATCATAGCCGATGGTGTACTCACTGCAGGCAATATCGTTATCGATGGTGCCGGGCAGACCGATGCAGGGAATGCCCTGGTTTGCCAGCGCGCGGGCCCCCATGAAGGAACCATCGCCGCCGATGACGACCAGTGCATCAATGCCCAGCTCTTTGCAGCGGGCAAGACCCTTGGCCTGCCCTTCCTGGGTCTTGAACTCCAGGCAGCGGGCCGTATAGAGAATCGTACCGCCGCGGTGGATGATCTCCGATACGCTGCGGACGTTCATTTCGTAAACTTCGCCATTGATCAGGCCGTTGTAACCGCGCTGGATGCCCATCATGCGGTAGCCTTTGCTGATGCCAGCGCGAACGATTGCGCGAACAGCGGCATTCATGCCGGGGGCGTCACCGCCGCTGGTCAGAACACCGATGGTTTTAATTTCCTTAGCCATAAAACAAGCCCCTCCTAATTTTGGGCACATTGCACTACATTGCCAGAAGTCAGAACAATTTTTTAACAATCTTAGTGACATATCCATTATAGCACAACTCTAGCATCCAGATTATGGATAATTCGTGCAAGGTGTATGGATTTATTTTGCATTTTGTTCAGCTGTCTGAACTTTTACATGGTCTTTACCTAAAATATGCTCCAATTCAGCGCGCAGCAGCGGATCATCCTTGATAGCTATATGGCGGGCCAGCACCTTTTGACCGGTATCCGTAAAGCGGAAGTAGACCTTGACCGTGCCGCCGTCAAAGATGTTGCACAGCAGGTTTTCCACCTTGTGCATCTCCGGGCTCTGGCGGCTGGGCACCGTCAGGAAATAGCCAGTGGCTTCTCCCCCGCTGGTCTCGCGGCGGACTTTTTCCACGCGGTTTTTGCCGAAACTCTGGCTGGGGTCATAGTGCTCGATGGGCTGCACCCCCTCCACAATCAGACGGGCGGCTTCTTCCTCTTTGACAGAGACACGGCCGTTGGCGACCACGACAGCGTTTTCCTGCAGGGCGGCACGGCACCCGGCCAGCACCCGCGGGAAGATCAGCAGTTCCATCGTACCGGTCAGGTCCTCCACGGTGGTAAAGGCCATCAGCGTGTTGGACTTGGTGGTCATGATCTTATTTTTGACGACCGTGCAAAGAATTGTAACGTTCTGGTTATCAAAACGCTTGGCATCCTCGCCCTGCAAGTCGGCAATGGTGCAGGTGGACACCTGGCTGATCTGGGTGCGGTAGGCATCCAGCGGGTGGCCGGACAGGTAGAGGCCGGAAACCTCTTTTTCCATTTTGAGCAGTTCGCTAGCGGGATATTCCGGTGTGTTGGGGATCTTGTAATCGCTGGCGGCCTGCTCCTGTTCCCCGCCCATCATGCCGAAAAGATCCATCTGCCCTTCCAGGTTCTGGCGGGCATCGGTCTCGACACTTTTCAGGATGCCCTCGGCACTGTCGATCATCGCACGGCGGCTGGGTTCCAGCGCATCGAAGGAACCTGCCTTGACGAGGTTTTCCAATGCGCGACGGTTCAGTTCGTTGCCGTGCAGCCGTTTGCAGAAATCGTACAGGCTACGGTAGGGGCGGTCTTTGCGCTCCTTAACCACCGAATCGATGAGGTTGCGGCCCACGCTCTTGACGGCGTTGAGGCCAAAGCGGATGCTGTCACCATCCACGGTGAAGCCGCCTCGGGAAATGTTGATATCCGGCGGCAGAACCTTGATGCCCAGTCGCTGGCACTCGGAAGTATACTCGATGACTTTGGACGTATTATCGAGCACACTGGTCAGCAAAGCTGCCATAAACTCGTGGGGGTAATGGCACTTGAGGTAGGCTGTCTGGAACGCCACGTAGGCGTAGCAGGCCGCATGGGATTTATTAAAGGCGTAGGAGGCAAAACTGATCATATCATCGTAGATCTGGTTTGCCACGCTTTCGGGGATGCCGTTTTTGACACAACCCGCACACTCCTTACCCGGCTCGGTGCAGCCATGGACAAAATGTTCGCGCTCGGCCTCCATGACTTTGAGTTTTTTCTTACTCATGGCACGGCGGACATTATCGGCCTGGCCGAAGCTGAAACCGGCCAACTCGCGGCAGATCTGCATGACCTGTTCCTGATAAATGACAACGCCGTTGGTCACATCCACGATATGAGCCATCTGCGGGGTCTGGTATACAACCTTAGACGGGTCCTTTCTGTTGCGCAGATAGGTCGGGATAGAATCCATGGGGCCAGGACGGTACAGCGAGATCAGGGCGATGACATCTTCGAGGTTTTTCGGGCGCATGCTCATCAGCACCTGGGTCATGCCGGTAGATTCAAGCTGGAAGATGCCCATCGTCTCGCCGCGGGTCAGCATTTCGTAGGTAGCGGGGTCATCGTAGTCGATGTTGGCCACCCGGAAATCCGGATCCTTGGTGTGGCGGACAGCCATCTCGGTATCATGGATGACGGTCAGGGTGCGCAGGCCCAGGAAGTCCATCTTCAACAGGCCCAGACGCTCGATCTCCACCATGTTAAACTGGGTAACCGGCAGGCCATCGTTGGTGGACAGCGGCACGTACTCGGTAGCCGGTTCACGGGTAATGACAACGCCCGCGGCGTGGGTGGAGGCATGGCGGGGCATGCCCTCGACTTTCAACGAAGTATCGATCAGTTCGTGGACCTGGCTGTCGCCGTCATACAGCGCTTTCAGGTCGGGACTGACCTCCAACGCCTTTTTCAGTGTCATCTTCAGTTCCATAGGGATAAGCTTAGCAACACGGTCCACGTCCTGGTAGGGCATGCCCATGACGCGGCCCACATCGCGCACGGCGGCACGAGCGGCCATCGTACCAAAGGTGACGATCTGAGCCACATGGTCACGACCGTACTTCTCATTTACGTAGTCGATAACTTCCTGGCGGCGCTCGTAGCAGAAGTCGACATCGAAGTCAGGCATCGAGACACGCTCGGGGTTCAGGAAACGCTCAAAGATGAGGTTATAGCGGATGGGATCGATATCGGTGATGCCGACACAGTAGGCCGCTAGGCTGCCCGCACCAGAACCACGGCCGGGGCCGACCGGGATATCCCGGCTTTTGGCGTAGTTGATAAAGTCGTAGACAATGAGGTAGTAGTTGGTGTAGCCCATCGTTTTGACGACGTTGATCTCGTAGGAAAGGCGCTCTTTCAGCGCGTCCGTAACCTTGCCGGGATAGCGGCGTTCCAGGCCCTCCCAGCAAAGCTTTTCGAAGTACGCCTGGTTTTCCATGCCATCGGGAGCTTTGAAATAGGGCAGTTTGGTCTCGCCGAAAGTGAACTCAAAATTGCACTGCTCCGCGATTTTATTGGTGTTTTCGCAGGCTTCCGGCACCATCGAGAACAGGTCGTACATCTCATCGGTGCTTTTGAGGTAGAACTCGTCGGTCTGGAATTCCATGCGGTCGGCATCGGCGATGGTCTTGCCGGTCTGGATGCAAAGCAGAATGCTCTGCATCTTGGCATCCTCTTTGGTGATGTAGTGGGCATCGTTGGTGGCGACCATGGGGATGCCGGTCTCCCGCGCCAGGCGAATGAGCTGGGGCAGCACGACCTGGTCTTCCTCCAGGCCGTGGTCCTGCAGTTCGATATAATAGTTGCCCTCGCCGAACAGGTCACGGTAGTAGAGTGCCGCCTGCTTCGCGCGCTCGTAGTCCCCTGCCAGGATCGCCTGGGGGATCTCGCCCGCCAGGCAGGCGGACAGGCAGATCAGCCCCTCGTGGTACTGTTCCAGCAGGTCCTTATCGACGCGGGGCTTGGAGTAGAAACCCTCGGTAAATCCGGCGGAGACCATCTTGATCAGGTTTTTGTAGCCTGTCTCGTTTTTGCACAGCAGGATCAGGTGGTTGTTGCCATCGATGCGGTTGACCTTATCAAAGCGGGTGCGGGTCGCCACATAGACCTCGCAGCCAATGATGGGCTTGATGCCCGCCGCCTTGGCGGCATCGAAAAACGCCACACAGCCGTACATAACGCCGTGGTCGGTGATGGCGCAGGCCGTCTGTCCCATCGCCTTGATATGGTCAAACAGGCGGTCAATGCGGCAGGCACCGTCCAGCAGGCTGTACTCGGTATGCACATGCAGGTGGGTAAATTGTCTTTGGGTGGTTTCAGGCATGGTCAATGTTCCTTAGCGTTCTCGGGCGTTTCCGGGGTGGTTTCGTCCAGGCGGCGGGCGGCCTCCTGGATGCGCTTTAAGCGGTGGGACAGCCCCGCTTTGCTGACGGGCGGGTCAAACTTCTGGGCCAGTTTTGCCAGCGGCAGGTCGGGGTACTGCATCCGCAGTTTGGCGGTCAGGCGCAGGTTTTCCGGCAGGGTGCTCATAGCACCGGCGGCCTGCAGTTTTTCAATCGCCAGCTGCACCTGCACGGCGGCCTGGACGCTTTTGCCCAGGTTCGCGGTCTCGCAGTTGGAAAGGCGGTTGGTTTTGTTGCGCATATCGTTGTACATGCGCTGATCCATGATGCGCATGGCAGCGTTGCCTGCCCCCATGAAAGTGAGCAGATCCTCGATATGGTCGGCCGATTTGATGTAGACCGTGTTGGCCCCCTTGCGCAGGGCGCGGTGGGGGTTGAAGTCATGCTCGGCCAGCATGGCCTCCAACTGCTGGGAGAGGTAGTGCCGGGTGGAGAGGAACTCCAGGTTATAGCTTTTCTCCGGGTCGGTCATCGTACCGCAGCAGAGAAACGCCGTGGCGATGAAAGACTGCACACAGTGCTGGCACTTGAAGTTTTCCGGCCGGATGCGCAGGGTCGGCTCCTTGCCGGTGTGGCCGAAGAGATCCAGCAAACGCTCGACTTCCACCACGTCCTTGACGCTGAACTCAAACACCGGGCCGGTGGGGCGCTCCTTACGCAGAACATCCCCCCGGATGCCGCAGCGGCGGTACAGCTTTTGGGCAAAAGCGGCTACGCCCTCGTTCTCGGTCTGCAGAACGATGCCACGGTCATCGAAGTATTTACCAAAACAGGCCACCGCATAGGCGGCGGCCACGGAGCAACAGGGTTTGGAGATCCTATGGCGCAGGATCTCGTTTTTTACATCTTGTGAGAAGCTCATAAAACTCCTGATAAAGCGTAAATTTTATGGTGTTATAGGGTGCGCTTGGCATCGCGATGCTGCACACTGGGCTCATAGCCCAGTTTTTCGCAAAATTCGCCGATCTTGCGCGCAAAGGTGATGGAACGGTGTTTGCCGCCGGTGCAGCCCACCGCGATCATCAGCTGGCTTTTGCCCTCCTTGACGTAGAGCGGCAGGGCGTATTCCAACATATTTTCGTAGCGGCGCAGCAGTTCCTGGGACTCAGGGGCAGCCATAACGTAATCGACCACTTCCTGGTCCATGCCGGTGAGATTTTTCAGTTCCGGCACATAAAACGGATTGGGCAGGCAACGGACATCCAGCACAAGATCCGCCTCCTGTGGCAGGCCGTACTTGAAGCCGAAAGACACCACTGTGAGGGCCATCGGGCTTTCGCCGTGGTCAAGGAACAGGCTGCACACCCGCTCCTTGTTCTGGGCGGTGCTGAGTAGCGAAGTATCAATGACATACTGCGCCCGCGCCCGCAGCGGCTGCAGCAGACGGCGTTCCCGGACGATGGCCTCGGTGATGGGTACTTTTTCGCTGATGGTAATGGGGTGCTGGCGGCGGGTTTCCTTATAGCGACGCTGGATGACCGCATCGTTGGCATCGAGGAAAAGGATCTCGTACTCAAACTGGCGGGCATCTAGGTCGGAAAGCGCCTGCTCCAGTTGTTCGCTGCTGCGCACACCGCGCACGTCCATCACAACGGCTACGCGGTTCAGCTGGTTTTCGCCCTGCAGGGCAAAGTCCACGATACGGGGCAGCAATGCCAGCGGAATATTATCGATGCAGAAAAAACCAATATCTTCCAGCGCGTTGACGGCCATCGATTTGCCCGCGCCGGACAGGCCCGTTACGATCACAAATTTCATGCGTACTCCCCCACCTTTATTTTACTATGCGGATCTCCCGCTCCAGCGTATAGCCGGTTTTTTGCTGCACAATGGCCTTGACCTGGTCGGTCAAGCTGACCACATCGGCGCAGGTCGCACCGCCGCGGTTGATGACAAAGCCGCAGTGCTTCTTGCTAATCTGGGCACCGCCCACGGTAAAGCCCCGCAGGCCGCAGTCCTCGACCAGCTTGCCTGCAAAGGCCCCCTGGGGGCGCTTGAAGGTGCTGCCCGCGCTGGGCCATTCCAGCGGTTGCTTGTCTTTGCGGCGCTGCAGATAGTCCTGCATTTCCGCCAGAATGGCGGTTCTGTCGCCGGGGCGCAGACGCACCGCAGCCGAAAGCACACACCAATCGGGGTGCTGCTCAAACAGGCTGGTGCGGTAGCCCAGAGCCAATTCTGCAGCGGGCAGCGTACGCTCGTTGAGGTCGTTGTCCAAAAAGCTCACACTTTCCAGCACGTCCTTCATTTCGCCGCCATAGGCACCGGCATTCATGTAGACAGCCCCGCCGATGGTACCGGGGATGCCGCAGGCAAAGGCCAGGCCCGCCAAGCCCTGCTGCTGGGCAAAGGCGCAAAGCCGCCCCAGCGCAAGACCTGCGCCTGCCATAAGGCTGGTGGAACCGTCCGACTGTGGTTCAGCCGTGGGGCCGAAGTTCAGCCCGCGCAGATCGATGACTGTGCCGTCATAACCCTCATCCGCAAACAGCGTGTTGGAGCCGTTGCCCAAAAGGTATGTGCGCACACCGTTTTCCCGGCAGAGCGCCAGCGTACGGCGCAGCTGATCCACGTTTTTCGGTGTACACCAAAAAACCGCCGGGCCGCCGATCTGGAAAGTGGTATGGGCAGCCATAGGCTCCTGCTGGGCAAACGGCAGGGCACTTTCCTGCAAAGCGTGGCATAGAGTTTCAATCGTTTGCTGCTGCATGGTTCCTCCCGGTTCGATGGTGAAAGTAAATCAGATAGAATTCTCCAGGGCCGCGGCACCGATGACGCCAGCATCATTGTGCAGGGTGCAGGCAACGATCTTGGGGAAGCGGCCACTGGTGATGTTCTTGGTCTCGTTTTCAGCATAGGTGCGGACGGGAACCAGCAGGGTCTCGCCCTGGTTGGAAACACCGCCGCCGATGCAGATGATCTCCGGCTCAAAGGTATTGATGACGTTGGCGATGCCGACACCGACATACTCGATCCAACTGTCCACAACGGACTTTGCCACGGCATCACCCTTGGCGGCGGCATCGAAGGACAGCTTGGCGTTGACATGGTCGATATCGGGGGTCATCTTCCACATGATGGTCCCTTTATGGGCCTGCATGGCGGCCTTGGTCTCGCGGGTCAGGGCGCTGGCGGAGGCGTAACGCTCCCAGCAGCCTTTGCGGCCGCAGGTACACTGGATGCCGTCCTTTACGATAACATTATGGCCCATCTCACCGGCGGCGAAGTTGAAGCCACGCAGGATCTTGCCGCCCAGAATGATGCCGCTGCCGATGCCGGTGCCCAGGGTGATGACGACAGCATCCTTGTAGCCCTTGGCACCGCCTGCGATGTACTCGCCGTAAGCGGCGGCATTGGCATCGTTCTCAACATAGACCTTGCAGCCCAGCATGGCTTCCAGGTCGGGGCCGAGGTTCCAGTCATAGTAGCCGAAGTTGGTGTTGAAGCCCACAAAGCCGGTGGTAAAGTTGACGCTGCCCGGGGTGCCGATGCCTACATATTTTACGTCAGCGAAATCGACCTTATTCTCCTTGGCAATGGTACGGCACAGGTCGGCCATGGCTTTTTCCAGATCCTCAGCCGGGCGCGGCAGGCGGGTGGCCCAGGTGGTCTTGCCGATGATTGTATAGTTCTCATCCACCAGGCCGGCAGTCATGGTGGTGCCGCCCAGGTCGATACCAATCGTGTATTTGCTCATGCTAAGATTCCTCCAACTTCTTCCGCACAGGCTTTGCCGTGCAACTTTAATTCTGCTGCGAGATTTGCAGTGGTAGCGTTTACGATCAGCTCCTCGGGGAAGTGCATCTCCTCCAGCATGCCGTAGAGGGCCTGTAAGCCGTGGCGCAGCTGCCAAGTGCTGTGGGCATCACTGTCCACGGCGATATGGCAACCGTTTTGCAGGCAGGCGGTCAGCAGAGCTTTCATGTTGGGGATGCCGTCCTTGCGGACGTTGAACGAGTTGCCGTTAAGTTCCACAACCTTGTGATTGGCGGCAAACGCCTTGGTCACCAGGTCGTAATCATAACGGTAGTTTTCCTGCTCGGAGTGGCCGATGCAGTCCACGTAGGGATTTTCGGCCACAGCCAGCCAGATGCGGTTGGCCTCCCTGCGGGTCAGCAAGCCCGGCACACAGGGGCTGTGGATGGATGCGACCACCCAGTCCTGCCAGGCCAGAATGCGCGGCGGCAGATCCAGATGACCTTTTGTATCCACCACATTGGCCTCGGCCCCATAGAGCATGACCACGCCATCGATGGTGCGGGGCAAGGCGGTGGGATTCTCGAAATGCCAACGGTGCGGCGCATCAGGCATGGCAGGCGCATGGTCAGTGATGGCAAGGGCTTTGTAGCCGCAGTCTTTGGCGGCGGCCGCCATCTCGTTTAAGGTCTGGTAAGCGTGGGTAGCGCACAGGGTATGGGTGTGCAGGTCTGCAATCATGTGCATGAAACGTTTATCCTTCTTTGCTTTTGGGAATTATTTAAGATTGGCATCGTTGTTCAGGCCCAGCTGCTTCAGCAGTTCCTTAGCGGCGTTGTAGCCCATCTCTTTCTGGCGGTTGTTGATGGCCGCTGTCTCGATGATGACGGCCAGGTTACGGCCGGGCATGACGGGGATCAGCATCTTGGGCACCTTGACACCGAGGATGTCGGTGTACTCGGTCTCCAGGCCGGTGCGGTCATAGTTTTTGGTGCGGTCCCAGGGTTCCAGCTGGATGACCATCTCGACCTCCACACTGGAACGCACCGAGCCGATGCCGAACACACGGGCCACGTTGACGATGCCGATGCCGCGCAGCTCAATAAAATGGCGGATGTTTTCCGGCGCGGTGCCCAGGATCTGCTTGTAGGAGATGCGGCGCAGTTCCACCGCGTCATCGGCGATGAGACGGTGACCGCGCTTGACCAGCTCGATCGCGGTCTCGCTTTTGCCAACGCCGGAATCGCCCAGGATCAGGATGCCCTCGCCGTAAACTTCCACCAGCACACCGTGGCGGGTGATGCGGGGGGCCAGTTCTTTATTCAGCGTGGTGATGAGCATGCCCATCAAGGCGGAGGTCATCTCGGTAGACATGAGCAGCGGCACACCGTATTGCTTGGCGAACTGCATCATCTCGGAAAGCGGCTGCATGCCGCGGGTCAGGATGACAGCGGGCGGCTGGAAAGAAAACAGCTTTTCCAGGTGGGTGTTGCGCAGCGAGGTGGACAGTTCTTCCAGATAGGACATCTCGGTCAGGCCGATGATCTGGACGCGCTTATTATCAAAATTTTCGTAGTAACCGGCCAGCAGGATGCCCGGACGGTACACTTCGGTCGCAGTGACCATGACCTTTTCCAGTTCGCAGGGGGTATAGGCGACGGTCAGATTGGCTTCTTCCGCCAGTTTTGCCAGAGAAACAGAGAACTCAGACATCAGGGACTCCCCTTTCCATACTTCCTTTTTTCCGGGCGCACGGGTCGTGTGCCCCGGTACACATACATACTTTGTATTATACCGTACCTGCCGATTTTTGTACAGAGGTTTGTATAAGGTACTATGACAAAAAAATATCCGCTGTTTTTGGGCAAACAGCGGATAGGGATTTTGCATTAAAGCCTCCCTCTGGGAGAGAGGTGGCTGCGCGAAGCGCAGACGGAGAGAGAGAGCATAGAAAGGCAAGGCTCTCTCCCCCACCCGCTTCGCGGGAGCCCCCTCGCAGAGGGGGCCTTTTCACAGCATCAACGCTTTACGTTGCTCTTTCAGGCGGCGCTGGAGCCAGAGCAGAGCTTCGGAGGCAGCGTAGGCAGCCAGCAGGTAGACGCAGAATAGAATTGCGGTATCGCGGCGGGACAGTGCGGCCAAATCAAACCCGCGCACCAGGCGCTGGATGATGACATGATGCACCAAAAACACCGCGTAGGAGAGTTTTGCCGCCTTGGCGCAGACGGCGCGGGGCAGCGGCTTATCCAGCAGCGGGGCCGCCGCAGCAGCCAGCGCGATAAAGACTGCGGCGCTGAACATCGAGCAGAGCAGCTTTTCATCGACCTGCAGGTTCATCAGTCCCAAGGCAAACAGCGGCACCAAAACAGCCTTTATCTGGTCCTTCAGCGTTAAAAATATCATGCCAAAGAGAAATTCCGGGATATGTACGGCCACCAAACCGTTATCCCAGCCCTGCATGTGGAGGGGGATGCAGACGAGCAGTGTGACCGCCCAGGTCAGCACCGGGGCCTTGCGCAGCGCCCGCTGTAAAAGCGGGAACAGCAGATACAAAAACAGGATGCTGCCTAAAAACCACTCACCCACGCAGGCGAAATCCATGCCCACCCAGCCGGCGGCCACGGCGAAGTTATCCAGCCCCAAAAAAGTCAGCACCAGCGTAACCGTCTTAGCCCCGGCGTAATACCCTGGCTGGCTGATGAACCGGATGGAAAAGCAGACCACCCACGCCAGCCAGAACAGCGGGAACACCGCCTTAGCGCGTTTCTTGTAAAACTGCCAGGGACTTTGCTCCGGCGGGACGGTGAGCGCCAGCGATGCGCCCGACACGATGAAAAAGAGCGAGGAACCGAAATCGCCAAGATAAATGCCTTTTACCAGGGTGCTGGTAAACAGCTTGTGCGGCAGGGTGAAATACCCGGTGACGGTGGCGTTGAAGTGAACAATTAAAATACTGGCGAGAGCCACGGCTCGGATCAGGTCCAGATAAAATAAGCGCTGCTTTTTGATAAGGCTCTCCCCTTTTTATTTTTGTAGTTTGTGTTTGACAAGGCGGCCAAGCTGTTTCGCCACAGCCTTAGGGTCGGCGGCCTGCCGGCCGTACAAAGCCAGCTGGTCGGCAGCGGCGGCGCTTTGGGCGGCGGTGGTAAAGCTGGCGCTGATGTAGCCGTTTTGCTGGGCTTTCAGCGGCAGCAGCCAGGCATCCGCCGGGGTGGTGATGGCAGGCAGGGTGTCGCCATCCGCCACGGCGGCCAGCCGTACCAGTGCCCAGCCGCAGGCCGGGGCCGGGGGTGGCGTGATGCCCAGCGGCACGTTGACTTTACTTTGCAAGGCCGGGCGCGCCGACTGCCAATCGGCCTCGCGGCTTTGCCGGGCGGCGGGATACAGCGGCACGGCGGGACTTAGTACACCCAGCATCGGCTCCTTGGCAAAAAGGGCGGCTGCCTGGGCCAGGGCTTCATCGGCCTGGCGGGCGGCTTCACGGTTGTACCAGGTGGCAACAGGGTCGGATTCCGGCATAGGCAGACGCAGCAGGGCCAGGCCCAGTGCGGCCAAATCCGGCGCAGGCTCGCCGGGGGCGGTATCCGGCAGCAGGTGCTGCCAGTGCAGTTCCCGGGCCAGGGCATCCAGCGGCTGGCGCTGCAAAAGGGCGGCCAGCAATAAATCCACGGGGTAGTCGGTCCCCCGCTTTACGTAGTCGTACAGGGCGCGGGCGGCGGTGCCATCGGTGCGGCGCAGCTCGTCCGCATAGGGCGTAAAAAAGCTGCGGCGCTTGAAAAACGGGCAGCCCCGGTTTGCCAGCAGCTCCCGCGGGCAGGCCATGATGGGATTGACGAAAACGCCCTGCAAATCGGACGTATCCACGTAGGAATCCCAGCGATAGCCAAGGCTTGCAAAATGCGCGGTGAAACGCGTTTCGTGGTTGGCGATGGATTCCTCATAGCTTTTGGGCAGCGGCATTTTCTGCCAATACTGCCAGAAATCCTCGCTATGCAAAAGCGGTGCGCGGACGGCCAAGAAGTGGGATTGCAGGTGCTCCGGCACTTCCCCGCTGCGGCCGCCAAAGCGGCGGCTTTTCATGGCATAGTGGCGGGTCAAACCCCAGAACGCCAGTTCCGGGCGAGCTTCCATGGCGGCAAACATCGGGGCCAGCGGGCAGACGGGACCTGCCAGCGTGAAGTTCATCAGCACCAGTTCGTCATAGCGGGCCAGGCGCTCCCGGCCGATGGTCTCCAGTGCTTCTTTGTAAGCGCCCACATCCAGCCCTACGTTTTCCCGATCCCGGCAGGCCAGCGTGACGGATGCCGCCCAGGCGCGGTCCGCCGGGCAGAGGGTGCCATTGGAGATAAAGAACACCTCGCCGTAATGAGCCATAGCTTCCACGGCGATGCGGCAGGCGGTGTCGATCTGCCCCAGCGGGTCATAATGGAAATAAACGATCAGCCGTTTCATGGGCTTTAATCCTCATACGGGCCGTGGTGGGGTCCGAAGATGGCGCGCTTTGTGTTGATGATGCCCTTGTAGGCAGACTCCGGCAGGTTATCCCGCAGCCAGTTGCGGGCGTGACGGCGGCGGCTGTTGGCGTAGGGGCCGTAGGTGCCAAACAGATGGCGCTTGGCCGCAAAGCCGGTGGCCGCGCTGGAAGCCCCCCAGAAATTGGTGCAGTCAAACACGCGGGCCAGCGGGCGGATCATGCCGGTGGCGTAGGCCTGCATGGTATCATTGCGGGTCACGGCGTAGTCGCGGCTCATGACGGTCGCCGGGTAGTAACCGGCTGCCTGGGCCACAAAGGGATAGACGCGCTCGATGGCGTGGCTGATGGTGCCGTCCTGGGGCAGCGGCTCCGGCGGGAAATCCGTATGCTGCCAGCCGTGGTCGAACAGCGGGGCCAGCGCCTTGGGACGGAACCAGAACACACTGCCGTAGGGCGCAATGGGCGATTCCTCGCCTGCGATGGGCACGTCCAGCTTGAGGGTCTCTTTCAGCAGCTTTTTCGTGTTCTCAAAGTTGGGGCCCCAGCCGCCGGAACACATGTTCATGAAATACAGTCCATGCGCCGGGAACGGCGGGCAGAGGATGCCGAGGTAGGGGTCGTTCTCGAACTCGCAGAGGACGTTGAGCACGTGGGCCGCGTTTTTGCAGACATTCTCGTTGCAGACATAGCCGAAGCTGGCACCCACGCTGCCGGGCTTGGTCTGGATGGCCTTTTTATCGTGCATAAAGCAGGCGTAATCATAGCCGCGCAGCTGCGGGGCCAGGTCGCAGAGGAACGCGCCCACATCGCGGCCGCGGTTTTCCACCACCTGTACGGTGACGCTGTGCAGCGGCAGGGCGGCGAACGCCTTTTCAATTTGCTCTTTCTTGCCGGGTTCGTTGGTGGAGATGAACACATCGGTCTCCGGCGGGAACTTGGCCGCAAAGGCCATGCTCTGGTCCAGCATATCCATAAAATAGAGGTGCATCGCCAGGGCGATCTTGCGGTTGGCGCGAATTTCCTCGGCCTGCGCCTTGTTCTGCACCGTGGGCGGGATGATGCGGGTCAGCCCCAGGTTGCGGGTGAACTCATGCGGGTGCATGGTGCGGATCATGTTTTTCCAGATGAGGTCCAGCGGGTAATCCGTCTCATCCCGCAGGTAGGCGTACAATTCCTGCACCGGCTCGCCGGCCGTATCGTTCAGGTAGGCTTCCAGCGTGTGCATAAAGCTGCGGCGCTTAAACAGCGGGCACTTTTTCTCCCGCAGGAGTTTGGTCGGGCAGACCAGCAGCGGATAATCGGTAAAGTCTTTCAGGTCATCGGTCTTGACATAGACATCCCACTTGAAGCCGCGATCCTCAAACTGTTTGGTGAAAACAGCCTCGTACCGCTGGACCGAATCGTTGTAATCGGCGATCATGGGCATATTGTCCCAATACTGCTGCAGCTCCGGGCTTTTTACAAAGCGCTGGCGGTAGACGATGAAGTGGGACTGGATGTGTACCGGCAGATAGTTATAGATGTGCTTGCCCTTGAACGGGTTGGACTTGGCACCATGGTGGATGGACAGGCCCCAGAAGTCGAGATCCTGGTTCTCGGCCATGGCATCAAACATCTCTTTCAGCGGGCGCACGGGGCCCATCAGGGTGGAGTTGGTCATAACGATCTCGTCAAACTCCGAGAGTTTTTCCCAGCCGTAAGAATCCAGCGCCGTTTTATAGGCCCAGACATCGAGACCCTTGTTCTCGCGCACGATGATGTTATCCGTAAACTGCGAGAATGCCGCGCGGCCCTGGGCGCTGAGTTTACCGTTGCAGACCACGACCAGATCGGTCAGGTTTTTTGCCAGATCTGCGAGGTAGTAGGTAATAAAGTCATCTACATCGCCGTTTTTCTCGTAGAAGAAGAAAATGCCCAATCGTTTCATAGCTGATCCTTTTTGAGAATTTGTTTGATTTTGGCTGCATCGCCCCAGGTGCCGGGGCTGTCATACGGGCGGTCCGGGAAAGCGCCGTAGTCCAGTTTGATCTTGTAGTTTTTGTCCCGCAGGAACTGCTCGACCCGGTCGGCCAGGCTGCGGGGCTCGCCGGTGCAGACATTGATGATGCCGTTGATCTCCTCCTGCACACTGGCAGCAACGATCATGTTGGCAAGTTCGTCCACATCGATGAAGTCATAGAGGTTTTTGCCGCTGGTGAACGGGAAGGTCTTTTTGCCGTCCAGTTCGGCCTGGGCCAGTTTGGCAAAGATGGAGCTGCCGTGGGCTTCATCGCCGGTGATATAATAGGCGCGCAGCCAGTGCAGTTTGCAGGGGCCGCCCTCCAGCGAGAGCATCAGGCTTTGGCGCAGGGCGTTTTTGGCGATACCGTACTGGCTTTGGGGCTTGCAGGGGGTGCTTTCGTTGATGGCACCCTCCCAGTAGCCGACCTCGTGCATGGTGCCCATGACGCTTAAATCTTTTAAGCCGCCTGCCACCAGGTCGTTGAGGAACGTGACGTGGGCAGACAGGTCCCGCATGTGGGCCGGGGAGTTGTGGCGGAAGCCGTCTCGCCAGGCCAGGTGGATGCAGATATCGGGGCTGCCCACCTTGCGGTAAATTTCTTTGTCCCCGCTGAAGATGGACACATCGCAGAATTCTGCCCGCTCATCCACACCTTTAAAAGAGAAGTCTGACGCGATGACTTTGTAGCCGCGATCCAGCGCATTTTTGACAACGTGGCGGCCGATATATCCGGCGGCACCGGTAACCAGAATCGTTTTCATGGCAGTTCCCTCCTGCGGTTTTTCGGGCGGTTGGCCCACAGTTCATACAGGCGCTGCAGCCGCAGGTTGTACAGCAGCAGTGCGCCGGTCTGTTTTTTATTGTGCTTGGCTTCGTGCCAAAGATCCAGCGGCGGGGCCGGGTAACGGGCCAGCACACCGCGTAAGATGCGCCAGCCATGGCGGCGCAGCACACCGGGGGCTTTGGCATCCGCCAGCTGGTGCATCAAAAAGGTGATGGCCTGGGCGCGGCGGTCGTTCCAGACAGCGGCGCGGGCGGCTTCGGGACAGCGGGCCCGGATGGCTTGATACTCTGCCGCCATCCAGCGGTCCAGCACATGGATGCGCCCCTGCACGGCCTGTACGGTCTGGCACTGGGAGGTGCTTTGCCCGCTCTCGAAATGGCGGTAGACGGGCTGCGGCAGGTAGTGTACCTTGTCGGTGCGGGCATAGAGTGCGGCGTTGAAGATGAAATCTTCGAGACCATAGCGGCAGTGCTCGTCAAAGCGCAGATCGCCAATGGCCGCGCGGCGGTAGAGGGCGTTCCAGACAAATTGCGGACCGCTGTTTTGCAGGAATCTGCGGTAGTCGCCCTCCGCAGCCAAATCACAGGCCGTGCCAGCCGGGTGGGGCTGCGGGGTCTCGGTTCCATCGGGGCTGACTTGTATCAGCTCATAATCGGCACGGACGATGTCGGCACCGGTATCCTCGGCCTTTTGCAGCAGCAGGGCCAGTGCGCCGGGCAGCAGCAGGTCATCATCGTCACAGAATGTCACATACACACCCTCGGCGGCGGAAAGCCCCCGGTTGCGGGCAGCGCAGATGCCGGCATTTTTCTGGGTGATGACCTGGATGCGGTCATCCCGCAGGGCCAGGTCGTGGCAAAGGCCGGGGGTGGCATCGGTGGAGCCGTCATCGACCAGCAGCACCTCCAGCCCGGCAATATCTTGGGTAAGGATGGACTGCACGGCAGCCCGCAGGGTGGATGCCGCATTGTAGATGGGCACGATCACACTGATACGCGGCGGCATAACGTCCTGCACTCCTTTCACGATTTGTTTTTCATTTTGGCATACAGCCGGTCATAGGGCAGCGGCAGCGGGGCCAGCCGCTTTAAAAAGCCGATCTTCCACCGGGCGGCGGAAAGGTCCTGTTTGGCTTGGTTTGCGTGGGTGAGATAATAGCTGACCTTACGCGGCGCAGCCAGCAAGTAAATGCCTCCATCCTCAACGGTCAGGTCGCCCAGCAAGGCAGCCTCCTTCGCTGTAGGCTGGCCGACCAGGCGTAGAAACGGCGCGATAGCGGTCTGCGGCGGAATGGTTAGGGCTTGTAAGAAAGACACCTGCCACTCTTGTGCAAAGCTCAGGATGCCCTTTTGCACCCCGGCCAGCAGCGGCGTAGGCCACTGGGGGGCCTGCTGGGCAATAACGGTGTCTACTGTTTGGGTGTAGCCGTAGGTTGCGCCCACATCCTCGGAAATCAAGCGCTCCAGCATGGGCTGGCCCGCCCAGTAAAGCAATGGCGCAGGCTGGCCGTCAAACAGGAAAACGGCGGTCTCGTCCTCGCCCAGCCGTCCCCGAAGGCGGTCATCACAGGAAAGCTGGCAACCGTGCAACTTTATATTGCACATAGCCTGTAGCAGCATCTGGGTAGTGCCGCCACTACCGATGTCCACAAGGATATCCCCTGTCTGAAGATTTTGCTGAGCCAGGTAAGCGGACACAACGGCTACGCTTTTGGGGATCACCAGCATTTGCAGCAGCGGGCAGGCAGTGGCGGGTTCGTGCTTCAAATCATAGGATTTGCTTTGCAGGTCTGCCGGACAGGCGGCACCGCAATAAGTGGCGATCTGCGCACCGGTAAGGGACTGGCGCGGCAGCGCCGCCAGCAATAGCTCCCATTGGCCTTGGGCCAGCAAAAGCGGGCACAGGCTGCGGCGGGAGACCTGCAGGTAGGCGGTTTGCTCCTGCGGGTACAACAGCGCGTAGACCTGGCGCATCAGGTACATATCCCGCGCCAGAAAGTGGATCTTTGCGCCGGGGTGCTGCTGTGCCTGGGTATGCAGCCACTGGCAGTAGGCTACGGCCAGCGGGCCGAGGGTGGCAAAGCCGAGGCGCTCGGCTTCCGTGCCCATGCCCGGCAGGCGGTTGGCCGTGAACGCGGCCACGGCACCGGCGGGCAAGCTTTCCCGTGGGACTTCCTGGGTGGGCAGGTGCCAGGCGCGGATGCCGCCAAGCGCGGCCCCGGCCACATCCGCCCGCCAGCTGTCCCCGATGAAAAGGACATTTTTTGCTTGCGTCTGCGCCGTTTGCAGAAACAGGCCGAACAGCTTGCCGCTGCGCTTTTGTACCCCGTACTCGGCCGAGACAAAGCCGCCATCCAAAAAGTCGTAGCCACACTTGGCCAGCATGGCATCCAGCTGGGCCTTGGGCAGGTACATATCGGAGATATAGTAAAGTTTTTTGCCCTGGGCATGCAGGGCACGGGCGGCTTGCAGCACCGGCAGGTTGGGCACGGCGCAAGCGATCTCGGCAGTGCGCTCCGCCGCCGGGTCGTACCCGGCCAGGCAGGGGCAGGCGTAAATCTCCGCCAGGGTCACTTCCCCGCTTTTGGCGGCGCGGGCTTCTGCTTCGGCCTGGGTGCGGGCCTTGGCGAAGTCTGCCCCCAGCAGGGCAAACAGATCGGTGGGGCGGGCCACATCGCGCTTGATGAGCGTATCAAACACATCAAAGGCCACCACCGGGTACGGCGCAGCCTTGTGCAGGATCGTTTCAGTCAGTTTCATGGCAGATAGGGCGTTGCGGGGTGGAACCGTACCCCGGCGAAGAATCCTTTCCAGATAATGCCGACGCGCCAGGCCTTGCGTCCCTGGGGGCTACGCAGCACCTGCACGGTGTGCCAGGCATCTTTTGCCAGCAGCCACAGCCAGCCGCACAGACCCTCGCGCCGGTAAAGCACAACGTCATTGCGGTAAAAATAGCGGTAGCGCTCCCACCGGGCGGGTACATCAGCGGCAATGTTCACGATGCCGGGGTTCTGCATGGCATGCACGACCCGGCTGGCCGGGATGACGTAACAGGGTTGCGACCGAGAAATGCGGCGGGTGTACTCCCAGTCATCGGACCAGATGAAAAACTCGGCGATGGGCAGGCCATAGCGGCGCACGTTCTCGGTGCGCAGAAACAGCGAGACAAAGCTGCCCATGACCGCCGGGATGCGGTCGCCGTCAAAGTTGGGCAGATCTTTATAGAGTGTCACCCGCTGCAGGTTCATCGGCTGGTCGGTGCCATCCGGCGCTAAAGCACGGCTGGAAAGCCAGCCGTATTGCCCCTGTAAATCGCGGTCGGCCTGCAAAAGTTCTTCCAGCGCCGTGGGGGTGGGCAGGGTGTCGTCATCCATCAGCCAAAGGGCATCGTACCCGGCCAGGGCGGCCTCCCGCACACCGTAGGCAAAGCCCCCTGCCCCGCCCAGGTTTTTGCCGGTATTGCGGTAGACAAGGTTGGGCAGGGCCATTTCGGCCACAGCTTCGGCAGTGCCATCGGTGCTGGCGTTATCCACCAGAAAGATGGTCAGGTTTTTCGCCGTCTGGGTGGCAAGAGCCTCCAGGCATTGGCGCAGCAGCTGCAGGCGGTTGTAGGTCACCACCACCGCAGCGATAGCGGATAATTCAGTCATCTTTTTTCGGGAAAAATTTACGTTTCAGGAACTGGGTACCTTTGTGCAGCCAGTTCTGGTGCTCCATATACACGATGTCCAGTTCTTCGTAGCTGATGTTGTTGGTGATGAGCCAGGCATCCAGCAAGCGCTCGCTGACGAAACCGAACACGCGGCGATCGTTGACCGAGTAACCGGTCATGTCCAGTTCCCGCTCCAGCTCAAACAGGATGTCGAACAACCAGGTGCAATAATGCTGCAGCAGTTCCCGCTTCATCACAAACATATTAAAGTGGTGGCCGTGGGTCTTGGACATGTACATGTCGTAGGCCGGCAGATACTCTGGGCACTTGCGCTCAATGATCGACCGGGTGGCAGCCAGGTCCTGCTTGTGGTGGGCGTGGATGTACTGGGTGTAGTTTGTCTCGATGAAATAGTGACGCTCCCTCGGCAGCACCACGTTGGTGGTTGCCAGGATGGCGCACAGTTCCTCGTGGCTGATGACCCGGCGCTTTTTGGCATCGAAGATGCTTTTTTTGCGGCTGGCAAAATAGCGGCGGTAATGCACAATGCCGATATAATCGGAATCGATGTTGTGTGCCGCCCAGTACAGGCCGGTCAACTCACAGAAATTGGCGTTGCGCTCTGAGATATTCTCGCCCGTATCATCGCCGATATAACCGATGGCCGGGTGGATGGCATGGCCCATCTGTACCGGTAGATACATAGGATCGTCCGGCACCCAGTAAGGCTTATGTGTTGCTACAATGATTGTTGTCTGCAAAGTGGTCTCCCCGCTTCGTTGCAATGCGGCCGGGTGGATTCTGCCCACGGCCGTCTTTCCTATCTCTACATTTTCCTTTTCAACTTCCTATATACTAAAAACATAGTATAGCGCATTTTCGCCGGAATACAAGTTACAGAACGGTTAAGTTTTTTATATGGGAACAGCTGTATGCTTTTACGCATCCTCGGCTTCGAAAGTTTCTTGCTCCTCTGCCAGCTTTTCCCACTCATCGTACAGTTCCTGCTGGTGGAAGCGGGTATCGTCCAGTTCATCACATTTATCCCGCAGCAGCAGGTGGTCGCGCAGGACCTCGGAGTCGTTGATCTCGTTTTCCAGCTCCACGATGTGGGCACCCAGTTCCTCGATCTGGTTTTCCACGGCCTTGATGCGGGCGCGGACTTCGGCCCGGCGCTTGCGCTGCTCTTTTCCGTAGGCCTGCTTTTTCACGGCGTCCTCGGCCTTTTGCTGTTCCTGGGTCTTGCCGTTATCGCGGTTTTGCAGGGCGGCAAAGTTCGGGTAGAAGGCCGCCTTGCCGTCCTCCAGATACAAGATCGGGCAGCCCAGAGTCTGCATCAGGTAGCGATCGTGGGTGACCAACAGCAGCGTACCAGTGTAGGCCGCCAGCGCCTGGGTCAGGCTCTCGCGCATATAGATGTCCAGGTGGTTGGTAGGCTCGTCCAGAAACATCAGGTTGGGGCGTTCCAGGGCCAGTTCGGCAAAGCGCAGACGGGCCAGCTCACCGCCGGAGAGGGCGGCGCAATCCTTGAACACTTCCTCACCCCGGTAGCCGAAGCGGGCCAGGTGGCTACGGACTTCCAACTCGGTAAAACGGGGGTACTGGTTCCAGATGGCATCGATGACCCGGCCGACGCGCTTGGCCTGCTGCTGGGTGAAGATGCCCGGCTTAGCACCGCTGCCCAGGCGCACCATACCACCGGAGGGGCGGCGCTTGCCGTCCAGCACTTGCAGCAGCGTGGATTTACCGGTACCGTTGGGACCGGCGATGACCAGCTTATCCCCACGGTGGACCGTGTAGTCCAGCCCATCGATGAGGGTGCGCTCACCGATGCGGACGGTAAGGTTCTTCATGATGACCAGTTCATCATAAGGCTCGATGTCGTAGGTGAAGCGGAAGTTGAGTTCATAGGCTTCGGCGGTCGGCGCTTCCACAATCTCCAGCTTTTCCAACTGTTTGCGGCGGCTCTGGGCCATCTTGGTGGTGGAAGCGCGAACCAGGTTACGGTCGACATAATCCTGCAGTTTGGCAGCCTTTTCCACGGCGGCATCGTGCAGTTTTTGCTGGCGCTCATCGGCGGCTTCGCGCTGGGGCAGATACATCGAGTAGTTACCGCGGTAGGTCTTGATGGTCTTGCCGCGCAGCTCCCAAATGCGGGTGCAGACGGCATCCAAAAAGTAGCGGTCATGACTGACGACCAGCACCGCGCCGCGGTAGGTCTTGAGGTAATTTTCCAGCCATTCCATGGTTTCCAGATCCAGGTGGTTGGTAGGCTCGTCCAGAATCAGCAGGTCAGGACGTTCCAGCAGCAGGCGGGCCAGGCGTAGACGGGTCTGCTCGCCGCCGGATAGCACACCAGCCAACTTGACCCAGGTATCTGCCGGGAATCCCATGCCGTTCAAGACCTTTTTAATCTGGGTGTCCATATTGTAAGCATCCATCGCATCCACAATGGCAGTGCAGTGGGCAATCTCCTCGGTCAGGGCGGCGTTGTGCGGGTCAACGGCCAGACGGCGCTGCAACTCATCCATCTTCTGCATGGCATCCAGCGCCGGAGTAAAGGCCAGTTTCATCGTGGCGTAAATATCCAGCGTGGAATCCAGGCGGGCGTTCTGTTCCAGATAGCCGCAGGTCACGCCGGTGCCAAAAGCGGCATCGCCTGCATCGGGCAGGCTCTCGCCGCACAGGATGCGCAAAAGCGTTGTCTTGCCGGTGCCGTTTGCGCCAATAATGCCGATGCGGTCGCCGCGCTCGACCCCGGCGTTAACATCCTGGAGGACTTCATGTTCGCCGAAGCTTTTGCCCAGGTTTTGTAGTTCCAACAGCATGGGGATGTTTCCTCACTTTTCCTCTATCATTTCGCAACGATGCCGCTGCCCTTTGAGAAAGGCAGCGGCATACTGCATAAGCCGCCGGGCAGTTTATGCTTCGTTGCTGTGGCGGCGATTGCGCACACCAATGTTTTCCAGTTCTTCCGGCTCCATCACGATCTTATACAGATCCTCGTAGGAGCCGACCTCGAATTTAGGGTGGATGTTCGACTTGTTCTCCTCGTTTTTCAGATTGAACCAGCAGGTGTCCAGGCCCGCGTTCAGGCCGCCCTTGATGTCAGCCAGCAGGTCATCGCCCACCATCAGCACACGGCTGCGGTTGGTAATGCCCAGGTCCTTGAGCACATGCTCAAACAGCTTGGCCGAGGGTTTGGCCGCACCAACTTTCTCGGAGATATAAACGCCGTCCATGTAGCGCCCAATGCCAGAATCCCGGATGCGGGCCTCCTGCACCATGATCGCGCCGTTGGAGACGATGGCCAGGGTAGCGACCTCGCTGAGTTCTTCCAACGCGGTCAGTGCGCCGGGGATCAGGTCAGCATGGGTGGAAAGCAGTTCCTCGTAGCGGTCGTTCATCTGGACGGCCTTGCCGTTATCGGGCAGGTCCATCGCTTTCATAAAACGGCCGAAGCGTTGCTGGAACAGCTTGGGTTTTGTCAGCTGCCCTTTGGCGAGGGCATCCCACAGTTCGCGGTTAACTGCGTGGTAAACCTCGCAGGCACGGGCATCATGGGGCAGCTCGTACTCAGTCAGCATATCGGTCAGGGCCTGGCGCTCAGCAGCGTCAAAGTCCAGCAAAGTGTTGTCAACGTCCAACAGGACGCAAGTGTAAATGGCCATTTTGAAATGACTCTCCTATTTCTGGTAAATTAGCTTTCAGACGAGGCTGCAGGGGTCGGGGTCGGGGTCGGGGTTGGCTCCGGCGTGGGGGCGGCGTTGACATACAGCGTAAAGACAGCGTCGGCACCGTTGTTGACAGCGTGGATGTGGTAGGTACCCGCTTCATTGGCGGTAAAGTTTACCTGATTGCCAGTGGCTTTCCAGCTGGTCTCCTCACAGCTCCACTGCACATCGCCGTTGGCGTTCTGCACGTTAGCGGTAAAGGTGGCGGGTTTGCCCACAGTAACGGTATCGGGGCCGCTGACAGTGACGGAAGTCGGATCGGCCTGCACCGTGACTTTCAGCTGTGCGGTGGAGAAAGTGCCGTTGATCTCGATGCCAGCCTTGATGGTGTACTCGCCTGTCTCGGAGCCGGTAAAGGTAAAGGTACCGCCGTTCTGCTCCAGTTCATCATTGACCGACCACTGGACATTGGAATTGCTGTAATCCTTACCTCCCAGTTTGACCGTGGCAGTGATGGAGATGCTCTCGCCCTTCTTGATGGTGCTGTCGCCCTTGTCCAGCGTCAAATCCACACGGGAATCGTTGAACATGGCCGTGACCGAGACATCCTTGCTGATGATGTCATAACGGGTCGCATCGGTAACGCCATCGCTCCACTTATAGAACGTGTAGCCATCGGCGGGCACGGCGGTCACGCTGACCTGGGTGCCGCTGGCGACCTCCAGATCCAGGCTGGAAACACCGATCTGGTTGTTGCCGGTCAGGGTGCCCTTGCCGGTTTCCACACGGTAGCTGGCGGTCAGCTTATTGGGGGTAGCAGTCGGGGTCGGGGTGGCGCTGGCACCATTGCTGGCTGCCGAGGACGCGCGCTGCGGGATCTCGCCGCGGTCACCGCGGGTATCCTCCACGTTGTGTGCGTGATTTTTGATGTAATCCAGCACAACATTCACACCGGAGCCGGAGAAAGCACCAGTGGAGGCATCCACGTAACTGTCCACGGCGTAGCCCTTGTCGTTCTTCATGACCTCGGACAGGTTCAGGTACTTGAAGCCCATATCGTTGCAGGCGACTGCAAGCTGCTGGTTGTACTGGTCGATGTAGGCCTGCTTCTGGGCAGCATCGCTTGCATCCTTGGAGACCGGCGCAATGGCGCAGGCCACCACATCACAGGCGGAGTAGGCCGACTTGATGCTTTGCAGGATCTGCTTGCAGTCGTTGATGAACTCATCCACGCTGACGGAGCCGTCCAGATCATCGCTACCCACCATGACGTAGACGTGCAGGGGCTTCATTTTAGCGATGGCCTGGGGGATGGTGTAGCTGTTGGCATCGTCCGCAAAGTTGACGCATGTTTCCCGCAACACCTGGGAGATTTTCAGCCCGTCCTGGCCCGCGTACTGGTTCAGGGTGATGCTGCTGTCCTTGGACATGGACACCGCCTGGGTGCCGCCCACAAAGACGGTATCGTTGATGTAGTTACCCTGGGCGCTCTCCTGCCCCAGGATGGAGCCAAGGCTGGTATCCAGCGGGTACTGGGTGGGATCGTACAGATCAGACTCGCCAAACAGGCCCAGCTTCTCCGGCAGAATCCACGATACCACAAAGCTGAGCACCACGGCCAGCACACAAAACGCCATGACCACACAGGCCTTGCGCTGGATAGGGCTGAGACTGGGTCTTTCCTCGGATCGTTTACGGCTCATCGGTTATGGTGACCTCCTTATAAAACGCGGCCCGTTTTGCGGCAGGCCGCCCATTTTCAAATGCACAAAGGCGCACAACACCAGTATTAGATAGTAGTATTATAGCATACTTTTCGGCGTTTGAGTATCCTTTTTATAAAATTGTTACACTTTGCTGTAATGCAGACAAAACAAAAAAGCCACGCATCATAAGATACGTGGCTTTTTGGCAGGGGTAGAAGGATTCGAACCCTCGGCACGCGGTTTTGGAGACCGCTGCTCTACCAACTGAGCTATGCCCCTATGTAAAACGCCCGCAGTGCGAAAAGGCATTGCGGGCGTTAAGCTGGAGCTGCTAAGCAGATTTGAACTGCTGACCTCATCCTTACCAAGGATGCGCTCTACCAACTGAGCTATAGCAGCAAATGGCGACCCGAATCAGGCTCGAACTGACGACCTCTAGCGTGACAGGCTAGCGTTCTAACCAACTGAACTACCGGGCCATACCCAGCTTGTTGAACCCCGTGGCGCTTGCCGTGGCGGCTGCAACGCTAACTATTATAGCGGGCAAAGACCAAAATGTCAACACTTTTTTTGAATTTTTTTCGGTTTTTTTCAAGCTTTTATTTTTCGTCGTTTTTTCGTCTATTTTTCTGCATGGAATTGCTTTTTTACGCCCACCGTGGTATGATATTTTCAGCTTTTCCTTCCCCAAAAAATCTGCGCAATCCATTTTTGTGTTGCCAAAACATCATGGCCGTAGCCAGCAGCAAAATCACACTGCTCTCGGCCCCGTACTGCACCCAGGCCATCGGCACCGCCAGCCCTGGGCCTGCCAGCAGCCAGCAAAGAGCGACTTTTGGGGTGCGCCATACAGAATGAGGTGTTTTTTATGGATCTGCAAACTTTGCAGCAGGAATGTCTCGCCTGCCAGCGCTGCAGCCTGTGCCAAACGCGCACCAACGTGGTGTTCGGCCAAGGTGTGCCCGATGCCGAAGTGCTGTTTGTGGGCGAAGGCCCCGGTGCCAGCGAGGATGAGCAGGGCCTGCCCTTTGTGGGCCGCAGCGGCCAGCTGCTGGACCATTATCTGGAGGCCATCGATCTGAGCCGCGAGAAGAATGTGTACATCGCCAACATTGTAAAGTGCCGCCCGCCGCAAAACCGCGACCCGCTGCCGGAGGAGTCCACGGCTTGCATCCCCTGGCTGCGCCAGCAGTTCCAGATCTTGCAGCCGCGCATCGTGGTCTGTTTGGGGCGCATTGCTGCCCAGCAGATGATCGGGCCGGAGTTCTTGATTACCCGAGAGCACGGCAAGTTTTTTGACAAGCAGGGCACCCTATTTATGGGCACCTACCACCCCGCCGCCCTGCTGCGCTATCCCGTAAACAAACCCGCCGTGTTTGGCGATTTTGTGGCCCTGCGGGAAAAGATCACCCAGGTCTGCGGCCACACCTACTAAGTTGTAAAAGGAGATGCCGCCCATGCCGGAAATGGACCCCTTAGCGCTGACGCTGCCCATCCGGCGTTTGGTGGAATTTCTGCTGCGCAGCGGCAGCATCGACAGCCGCTTTACCGGCTTTGACCGCGCCAACGAGGGCGCGCGCCTGCACCGAAAATTGCAGCGCGCCGCTGTAAAGGAATACCCGGACTACGAGGCCGAAGCGGCCCTGCGGCAGGAGTTTGGCTGTGAGGACATCACCTACACCTTAGAGGGCCGCGCGGACGGCCTGTTTACCGACCGTGACGGCATGCGCACCATTGACGAGATCAAGACCACTACCCTGCCACCGGAATTCATCACCGGTGAGCAAAGCCCGGAGCATTGGGCCCAGGCACAGTGCTATGCGGCCATTTATGCGTTGCAAAACGATTTGCCCATGATGCGGGTGCGGCTGACCTACTACCAGGTGGACGAGGAGCTAGAGTTCAACTTCATCCACGATTACACCACCGAAGCGCTGCGGGACATCGTGCAGGGGCTGCTGACCCAATACGCCCCCTGGGCGCGGCGGGCGGCGGCCTGGCGGCGGGATCGGCGGGCCAGTTTGCAGGCGCTGACTTTTCCCTTTGCAGGCTACCGCCCCGGTCAGCGGGCGATGATCGGGGCTGTGTACAAGACCTGCTGCGAGGGCGGGCAGCTGCTGTGCCAGGCCCCCACCGGCATTGGCAAGACGATGAGTGTGCTGTTCCCCGCCTTAAAGGCGCTGGAGGATGGCGGTCCGGTGTTTTACCTGACGGCCCGCGGCACCACCCGTACCGCCGCCGAAAACGCCGTAGCCGTGCTGCATGACCACGATGCCAACTTAAAGCTGCGCAGCGTGACACTGACGGCAAAAGACAAAATCTGCCTACAGGAACACCGCGAGTGTACCCCCGAGGTCTGCCCCTACGCCAACGGCTACTTTGACCGGGTGAAAACGGCGCTATGGGACGGGCTGGACGCCCCCACCCTGACGGCGGATGCTCTGCGGGTGCTGGCGCGTAAGCACAAGGTGTGCCCCTTTGAACTGGGGCTAGACCTGAGTTTGTGGTGCGATGTGGTCATTGGCGATTACAACTACCTGTTTGACCCGGTGGTGCATCTAGCACGCTTTTTTGAGAGCCGAGGCGACTATCTGTTTTTAGTGGACGAGGCCCATAATCTGCCCGGCCGCGCCCGAGATATGCACAGTGCCAGCCTTTGCAAAAGCGCCTTTTTTGAGGCCCGTAAGCGGCTGGGCAAGGGCAAAAGCAGCTTAAAAAACGCCCTGACCAAGGTGAACAACCTGTTTATCGAGTGGCGGCACCGCTGCGAGGAAACCGAGGGTCGCATCTTTTTTGAGCGGGAACGCGCCGATGCCTTTGACCGTGCCTTGCAGAAACTTTGCGAACCGCTGGAGATCTGGCTGGATGAGCACCGCGAACCGAACGAGACCCACGAAGCCTTATTGCAATTATTTTTTGATGTGCGCGGCTGGCTGCGGGTGGCTGACACGTTTGACGCGCATTTTGTGCTGCAGGTATCTGCCCGCAGCAATGAGGTGCGGGTGAACATGCTCTGCCTGGACCCGCATGAGTTTTTGCAGGCAGACTTTGCCAAGGGCCGGGCGGCGGTGCTGTTCAGCGCCACGTTAAGCCCTGCCGGGTACTACAAGGACCTGTGCGGCATACCCGAGGCGCGGGCTGTGGCTTTGCGCAGCCCCTTCCCCGCCGAAAATCTGGGGCTGTGGTGTGCGCGGCAGGTCAGCACCCGGTACAAGGACCGGGCGGACAGCGTGGAGAAGATTGCCGCGCTGCTGTATGAGATGGTAAGTGCCCGCACCGGGAATTATCTGGTGTTTTTCCCCAGTTACAGCTATCTGGAGCAGGTGCGGGAGGTGTTCTGCGCCGCCCACCCGGAGATAGAAACCCTGCGGCAGGACACCGCCATGGACGAAGCCAGCAGGGCCGACTTTCTGGCGCAGTTCACCGCCGCGCCGGGGCGCACCCTGCTGGGCTTTGCCGTGCTGGGCGGCGTATTCGGCGAAGGCGTGGACCTTGCCGGGGAGCGGCTGATCGGCGCGGCCATCGTAAGCCCCGGCCTGCCCCAGGTCGGCCCCCGGCAGGAGCAGCTGCGCGCCCATTTTGAGGAAACGCGGGGTTCCGGGTTTGACTACGCCTACCGCTTCCCCGGCATGAACAAGGTGCTGCAGGCCGCCGGGCGGGTCATCCGCACACCGGAAGACAAGGGCGTGGTGTTATTGATCGACGACCGCTTTTGTGCCCCCGATACCCGCCGTTTGATGCCGCCCCATTGGGATGGGTTAAGGGCGGTGAGCAGTGCCGAGGAATTGCGGGGCGAGTTGGAACGGTTTTGGGAGAGCAGATAAAATAGCAGAAAGGCACCGCAGACGGAGCGATTCCGTAGGCGGTGCCATTTTTGTTATTCCGCCTTGCGCATGCGCAGCAGGCTGTAGGGCATCAGGGGGGTCTCACAGGGGATGGTGTACTGCATCATCGGGTGCGGGGTGGCGTCGACGCGCTCACCCTCGGCGTTCTCGATCCACTCCGGGGTCAGGGTGACGACGCTGCCATCGGGCTGCAACACCTCGATGGTATCCCCCAGGCTGAACTTGCCGCGCTGGGTGCAGTGGGCCACACCCTTGTCCCAGCCGTCCACCGTGCCGATGAAGTCCCAATCCCGCACATAGGTGTGGCTGGGGGTCTGCTGGGCCTGCTCCTTGCCGAAGTAGAAGCCCGGCGAATAGTGGCGGTGGCTGGTGCGGCTCAGCTCCTCGATGACATCATCGGGCAGCTCAAAGTTGTCGTTGTAGGGGTCGCGCAGGTAGGCGTCCAGGGCGCGGCGGTAGGCACTGGTGACGGACGCCACATAGTAAAAGGTCTTGGCGCGGCCCTCGATTTTCAGGCTGTCGACACCCGCCTTGCAAATCAGGTCGATAAACGGCGCGGTGCACAGGTCGTTGGCGTTTAAGATATAGCTGCCGTTGTCCTCGCTCTCTCCGATCTCCATATACTGGCCGGGGCGGTGTTCCTCGACCAGGTTATACTTCCAGCGGCAGGGCTGGGCGCACTCGCCCCGGTTGCCGCTGCGGCCCGCCATATAGCTGGACAGCAGGCACCGGCCGGAGACGCTCATGCACATGGCGCCGTGGACGAAGGCTTCCAGTTCCAGGTCCGCCGGGCAGTTATCCCGGATGAGGGCGATCTCGGTCAGGGGCAGTTCCCGGGCCAGCACCACGCGCTTGGCGCCCAGCTCGTAGCACACCTTGGCGGCCTCGTAGTTGGTGATGCCCGCCTGGGTGGAGACATGGCGCTCCACCTGCGGGGCGTACTTTTTAGCCAGGGCCAGCACGCCCAGGTCGGCGATGATAAAGGCATCGACACCGGCCTCAGCGGCGTCCTGGATATACTGGGGCAGCTTTTTCAGCTCCTCGTTGGTGGGCAGGGTGTTCAGGGTCAGGTAGACCTTTTTGCCGCGGGCGTGGGCAAAGATGCAGCCCTCGTGCAGCTCGCCCACCGTCAGGTTGACCGGGGCGGCGCGCATGCCGAATTCCGGCAGGGCGCAGTAGACGGCGTCCGCGCCGTACATGACGGCGTATTTCAAAGTTTCCAGGCTGCCGGCAGGGGCCAGCAGTTCAGGCTGTTGCAGCATGGGTGTTCCTCCGTTTTAAACGCGTATCGCTTACCAACCGGCCTTGACACGGTTCTGTTCATGCTCGTTGGCGGTCTTGGCGTAGAAATACTGGCCGGCAACGTCGGTGTCCGGGTGGCCGGTGACAAAGAAGTAGTAACCTTCGTCCAGATATTCCTGATCGGGGTTGAGCGCGGCCTCAATGGCGGCGTAACCGGGGTTGGAGATGGGGCCGGCGGGCAGGCCGCTGATGGAGTAGGTGTCGTAGAGGGCCAGCACATCCTCGGGGATGGCACCCTGCTCGGGCCAGCCGTAATACTCGGCCGTGGGCGAATTCCAGAGATAGTTGTTCTCGACGTCCTGCATGATATAGCTGCATGCGTTGGATTGCAGCATGTGGGTAGACCACAGCGGGTCGTCGGACTCAAGACGGTTGTGGAAGCAGGCGCTGACCTTGGCGTCCTCGGCGGGCAGACCGGCTTCCTCCTGGATAAAGCTGGCCAGGTTGACGACGTCGTCGATCGTGGTGCCCTTGGCGGCGATGGTATCAGCCAGGGCGGCGGTCTTGTTGGCAAACTCACTGTACAGGGTGTCGACGTAGTAGTAGACATCCTCGTCCGCGTAGACGTTGTAGGTCTCCGGGTAGAGGTAGCCCTCGCACTTCATCAGGCGGCCGTTATCGGGGATCTGGTTCCAGAAATCATACTGGCTGAAGTCAGAGCCATCGGTACCGTTGGCGCAGTTGAGGAAGGTGTCCACATCGTCCACCAGCCCGGCATCCACAAAGATCTGGGCCACGCCGACGGCGGTGGTGCCCTCGGGGATGGTGACGTTGGTGGTGGCGCGGCGCACGACCTCGGAGATGGTCTTGATGATGTCGTTGTAGCTCATGCCGGAGCGCAGCGTAAAGTCGCCGTACTGGATGCCGTCGGCCTTGCCGCTGTATTTGGCGTATTGTTTAAAGAGCCAGTCATACTGGATGATGCCCTCGTCTTTCAGCTGGGTGGCAATGCTGCTGACGGAAGAGCCCTGGGCGATGGTGACGGTCTGCTCGGTGCCCAGGTCGGTGCCGCCGTCGATCTCGCTGTAGAACTGCATGCCCTTGTAGGCACCAAAGCCCAGCAGCGCCAGGATAATAATGACGATCAGGCAGCCCACGGGAAAGCGGCGGCGGTGTTCTTCCTCTTCCTCGTCGTCCTCCTCATATTCCGGCTCGGGTTTCGGCTTGCGGCGGGGCTTGGGGGCGGGCTTTTCCGCTTTCGGCTTTTTGGGGGCCGGGGCCGGGGCGGGCTGGGCCTTGGGCTGCGGCGCGGGGGCGTTCTGCGGGGTCTCCCCGCTGGTACGGCTGATTTTCATAAGCGTTCTCTTTTCTGTTTTGTAGTCCTGTTATAGGCGGTCAGCGTTTATCTGCCGTTACAGCAGCATGCGGAAATACACATCGGTCACCGGGAATTCCCCGTGCAAAAAGGCGATCATGCCGTAGCCGCAGCGCCGCCCGGCACCCAGGTAGAGCGTCTGGTTTTCGGCCAGCAGCACGCGGGCGTTTTCGGCACCGGTCTTTTCCCGGGCGGCCTGCAGCAGCTGGTCGGCGCAGTGGTCGTTATCGGCCTGCAGCTCAATAAACTGCAGGGTATCGCCTTTGGTGTAGTATAAACCGTAGCCGCGCCGGTCCGACACCACGGTCAGGCCGCGGCGGTACAGCTGGGTCATCATCTCGTTCATGGCAGGCTCCGGCAGGGTGATGCAGCCGGGCTGGCAGCGCAGACGGCGCTCCATCAGGTGGCGCACGGTCAGGCTGTCGAACTGGGCCTGGGCCAGCAGGTTGCGGCGGATGGGTTTGCTCATCACCCGCAGCGGCAGCAGGTTTTTAAAGCCGAGGTCTGCCAGGTGGGCGGCATCGGCGGCAGTCTCCGGCGTCATCACGGCGAAATCGCAGCCTTTCTCGGCAAAGGCGCGCAGGGCCCCCTCCAGGAGTTTCGGCAGCAGTTTGTCCGCCGGAACGCCCTTGTCGGCCGCGAGGCCCGTGAACCAGATGCCCTTGCGGTGGGCGTAATGCACCGGCACGGCGGCCAGCATCAGGGCGGGCGGTGCGCCGGGCTTTTCCAGCAGCAGGATATTTTCCAGCCCGGCCACACGCTGCAGCCAGCCGGCGGCATCCTCGGCGGAATCACCGGTGGCGGCACGGCGCAGCCGGGTCAATGCGGTAAGATCTTCTGCGGCGGCGATCCGCAGCATAGGCTTCTCCCCTTTCGGCACGATCTGATTTACAGAACCGTTTCCAGCTTCTGCAAAATCTCATCGTTGATGGCTTCGACCGTGCGCATCTGCTTTTCTTCCCCGATGGTCTCGGTACACTCAATGCGCGTCCAGCCCAGGGCACGGGCGCAGTACTCGGCAGCAGCGCGGCTGCGGGCGATATACTCCCGGTCTTTCTCCTGGATGTCCTTCTTCTCCTCGTGGCCCTGGTAGCGCTCGGTCAGCAGGCGCTGGGAGACCTCGGGGTCAACGGCCAGGTAGACGACCTTATCCGGGGCCGGGATGCCGATCTTCTTGTACTCGAAATCGAACAGCCAGTTCAGGAAGCCGTCCCAGTGCATCGGCGGCAGCTTGGAACACTGGTGCACGGCGTTGGAGGTAGTGTACCGGTCGGACAGGACCAGCCCGCCCTCGCGGTAGAATTCGCCCCAGTCGGTCTTGTAGCTGGCGAAGCGGTCGACCGCGTAAAAGCTGGAGGCCGCGTAGGCGTTGACATCATCGGGATGGTCGCCGAACTCCCCTGCCAGGTACATCTTGACGAGGGCCGAGGAATTGCTCTCGTAATTCGGGAAGGTGATCTGGCGCAGGTCCGCGCCGCGCTGGCGCAGGCGGTCAGCGGTCAGCTTAGTCTGGGTGCCCTTGCCGGAACCGTCCAGACCTTCAAAAATGATGAGTTTACCCATTCGGGAGTACCTCCTTTTTGATTGCAGCATATTTTTCCCGTACTTCGGCCTGTTTGCCGCAGCACATGCGGCCCTCCGGGCAGGGGCCCGTCAGGCAGCGGGGACCGGCCGCAGCAAAGATGTGCGGGGCCAGCGGCAGCACGAGTCTGAGCATTTCATCGGCCACAGCGCGGATCTCCCACTGGGCGCGGTGGCAGCAGCGCAGGTTGAAGAAGTTCTGCAGGCTGCGGCAGTTCATCGTCATGACCATCTTGGTCTCGCAGGCGTTGGGCAGCACAAAACGGGCATCCTCGTTGGCCTGCTTGGAGGCTTTGGCCCGGGCGGCCTTTTCGTCCATGCCCTGGGCCACGAATTTAGCGGTGTGGGCATCCTCCAGCGTGTGGACGAGTTCGAGGTATTTTTTTGCGTCGTCGTTCATCGAGGCGATGAACTGAGCCTTGGCCTCAGGGATGGCCTCGATCTCCGGCGGGATGACATAGCGGAAATCCTCGAGCCGGACATAGCGCTGGCTCTGCACACTGAAGCTACCGATGCGGTGGCGGGTGACCTGCGCTAAGAAAGTGCGGGACACGCCCTCGATGCCGAAGGTGAAGCTGGCATGCTCAATGGGGCTGGCGTGGCCGACATCGGAAAGTTTCTGCAGGAAAGCGGCGGTCTTTTCGGGGGTCAGGCCTTCCAGCAAAGTATCGATATGGGCGTCCGAGTAGCAGAGCTTGGCTGCAGCTGCTATGGTGCGCTCGGGGTCGTTGGTATGGGCGATCAGTTCAACCAGCATGATGTTTTCTTCCTTTTCCTATAGCCTGTTATTCCTCTGTCAGTTTTTTCAGCGGGGCGTAGTTGGCCATCGTTTTTTTCACGCCGACGCGGTCAAACTGGATCTCGACGATGCAGTCGCCTGCAATGGGCGTGGCTTTCAGCACCTTGCCCTTGCCGAAGACGCGGTGCTCGACGAGATCACCGGGTGCGTAGCTGACGGTCTCTTTCTTTTTGGGCGCGGCGGACGGTGTGCCCGCCAGCGTGGAGGTGCCAGCTCCCGCCGGGGTGGCGTGGTGGGGGTTGTTGCTGCTGCGGGCGTAGCCGGTGCCAAAGCCGGTGGATTGCACGTTGTGGCGGCCACCGGAATAGTTCGGGCTTTCGTGGCCGCCGCTGGCAAAGCCGCTGCTGTAGCCACCGCCAAACCCACCGCGGGGGCGGGCGTTGTAGTCACTGTTGAGGTAGCCGCGGGACGCACCGGAATAGCCGCTGCGCCCGCCGGGCACGTTGGTGCTGTAGCTGCCGTACCCTGCACCAAAGCCACCGCCGCTGTAGGCCAGCTCGGGGCTTTGGGTCTCGTCCAGCAGGTCGGGCTCGATCTCGGACAGGAAGGTGGACGGCGGATTGCGGCGGGTCTGGCCAAAGATCAGGCGGCTGCGGGAGGAGGAAAGGTACAGCTCCTTTTTGGCGCGGGTGATGGCCACGTAGCAAAGGCGGCGCTCCTCTTCCATGTCTTCCTCATTATAGCGGGCCATGTCGCCGGGGAAAACGCCATCCTCCATGCCGACGACAAAGACGTAGGGGAATTCCAGGCCCTTGGCGGAGTGGATGGTCATCATCGTGACGCTGTCGGCGTCCTGATCGTAGCTATCGAGGTCGGAAATGAGGGCGACTTCCTCGAGGAAGCCTGCGAGGGTCGCGTCCTCGCCGTTCTGGTCCACATAGGTCTTGACCGAGCTGATGAGCTGACCAAGGTTCTCAAGGCGGGTCTGCCCTTCCTCTTTCTGGGCTTTCAGCATGGCTTCGTAGCCGGACTTTTTCACGACCTCGCCGGCAAATTCGTCCAGCGGCAGCGTGACCGAAAGGTCGCACAGTTCGCGGTACATCTCGTAGAATTTCTCGAGAGGCGCAGCGGCGCGCTGCAGTTCCGGGTATTCCCGCACATGGCCGATGATCTCCAGCATGGGCACGCCGTTTTTGGCGGCCAGGTCGCCGATCTTTTCAATGGTGGTCGCGCCGATCTTGCGGGCCGGTTCGTTGATGATGCGGCGCAGGCGCACATCGTCCCGCGGGTTGACGATGACGGCCAGGTAAGAGTTGATGTCCTTGACTTCCTTGCGGTCAAAGAAGCGCTGGCCGCCCACGATGCGGTACGGGATGCCCGCGCGGGCGAAGTAGGTTTCGATGGGGTTGGACTGGGCGTTCATGCGGTAGAGCACGGCGTGGTCCCGCAGGTGGGCACCCTCGCGCAGGTGCTCGCCGATGATGTCCGCCAGATGGCTGGCTTCGTCCTGCTCGCTGGAGGCAGTGTAGTGGTGGACCTTTTCGCCGTCTCCGTTCTGGGTCCACAGGGTCTTGCCCTTACGGCCTGCGTTGTTTTTGATGACGCTGTTGGCGGCGTTGAGGATGTTGGAGGTGGAGCGGTAGTTCTGCTCCAGACGGATGGTCTTAGCGCCCTTGAACACCTGCTCGAAGTTGAGGATGTTCTCGATGGTGGCACCGCGGAACTTATAGATGGACTGGTCGTCATCACCGACGACGCAGACATTGTTGGAGCCGCCTGCCAGCAGGCGCACCAAATTGAACTGGGCAATGCTGGTGTCCTGATACTCGTCCACCACTACGTACCTGAATTTTTCCTGATAGTAGCGGCGGGCTTCCTCATCGTTTTGCAGCAGCTTGACGGTGTGGTAGATGAGGTCGTCGAAGTCCATCGCACCCGCCTTTTTCAGCCGGGCGGCGTAGGTGGTGTAGATTTTGGAAATGAGCGCCGCTTTGGTATCGCGGGGAGCCTCGGCGGCAATATCCTCGGCCGAGAGCAGCTTATCTTTAAAGGAACTGATCCGGCCGATGGCGGACTTGACCGGCAGGAACTTATCATCGATCATCAGGTCTTTATAGATCTGCTTGATGACGCGCTGCTGGTCATCAGAATCGTAGATGGTAAAGCTTTTGGGGAAGCCGATACGCTCGGCATCCCGGCGCAGGAAGCGCACACAGGCCGAGTGGAAGGTGGAGGCAAACACATCGCCGCCCAAGGTATCACCCAGCATGGCGCGCAGACGTTCTTTCAGTTCCCCTGCCGCCTTGTTGGTAAAGGTGATGGCAAGCACATTCCAGGGGCAGGCCGGGCGCACAGCCAGGTAAGCGGTCTCCCGGGGCAGGTCGCGGCCGGTGGCTACGGCGGTGCGCAGGTCGTTGAGGTCCTGCTCGGTTACCGGGCGGGTCAGTTCTTTGCTGCCGTGAGCCGAGCCAAAGCGGATGATGTTGGCGATGCGGTTGACCAGCACGGTGGTCTTGCCGGAACCGGCACCCGCCAGAATCAGCAGCGGACCTTCGGTGGTAAAGACGGCCTGGCGCTGCATGGGGTTAAGTTTGGTGAAGCGGGCTTCGATATATTGATCGCGCAGGGCGAGATATTCACTGGTAAGATCGGGCATGGTCTGTTCCCTTTCTGGTTATTCCCCGGCAAAGGGGTCGTGGTTATTTTGCAGGCGCTTGTGCCATGCCTTGGGGGTGGCATCGCGGAAACCGGCGGTGAGATAGCGGCCCTCGCTTAAGCTGATGGCCGTGCCGCGGGCTACGCAGTTCAGCGGGTCGGGGGCGATGGCTACATCCACACGCAGTTCCCCGGCAATATAACTGGCAAGCCCGCGCAGCAGCGAACCGCCGCCGGTGAGCAGTACGCCGGAGTAGGAAACATCCGCCGCCAGTTCCGGCGGGGTGCTTTCCAGCACGGCGCGGGCCGCAGCGGCAATGCGGGAGGCAAGCTCCTGCACCGGCTCGTAGAGGTCGCGGGTGTAGATGACGTGGCGGGCGGGGAGGTTTGTCTCCCAGGAATGGCCGCGCACTTCCATCACGCCCTCAAATTCGCTTTTGGTGCAGCAGGCCACCTGCTTTTTCAGGGCTTCGGCGGTCAGCGGGCCGATGGCGATCTGGAATTTTTCCTGCACATACTGGGCGATGCAGCGGTCAAAGGCGTTGCCGGCCACCGGCACACTAGCAGCTTTGACGCGGCCGCCCATGCTGATGACAGCAATATCCGTGGAGCCGCCGCCGATATCCACGACCATGCAGCCGTGGGGTTCGCGGATCTGCAAACCTGCACCCAGGGCAGCAGCCACCGGCTCATCCACCAGAAGCACCTGCTTGGCCCCGGCCCCCATGACAGACTCGACCACGGCATCGGCCTCCACGCCGGTGATCTGCGCGGGGACGCAAACCGCAATGCGGGGCTTGAAGATGCGCGAGCGGCAGACCTCGTTGACAAAGCGGACAATGAGTTCGTTGGTCATGCGGTGGTCCTGGATAACACCATCCCGCAGCGGGCGCACAAGGTCGATGTAGGCGGGTGCGCGGCCCACCATCTGCAGGGCTTCGTCCCCCACGGCGATGATGGTATTGGTGCGGGTATCCACCGCGCCGATGGTCGGCTGGCGGAACACCACGCCCTGTTCTTCGGTAGCTATGATAATGGAAGTGGTTCCTAAATCAATACCGATATCGTATTGCTTCATTTGCGTTTCTCCGTAGATTTCTGCAGGGATTTTGGCAGTTCTTCGGTAGCCGCCACGGCGGCTGCGGTAATTTCGTAGGCCCCGGCCTGCTGTAAGGCCAGTGCACAGGCGGATACGGTCGCGCCGGTGGTGATGATATCATCCACCAGCAGCACCCGCTTGCCGCTTAGGTCCGTGCCGGGGCGGCAGGCGTAGGCATCCTTTTTGTTGGCAAGGCGCTCCGCGCGGGTCAGCTCCTTTTGGGGCTGTAAAGGCTTTGTACTGTACAGCGGTGTGAGTACCGGGGTCTGCATTAGTATACCCAGCCGCCGGGCCAGCAAAAGCGGCATACCGGCGGTGCCGGGCAGCGGTTCCCGCGGCGGGACCGGCACAATATAATGGTAACGGGGCAGCCCCACCGGGGCCAGGACCGTTGGGCGGCGGCCGGGTGTGTGGGACGGCATAGCACCCCAGATCAGCACGGCCATACGGTCGGCCAGTTCCCGGGCGCGCCACAGTTCCCCGCCGCGCTTACAGGCTAAAATCGCGTGGCGAACCTCGCCGCTGTAATAGTAAGCGGCAACGGCGCTGTTTAAGGCGTAAAAGGCGTGTTCTGTTTCCGGCAGGCGGGGCGGCAGATGCACCAGGCGTTTATCGGTGGCATCAAAGCAGGCCGGGCAAACGGTGCCCTGCACGGCATCGCAGCCCAAAAGTGTGCCGCAAAACGGGCAGCGTCGCGGGTAGAGATACACAGCAGCCTTTTCGGCCAACAGCTGCCAGTCCGGGTGGTTCATGCCTAGTCATCCCCTGCTTTGTACTTTTCGGCGGTGGGTGTAGCAGCATCGGCCAGCAAAAAGCGCAAACCGCTGTAGCGCATATTCTGGCGCACGTTGCGCACCATAGCTTCCTCGGTGCGGGCGGTACCGGTCAGCACACACAGTTTGCGGGCGCGGGTAACACCGGTATATAAAAGGTTGCGGTAGCAAAGGCGGGCGGGCACATCGGCCACCGGCAGGATGACCGCCGGGAACTCCGAGCCCTGGCTTTTGTGCACCGTAACGGCGTAGGCGGGTTCCAGTTCGGCCAGCTGTTCGGCCGAATAGACATATTTGCGGTCGTCCATCATGACGGTAACAGCGCGGGCATCGGGGTCAACGGCGGTAATAATGCCCAGGTCGCCGTTGTAGGCACCTACCCCAGCCTCGGCACCGTCGCGCTCATAGGTGATGTCGTAGTCGTTTTTGATCTGCATGACTTTATCGCCCAGGCGCAGGACCTTCGCATTCTTCTCAGTGCCGATTTGCGGCTTACCGCGCATGGGCGGGTTGAGGATCTCCTGCAGGCGGCGGTTGAGTTCCACACTTCCGGTAGGGCCGACTTTGGTGGGGCATAATACCTGGATATCCTTGACCGGGTCGAACCCGTAGGCCTTGGGCAGACGAGTGCTGACCAGATCGCAAACCAGCTTTTGGCAGGCCAGGCCGGTGGACTCGATCACAAAAAAGTCGTCCTTCGGCCCGCCCTTTTGGGGCATCTGCCCCTCCACGATGCGGTGGGCGTTCTGCACGATGAGGCTTTGCTGGGCCTGACGGAAGATGTCGGTCAGCCGCACGGTGGGCACCACATTGGCCCGCAGAATCTCGCCCAAAATGTTGCCGGGGCCGACGCTGGGCAGCTGGTCGGCATCGCCTACCATAATAATACGGCAGTGATACCGCGCCGCCGCCAGCAGCGCCTGGAACAGCTTGACATCCACCATGCTCATCTCATCGAGGATGATGACATCATATTTGAGCAGGTTCTTCTCGTTATGGATGAACCGCACACTGCCGGTGGTGTAGTCCACTTCCAGCAGGCGGTGGATGGTGGAAGCGCTGTGGTTGGTCAGCTCACTCAGCCGCTTGGCGGCGCGGCCCGTGGGGGCGCAGAGGGCGACCCGGTCATACAGCGCCTCGTACAAACTCAAAATGGCATTGACTGTAGTAGTCTTGCCGGTGCCGGGACCCCCGGTCAGCACCATAACCCGGCTGGAAAGGGCCAGGCGGATGGCTTCTTTCTGCAGGGGCGCATACTCGAACCCCTGGGTCATCTCCAATACGCGGATATCGGTCTCCAGCGTTTTGGGCGGCTCTGTGGGGAACGTGGACAGCTGGCCTAGGCGGGCGGCGATGTCCTCCTCGGCCGAGAGCAGGTCCGGCAGGTAGATATATTCGATGTTCTGATAGGTACGGGCGCGCAGGTCCTCGGTGGAGAGGAGTTCATCGAGACCCGCTTCGATGCTGACAGGCTCCACCCGCAGGAACTTAGCGGTAGAGTCTAACAGTTTAGCCCGCGGCAAACAGGTGTGACCGTTGTTGGCGTTGTGGCGCAGGGCATACAACAGCCCCGCCGCCACCCGCAGACGACTGCCGGAATCAAATTCCAGCGCGGCGGCGATGCCGTCCACCTGGGCGAATTTGAGTTGTAGCGGCTCACCACAAAGCAAATACGGATTTTGAGTCAGTGCTTCCACCGTGTGGGGACCGAAGGCACGGTAGGCTGTGACTGCCTGCTGGGCCGAAAGGCCGTACTTGGTGAACCAAGCCACCACCTCCCGCACACCGTACATGCGGCGGAACTCATTGGAGATCGCGGCGGCTTTTTCTGGCGTGATGCCCTTGATGCGGCAAAGGCCTTGCGGCGTTTCGGAGATAACATTTAACGTATCTTCGCCAAACATGGCCACAACTTTTTTTGCAGTGGAGGGGCCGATGTAAGGCAGTACACCGCTGGAAAGGTAGCTTAGCAGCGCCGTAGTATCCTGGGGCAGGCTGGCCTCGCAGGTTTCGGCCTTGAACTGCTCACCATAGCTGGGGTGGTTGACCATGTGGCCGTAGACGGTGACGTTCATACCGTTATCCACACTGCCCACGTTGCCCGCCACAATGACATCGGTGCCGCCAGCGTCCACTTCAAACACAGCGTAGCCAGTCTCGGCGTTTTCGTAGATCATATGTTCCACAACGCCCTCCAGCTTGAGCAGCTGGTCCTGCGGTTGGTTTTCCACGCGGCGGTCACCTCCCCTTTTGGTGTTAGCAGTCAGCCGCATTTCGGCACACTACCACAATATTTTTATTATACCCCAACAAGCCTCTTTTGGCAAACAGAAAAAGCACGGGACAAGCCCGTGCTTTTTGTCGTATTTGATGGTTGAAAATTTCAGCGCAAGTGCTTAGACCAGGGCGGCTTTCAGGGCATCCACGCGGTCGGTGCTCTCCCACTTTACGCCCAAGTCCTCACGACCCATGTGGCCGTAGGCGGCCAGCTGGCGGTAGATGGGCTTGCGCAGGTTAAGATCACGGATGATGGCGGCAGGGGTCAGGTCAAAGACCTTTTCCACAGCGGCCTCGATCTTGTCATCGGCCACCACGCCGGTGCCGAAAGTATCCACCATGATAGAGACCGGCTTGGCAACGCCGATGGCATAGGCCAGCTCGACTTCACACTTCTTGGCAAGGCCAGCGGCGACCACGTTTTTGGCGACCCAGCGGGCTGCGTAAGCAGCAGAACGGTCGACCTTGCTGGGATCCTTGCCGCTGAAAGCACCGCCGCCGTGGCGGGAGTAGCCGCCGTAGGTGTCCACGATGATCTTGCGGCCGGTCAGGCCGGTATCACCCTGCGGGCCGCCCACAACAAAGCGGCCGGTGGGGTTGATGTAGTATTTGGTGTTCTCGTCCAGCAGTTCAGCGGGGATGACCTTGCGGATGACCTCGTTGAGGACGTCCCCATGCAGCTGTTCCTGGCTGACGCTGGGGCTGTGCTGGCTAGAGATGACCACGGCATCAATGCGCACGGGCTTACCGTCGTCGTACTCCACGGTAACCTGGCTCTTGCCGTCCGGGCGCAGGTAGTCGAGGGTGCCGTTCTTGCGAACCTCGGTCAGACGCTTGGCCAGCTTGTGGGCCAGGCTGATGGGCAGGGGCATCAGTTCTGGGGTCTCATCGCAAGCATAACCGAACATCATGCCCTGGTCGCCTGCACCGGCGACCTCATCGTTGGTGCCCAAGGCAATGTCGGGGCTCTGGCCATCAATATTGGTGATAACGCCGCAGGTGTCGCAGTCGAAGCCGTACTTGGCGCGATCATAGCCGATGGAACGGATGACATCGCGGGCCACACCGGGGATATCGACATAGCAGTCGGTGGTGATCTCGCCCATGATGTGGACAAGGCCGGTGGAGCAGGTGGTCTCACAAGCTACGCGGGCACCGGGGTCTTTCTCGAGAATAGCATCCAGGATAGCATCGGAGATCTGGTCGCAGATTTTGTCAGGATGCCCCTCGGTTACAGACTCGGACGTGAAAAGAAATTTGGACATTGGGGAAAAGCCTCCTTATAAAATTCGGCAGAAACGCAACCGTGAGAAACAAAAAAGGCGCGCAGCCAAAAGACCGCGCGCCAAACGCTTATCTTTCGGTTTCCCGCAGGATTTGGCACCTTGCACTTACACGCAGGTTGCCGGGCTTCATCGGGCCTGTTCCCTCAGCCGCTCTTGATAAGTTGCTATTCTGTTGTTGTGTGGATAGTGTACCATAGCTTTTGGGTAAAGTCAACGATAAAACGTGGTACACACCAGCCAATTTGCACAAAAGTCGGACACTTTGGGTACCGTGTACTTATTTGCGGCCATGCAGGATGGGCGAAAGCGGCTTGTAAACCAGGAAGCAGAGTGCCGCATCCAGCGCGCCTTTTACGAAAGTGAACGGCAGGTTGAACAGCAACAGGCAGGCAAGCAATCCGTCCACGCCGGGGTTGATAGCCTGGTACATGCCGATGATGGCCTCCAGCGGCAGATGGTACATGACCACATAAGCCGGGTAAACGATGAAGTAGTTGTAGGGTACCGAGACGATGGCCATGACCAGCGCGCCCAGCAGCGCGCCAAGGATAGCGCCCTTGCGGGTCTTGTTGCGCTTGTACACAAGGCCAGCCACGCCGACAAAAAGTGTGCCCATGACGAAGTTGAACAACTCCCCCACCGCGGCGGTGCTAGTACTGGGCAGCTTGATGAGGTTTTTGATCAGGCAGACGAGGATGCCTGACACCGGCCCATAGGCGAAGCTGGCGATGAGCGCAGGCAGTTCCGACACGTCCAGCTTAATAAAAGCGGGCATGATGGGGATGGGGAATTCCAAGTACATGAGCACGGCGGCAACAGCGCCAAGCATGGCGGTGCCTGTAAGGACGCGGACTTTGCTGGTAGAGTTTTGCATAATAAATGCCTCCCGATAAAAAATTTATGAAAGCTGTTTTGCGTGACAAATTCTGCGGGAGGCTCTTGCTAAAACAAAACGCCCTGCTGCGGAAAATGGCAGCAGGGCGTTGGAAAAGCATAGCAAACAGCTTTCCGTTTCTTTCATCCGGACTATACCGTCGGCCCCGGAATCACACCGGGTCAGCGGCTGCTACGCAGCCGGTCGCGGGCTTGCAGATATACTGCTTACCGCCGGTGGGGAATTGCACCCCGCCCTGAAACAGACTTTCTAGGCAGTATTATAGCACAGGTTTTACAAAATGCAAGGGGTGTGGTATAATACTTTCACCTTATGAAATAGGGATGAGCAAAACAAGCCATCCCCATTCGCTCCAAAGGCGGTAAGAGAGTTTTGCAAGAGATGCGTAAAAAAGCGTACAAAAAACACACCCCCGACAAGCAGACGGAGGAACAAGAAAATATAGTGTCCTTTAGGCAGAACGTTTAAGAGTTTTTACCGAACGGTAAAGAGAGTTTTTCTTAACCGCAATCGCAGCCAAGGCGATTGCAAGCAAAGATATATGGGCAATAGAATTTAAGTTCGCCGCAGCAGCAAAGGAACGAACCCACAATCTTTCCTGCCCGGTGGCTTTAAAGCGGGAATTGTAGCGTTCACATTCGGTACGCAGTGCGTACAGTTTTTTTAAACGCGCGGAATCACGAGAGTAGGAAAGTCTGTAATCATCGGGAATTGTAATATATTTAGTGCAGCCCGTTGCAGACGTTCCTTTGTGGAAACTTTTGTGCTGGCAAGGACAGTCATGCAGGGAGCTTGTTCGTTTGAAAGGACAGCAGAACTTTTGGCGGGTAAGTCCGCAGTCACTGAACTTTCCATCTCGGTGCATCGCAAGTCCTGCTTCACAGACAGGATTGCCGACAGGGAATTTTTTCGGATTCTTTGTTCCGCGAATATTTAATGGAATAATCGCCTCACCGTGGTAAATGTCTCTGACCGCATTGTAAATGGATTTAACGTCATATCCCTTGTCAGCCAAAAATGTGCAGCCATCAAGGGGAAGATACAAATTGGTTCGGCTTAGAACCTCAAGGGCTGTGCTGCTATCGCTAATGTTGGCGGTGGTGGTCATCTCGAAAATTGGTAAGCCGGTATTTGCGTAAATCCTTCACATTTCATAACCACAAATGCACACAGCATAGCGGATTGGTTGTATCCCTTGCGCCCTGTGGTGCGTATTTCCGATTGTAAGTTGTCGGTATCCAATTGCAGGAATAGTTCACTGTAAAAATTTGCCTTTGGTAATGCTGTGAACAATGTGATATCCTGCATGATTTCCTGTCGGTAGATTGTAATCAACTTCTTTCTGTGTATCTTTTCCCCAATTAAATTATACCTCGGGAGTTGATTACTTTCTATATTTTTGAGTGACAAATCAGTTTCATTGCGCTGATTTCGTTCGTGTTTATGCACGTTTTTGAGTTTTGATCACGGCTACTTATGAAAAATACAGGAGGTGCCTCATATGCCTGCATCTGCTTTTGCGATTGAAATTGGAGAACTCATCCCCAGCGGGATCTTTTTACTGTTGACGCTGGTGCTGCCGTTTGTGTTTTACCATGTCGGCGGCGGCTTTTTGCACCGGTTGCAAAAACACCTGCCAGAGTGGCTTTGCGTTTTGACCGAGAGTTACTTAAAACCTTTAACCTGGTGCCTGCGCCAGACACTGGTGTTTGGTGCATTGATGCTGCTGCCAGTCGTTCAGGAGCACACCAAGGTCGCGGCCCTGATCGCTACCATCTCTACCCTGCTGGATATTTATTTCCTGGGGCTGGGCGCGTGGCGTTCCTCGCCGATGTGCCGGTTGCTGCTGCGCAGCGCGCAGAACCATCTGGACCTGGAAACAAACCAAACAATGGCCCGTTTTTTTGAAAATCTATTCCGCGCGATGGTACTGCTGTTTACAGGCATTGCCATGCTGGACACGGTGGGCGTGCCGGTCTCCGGTTTGCTGACTGGTGCCGGGATCGCTGGCATTGCGATCTCGCTGGCGGCACAGTCCACGCTGTCGAATCTGATCGCCGGTGTGGCACTGGTGCTGGAGCATCCCTTTGGCATTGGGGATTACATCGTGCTGGGCAGCCTGGAGGGCACGGTGGAGGATATTTCTTTTCGCTCCACCAAGTTCCGTACGCTAGATAATGTGGTTGTATCGATTGAAAATTCCAAAGTTGCGTCAGAGTACATCTGCAACTGCGACCAGCGCAAAAGCCGCCTGTGGGATTTTACCGTAGGCGTAACCTACGACACCCCGCGGGAAACGCTGGAAGTACTGTGCCGCGACCTGACGGCGCTTTTGCAGAAAGACCCGGAAGTGATTGCTGACTGGGTGACCGTAACGGTGGACACCTTTAACGCCTACAGCATCGATCTGCGCTGCCGCGTGTATGTTACCACCACCCGCCTGGCTGACTTTTTGCAGGCCAAGGACCGCTTAAATTTGCAAATTATGGATGTGGTACACAAAGACGGGTGTGATTTTGCTTTCCCGACCACGACCATTGAGATGGCGGGAAAAAAATAAATTATAATTTCATATACAGTGACCCCCGCCGCGCGGAGCACACGATGCTTCCAAGCGGCGGGGGTCATGCTTTTCTTCTTTTCTTCAAATCCGATACTCATACCATTCCACATCCGTCTGCCGGAAACCTACGGATTGAAACATCTTCTGGCTTTGCGTATTAAAAGCGTAAATATTGGCCTTTACGCTGCGCATCCCCTTTTCCTGGGCTAGCTGCAGCATGGCCTGTACGCAGCGGCGGCCGATGCAGCGGTTTTGGTATGCCTTGCAAATCACAATAGCAATTTCGCCATCGTTCCGCAGGGAGACATCCCCCACCAACGTGCCGTTATGCTCGATATAATAGCAGTCTCCGTTTGCGCTCAGGTAGTCATACATACGGTGCAGCAGGTCCACATTGTAGGGGGTATCCCGGTTGTCTACCTGTTTGCAAATGTCCGGGTCCTGATACCAGGGCAGCGATACCGCGTCATTTCTGTAGTACGGGACCAGCCTGATTTCCTTGTCTATCGTTCGTTTTTTCATTTTATTGCTTTCCTCATTCGGGCTTATTCCTGCTCACAAATCACCAGGAAATCATCGGTCCCGGTTTCGGTGGTGATGATGAACTCGTAATTGTACACGGTGTCCAGTTGGTACTGCAGAGCACCGTCCTCGGTCTCGGTAAAAATGTAATCCAGCTTGGGCTGGGGCATCACACGGTCGTAACCTAAGTACAGGTCAGCAATCTCCTCAGAGAAGCGCAGTTCCACCTGGTCAGCGGTCACACCGGTCAGCGTCAGCACCGGGCCAGCGGTGGTAAAAAGCGCCGGGCGGGTCTTCCAGTCCTGATCCTCACGGCTGTAGATATAGTTTACTTCCGTTTCCTCCCGCAGGGTGCAGTTGGCCAGGGTCGCTTCGGCACCACTGCCGGGCAGAGTTTCCTGCCACACGGGGGTCATATCCGGTGTGCGGGCACAGCCAACCATCAAAACCAGCGGCAAAAGCAGGGCCGCCAGGCGCAAAATGGTATGTTTCATAGGGAGTCCTTTCCGAATTTTTGCAAAATCAGGGCGCACGGTAGGAGTCGTAGGGTGGCTGGGGGGAACGTCTCCCCCACTTCCAGTGTGCGGGAGCACAGGTCGGTCTCGGCCACAATAATTGCTTTTATTGTATAAAAATACTCGTCCATCTTGGCGCGGTCCACGCAGGCGGACGGGTAGATCGCCAGGTCCTGCAGGTGGGGTGTGTGGATGGGCTGCTCCACAAAATCGGTAGCCTTGGGGTTGATGAACCACTGGTTCAGGCTGTGCAGGGCGTGGTACAAATGCTGCCACAGTTCGTCCGGGATGCAGTCCATCACGTTCTGCGTTTCCCACAACGAGCGGACCGTCATCTCGGCGATCACGGCATGGTAGGATGTTTCCCGCACACAGCATACCCCCTTTCGGGTCAGTATGCGCGGCGGGGGTCGGGTTTATTCGTAGTCGGCTTCTTCGTCGCGGACCGATCTTTTCTGGGCGATCATCCGGCTGATGGGTTCCAACAGGGCGCGTTCCTCCTGGGAGGGTGTGCGGCTGCGGGCCTGCATCAGCAGCCAGGCCAGCTCGCCGCCGATAGGCTTACCGTAGACCCAGGCATTGAAGCCATCCTTGCAGACGGCCAGCTTGGCGTTGGCAATGTCCACCGTGGTCACGCCGGTGTAGTGGCGCAGCACGTTTTGCAGCGCCGCCTGGCTGCCGAAGATCGACCGCACCAGCTGGGCGTAGGCCAGAATGAACTTTGGCGGCATGCAGTCCGCACCGCGGATCTCGATGCCGCCGTTGACGCGGGCATCAAAGAAAAACATCGATAGAATGTGCTCGATCTCGCTGTTATCCAGCTGCGCACCGTAAATTTCCTGGGCAGTCTTGCGGCCCACGCCTTTGCAGCGGCCGCCTTTGCAGGAGACCACCAGCGGGCGGGTCAACACGGTGTCGGCGTAGGCTTCAAAGCCGAAATCTGGGTCCATCAGCCGGGGCGGCACACCGCAGCGGTCGGTGTCCACGTCCTGCCAGATGCGGGTGCACACACTGCAGGCGTTGTTGCGGTTGCCCTGGTAGACGGGCGCGTTATCGCTGAGCAGCCCGAAGAACGGCGTGAGCAGGCAGGCTGCCCGCATTTTTTGTACAAAATCGCGTTCGCTATAATAATCAATGGTCAGCTGGGTGGAGGCCGTGGCCCGCATCATCTGCACACCGCAGGCCCCTGTCTGGCGGAAGTAGCGGTCCATGGCCTCGTTGCGGGGCGTGGGCACCAGGGGCAGTTCCTCGGCGCGGCGGGTGGGATGGTAACTGACCGTCCAGGCCCGCAGACCGTGGGTAGCCAGCGTCATGCTCAGCTGCAAATAAAAGGCGTTGTAGATGTCCACCAGGCGGATCATGTCCAGCTGCTGGGCGATGCGGATCTCCATCTGGCAGGCAGATTCCAGCGTTACACCGTACTGTTTTGTGGTAAAGCCCAGGTATTGCCCATCCTGCAGAATGGGCGTGTCCCCTGCCGCCTGCATCTGGCGCATGACGTTCTGCACCTGGGTAAAGGTGACGGGCTCGCCGCCCGCGTGGGTGATGAAATGCTCCACCGCCAGCCCGACAGCCAGCTTGCCCTCCGGCTTGCAGCCCGCCTGCAGGTGAGCCACCAGGTCTTTTTTCTGTTCCTCTGCTTTTGCCATCTGCGTTCTCCCCGCGTGGTTTTGCGTGTAAATTCTTGCTTTTATTATACCCCAAAAAACTCCGCCTGGCAACGGTTTGGCAACTGTGGTCCAGGCGGAGTTTTAAGAATATGTACTATTATGATTTTGCGTCACTGTGCCAGGTCTTTGGCTGCAGGGAAGCCGTAGGCGCTGTCCGCCGCCTGCACGGCACGCAGGATGGCCTCGGCCATAACGCGGGCGGCGAGAGCGCCGACCACATCCTGGTCAGCTGCCAGGTCCCCCAGAGAGACCGCGTAGATGCTGTCGCCATCGTTGGCCGTATGCACCGGGCGGATGGCTCGGGCGTAGCCATCGTGGGTCATGGCCGCGATCTTGCACAGGTGGGCCTTGTCAAATTTGGCGTTGGTGAACACCGCACCGATGGTGGTGTTGCCTACGAACTTTTCCCCTGCGGCATCCATCTGCTGTAAGATCACATCCTCGGAATCGAGGAAGGTCTTGCCGTCATCCGCCAGCAGGCCCGCCACTTTGCGGCCGGTGCGCCAGTCGTAGATATCCCCCAATGCATTGACGGCTACCACCGCGCCGACCTGCAGCGGCCCCACCTGCACGGCGTAACTGCCGATGCCGCTTTTCATGCAATGGGGCATATCCATCAGCTTGCCCACGGTGGCACCCGTGCCCGCGCCGTAGTTGCCATCGCGGTAGTTGCCGGTCTCGGCGTTGATGCAGGCCTGGTAGGCCATAGCGGCATCCGGGCGGGTGTGGGCATCGCCAACGGTCAGATCGAACAGATCGGACTGGCAGACCAGCGGCACCTTGGTAACGCCCACATCAAAGCCGATGCCGTATTCTTCCAGGTAGCGCATCACGCCGCCCGCAGCGTCCAGCCCAAAGGCACTGCCTCCGCCCAGCAAAATGGCGTGGATGACCTGGGCCGCCGCCGTGGGTTTGAGCAGTTCGCTCTCCCGCGAGGCAGGCCCACCGCCGCGCACATCCAGGCCCACAGGAGCGCCGTTTTCGCCCAGCAGAAACACCGTGCAGCCGGTGCCCGCCTGGGCATTTTCGGCCTGGCCAATCTTTAGGTTTTTGAGTTCCGCAATGGGAATTTCACGCATGGGAAAGCCCTCTTTTCCGTTTGTTTTTAACGTTCCACCGACATTGCCATGCGGTGGTAGGTGTGGCGGATGCCACGCACGGCGATGGAGTAGGCCATGACATTTTCAGCCAGCGCCATGCCCGTGTAGCCGGTGTCGCCGATGTGGTGGATGTCGGTGCCCGCCATTTTGCACATCAGGGCGATGCGGCGGATGGTGTCGGTGTCCGCGCCCTCCTGCGAGGTGCCGATGGCCGTGATGGTCAGCGCGCCGTGGCGGTGGGCGCAGCTGATGAGGGTGCGGGCGTACTCCATCGTGATGCCCGGCACGGTGCCGGGGGCCGGCAGCAGAATGATGTCCGCACCGGCGGCGGTGAAGTCAGCAATGTCGGACTCGGTCAGGATGCTCTCGGCGGCTTCGGTCAGCACACCGGCGGCATGCATTTTGCCAGCTGCCAGCACGATGCTGTCCCCCACGGCAGCCTTGAATTTGCGCAGTGTCTCGATGATGGCCGGATTGGACACGCCCATGCCGGGGTTGCCGGTGAGCAGGATGAAGTCAACACCCAGCTCCTTGGCGCGCAGGGCGTTTTCCACGGTGGCTCGGCGACCGGAGGACATCTTCCAGATGGGGTCGGTCTCCCCTTCCTCGCCCTCGGCCACCGGCTCCAGGTTGATGCCGATGGGGCGGCCGGTCAGTCTTTTCAGCGTTTTAACAACATTTTCCAGCTCTGTTTCGGGCAGGCCCTGGATGACCGGGTGCTGCACATCGAACATGTTCAGCAGCAGAATGTCCGCGCCCATGGATGCGGCGAACTCGGCGTTGGTCACGTTCCCCAACAGCGGCTGTACTGTGCCGATGGTCTCGCAGGCAATCACGCGGCCCTCACTTTTCTGGATGGATTCGAGCAGGTCCGTTTTAGAAAATCCGCGAAAATCCGACGCGCAGCAATCAAGTAAACGTTTAGGCATAATGGACCTCCTTTATGGGGTTTGGAGTATAGAGACAACTACTATTTATAAGACAATTTACTGTATACAAACCGTCTCTCTTTTCTGTTTCGCCTGTAGCAAATATCCACACCATTTTCATTTCTCTCAATTATAAAAAGTACCTCCTGCTTTTTGCTTAACGGTATTATCCGCTTTTTCATTGCAAAGGAGGTACTTTTCAATTTCTTTTGCTTTCTATTTTCTTTTCATGCAAGTCGTATTCTTTATTTAAGTACTTGTTTTGTTTGTTTTTATTATCGTAACATAAGATTTCGTATATTTCAATATCAGTATATCATTTTTTGTATCACAATTAAAATTTCACTTTTATGTCGACATATGTGTGGCATTGTATAAGTCACACTACAGAGAGACTTCTATTTTTCTTTTACTATTTATTCAAACTCAAGGACGTAGATATTTTACGGCTATTTTTGTGCTGTTGGCTCGTTATTTTTTCTGTGCATTTATGTATTGTATATGCTTTATTCTTTCTTCTTTTTCACCTTATGTAGTCAATTGGGAGTCGTGTTTGCTCTCAATTTCCCGCTTGCTTTCACAACACCTTTGCTCCGTTGGCGGTTAATTTGAAAGTCGCGTCCAATAATTCCGCCGCGCCGCGGCACATCAGCATACGCCCCAGAAATATTTCAAAATACTCATACATAGAGCAAATTCCCGTATCCAGTTGTAGATTCAGAGAAATCACGCGCTTTTCTGCATTGATTTTCAAAGTCTGATCCGTAACCGCGTAATTCACCCGGTCATGAATGTCAAAGGCGGCTTTCGGTTTTTGGCGCACACGGCTGCGGCGCACATCGGTTTTGTCGGCAATGATAAGTGCGGCGGATATGGCATCCACTGCGCCACCCGTAGATTCGTCATGGTTCGCTATCGCCGAAACGATCGTGATGCGGTCTTGCACGGAAAGATCTCTGCCGCGCAAAATCTCATTGGCAAGCAGGCTTCCGTACTCGGCATGATGGGTGCGGTTGATGGCATTGCCGATGTCGTGCATATACCCTGCAATTTTTGCCAATTCAATGTCGTGGGCATCATAATTGAATTTTTTCAAAATGTGCCCTGCCGTCTCCGCAACATGGGTGCAATGCGCCTTTGAGTGGTCCGTAAAGCCAAGCAGCCCCAGATTTTTATTGCCCTTATCCAACAGGGCATTGACTTCTTCGTTTGCACGTATTTCTTTGTATGTCATAGTTCTTCCGTTTCTCGTCTTGCGTCAAGATTTGATTGCTCGGTCAGTCGTCTAACTGTCTCCGGCGCACAAGTCGTTATATTAAGAACATTCATAGCCAAGACCTTTTTTATGTCCTCTTCTTCCGTCACAGTCCAAGCGGAAATCTTCAAACCGTGTTCTTTACACATCCGCAAAAATATCGGCGTACAAATATGGAAGTCCACATTGATTACAGTACACCCCTTTTCTGCACACAAGTCCAACACTTCTTGTATGGTGGCTGCCTCGTTCGATGCACTTTTCAGCTTTTCATAAACACCCGGTACAAGTTCTTCTATGTTCATATAAACCTGAACTCCCTGCATATAGTCAGGCCATTGCCCTGCCGGATACGGCGTTACAGCGCCGGAAAAGACGATACGTTCCCTTGCGATTCCAAGTGCATTTGCCGTGCGAATTACCGATGATTCCAACCGATATTCTTTCAAATCGCAGTTAATGGCACATTTTTCAAGAGCTGCCATACCAAATGCTTCACGCAAGGTAAAGATTGTATCGTCTTTGCTTTGTGGGTCATGCGTCAGAATCAATTCCCCGTTCGCAGCGGAACGCACATCTATTTCAATCGCATCACAGTCCAAAGTAAGCGCGTGCTGCAAATATTCCGGGCTGTTCATCGGTGTGTTATCACAGCCGGAGTGTGCCGTAATTTTCATGCCATCGAACTCCTTTTGGATATATATTGTGAAGTATCAAGTCATTTCTCGTTTGTATAGAAATTACAGATATACTTTTCTACGTCCTGCCGTGTGCCGCGAAAAGGGCCTGCTTTTTCCATTTTCAGCGATACAAGTGCCGTTGCAAACAAAAGCGAGGATGCAATATCCTGCGACAAACGGCTGTTGATGTACCCTGCAAAAGTTGTATCCCCGCGCCCGGTACGTCCCGAAAGATTGCGTGAGCGGATTGGGCAGGTATAAAATTTTTCGCCGTTGTAGGCAAGTACTTCGGTATTATGCGTAATCAGAATTTCTCTTGCGCCCCATTTATACAAAAGCTCTGCCGCAGCACAGCGATCCGATGTACCTGTTAGGATTTCCGCTTCTGCCGCATCTGTTTTCAAAAAATCAATATACGGCAGATATTTCTTTTTATTTGCCCAGTCATGAAATGCCATTGTTTTATCTGCTTCAACATGCCGAAGCAGACACTGTACATCAACTGCCACCTTGCCGCGCTTAGCTGCCCATGGAAATAGATCTTCCTCAAAGTCGCCCCACACCAGCCCCGCAAAATGATACACCGAAGGAATGACCTCGCCAAGCTCTTCCAAATCTTTCACGGTAAAGGGATCACATTTTCCCATGGAGGTACACGCGCGCTTTTCCTTGTCCGGAGTAAAATATTGATTTTTTATGGAGCAAGTCTCTTTGGAAGAAAGGCATCGCAGCTGTACGCCGCTATCCGCAAATACCGGTTCAACCTTACAAGTCGCAGCATTTGCTTTTGTCAGCACTGCTGCATTCCAACCGCATTGTGCCGCTGCAAAGCTGGAGTATACAACCGCGCCGCCAACATTTTTTACAACATTTCCTTCACAGTCGATATTCACATCCAGTGAAACCGGGCCGACAATAAACGAATCATATCTCATACGCTGCACTCTCCACCTCTAGCGCCTCATATTCTTTCTTTGTAATAGCTGAAACTACTTGATTGCCTTACGGATATAGAAACTGGAAAGAAGCAAGACAAGAATCGTCATAACAATAGAACCTGCACTGCCGAATCCGAATTTAAGGCTTTTAATTCCGAATGTATACAGATACTGCGTAATGGTTGCTGTACTGTTGGCTGGTCCACCGCCTGTAAGCAGATTTACCTTTTCGAACAGACGGAAGCTATCGATTGTGCGCAAAAGCGCACAAAGTGCGAGACTGCCGCGAATATTGGGAATCGTCACATTAAAAAGAATGCTCCACCAACCAGCACCATCTATTTTTGCTGCTTCATACTGCCCCTTGGGAACAGATTGAAGCGCCGCATAAAGCAAAAGAAATACAAATGGTGTATTTTGCCATACATCAATCAGAACCAACATTCCAAATGCGGTATGTATATCCGAAAACCAGTTGTATACCGGCAGACCCATTGCGGAAAGCACTTGGTTTACAATACCATAGTTTGGCGAAAGCATCATGCGCCAGCTAAGGGCTACTGTAACCGCAGGCAGCAAATAAGGCAGCAGAAGTAATGTGCGCATGATCTTTTGTCCCCGGTGCAATCCTTTTACAAACAAGGCAACTGCAAAACCGCACAGCATCTCAAAAACCACTGTCAGCACAGTGAATCTTACTGTGTTCAGAATAGACTGCCGGAAATATTCATTTTGCAGTAATGCCATGTAATTATCCAATCCTACAAAATTGACATTCTTTTTCAAAAGCGTAAAATCGGTAAAGCTGTAAAAGAATGTAAATATCAATGGGTACGCCGTCATAGCCAAAAGAACAAGAACTGTTGGCAAAATCATAACAAATGCAAAGCGCTTTGCCTCAGCCTGTTTGCCGCCTTGAACTGCGGACATATTTCGACTCATATAAGTAATTTTCCCCCTCAGCGAAAAAACGGAGTGCCGCATTTGCAGCGCCCCGCTCCTTATTCAATACGCTGTTATTATCCCATCAGTACCTCAAGCTGGCTCTGCGCATCGTCAAGTCCCTGATCCACCGTTTTGGTACCGTTGATGATATTGCTCATCTCCGTGCCCAAAATCGTGTAGAAATCAGTCCACTGCTCGATTACCGGGCGGTAGACACCGCCCTCTAACGCCTTGCATACCACTTTATACTGCGGATACTTGGCCAGCACGTCTTCGTTCTGCAGGCTGGAATAACGGCACGGAACTCCGCCCTTTTCCACCGTAGAAAGCTGAACATCGGGATCCATCAAGTACTGCAAGAGCTTCAGCGTGGTCTCCTTGTGGGTACTATTGGCGGTGATGCCAAGTGTCCACACACCATATACGTTTGCGTTGTAGGCCTCGTCGCCTTCAGCAGCTGCGCCCGTAATGGCGCAATAGTCGGCAGCAGAGTCATCGGTGGGTACATACCAGCCGGGCCAGCCTATGCCCATTGTTCCGGCACCGGAATCCACGGAAGCAATCAGATCATCCTTCACTTCTGCATCGCCAGTGGCAATCAGCTCCATATAGAAATTCATTGCCGCTTTGAATTCATCACTGTTCACCGCAGGCTTATTGTTATCATCCAGTACCCAGCCGCCGTAGGAAAGCAAAATGGGCATGAAGTCAACTACCGTGTTGTTGGCACTGTCGCCACGGTAAACGAAGCCCTTTTGACCATTGCTGGCGGCCTGCTGGCAGATTTTCAGCATATCATCCAAAGACTGAATGCTATTTGCATCATAACCGGCAGCCTGCACGTTCGCTTTATTGTAGAGCAGAACCGTAACATTGCCATAGTAAGGTGCAAGATATACATCGTTATTATAGTAGCTGATGGTCGTAGTGGCAGGAATGATGTCATCATCAAGAACATATCCAAGCTCTGTCAGATTTGCCAGCACTTCATTAGAGGTAAACTCTGCCATCCAAGAGCCATCAACCATGCACAAATCATAGGCGCCATCTTTATTCATCGCGTCCAACGCAATTTTGGAATGCAGATCATCCTCAGACAGTTCGAGAACCTCACACGTGACATTGTTTTCTTTTTCAAATTCCGGTAGGCAATCCTTGATGACATCCGCATAAGTACCGCTGCGCAAAATAAGCGTCAGATTTTCAGGCGCGTCAGAAGTTTCTTCTTCGCTTGCAGGGGCAGCTGTTTCAGAGGCAGGCTGCTGCGAGGCAGCAGGTGTTTCTGCGGTAGTACCGCAGGCCGCAATGGATACGGCAAGTGCTCCCACGAGAGCAATGGAAATCTCTTTTTTCATACGTTCCTCCAAGATTGTCAAATATATTGTTACTCTTTGACAGCACCGCTGGACAACCCAGCAATCAAATAATTCTGTGCAAAGATCACAAACAAGAAGATGGGTAAAACCGATACAACACCACCAGCAGCAACCAGACCAAAGTTTGTAAGGTTATCTTCGGTGTTCAGTACGGCAAGGGTAAGCGGGACGGTATAGTTTTTCGGTGTCTGAACAAAAATCACGCTATACGTATATTCATTCCACGCATACATAAAGGATAGCATCGCGATTGCGGCGATTCCCGGCGCGACAAGCGGTATAACGATTTTCAAGAAAAGCTGCCACTCGCTTGCACCATCAATCTTCGCACTTTCTTCGATTTCTTCCGGCAAATCCTGAAAGAATGCAATCAGGAACCAGATAATGAGGGGAATGTTAATCAAGACACATGCAAGTGTTGCAGGGAGTTTGCTGTTCAGGATTCCCATTTTTGAAAACATTGTATATAAGGGGATCGTGAACGCTACCGGTGGCAAAACGCGAACCAACAAGATCCAATAGGTTAAGGGGCGCTTTAGGCGAAATCGAAACCGGGCACGCGCAATGACATACGCAGCACAAATACCAAACGCGAGTGATGCCACCAAAGAAATGCCAGTCGTCTGCAAACTGTTTGCAATAGCGTTTCCAAATCCTTCCTGCTCAAAGAGCTTAATAAAATGCTCTGCGGTTAAGGTCTGCGGTAAAACCGAAATAATACCTTTCATTTCTTCCGTTGGACGGATCGCCATAGCGAGCAGCCAATATATCGGAAAAAGCGATATGAACAATAAAAACGCGCATCCAACTCCTTTAAGAAAGGTTACGCACTTTTTGGAAAACAACATAACATAAAGACCTCCGCGTGGCTTGATGTTTCTATTATATAACGACATTTTCTTGTTTTCGACCACGTTTTAGGTAAAAATCTGTAAAGTCTGTGTGTGCCACGCAGAAAACGTAGAAACGTAATTTTTTATTCATTTCGTTGTGTAACGCTTCTCTTTCCACACAAGTTTTTACCAAACCTTCACAAAAATTGTCTGATTTCCCAATTTCTTTTTCTCTATCATCTTTTATACTTTACATGCAATATTTGTTCATTTTACATTTAACTAGCGCCATAGCACTTCTTGCCGACGTCAGTGCGAATATAGTGGTAAACATCCTCGCCTAATGCATCCGACATGGCCCGATTCCGTTCATCCGCATGCATCACAGCAGACAGGATATGCTGCTCGCCTCCTACGATCTCCACCGCGCTCCGGTAGGCTTCTTCATAGAATTGCTTTGCATATTCATAACCGCCGTGATTGTAAAAATATGCTGAATTCACATCAAAAATCAGCTCACCGAACTTCACTACATCTGCCTTCAGTCCCCGTGTAGAAATGCTTCCGTCTGTCACCATACGGTCAAAAATCTCCTGGTATCCGGTCTCCGGTTTCTTAAAATGAATGTCCATGGGTGTGCGTTCCTCTACAATGCCCGACAACTCCTGCAGATGCTGTGCTCCTGGGCAGACATTGCAGAAAAACTTCAATCTGGTGAAATCACAAAGGATGAGTATGATGCATGGCGCTATCACTATCCCGACCATGATACCGGCGAGCAATGGAAGCGAACTTCTCTCTCACAGGGGCTCAGCGATTTACTGGTAGAACAACTGAAAAAAGAAGACAAGAAATAAGAAAAAGAGCTACCTGACTTCTTAATGAAATCAGATAGCTCTTCTCTTATTTTCCAGAATAATGAAAATTGTTGCCATTTCGTTGCCACGAAAGGCCTTAACGTTCAAAAAAGCACGTATTTATCAGCTTTTTGGGGACCTTGAAATTATTCAAACTCAATGGTTGCCGGCGGTTTGGTGGTGTAGTCAAACATCACGCGGTTGATGTTTTTGACTTCGTTGACGATGCGGTTGGCGGCGGTGGTGATGGTCTCGGTGGGCAGGATGGTGACCTCGGCCGTCATGAAGTCGGTGGTGGTCACGGCGCGCAGGGCGATGGCGTAATCGTAGGTGCGCTCGTCACCCATAACACCAACACTACGCATGTTGGTCAGCGCGGCAAAATACTGGCTGGGACGCTGGGCCATGGGCAGCTTGTCCACTTCCTCGCGCCAGATGGCATCGGCATCCTGGACGATGGCGACCTTTTCGGGGGTCACATCGCCGATGATGCGGATGGCTAGTCCCGGGCCGGGGAACGGCTGGCGGGCAACCAGGTACTCGGGCAGGCCCAGCTCACGGCCAGCTTGGCGGACTTCGTCCTTGAACAGGTCGCGCAGGGGCTCAACAATTTCCTTGAAATCAACAAAATCAGGCAGGCCGCCCACATTGTGGTGGCTCTTGATGGTTGCACTCTCGCCGCCGAGGCCGCTCTCGACCACATCGGGGTAGATCGTGCCCTGGGCCAGGAAGTCCACAGCACCAATCTTCTTTGCTTCATCCTCGAACACGCGGATGAACTCCTCGCCAATGATCTTGCGCTTGCGCTCGGGGGCACTCTCCCCTGCCAGCTTCTTATAGAAGCGGTCGCGGGCATTGACACAAACGAAGTTGATGTCGAACTGGCCGCCTTCACCAAAGACCTCGCAGACCTGTTCGCGCTCGTTCTTGCGCAGCAGGCCATGGTCAACAAACACGCAGGTCAGCTGTTTGCCAATGGCTTTAGCAAGCATAGCCGCACAGACGCTGGAGTCAACACCACCGGACAGGGCGCAAAGCACCTTACCATCGCCGATCTTCTCCCGCAGAGCCTTGACGCTGTTCTCCACGAAGGAGTCCATCTTCCAGGTACCGGCGCAGCTGCAGACATTGTACACAAAGTTGTACAAAATCTGGGTGCCGTTCTCGGTGTGCAAGACCTCGGGATGGAACTGCACACAGTACAGCCCTCGGTTCTTATCCTGAGCAGCGGCCACCGGGCAGTTGGGGGTGTGGGCCACGATCTCAAAGCCGGGGGCGGCCGTCTCGATATAATCGTTATGGCTCATCCAGCAGACATTTTTGTCCGGCAGGCCGGTGAACAGCGGGCTGGTGGTGTCCAAGTCGACCACCGTCTTGCCGTACTCACGCTCAGGAGCCTTGCAGACCTTGCCGCCCAGCATGTGCATCATCAGCTGGCTGCCGTAGCAGATACCCAGGATGGGTACACCCCAGGTATAGATCTCGGGGTCAATGGTCGGCGAATCCGGCAGATAGGCGCTGTTAGGGCCGCCGGTGAAGATAATGCCCTTGGGGTTCTTGGCCTTAATCTTGGCCAGGTCGGTGCGGTACGAATAAATCTCGCAATAGACGTTACATTCACGGACACGGCGGGCGATCAACTGGTTATACTGGCCGCCGAAATCCAATACGATAACGGTTTCCTGCTGCATGGATGTGCTCCCTTCTCTATATATGCCATATTTATATAGTATAGCACACTATGTGGCAAAAAACAACATAAAAACAGGCGCTCACCTTGCGGTGAGCGCCTGAATTATGCTGTTTTAGAGCGGGAAATTACTTCTCGATCTTGGAAACAACGCCGGAACCAACGGTGTGACCGCCCTCGCGGATAGCGAAACGCAGGCCCTCTTCCATGGCAACGGGGGTGATCAGCTCAACATGCATATCGACGTTGTCGCCGGGCATGCACATCTCGGTGCCCTCGGGCAGGGTGATGATGCCGGTAACGTCGGTGGTGCGGAAGTAGAACTGAGGACGATAGTTGTTGAAGAACGGGGTATGACGGCCGCCCTCTTCCTTCTTCAGGACGTAAACGTGGCCATCGAAGGTGGTGTGGGGATGAACAGAACCGGGCTGGCACAGGCACTGGCCACGCTCGATCTGGTCACGGTCAACGCCACGCAGCAGGGCACCGATGTTATCGCCAGCCTGAGCGAACTCCAGGCTCTTGCGGAACATCTCTAGGCCGGTGATGGTGGTGGTCATCTTCTCTTCCTTGATACCGACGATTTCCATCTGATCGCCAACGTGAGCAGTGCCACGCTCGACACGACCGGTAGCAACGGTGCCACGACCGGAGATGGTCATAACGTCCTCAACGGGCATCAGGAAGGGCTTGTCGGCAGCACGATCCGGAGTGGGGATGTAGGTGTCGACAGCGTTCATCAGTTCCCAAATGCAAGCATACTCGGGAGCATCGGGGTCGGTGGAGGTGGACTCCAGAGCCTTCAGAGCGGAACCACGGATGATGGGGGTGTTATCGCCATCGAAATCGTACTCGCTCAGCAGCTCGCGGATCTCCATCTCGACAAGATCCATCAGTTCGTCGTCGTCGACCATGTCGCACTTGTTCATGAAGACAACAATCTTGGGCACACCAACCTGACGGGCGAGCAGGATGTGCTCACGGGTCTGGGGCATGGGACCATCGGTAGCAGCAACGACCAAGATAGCGCCGTCCATCTGAGCAGCACCGGTGATCATGTTCTTGATGTAGTCAGCATGGCCCGGGCAGTCAACGTGGGCATAGTGACGGGTCTCGGTGTGGTACTCAACGTGAGCGGTGTTGATCGTGATGCCACGAGCCTTCTCCTCGGGTGCCTTGTCGATGCTGGAGTAATCCATGAAGTCGGCATCGCCCTTCAGAGCCAGGGTCTTGGTGATGGCAGCGGTCAGGGTAGTCTTACCATGGTCAACGTGACCGATGGTGCCAATGTTGACATGCTCCAAAGAGCGGTCAAATTTTTCCTTTTCAGCCATTGGAAGTGTCCTCCTTTAATTAAAACAATTTAATTGCCTTGCGTAAGGCTATAATACTAGATTTTACGAGAAAAATCAAGTAAAATTTATGAAATAGTTACGCTTTAGCACGGTCGCTCATGATCTTGTCGGCAACGCTCTTGGGAACCTGCTGATATTCATCAGGCTCCATAGAGTACTGTCCACGGCCCTGTGTCTTAGAACGCAGGTCGGTAGCATAACCAAACATCTCAGACAGAGGAACCAGAGCGGTAACACGAGCAGTGCCACCCTCGGACTCCTGGTTGTTGATCTGACCACGGCGGCTGTTCAGGTCGCCGATAACGTTGCCCATGTACTCATCAGGCACGATAACGTTGACCTTCATGATGGGCTCCATGATGACGGGATCGCACTTCTTCATAGCATCCTTGAATGCCATAGAACCGGCGATGGAGAACGCCATCTCAGAGGAGTCGACCTCATGGTAAGAACCATCCCACAGGGTGACCTTGACATCAACAACGGGATAGCCAGCGAGAACACCGGACTTCATAGCGCCCTGGATGCCCTGATCAACAGCGGGGATATATTCCTTCGGAATAGCACCGCCAACAACACCGTTGACGAACTCGTACCCCTTGCCGGGATTAGGCTCAACCTTGATCTTGACATGACCATACTGGCCCTTACCACCAGACTGGCGGGCGTACTTGGTCTCCTGGTTAGCTTCCTTGCGAATAGTCTCGCGGTAAGCAACCTGGGGAGCGCCAACGTTAGCCTCGACCTTGAACTCGCGGAGCAGACGGTCGACGATAATTTCCAGATGGAGCTCGCCCATGCCGGCGATGATGGTCTGACCAGTCTCTTCATCGGTCCAGGTGCGGAAGGTCGGGTCTTCTTCAGCGAGCTTTGCCAGAGCAATGCCCATCTTCTCGGAGCCAGCCTTAGTCTTGGGCTCGATAGCAACACGGATAACGGGCTCGGGGAAGTTCATGGACTCCAAGATGATGGGGTTCTTCTCGTCGCACAGGGTGTCACCGGTGGTGGTATTCTTCAGGCCGACAGCAGCCGCAATATCTCCCGCGTAAACGGTGTCGATATCCTTACGGTTGTTGGCGTGCATCTGCAGGATACGACCGATACGCTCATTGTTATCCTTGACAGAGTTGTAAACGGTGGTGCCTGCATCCAGGGTACCAGAGTACACACGGAAGAAGCAGAGCTTACCAACGTAGGGGTCGGTCATGATCTTGAAAGCCAGAGCTGCGAAAGGCTGGTCATCAGAGGAAATACGATCTTCTTCCTCACCGGTCTCGGGATTGGTGCCCTTGATGGCTTCAACGTCGGTAGGAGCCGGCATGTAGTCAACAATAGCATCCAGCAACTTCTGAACGCCGCGGTTCTTGTAGGAGGAACCACAAGTAACGGGAACGATCTCGTTAGAGATGGTAGCCTTACGCAGAGCATCCTTGATCTCGTCCTTGGTCAGCTCTTCGCCTTCCAGGTACTTCATCATCAGCTCTTCATCAGTCTCGGCAACAGCCTCGATCAGCTTGTCATGGTACTCCTGGGCCTTCTCCTGCATATCCTCAGGAATCGGCTCAACACGGACATCATTGCCCATGTCATCATAGTAAATGTCAGCCTGCATATCGATCAGGTCGATAATCCCCTTGAAGGTATCCTCCTGACCAACGGGCAGCTGGATGGGCACACCGTTGGCGTGCAGACGATCATGGAGCATCTGAACGCAACGGTAGAAATCGGCCCCCATGGTATCCATCTTGTTGACGTAAACCATTCGAGGAACCTTGTACTCATCAGCCTGACGCCAAACGGTCTCAGACTGGGGCTCAACACCGCCCTTAGCGGCCAGAACGGTAACAGAACCGTCCAGAACACGCAGGGAACGCTGAACCTCAACAGTAAAGTCAACGTGGCCCGGGGTGTCGATGATGTTGATACGATGACGGTTCTTCTTGAAGAGAGCCGGATCGTGCTGAGTCTCGGTATGGCTCCAGTAGCAGGTGGTAGCAGCAGAAGTGATCGTGATGCCACGCTCCTGTTCCTGCTCCATCCAGTCCATCGTAGCAGCGCCGTCATGAACTTCACCGATCTTATGGTTGATACCGGTGTAGTACAGGATACGCTCGGTGGTGGTGGTCTTACCTGCGTCGATGTGGGCCATGATACCGATATTACGGGTCATTGCAAGAGATACATCTCTCGGCGTTGCCATGGCTTATACCTCCTCGACAGCGAATCAATAACGATAGTGGGCAAAAGCCTTGTTGGCCTCGGCCATCTTGTGCGTATCCTCGCGCTTCTTGACAGAACCGCCGACACCATTGGTGGCGTCGATAATCTCAGCAGCCAGACGAGCAGACATGGTTTTCTCGCCACGGGCGCGGCTATAAGCGGTGAGCCAACGCAGACCCAGGGTCTCACGGCGGGCCGGGCTGACCTCCAGGGGAACCTGGTAGTTAGCACCACCGACGCGGCGGGTCTTGCACTCGAGGTTGGGCATGATGTTCTCCATAGCCTTCTCGAACATCTCGAGCGGGTCGTTGCCGGTCTTCTCCTTCACGATGTCAAATGCATCGTAAACGATTTCCTGCGCAACACCTTTCTTGCCATCCAGCATGATGTAGTTGACCAGGCGGGTGACAACCTTGGAATTGTAGATAGGATCAGCCAGAACTTCGCGTTTTGCGACATTACCTCTTCTGGGCATCTTTCTTCCCTCCTTCACATAAATGATATCATCGGTACTCGAAAGTTTAGAAACTCCCGTTGTGCCACAAAAAAGGTTTGACCTATTTTATGGCGAAAAGATGTTTCCTTACTTCTTGGCACCGGCCTTGGGGCGCTTAGCACCGTATTTGCTGCGGGCCTGGTTACGGTTCGCAACACCCTGGGTATCCAGAGTACCACGGATGATGTGATAACGGACACCGGGCAGATCCTTGACACGACCGCCACGGATCAGAACAACGCTGTGCTCCTGCAGGTTATGGCCGATACCGGGAATGTAAGAGGTGACCTCGATACCATTCGTGAGGCGGACACGGGCAACTTTACGCAGAGCAGAGTTAGGCTTCTTGGGGGTCATGGTACGAACGGCAGTGCAAACACCGCGCTTCTGCGGGCTGTTCATGGTGGTGTACTGCTTCTTCTGAGAGTTGTAGCACTTCTGCAGAGCAGGTGCAGTACTCTTCTTGACCAGAACCTCACGACCTTTGCGCACGAGCTGGTTAAAAGTAGGCATTTCTTTTCTCCTTTCTTCACATATTCACGTTTGTTTTATCAGGGCCGCGGCATTTTTGCCACACTACTCCCTAGAACTCACGCAATGATTAGTTTACAGGATTCGCGGTCCGTTGTCAAGGGTATTGCCAAAAAAACTTTGAAAAAATCGTGCAATACGGAGAATTTTTGCTTTTGCGGGCAAAAATGCTGTTTTGTGCCGGTCCAGGGCACTGCGGGGCACCATTTTGTAAAGTTTCACATAGAATAAGCCCGTTGTGTTCCCCCTGCCCGCCGCCTGCAAAAAAAGCTTTTTGTCCATGTTCGAGCAACATTTATCTAGTTTGCACAATTTTGCCGGTTCAAATTCATGATTTTGTCGAGTCGGTTTTCGTTGCACCTTTATACGCCGTCTGGTATAATAAAGATGTAAATAAGCCCCGGCATCCCGCCGGGCGGATAACATTTTCCCCGTATATTTTAAGGAGGTATTGACAATGAAAAAGCTGCTCTCTGCCCTGCTCTCCATCTGCGTGGTCTGCATGTTCGCTGTGTCTGTCTTCGCAGACGCTAACGATGACTACATTGCTGCTGTAAAAGCCTATCAACAGGAGATCGCCGCCAAAGAAGCCGCCTATACGGCCGCTGTCGATGCCTACTCCAAGCAGGCTAAGGCAAAGGCCGATGCTGACAGCGCCGTAATCTTGAAGGCCGCCAAAGCTGCCCAGGCCAAAGCTGATGCAGAGTGCCTGGCCGTGATCGCCGCAGGCAAGGCCGCGCAATCCGAAGCCGATGCCAAAGTAGTTGCCGTAATTGCTGCCGGTAAGGCCGCCCAAGCCAGCGCCGACAAGCGCGAAGCTGCTTACGCCGATGCCGTGAAGGCTTATCAAGCTCAGATTGCCGCCCGCGAAGCCGCCTACATCAAGGCAGTGCTTGGCAAGTAAACCGCTTACCATAATAATAGAAGGGGCACCGTAAGGTGCCCCTTTTGTGTTGGGTATCAGGCTTCCCTTACGGGCGCCTTTTGTTTTAACTACAACTCAGCCAGGGTGGCTTCAGCATCATCGAGGATGCGCTCGAACTTCTCGAGAGCAGCATCCACGGGGGCCGGAGTGGCCAGGTCTACGCCAGCGTGGCGCAGCTCATCCAGCGGGTAGGCGCTGCCGCCCATGGACAAGAACTCCTTGTAGCGCTTGACGGCGGGCTCGCCCTCTTTGAGGATGCCCTCGGACAGAGCTACAGCAGTGGAGTAGCCGGTGGCGTACTTGTAGACGTAGAACGGGCGGTAGAAGTGCGGGATGCGCGCCCACTCGTGCTGGATTTCGTCATCGATGACCATATCGTCACCGAAGTAGTCGATGACCAGGCGCTTGTACAGGGCGTTGAGGGCGGAGGCGTTCAGAGCTTCGCCGCGTTCCACCATAGCGTGGGCCTCGCGTTCAAACTCGGCAAACATCGTCTGGCGATAGACAGTGCCCTTGAAATTCTCCAGGTACTGGTTCAGCAGATACAGACGGGTCTGGGGATCGTTCTCGTTCTGGAGCAGCTGCTCGATGAGTAGGTTTTCGTTGACGGTGGAAGCAACCTCGGCCACGAACAGCGTATAGTCAGCGTACTGCGGCGGCTGATGCTTGCGGGAGCGCCAGCTATGCATAGTGTGGCCCATCTCGTGGGCCAGGGTGGAAACACTGTCCAGTGTACCGCTGAAGTTCAGCAGGATATAGGGGTTGGAGTCGTAGCAGCCGCCAGAGTAAGCACCGCCGCGCTTTCCGCGGTTGGGGTAAACATCAATCCAGTGCTCATCGTAGGCTTTCTGCACGTCCTTCTGGTAGTCCTCGCCCAGGGGAGCAACGGCTTTCAGCACCATCTGCTGGGCGGTATCATAGGTGTAGGTCTTTTTCAGGTCGCCGACCAGCGGAGCGTAGACATCGTAGAAATGCAGTTCGTCCACATCCAACATCTTTTTGCGCAGGCGGACGTAACGGTGCATGGCGGGCATGTGCTTGCGGACAGTAGCAACCAGATTATCGTAGACTTCCACGGGCACATTCTCCCCTGCCATCGACATGGCGCGGGAGGACTCGTAGTGGCGGGCGCGGGCCTCGGCGGTAGCAGCCTTGACGGCACCGGCGTAGGTAGCGGCCATGGTGTTGATGTGCTGGCGGTAACCCTTGTAGAAGCTGTGGAAGGCGTTCTTGCGCAGGACACGGTCGGTGCCCATCTCGATGGGCACGAAGTTGGCGCCGGTGACCTCGACTTCCTCACCCTCGGCATTTTGGGCAGGGTCAAAGACGAGGTCGGCATCCTCAAGGTTGTGGTAAGCCTCGGACGGTGCCTGCATGACCTCGCCAAAGCTGGCCAGCAGCTTTTCTTCGGCTTGGGAGAGGGTGTGCGGCTTGCTGCGCAGCAGATCTTCGAGGGCGAACTTATAGTCGGCCACAGCGGGATCGTTGACGATGGCGGTCAGGGTCGCCTCGGGCAGGGCCAGGATCTCCGGCTGGGCGAAGGACAACGCAGTGTTCAATTTGACGCACTTGCTGTTGATGCGGGCGTACATGCTCTGGGCGGTTTCAACACGGGTATCCTCGTCGTGGTGCATGCTGGCGTAGCAATAGAGCAGCTCGACTTTGCGCAGCAGTTCAACGAACATGTCATAGTAAGCGCCGATGGTGACGGCATCAGACAGCTTACCGGCAAAGGAGGCCACGCTGTCGATCTCGGCATCGAGATTTTCGAGGGTAGCTTCCCAGGCGGCGTCGCTTTCAAACATGGGCGTCAAGTCCCACTGGAACTGCGGATCCAACTCGCTGCGTTCTTTTAAAATTTCAGCCATGGTTTTCTCCTTGTTGTTGTGGTTTTGGGTTAATTTATTATAACCTTTCTATAAGTGTGTGTCAATTGAGGACGGAAATGGGATTACTCAGTCGGATAAGGACGTTGCCCCTACGAATAAACCGAAAGATTGCGGTTATTACAGGGCACCTCCTTACGGGACCAATAGGTGAAGGAGCAAAGCGTTAAGAAAAATGCAGCACTCCTGTTTTTTCAGCATAGTTCTGACAAATCAATGACCGTTTGCTGTTATCCGCTCATGCTCGAATTTGAAACTCGAGAACAACTTTATCATATTTATATGTGGTAGGCGACATACACGAACAAATCACCGTAGTGATTTCCTGATTGAAAAGTTTGGGCGGGAAGATTTCAAACGGGTCGGAATGTGTTTCGCGCGACTCCTGCGTGCAAAGATAATTCCCTTCTGCCAGTCGCTGTACCATACTGGAATCGTGCGGCAGAACTTCCAGAAACATTTTAGAATGAGTACACTGCCCATTTTGATAAGTGGAGATGGTGCCATGCGGAAAAGATGCTTGCAGGTTCTTCTCTTTTGCGAGGTAAAACAGTTCGCTCAGTTTCTTTTCATAGATTTTGGCACTCATTTGCAGTTCACAGGGAGTTGTGATAATATATCGTTCAAAAATAAACCGTGAATAGTATCCTTCCCTACCCAGAAAGGATTTCTGCGCATGGATATGCTGTAATGTACGGTCGATCGAATTCAGATTGGATTCGATCTTTTTTATTTTCCGGGTTGCCAGCTTTCGTCCATCGCGCAGCAACCGCTCAAACTCCAATTGGTCATCCGCATCCACATAGCTTCGCAGGTCTTTCAGCGGGATGCCAAGGTCAACACATAGAATGATGGTATCAAGGATCATGATTTGTTCAAGTGAATAATAGCGGTAGCCAGTTTCCGGGTTGATATACGCGGGTATCAGGATACCGAGCTTTTCATAATAGCGCAGGGATTGTACATTGACATTTCTGGTTTTAGCTACCTCGCCAATGGACAGTAGATTTTCCATAGTGATCTCCAGTTGCTTTCTGATATTATCATAGATTGATCTTTGCTTATTATAGAATAATATACTGTATTGTGTCAATCTTATCGAAAATTATAATGAAAAAGGGTCAAGAAAAGGTGTTGACTCTATGATTATCATATAGTTTATAATATCTTCTGCGGTCCGAAACGGCTGTAAAATCAGGAGGTATAATTTGAATGAATTCAGAAGAAAAGAATCCGCTTGCTTCAGCGCCAATCGGAAGTCTGATGCTGAAATATGCAATTCCAAGCGTCATTGCACTGGTCGTAAACGCACTGTATAACATCGTAGACCAGATTTTTATCGGATGGGGCGTTGGTACATTAGGCAACAGTGCAACCAATGTAATCTTCCCTTTAAACATGGTCATTACTGCATTAGCCCTTTTGTTGGGTGATGGCGGTGCGGCGTATCTAAGTTTGGAACTTGGGCGCAACGAACAAAAGAAGGCCGAAGAAGGTGCAAACAATGCTTTTTCGTGGATGATTATTACTGGTGTTTTGGCGTTCGTTCTCTGCGCAGTATTTTTGAAACCGCTGACTGGTATTTTGGGCGCAACACCGGATAATCTTTCCTACGCACTGGCATACGGTAAAATCGTGATTATAGGCTTTCCGTTCGTCATCGTTGGATGTGGTATGTGTTCGCTGATTCGGTCTGATGGAACGCCGCAGCTCACCATGATTGCCATGATTGTAGGCTGTCTCGCCAATGTGGTTCTTGATGCTTTGTTTGTCCTCGGCTTTGGTTGGGGTATGGAAGGTGCTGCTGCCGCTACTGTCATTGGTCAGCTGCTGAACTTTGGTATCAGTATGTGGTATGTTCCACGCTTCAAGACCGTGAAAATCTCGCTGCATGCGATGAAACCGAAGTTTACTCTGCTCAGGAAAATTGCAAGTCTGGGGGTATCCAGCTTTATTTCTCAGTTTGCGATTGCGGTCATTATGGCGGTAATCAACTATTACCTTGTACGGTATGGCTCGGCATCAGAATACGGTCCAGATATTCCGCTGGCGGCTTTTGGTATTGTGATGAAGTTCAACACGATTCTGGTTTCGATTGTGACGGGTATTGGAACAGGCGCACAGCCGATCGTGGGCTACAATTATGGCAGGTCAGATTATAAGCGTGTAAAAGAAACCTTTTTTCTTGCTGCTAAAATTGCAACGCTCGTCGCTGCGGTATGTTTTGCAATTTTCCAGCTGTGCCCGCGCCAGCTTACGGCAATGTTTGGCGAACAGGGCGAACTTTACACGGAATTTTCGGTCAAATCGTTCCGCTTTTTTACACTGCTGTGCTTTTTCAATGGATTCCAAATCGTTTCGGCGATTTTCTTCCAGTCCATTGGAAAGCCTGTGATCTCCGGTGTGATTTCTTTCAGCCGTCAGATTATTTTCCTGATTCCGGCCACGATGATCCTGTGCAGCGTCATTGGATTGAACGGTGTTCTGTGGGCTGGCCCGGTGGCCGACGGCCTGGCTTTTGTTCTTGCGCTGGTCCTGGTGATTCGTGAACTCAAAAAGCCGAATCGCGCTTGTGAAGCAGCGGTGTGAGCCATGGCATTTTATGCAAGACGATGCGTGGACTGTTCCAACCCGTGGAAAAAATGTGTAGAGCAAAATCTGAAAGATGGAGCAGGAAATCCATTCTCGTTGAAAATGTACGAGTGCGGTGAATTTTCCTGCGAGATCAATCAGAAACGCCAGCACGGAGAAAAAGAACTGCGCCGATTGATGGCGCAGAAAGATGGAGCGATGCAAAATGAAGAAAGTAATCACAATCGGACGCGAACTGGGAAGCGGCGGGCGGACCATCGGCAAGATGGTGGCCAATAAGCTGGGCATCCCCTATTACGACCATGAACTGATTGATGAGGCCGCAGAAAAATCCGGGCTGTCGGCCGCCTTTGTAAAAACGACCGAGCAGAAAGTCACCAACAGCCTGCTCTACAATCTGGCGATGGGGACCAGTTACGGCTACGGCATTTTGAAAAGTGCCAATGCACAGACCCTGCCGTTAGCAGAACAGGTCTATATTGCGCAGAAAGATGTAATCACGGAGTATGCCAACAAAGAGAGATGCGTCATTGTTGGACGCTGTGCCGACCAGATTCTTGCAAATCGTGATGATGTGCTACGTGTTTTCATTTATGCCGATCCCGGCAAACGTGCAGAACGCGGTGTGAAGGCATACGGAATGACGGAAAATACTGCGATGAAGGAAATTAAACGGTCGGATAAGGAACGCAGCCAGCATTACAACAGCTTCACAGAAAAGATTTGGGGCGACCGACATAACTATGATCTGCTTCTGAACAGCGGTGTACTTGGATTTGAAAACTGTGCAAAAATCATCTGCTCGATGGCAGAGGAACTTTAATTTGTGCAGTCAAAATAAAACATGAAAGGATTGATTTTTATGATGAACGAACAGAAATACGCTCTGCTGGAGAACCGGCTGAAGAAGCTCCTGAACCGACACAAAGAAAATCAGGGTGTCTGCCGTAAGATTCGGCGTGAAATGCGGCATCTGGAAAAGGCTGTATAAAACGGGGTGTGCCCACCCGGATGCACCCAGCCAAAGACCAAAGAAAATAACGGTAGTTACAACAGGGAGTTCCCCAGTGGGAACTTTCTGTTTTTCTTTCTCTGCAGAATCCTCCAGCGAAAAAGATTGTATCAAGAGCGATAGGCAAAATTTGTCGAGAGTAGATTTTATCGCATGGATTTTTGTGATAGCCATAGAACCTTTTTGGGGTTCTCAGGGGCGAGTAGCCCCTAAGCCGGATCGCTGTGCGGTCGGAAGTGGCGGGCCCCTTTTCGGTTCCTTTTGGGGTTCCAAAAGGAACATCTTGCGGAAGAATCCCATTATAAACGGCATCCACATAAGGGTGATACCGCAAGGTGGTGTCACCCATCAAAGCGCAAAAAAGCCCCCATGCCTTGGCACAGGGGCTTTTCTAATTGAAATTAGAGATTAGTGGTCATACGCAGCTTCAGCGGCGTCGCGGGCGATCTCTGCCTGTACAAGTTCTTCCTCGACTTCCGGCAGACCAGTGCCGGCGGGAATCAGCTTGCCGATGATGACGTTCTCCTTCAGGCCTGCCAGCGGGTCGACCTTCCCCTTGATGGCGGCTTCGGTCAGGACACGGGTGGTCTCCTGGAAGGAAGCGGCGGACAGGAAGGAGTCGGTAGCCAGACTGGACTTTGTGATACCCAGCAGGACTTGGCTGACCTGGACCAGCTTCAAATCAGTCTCACCAGCATCGATGCGGGCCTGGATTTCCTCGTTCTTGATCATGACATCGCGGCGATTCACAATGCTGCCCATGATAAAGTCGCTGGAGCCGGAATCCTCGATACGGACCTTACGCATCATCTGACGGACGATGACTTCGATATGCTTATCGTTGATATCAACACCCTGCAGACGGTAGACCTTCTGGACTTCGCTGATCAGGTAGTTCTGGGTGGCGATGGGGCCCTGGACAGCCAGGATATCCTGGGGATAAGCGTGGCCCTCAGTCAGCAGCGCACCCTTGGCGACAACGTCACCCTCCATGACCTTGAGGCGCTGACCAAACGGGATCAGGTAGCTCTTGGTGATGGGTGCGCCGTTCTCGTCCACACCGTTGATCTCGGCATGGCGGGTCTTTTTGGTGTCGTCAATGTGGACGGTACCACCGATTTCGGACATGATAGCCATGGCCTTCGGGCGGCGGCTCTCGAACAGTTCCTCAACACGAGGAAGACCCTGGGTGATATCTTCGGCAGATGCGATACCGCCGGTATGGAAGGTACGCATGGTCAGCTGGGTACCGGGCTCGCCGATGGACTCGGCAGCGATGATACCGACAGACTCGCCGACCTTGACGCACTCGCCGTTGGACATATTGGAGCCGTAGCAGCGGGCGCAAACGCCAACGTGGGCACGGCAGGTCATGACGGAGCGGATCTCCAGTTCAGTGATGCCGGCGTTGGCAATCTTCTCCGCATCGAACATATCCATCATCTTATCCTTGCTGACGAGCATCTCACCGGTGGTGGGATCCATAACGTCATGCAGGGCGTAACGGCCGTTCAGACGCTCCTTGAAGCTTTCGACAACGGAGTTGCCCTCGCTGATCTCGCGGACCCAGATACCCTCGGTGGCGTGGCAGTCTTCCTCACGGATGATAACTTCCTGAGAGACATCGACCAGACGGCGGGTCAGGTAACCAGAGTCAGCGGTACGCAGAGCGGTATCGGCCAGACCCTTACGAGCGCCTCGAGAAGAAATGAAGTATTCCAGGATATTCAGGCCTTCACGGTAGTTAGCACGAATGGGCATTTCCAGGGTCTTACCGGCAGTGTTCGCCAGCAGACCGCGCATGCCGGCCAGCTGCTTGATCTGGTCCATAGAACCACGAGCACCAGAGTCGGACATCATATAGATGGGGTTGCGCTGGTGGTGGGTCTTCAGGTTGTTGCTCAGAGCCTCGGAGACTTCCTCGGTGGCAGCCTGCCAAATCGCAACAGTGCTGCGGTAGCGCTCCTCGTCCGAAATAAGACCGCGGTTGAAGTTCTTCATAACCTTCTCGATCTTCTTATCGGCAGCAGCCAGGATGTCTGGCTTCTCATCGGGGATGATAGCGTCAGGCACGGCGACCGTGATAGCGGACAGCGTGGAGTACTTGTAACCCTGAGCCTTGATCTGATCCAGCATCATGGCGCAGACTTTGGTACCATGCTTGGTCAGGCAGCGGCTGATGATGTCAGGCAGACCTTTCTTGGTCAGCTTGTCGCTCTTGCCGCCGGAAGCGATCTTCAGGGTACGAGGGTTCATCTCGTAGTCGAACTTGGTCGCCGGATCTGTACGATCGACATAGCCCAGATCCTGCGGGATGGGGTTGTTGAAGATAATCTGACCCATGGTGGTGTCGACCAGAGCGGACTCCTCCACACCATCGAAAGTCAGTGTGCGGCGCACCTTAATGGGAGCCTGCAGCGTGATCAGGCCGGAAGAGTAAGCCATCATGGCCTCGTTCTCATCTCGGAAGATCTTGCCGTGGCCCTTATCCTCGGGGTTGACCAGGGTCAGGTAGTAGCTGCCCAAAATCATATCCTGCGTAGGCACGGTGACGGGCTCGCCGTCAGAAGGCTTCAGCAGGTTGCCGGAGGCCAGCATCAGCATCTTGGCTTCGCGCTGGGCTTCGGTGGACAGCGGCAGATGAACAGCCATCTGGTCGCCGTCAAAGTCGGCGTTGAAGGGGGTGCAGACCAGGGGGTGCAGCTTGATGGCACGGCCCTCGACCAGGACAGGCTCGAAAGCCTGGATGCCCAGACGGTGCAGCGTAGGTGCACGGTTCAGCAGGACGGGATGACCCTTGATGACGGTCTCCAGAGAGTCCCAGACCTCGGGGCGGGCACGCTCGACCATCTTGCGGGCAGACTTGATGTTGTTGGCCTTCTCCTTCTCGACCAGGTCCTTCATGACGAAGGGCTTGAACAGCTCGAGGGCCATCTCCTTGGGCAGACCGCACTGATACATCTTCAGCTCGGGGCCGACAACGATAACGGAACGACCGGAGTAGTCAACACGCTTGCCCAGCAGGTTCTGGCGGAAGCGGCCCTGCTTGCCTTTCAGCATATCGGACAGGGACTTCAACGCACGGTTGTTGGCACCGGTGACCGGGCGGCCGCGGCGGCCGTTATCGATCAGGGCATCAACGGCCTCCTGCAGCATACGCTTCTCGTTGCGCACGATGATATCGGGTGCACCCAGCTCCAGCAGACGGCGCAGGCGGTTGTTACGGTTGATGACGCGGCGATACAGATCGTTCAAATCGGAGGTGGCGAAACGGCCGCCATCCAGCTGCAGCAGCGGGCGCAGATCCGGCGGGATCACGGGGATGACCGTCATGATCATCCACTCGGGGCGTTGGTTGCTCTCCAGGAAGCTCTCGACACACTCAAGACGCTTCAGCAGGCGAACGCGCTTCTGGCCGTTGGCATGCTCCAGTTCCTCGCGCAGCTCGGTAGAGAGCTTCTCGAGGTCAATTTCAGCCAGCAGTTTCTGGATGGCTTCAGCACCCATGCCAGCTTCGAACGTATCCTCGTACTTTTCGCGCATCTCCTTGTACTCGCGCTCGGTCAGCAGCTGTTTTTTCTCCAGCGGGGTGAAACCGGGGTCGGTAACAATGTAGTTGGCAAAGTAGAGAACTTTATCCAGCTGACGGGGGCTGATGTCCAGCATCAGACCAATACGGCTGGGGATACCCTTAAAATACCAGATGTGCGAAACAGGTGCGGCCAGTTCGATGTGGCCCATACGTTCACGGCGGACCTTGGCGCGGGTGACTTCAACACCGCACTTATCGCAAATCTTACCCTTGTAGCGGATGCGCTTGTACTTACCGCAGTGGCACTCCCAGTCCTTAGTAGGTCCAAAAATGCGCTCGCAGTACAGGCCGTCACGCTCCGGCTTCAGGGTACGGTAGTTGATGGTTTCGGGCTTGGTGACCTCACCATAGCTCCAGGCACGGATCTGGTCCGGGGAGGCAAGGCCGATCTTAATAGAATCGAATTCTTTATTTTCCATTCAGCGAACCCTCTCAAATTCAATATGACACACGATTCAGCGATCAATCGTCGAAGGAATCAGACTCAATCGCGGCGAGATCCTCAGCGCTGGGGCCGGCATCCTCGTCCAGATCATCGTCAAAGCCGTCATCGGCATCCTTGACGCTGTACTCTTCCTGCAGCTCGCTTTCGACCATGACGTTATCGCCCAGGTCGTAATCGCTGTTTTCAAAGTTGCTGTCATCGTCGTCAAATTCCTGACGCATGTCAACGGCGTTGCCTTCCTTATCCTGCACAACGATATCCAGGCCAAGGCTCTGCAGCTCTTTGAGCATAACGCGGAAACTCTCGGGGATACCGGGACGCGGGATGGGATCGCCCTTGACAATAGCCTCGTAAGTCTTGACACGGCCCACGACATCGTCGGACTTGATGGTCAGGATCTCCTGCAGGGTGTAAGCGGCACCGTAAGCTTCAAGTGCCCAGACTTCCATCTCGCCGAAGCGCTGGCCACCGAACTGGGCCTTGCCACCCAGAGGCTGCTGGGTGACCATGGAGTACGGGCCGGTGGAACGGGCGTGAATCTTATCGTCAACCAGGTGATGCAGCTTGAGGTAGTACATATAGCCAATCGTGACCTTGCTGGGGAACTGCTCGCCGGTACGGCCATCGTAGACGGTGGTCTTGCCGTCATCGGTCAGATCGATCTTGGAGAAGTCGATGATGTGACCGTTCTCACCCATCAAGCGGGGCAGCTTGGTCGGATACTCGGGGGCGTTCTCGCCATGCCACTTCTCGCGGGCCTCGGCGAAGCAGTCACGCAGGTCGGCTTCGTGGGCACCATCGAAAACGGGGGTCTGGACCTTCCAGCCCAGGGCCTTGGCGACATAGCCCAGGTTGACTTCCAGCACCTGACCGATGTTCATACGGGAAGGAACGCCCAGAGGGTTCAGCACGATGTCCAGCGGAGTGCCATCCGGCAGGAACGGCATGTCCTCCTGCGGCAGAATGCGGGAAACAACACCCTTGTTGCCGTGACGGCCGGCCATCTTATCGCCTACGCTGATTTTACGCTTCTGGGCGATGTAGCAGCGTACGCACATACGCACACCAGGCTGCAGTTCGTCACTGTTCTCGGGGGTAAAGACTTTAACGTCCACCACGATACCGTAAGCACCGTGGGGCACACGCAGAGAAGTATCGCGGACTTCGCGGGCCTTCTCACCGAAGATGGCGCGCAATAGACGCTCCTCGGCGGTCAACTCGGTCTCGCCCTTCGGGGTGACCTTGCCGACCAAGATGTCGCCGGTCTTGACCTCGGCACCGATGCGGATGATGCCGCGATCGTCCAGGTCTTTCAGAGCGTCATCACCAACGTTGGGGATGTCGCGGGTGATCTCCTCGGGTCCCAGCTTGGTGTCGCGGGCTTCGGTCTCGTATTCCTCGATATGGATGGAGGTGTAGACATCCTCGCGGACCAGCTTTTCGTTCAGCAGAACGGCGTCCTCGTAGTTGTAGCCTTCCCAGGTCATGAAGCCAATCAGGGCGTTCTTGCCCAGGCTGATCTCTCCATTCTTGGTGGCGGGACCGTCAGCCAGCACATCGCCTTCCTTGACGACATCGCCAACATTAACGATGGGGCGCTGGTTGTTGCAGTTGCCCTGGTTGGAACGCATGAACTTAATCAGCTCATAGGTGTCGGCAGAACCATCAGCGCAGCGGACAACGATTTTCTCGGCATCCACATACTCCACGGTGCCTTCGCGGGCAGCCAGGATGCAGACACCGGAGTCGGTAGCAGCCTTGTACTCCATACCGGTAGCAACAATGGGCTGCTGGGTGACCATCAGAGGCACGGCCTGACGCTGCATGTTAGAACCCATCAGGGCACGGTTACAGTCATCGTTCTCCAGGAACGGGATGCAGGCCGTAGCAACGGAAACCATCATACGGGGAGAAACATCCATGTAATCGACCTGAGACGCGTCAAACTCCTGGATGTCGTTGCGGTGACGGCCGGAAACGCGGGGACGGACGAAGTGGTTATTCTCGTCCAGCGGTTCGTTGGCCTGGGCAACGATATATTCGTCCTCGACATCGGCGGTCATGTAGACGACCTCATCGGTGACGGTGCCGGTGGCCTTATCGACCTTGCGGTACGGGGCCTCGACAAAGCCGTACTTGTTGATCTTGGCGTAGGTAGCCAGGTAGGAGATCAGACCGATGTTAGGACCTTCAGGGGTCTCGATCGGGCACAGACGGCCGTAGTGGGTGTAGTGAACGTCACGGACCTCGAAACCTGCGCGGTCACGGGACAGACCGCCGGGGCCCAGGGCGGACAGACGGCGCTTGTGGGTCAGCTCGGCCAGGGGGTTGTTCTGGTCCATGAACTGAGACAGCGGGCTGGAACCGATGAACTCTTTGATGGCGGCCACAACGGGGCGGATGTTGACCAGGCTCTGCGGGGTGATCTCGCCGTTCTCCTGGTTCTGCAGGGTCATGCGCTCACGGATGACGCGCTCCATGCGGGAGAAGCCGATGCGGAACTGGTTCTGCAGCAGCTCACCGACACTGCGGACGCGGCGGTTGCCCAGGTGGTCGATCTCATCGGTCACGCCGATGCCGTGGTCAAGGCCCAGCAGGTAGTTGATGGAAGCGAAGATATCGTCAACGGTGACGGTGCGGCTGATCAGAACATCATGGTTCTGGCGCAGCAGTTCCTTCTGCTCCTCGGGGTCAGAGGAGGTCTCGAGAATCTTGCGGATCTCGGCAAAGTTGGCGCGCTCGTTGATGCCGGCCTCAGCATCAACATCGAAACTGAAGAAGGGCTGAGCGTCCACGCAACCGTTGGAGATGACGATGACGGGGATAGCGTCCTCGCCTTTCTTCTCCACCAGAACGGTGACGCGGGTAACACCAGCGGCATCGATCTCATTAGCCTTGGCCAGGTTAATCTTCTCGCCCTTGGCGGCCAGCAGTTCGCCGGTCAGGGGAGCGATGATATCCTCAGCAGCCTTGTAACCGGCGATGCGGCGGGCCAGCGCGAGTTTGTTGTTCATCTTATAGCGGCCGAAACGAGCCAGGTCGTAGCGGCGCGGGTCGAAGAACAGGGCATCCAGGTGAGAACGGGAGCTTTCCACCGTTGGGGGCTCGCCGGGGCGCAGCTTGCGGTAGACTTCCAGCAGGCCTTCCTCGGTGTTGTGGGTGATGTCCTTTTCCAGAGAAGCGTTGATCTTCGGCTCGGAATCGCCGAAGAACTGCTTGATCTGCTCATCGGTGGACAGGCCCAGGGCACGGATCAGGGTCGTGACAGGCAGCTTGCGGTTCTTATCGATGCGGACATAGAAAACGTCCTGGGAGTCGGTCTCGTACTCCAGCCATGCGCCGCGGTTGGGGTTCATGGTGGCGGTGAACAGGTCCTTGCCGGTACGGTCCTTGCTGGAGCCGTAGAACACGCCGGGAGAACGAACCAACTGGGAGACGATTGCACGCTCGGCACCATTGGAGATAAAGGTGCCGGAATCGGTCATGAGCGGGAAGTCGCCCATGAAAATTTCCTGCTCCTTGACCTCGCCGGTCTGCTTGTTGAACAGACGGGCAGTGACGTACAGGGGCGCTGCGTACGTAGCGTCCCGTTCCTTACATTCTTTAATGGTGTACTTGGGGTTTTTGTCCAGGCGGTAGTCAACAAACTCCAGCACGAGATTGCCGGTATAGTCCTCGATAGCGGCAATGTCGTGGAAGACTTCGTGCAGACCTTCCTCCAGGAACCAGTTGTAAGAGTTTTTCTGGATCTCGATCAGATTGGGCATGCCAATCACTTCGTTGATGCGGGAAAAGCTCATGCGGGTCGTTCTGCCGTTTTGTACGGGCTTGACCTTTACCATAAAACGCGACCACTCCTATTCCGTAGATTAACAAAGTTGGCAAAAGCTGACCTAAACGGAGGGTGTGAAAGCGATGTATATTCGTCGTTTTTCACAAACTTTTGAATTTTGTCGTTTTCGCAAAATCCCTTTAGGGCGCTCTATTCCATTTTTGTGATACTGTTTCAGTATACAGGGTAAAAGGCTTGCTGTCAAGGCTTTTTCGGCTTTTTTGCGAAGTTTTTCTTGCAAATCGAACGCCCGGGTGGGTGTAACAAAATTTCGGCATATTGACGGTTTTGCACCGAATTGCAGGGGTTGACAAATTCATAACGGGCGCTATATCCCCTGCTTTTAGGCAGTTTTACCAAGGATGTGGACATCTTTTTGCGCAGGATTGCTCTTGACATTTTGTATAAAAAGGAAAAGTGCCCCCTCTTTCGAGGAGGCACAAGATGTTGTGTTGAAAAACCAGCAGGGGCGTATCCCCTGTTTTACATGGCAATGATGCCAAACGCATTGGCCACGGAACTGGCCAGAATGATGGCTGCAAACACCGGGCAGAGCCAGCGGATCATGAAGTTGAAGATGCGCTTGCGGCGGAAGGTGCCGTCCCCTGCCAGCACCTCTTTCTCGATGCGTTCCACGCCGATGACGCGGGACACCAGCAGGCAGGTGGCAATGGCGGCGATGGGCATCATGACCGAGTTGGTCAGGAAGTCGAAGAAATCCAGGAACTGCATGCCGATGATCTTCACCCCGGCCAGCGGGCCGTAACCCAGGCTGGACAGCGTACCCAGCAGCACCATGATGATGCCCACCAGCACGGTAGCCTTGCGGCGGCTCCAGCCCAGCTCATCCTGGAAAGTGGAGACCGCGCTTTCGGTCAGTGCAATGGAGCTGGTCACAGCCGCAAACAGCACCAGCAGGAAGAACAGCACACCCACGGCACCGCCCAGCCCCATGCTGGCAAACACCTTGGGGATGGTGATGAACATCAGCGCCGGGCCGGCCTGCAGGGTGTCCGGGTCGCCGCCAGAGAACGCAAACACCGCCGGGATAATCATCAGCCCCGCCATGATGGCAATGAGAGTGTCAAAGATCTCCACATTCTGGGTCGCGCCCTCGATGGAGACATCCTTTTTCATATAGGAGCCGAAAGTGACCAGGATGCCCATGGCGATGGACAGCGAGTAGAACATCTGCCCCATCGCCGCAACAACGGTCATCCAGCTGAAGTTGGCGGGGTTGGGCACCAGGAAGTACTTAACGCCCGCCAGCGCCCCCGGCCGCGTGACCGAGTACACCGTGATAATGACCGACAGCACCACCAGCACCGGCATCATGACCTTGGAGACGCGCTCGACACCGTTGCGCACACCGGCAAAGATGATGCCCAGCGTGAACAGCGCAAAGACCAGGAAGCAGATTTCCGTTGATGCACCGTCCGAAATAAAGGACGAGAAGTAGCCGTCCGCCGCCAGCGCCTGGCTTTGGCCGGTGAGATACCCCACCAGATATTTGATGACCCAGCCGCCGATGACCGAGTAATACGGCACGATCAGCACCGGAATGATGGCGTTGATCCAGCCGCCGAAGCCCAGAAATCCGCCTTTCCTGCCCGGTTTGGCAAAGCTGGCGTACGCGCCCACCGGGCTTTTGCCGGTCATGCGGCCCAGCGCGGTCTCGGCTACGATCATTGTGTAGCCGAAAGTGAGCGCCAGCACGATATAAATCAAAAGGAAGATGCCGCCGCCATACTTGGCCGCCAGATACGGGAAGCGCCAGATGTTGCCCAGCCCCACCGATGCCCCGGCCGCCGACAGCACAAAGCCGATCTTGCCGGAAAAACTGCTTCTGTTCTCGTTTTCCATTTTACCTACACGCCTCCGGGTTGTTTTTCACACAGGTACAATTGTAGCACAAGCGCAGTTAAACTTCAAGATGAATTTTTTTCATGTTTCCCGCTCTTGACCCTGACGCTGCGTTATAGTGTATGGTATACTTACCGCAAAGGAAAGCGAGGCCCTGCCCTATGATGACCGTAAACGAAGTCAGCCGACTGTCCGGCGTGAGTATACGCACGCTGCACTATTATGACCAGATCGGTCTGCTGCCCGCCGCCGGGCATACCGCCAGCGGCTACCGGCTGTATGACGATGCAGCCCTGGAACGTTTGCAGCAAATTTTGCTGTTCCGGGAATTGGAATTTTCGTTAAAAGATATCCGGGAAATTCTGCAAAATTCCGCCTTTGACCGGGAAAAGGCGCTGGAACAGCAGATCACGCTGCTGACACTGAAAAAGCAGCACTTGGAGGGCCTGATCGCCCTTGCGGAAAAAATACGAATCACAGGAGGAACCGTTATGGATTTTACCGCATTTGACACACAAAAAATCAAGGACTATGCCGCCCAGGCCAAGCAGCAATGGGGCGCGACACCGGAATACAAAGAATATGAGGAAAAGACCGCCCACAAAACGGAAAAAGAAGTTTCCGACATGGGCGGCCAGCTGATGGAAATTATTGCGGCCTTTGGCAAGATGCAGGGTACGGACCCGGCCGCTCCCGCCGTGCAGGCCCAGGTGAAGAAGCTGCAGGAGTTCATCACCGCGCACTACTACACCTGCTCCAACACGATTTTGAACCAGCTGGGCCAGCTGTACGCCGCAGGCGGCGCGTTTACCCAAAACATCAACGCCGCCGGCGGGCCCGGCACCGCCGAGTTTGCGCAGAGGGCCATTGAGGTGTATTGTAGGGGCGCACAGTGTGCGCCTGGGAGTTTGGTGGCAGCGCAAGACTCTGCGGGCGAACAATGTTCGCCCCTACAGTCTACACGCAAAGCCTCCCTTGTGTAAAGGGAGGTGCCCCGCAGGGGCGGAGGGATTGTGACCTTGCGATGGCAATTCGATATACGGGCAAGGTTACAATCCCCCACCGCCTATCGGCGGAGCCCCCTTTACACAAGGGGGCCTTTTGCGGGCCGATGACGAGCATCGGCCCCTACATACACACATGCTAAAACAGCAGCCCCGCCAAATCCGGCAGGGCTGCTGTTGTTATGCTATAAAATCAATCCAGGAAATCACGCAGTTTTTTGCTGCGGCTGGGGTGGCGGAGCTTGCGCAGGGCCTTGGCTTCGATCTGGCGGATACGTTCACGGGTGACGTTGAACTCCTTGCCGACTTCTTCCAGGGTGCGGGGGCGGCCATCCTCCAGGCCGAAGCGCAGGCGCAGGACCTTTTCCTCACGGGGGGTCAGGGTCTTGAGCACATCGGCCAGCTGCTCTTTCAGCAGGGTCTGGCTGGCGGCCTCGGCGGGCACGGGGGCATCGTCATCGGGGATGAAGTCACCCAGGTGGCTGTCCTCCTCCTCGCCGATGGGGGTCTCCAGGCTGACGGGCTCCTGGGCTACGCGCATGATCTCGCGCACCTTATCCACGGGCATTTCCAGGCGCTCGGCAATTTCCTCGGCGCTGGGGTCGTGGCCGTACTCATGCAGCAGCTGGCTGGAAACTTTCTTGACCTTGTTGATGGTCTCGACCATATGCACCGGGATGCGGATGGTACGGGCCTGGTCGGCGATGGCGCGGGTGATGGCCTGGCGGATCCACCACGTTGCGTAGGTGGAGAACTTGAAGCCCTTGGTGTGGTCGAACTTTTCGACAGCCTTGATCAGGCCCAGGTTGCCCTCCTGGATCAGGTCCAGGAACTGCATGCCGCGGCCGACATAACGCTTGGCGATGGAAACGACCAGACGCAGGTTGGCTTCGCTCAGGCGCTTTTTGGCTTTCTCGCCCTCGGGACCGCCGGCCTGGATCTTCAGGGCCAGGTCGATCTCCTCCTCGGGGGTCAGCAGGGGTACGCGGCCGATCTCTTTCAGGTAGACCTTGACGGGGTCATCGATGGTGATGCCATCGGTGTTCAGGGCATCGTCAAAGTCGTCAGCGCCCTCCTCACTGGTGCCGCCCAGCAGGCTGGGATCAACGTCGGTCACAGGGTCATCATCGATGACCTCGATGCCGTTGCTCTCCAATTCCTCGTAGAGCTTTTCCATCTGCTCCACGTCCAGGACGTGGCCGCTCTCCTCCATCGCATCGCTGATCTCGCTGTTGGTCAGCTTGCCAGCGCGGCGGCCGGTCTCGATCAAGCTGCGGATAGGATCTTTCTTTTCTGCCATAAGTACGTTCTCCTTTGGTTTTTTCTATGTGAAACTCTACTGTTTGAGAGGATTTCCTCAATCAGATTGCGGCGGGTCGGCTGCGCCTTTCTCCTTGCGGAGTTTTGAGAAGGCGCTTAAAAACTGGTCATCGGTGGTGCCCTTGACGGTCTGGCTCACCGGCTTGGCGTTTTCCAGGCGTTCCAGGTACATATCGATGTCCTCCTGCTGGAGGGGGTGCCCGGCGTTGACGGCCTGGGCGCGGTTGACTTCAGCCATCGGCTTATCGTCCAGCATCTGCTGCAGGCTGGTGATGTTCACCGGCAGCTGCTCGTCCGCACAGCGGAAGATGGCGCGCAGGGCTTCCTGCATTTCGGGCAGGACCACAGCCTCCATATTCAGGCGCTGGCGCACATAGGGGATCTTTTCGGGGCTTTGCAGCAGCGCGGCGATCAGCTGCCGTCCGGCGCTGGCGGCTCCCAGGGCGGTATCTCCCCCGGCGCTGTAGGGTACGCGGATGTCCGCTGCATTGCCCTGCCCGGCCAGGTCGCGCTGTTCCTTGCGGCGGTCGCGGCGCTGGGTGCTGCGCAGCACATCGTTCATCTGCTCCAAAATCGCCTTTTTGCCTACGCCGGTCTCCTCGGCCAGGCGGCCTGCGTAAACGTCCCGCGCCGTGGGGCTGACCCCCTTGCGGGCAAGGATGTCGATAGCGTCCTTGAGGTAGTTCAGCCGCCCGGCATTGTCTCGCAGGTCGTAGTTGGCGGCGGCCTTTTTCAGCTGGAACTCGGTCGGGTCGGCGCTGCCGTCCAGCAGCATGGCGAACCGCTCTTTGCCGTATTTTTTGATGAACTCGTCCGGGTCTTTCGCGCCCTGGTAGCTCAGCACCCGCACATCGATGTCGGCATCGTTGAACAGCGCCAGGCTGCGGGCGGTGGCCTTTTGGCCCGCTTCGTCCGAGTCGTAACTCAGCACCACTTCCTCGGCGTATTCGGTCAGCAGCTTGACCTGTTCGGGCGTTAAAGCGGTGCCGCAGGCGCAGACGGCGGTATCGAAGCCTGCTTCGTGCATCGAGATGACATCCATGTAGCCTTCGCAGAGAATATAGCGTTTATTCGGTGATTTTTTGGCTACATTCAGGGCGAACAGTGTACGGGATTTTTTGTACACCATCGTCTCAGGGCTGTTGATGTACTTGGGCTTGGAGTCGTCCAGCACACGGCCGCCAAAGGCGATGATGGAGCCGCGCACATCGATGATGGGCACCATGACGCGGTGGCGGAAGATATCATACAAATTGCCTTTGGCGCTGCGCTTGACCAGGCCGGAGTGTTCCAGCTCCTCCTCGGAAAAGCCGAGGTGCCTTAAATAATGTAAAAGGCCGGTGAAATCCTCGGGCGCGTAGCCCAGGCCGAAGCGGCGGATGGCGGCATCGGACAGGCCGCGCTTCTCCCGCCAGTAGCGGCGGGCCAGGGCAGCTTCGGGGGTGCGGGCGTTGAGCTGCTCATAAAAGTAGCGGGCGGCGCAGCGGTTGATCTCCAGCAGGCGCTGGCGGGCGCGGGATTCTTTGTCGTCCTCCTCGGGCAGGGGCATGCCCGCGCGGCTGGCCAGCTGTTTGACGGTCTCGACATAGCCGAGGTTATTGTACTTGCGCACAAAGTTGATAACGTCCCCCGCCGCGCCGCAGCCGAAGCAGTAGAAGCTTTGGGTGTCCGGGTAAACCACGAAAGAGGGCGTTTTTTCGTTATGGAACGGGCAAAGCCCGGTAAGGGTGCGCCCCCGGCGGCGGAGTTGGACGTATTGGCCTACGACCTCCTCAATATCGTTGCAGCGAACGACTTCCTGGATATATTCCTGGGGAATCATACCTCGCGGGGCACCTCCTTTTTACAAATTTACAGCACCGTCCACTTTTTGGGGACGAACAGGTCCTCGAAAAGGCGGGTGGCGAATTCATCGCTCATTCCGCTGATGTAATCGGTCACGGCGCGGTCAACGCCCTCATTGTAGGCGATCTGCAAGTAGAAGTTGGGCATCAGCGTCGGCTCCTCGCACAGGCGCTCGTACAGCTCGGCCACAAGCTTGTCCACTTTCTTTTCCTCGCGCTTGGCTTCCTTGTCCACGTAGACTGTGGAGTACATGAAGTCTTTCAGCACGGCGTAGGCGGCATCCACTTCGGGCGAAAAGTTGATGCGGCCGTTCTGGCTGTGCTCAATTAAATCTGTAATCATTGTGGTGATGCGCTGGGATTTGGTAGTGCCCAGCACAGCCACAGCTTCGGGCGGGAGCTGGCGGGGGTCCAGCACACCGGCGGTGACGGCATCCTCGATGTCGTGGTTCAAAAAGGCGATGTGGTCCGCGCGGCGCACCACGCAGCCTTCGGGGGTGCGGGCCCAGGCACCGGTGGTGTGGGTGACGATGCCGTTGCGCACCTCCCAGGTCAGGTTAAGGCCCCTGCCGTCTTTTTCCAGGAAATCCACCACCCGCAGGCTTTGGCGGTAGTGGGTAAAGCCGCCGGGACACAGGCGGTTCAGCGCACGCTCCCCCGCGTGGCCAAAGGGGGTATGGCCCAGGTCGTGGCCCAGGGCGATGGCCTCGGTCAGATCCTCGTTCAGCCGCAGGGCGCGGGCGATGGTGCGGGCGATCTGCGCCACTTCCAGCGTGTGGGTCAGCCGGGTGCGGTAGTGGTCCCCCTCGGGCGAAAGAAAGACCTGGGTTTTCTGCTTTAAGCGGCGGAACGCCTTGCAGTGGATGATGCGGTCGCGGTCCCGCTGGTAGCACGGGCGGATGGGGTCCTCGTCCTCCGGGCGGCGGCGGCCCTGGCTGGACTGGCTCAGGGTGGCGTAGCGGCTCAAGGTCTGGCGCTCGATCGCCTGGGTTTCTTCGCGGATGGTCATGGTCAGCAGCCCCCTTTCCGGCTTATGGCGGCCCTGCCTTTGCGCCGCTCTGCAGCTGCGGCCCACGGGGCAGTTCCGCCTTATTTTTCCCTCTATATATAAATACGATAAAACTTGGCGAAATACTCTTTTTTTGTGGGAAGTTTTTTAGATTTTTTTAAAACGGCGCGTAAGTCGCTGCCGAAACATTTACCTCGGCGTTGCCGCGGGTCAGCTCGGTCAGCTTGGCGCACAAGGGTTCTTCTTCCCCGGCAGGCATCCGCCAAAGTAAGGTGACGGCATCGTCAAACACGGGTTCTTCCAGCTTGGCCCCGGCTGCGGCGATGATCCGCTGGGCCTGCTCGAATTGGGCGTAGGGCACCCGCAGACGGCAGTCCACCACCAGCCGCATGCTGACTAGCTCGGCGTTTTGCAAAGCGCCGCTGGCTGCCGCCGTGTAGGCGCGCACCAGGCCGCCGGTGCCCAGCAGGATGCCGCCAAAATACCGCGTTACCACTACAATGACATCCGACACCCCCGCGTGGCCGATGGTCTCCAGCACCGGGGTGCCGGCAGTTTTGGCAGGCTCGCCGTCATCGGAGTAGCGGGTGCGGCCGTTTTGCAGCACGTAGGCGTAGACGTTATGCCGGGCGGTGCGGTTGGCAGCGCGCACGGCGTTCAGCACGGCCAGGGCCTTTTCCTCGGTATCGGCAAAGGCGGCGGTGGCAATAAAGCGGCTGCGCTTTTCCTCGTACTCAAAGGTCGAGGTCCCCCGCAGGGTCTTGTAGTCAGGCATGGCGGCACTCCTTGGAATTATATAAAACCATCCGCATCGGCGGACATGCGCCGACGATGCGGATACTTCTAGAGCAAAAAAGTGCATTTTTGTGTCGTCAGGCGCGAAAATGTGCTTTTTTGCGACGGGGTGAATCCAAAGGAGGGGTGCAGGAGCGTGGCGCAGCCACACAGCGACGAACCCCTTCTTTGATCTGAGCGAAGCTCAGCACATCAAAAAACCCCAGATGTCGCCATCTGGGGTCAAAAGCTTTGGAAAAATTACTTGCCGGACTTGGCAAAACGGCGCTTGAAGCGCTCGACGCGGCCACCGGTATCGACCAGCTTCTGCTTGCCGGTGTAGAACGGATGGCACTTGCTGCAAACTTCGACATGGATCTCCGGCTTGGTGTCACGGGTGTGAATCACGTTGCCGCAGGCGCAAGTGATGGTGCAGTCCACATAGTTCGGATGGATGCCCTGTTTCATGGTTATTTCACCTCTTTCTCGATTATGATAACGGGAGCCATACTTGATATATGTGCTCATCACAATCTCCGAATTGCGGCTACCAGCGCCCACCATCCTGTGCGAGCGGAGCAGCCATCTGAACGATTGCTGAAATATTTTAGCAGATTTTTGGGGCGATGTCAAGTATTTTTTTGTGTTGCCTTACAGACTCTTTCCTCCCGTACACACCGTCCGGGCATCCCATTTTAGATCGGTGCCTTTATAAACGGTAAAGGTGTACTGCACGGCGGGGGTGCCATCCACGCTGCCGGTGGCGGTAAGGGTGTCGCCGTCGCGTTCATAGGCCCAGGTGTAGGTCGGCGTGTCGGGCAGGGCAGGGGCGGTATCGCCATAGCCGGGCCAGTCAAGGGCAAAAAAGCGGGCGTTGCTGTACCAGTCGTCCTCGGTGGTAAAGTCGATGGTCAGCAGCATATTGGCGGTTTGCCTGTCCTTGCCGGGATAGCCGGTGGCGTCGGTCAGGCCGTAGTCCTGCCCGCGGGCGGCAAGGTAGTAAGCCGTCTGTTCGTCGGTCCAGTCGGCGGGGTTGGTGAAGTCGGTGATGCCCGCGGCGGCCAGCGCCTGGCACTGGTGTACCAGCATCGTGTGCTGCCACTCGTTCAGCTTCAGCGCGGTGGCTTCGTCGCTGGTCTCGGGGATAGCGGCGCTAGTTGCGTCACCGCGCCAACCGCTGAGTGCTTCGCAGGGGCTGGCATCGTTTGCCGGGGTCAGGACGTAAATGCTGTTGGTGCCGTCGCTGTACTGTGGGCCGAGATAGTTGGCTTCGGGCGCGTAGACGACGTAGAAGCTGACCTCAACCAGATAGGCTTCGCCGTTGTCGATCTGCTCGCGGTAGTTGGTGCCTGCGTTGGTGTCGAGGTAGTCGAGCCATTCGGCGGCTTCCTCGTCGGCGGCAGGGAAAACCACGCCCGACATACCTACGTGCGCGGTAAGGTAGCGGAAGGCAGAATCGTCCAGCTCGGCTTGCCAGAAGTCTGCCGCGCGCGTTGCCGCCACGGACAGCTGGGTCAGGTATTCGGGGTCGAACGGCTCACGGCGGTTGGCATCCAGGGTGGGGGATGTCGCCGAAGATCCCGGTTCCGGCGTGGATTCGGCGGCAGATTCCGAGGTTGGCGTGGCACACCCGGCCAGCACCCCGGCGCAGAGCAGCACCGCCGCCAACCGGGCGGCACGGCGGGAAATGGCAGACATAGACAGCCCTCCTTTTGACACATTTTTATAAAGGGTATACTTTTATTGTACCGGCCATCCCAGAAAAGTCAACGGTGTACGGAAGATTTTACAACTATTTCTAAAATGTTTCCAAAAATCAATTGCCTGTCCTCGTGTAGGGGCGAGCACTGCTCGCCCCTACAGCTCCCGCAGGGCGGCAGGCAAACAAAAAAGGGGTGCCCCCTTGCAAGGGACGCCCCAACAATGCAAATATTACGCCAGCAGCGGCTTGCAGGCTTCGGCAAGCTTTTCTTTCTGGGCTTCGGCCTCGGCCAGGTCCTTGCCCTTGGTGGTGAAATAGGTCTTGATCTTCGGCTCGGTGCCGGAGGGACGCACCACCACGGTAGCGCCGCTTTCCAGGCTGTAGATCAGCACGTTGGCGGCGGGCAGGCCGGTCTCCTCGGGCTTCTTGTAGTCCACGACCTTGACGACCTTGTCGCCGGCAAAGTCCTTCGGCGGGTTGTCGCGCAGGTTCTGCATGATGCCGGCCATCTTGTCCATGCCGGACAGGCCCGGGAACTCGAAGCTGTCGACCTTGTTCAGGTAGCGGCCATATTCAGCGTAGATACGCTCCAATTCTTCCTTGATGGAGGAACCCTTGGCGCGGTAGTAAGCGGCCATCTCGCAGATCAGCATCGAGCCGATGATGGCATCCTTATCGCGCACGTAGGGGCCAGCCAGGTAGCCGTAGCTTTCCTCGAAGCCGAAGATAAAGCGGTCCACCTCACCGGCGGCTTCCAGCTTGGCGATCTGGTCGCCGATCCACTTGAAGCCGGTCAGCACGTTGCGGCACTCGACACCGTAATGCTCGGCCACCTTGTCGGCCAGCGGAGTGGAGACAATAGACTTGCACATAACGGCATTTTGGGGCATGGTCCCCTGCTCGATGCGGCCAGCGCAGATGTAGTCCAGCAGCAGTACGCCCACCTCGTTGCCGGAGAGCAACTCATAGCTGCCGTCCTTGCACTTGACGGCGATGCCCACGCGGTCGGCATCGGGGTCGGTAGCCAGCATCAGGTCAGCGCCGGACTTTTTGGCCAGTTCCAGACCCAGGCGCAGAGCCTCGAAGATTTCGGGGTTGGGGTACGGGCAGGTGGGGAAGTTGCCGTCCGGCTTCTCCTGTTCGGGCACAACGGTGATATCGGTGATGCCAATGTCTTTCAGCACGTGGGTGACGGGCACCAGGCCGGAGCCGTTCAGCGGGCTATAAACCAGCTTAAGGCCAGCGGTCTTGCAGATGCCGGGGCGGATGGAGCGGGCTTCGATGGCTGCGTACAGGGCGTTGATGCAGTCCTCGCCCACGTACTCAATCAGGCCCTGGGCCATGCCGTCCTCAAAGGAGATCAGCTTAGCGCCGGTGAGGATGTCGGTTTTCTGGATCTCGGCATACACGATGTCGGCGGCTTCATCGGTCATCTGGCAGCCGTCCGGGCCGTAGGCCTTGTAGCCGTTATACTTGGCAGGGTTGTGGCTGGCCGTGACCATGATACCCGCGTTGCAGTTGTAGTAGCGGGTGGCGAAGCTCAGCGCAGGCACAGGCATAAGGGCGCTGTAGATGCGCACTTTGATGCCGTTGGCGGCCAGCACCTCGGCGGCAGTCTTGGCAAAGACATCGCTTTTGATACGGCTGTCGTAGCTGATGGCAACGGTCTGGCTGCCGCCCTGGGTCTTGACCCAGTTGGCCAGGCCCTGGGTAGCCTGCCGCACGACATAGATGTTCATGCGGTTGGTGCCCGCGCCAATGACACCGCGCAAGCCTGCGGTGCCGAACTTCAGGGCCACAGCAAAGCGGTCCTGGATGGCAGCGTCATCGTCCCGGATGCTTTCCAGTTCGGGCTTCAGGTCTGCATCGGCCAGGTCAGCCGCCAGCCAGCGGTCATACATATCTTTATACATAGTAAATACACCTGCACTTTCTATGGTTGGTACTATACTAAATATACCAACTTTGCCGCGTGGTGTCAATTGAATTTTGGCTATTTTTACCGATTTGTTGCTGACATAATGAAAGGCTCCCTCTGCGAGACAGACTCCCCCGATACGGGGGATGTGGCGCAAGGCGCCAGAGGGGGGAGCGCTGTCAGCGAAGCTGACTGAGGGAGAGAGCCTTGCCTCGCCCGAAGCTTCGGATAGAATCTATGCTCTCTCCCCCACCCGCTTTCGCGGGAGCCCCCTCCCAGAGGGGGACTTTATGCCTACACCGCACCAATCTTGCACCACCATTCACACTACTATTACACCTTATATATACCTGAATGCTACCCTACTACTATTCACTACTATTCAAGTTTTAATAGTGGTTATAATTAACATATCTATGTAATTTATATAAGTACTATTAACTAGTATTCAAGCTTTGTAGGGGGTTCTATTTTGCACCCAAAACGCTATAGCAAAAAGATGCGCCCCACCATCCCGGCAGGGCGCATTGTTGCTTCTCACATCGCCTTTCTATCCAACGCCCGATACTGCAACGCCTCGGAAATATGCGCGGCATCCAGCTGCTCGCTGCCGTCTAAATCGGCAATCGTCCGAGCCACCCGCAAAATACGGTCGTAGGCGCGGGCACTGTAGCCCAGCCGCTCAAAGGCCGCACGCAAGATCTGCTGGGCCTTGGGGGTCATGCGGCAATATTGGCGTAGCGCAGCCCCCGGCAGTTGGGCGTTACACCGAACGCCGGGCAAGTCCTTGCACCGCGCCTGCTGCACCTTGCGGGCAGCGGCAACGCGAGCACGGATGGCAGCACTACTCTCTCCCCCGGCCTCGGCGGCCAGAGCCTCGTACTCCACGGGCATAGCCTCCACATGCAAATCGATGCGGTCCAGCAGCGGACCGGAGATGCGGCGGCGGTACTGCTCAATGGCACTGGGGGTGCAGGTACACTCCCGCGTGGGGTGGCCGAGATAACCGCACTTGCAGGGGTTCATAGCGGCGGCCAGCATAAACTGACAGGGGTAACGGGCGCTGCCGTGTACCCGGCTTACCGTGACCGCGCCGTCTTCCAAGGGCTGGCGCAACACTTCCAGTGTATCGCGGGAAAACTCCGGCAGTTCGTCCAAAAACAGTACGCCGTTGTGGGCCAGGCTCACTTCGCCGGGACGCGGGGTCGACCCGCCGCCCGCCATGGCGGCAGTGCTTACGCTGTGGTGCGGGCTGCGGAAGGGCCGCTCTTTTAGCAGCCCACTGCCCGCCGGCAGCAGCCCGGCAACCGAATAAATAGCGCTGGTTTCCAGCGCCTCCTCGTAGGTCAGTGGCGGCAGAATGCCCGGCAGCCGCTTGGCCAGCATGCTTTTGCCCGTGCCTGGCGGCCCCACCAGCAATAGGTTGTGCCCACCCGCAGCGGCAATTTCCAACGCACGGCGAGCTTCGGCCTGGCCGCGCACATCGGCCATATCGGGGCCAAGCCAGGTTCCTGCTTCGTCAAAACCGCTGGGGGTGGCCGGTATGATGGGGCTTTCACCGCAAAGGTGGCGCACTACATCGCTGGCAGTGCAGGCCGGGTAAACCGTCAGTCCCGCAGCCTCGGCAGCTTCAGCGGCGTTCTCCGCCGGGAGAAACAGTTCGGTCACACCCAAAGTCACCGCCGCCAGCGCCATAGGCAGCACACCACTCACGGGGCGCAGGGTGCCGTCCAGACCCAGCTCCCCCAAAAACGCCTGATTGGGCGCGGGCACGGGCAGAACACTTTGCGCGGCCAGCAGCCCCACCAGCAAAGGCAGGTCGTACACAGGGCCGGTCTTGCGCACATCCGCCGGGGCCAGATTGATGGTGATGCGGCTGGACGGCCAGGGGTAGTGCAGGTTTTTGACGGCACTGCGCACTCGCTCGCTGCTTTCTTTCACGGCCGAGTCCGGCAGGCCCACCAGCGTGAACTGCGGCAGTCCGCCGGAGAGATCAGCTTCGACCTGCACCGCATACCCCGTCAGCCCACTCAACCCCAGGCTCGTGACCTTTGCAAACATGGAAATATCCTCCCTTTCCGGGTAAATTTTTACTGTATCTGCTCCTTGGGTATCAACCCGTAATCATACATAACTTCTGAGTGATTATCCAGCACCAGACTCCTGGCAACGGCCCGGCCTTTCTCGTCCAGTGTCTCCTTATAGATCTTCGACACACGGTAATACCGGTCTCCCTCTTTCTGAAAGTGGTGTCCCTCCTCCACAATGCGGTAGCTGTACGGCAGGGCATGCTCGCATCGCAGCGCCGCATAAAGATTATCCTCATCGCACCATAGCAGGAGTTGGAATGTCTGGTCAGTCTCGTTCTTGAACCGATAGTCGCCGTTATTATAAAACACAGAAGTTCCGGAGCTGAATGGCACCCGCACTCCCTCGTCCGGGGCCAGCGCATCGGAATGTTTATGGAATTCCGTCACCGTAAGCGGGCTGCACAGCACCACGCGATGAATCGTGTTTGCCAGGTTGCACAGCCCACCGCCGATGCCAGGCATTAAATGGTTACGCACCAGGATACGGCCATCACGGTAGCCCTTGCGCTTTGTGGTTTTCCCCACCAGATGCCAGAACGAAAATGTCTCCCCCGGGTGGATAAGGATGCCGTTCATCCGGGCATTTGCCAGCCGAATGTTTACTGCCTTGTTTTCTTGCAGCACCGGGTCAATGCCCTTTCCCCGCTTGATGAGGTGGGAACTGCAATCTGTCACCAGGCAGGGCAACGGCTCGGTTTGCCGCGTATCAGCGTAGCGCTCATGGCGCAGAAAATTCTTAATATGCCGTTTGATGATTTCCTTTTGCAGAGCGATCTTATAACAGGTCGGGCTTATATCACAAAACATAGCAAGCACCCCCCTTATTTTTGGATATTTCCCAGACGATTCCGCCAGCGCGGACTTTTGCGCCAGCAGGCCATGATCCATTTCTCCAGCACACGCTTTTTGCCGTAGTGGGTCTCCCGCGGCAAGCGGATGAAATCCACCAGGATACTGGCCATTCCGCAGCGGTTTGCTCCTCGGATGTCCCGGAACACCTGATCTCCAATGCAGACGACCTCCTCCACCTGCAGCCCCAGCATCTCAGCCCCGCGGCGGTAAGCTGCCGGATCGGGCTTGCCCGCCTCGGCAATATAAGGTACGCCGATATTGCGGTTAAACCGTTCAATGCGCTCTGCGGAATTGTCCGAGAGAAGCAGGGTCTTCAGTCCCATGGTGCGCAGCTGGCGGAACAGTTCTTCCACCTCCGGGCTTGCATCCGCGCCATGGTGGACCAGTGTGTTGTCAATGTCAAACAGGATGCCTTTATAGCCCCGCGCCTGCAATTTGCCATAGTCGATGGCAAACACGCTGGAGGCCCAGGCCCAGGGATACCAGCGTTCAAGCATGAACAGCCTCCATATATGCACAGACCGTGTCGATTTGGGCGGCGAAATCGTTTCCGAACACGTGGTCAAAAAAGGCACTTCCAATGGTAAAATAATCTGCCCCTGTCCTGCGGATCTCATCCAGGCGGGCATAACTGTTCACACTGCCTGCAATGCAGACAGGTTCAACTGCCGCCGTCAAGGCGCAGTTCAGCGCTGGGGCATCCCCTGTATAGCGATACCCCAGCAGGTCAATGCCGTACGCCCCCTTGGCAAGGCAGGTCTTTGCTTCCCGGATCATTTCCGCCGCCGTGCCGTGCAATACCGAAGGCCGTCCTGTAATCTTGCCTACAAAGGGCATGTACCGCAGCCCATGGGTCTGGCAGTAGGCGTTGACAGCATCCGAAAAAACTGTGCCCAGCAAAAAATCACACCCGCAGGCCGCCGCCATCTCCGCACCATGCAGGCACTCTGATTCAGTGTAGGCCACCGCTTCCAAACAGGTCCGCTTGCCGCAGGCTTTCATGCGGGCAAACAATTCCTGCATCTGGGCAAGGGGCAATCCCTTTTCCTTAAAGCCCCAGTATCGCGCACGGGTATGCTCACATTTGGCAAATATCTCCGCTGCCTGCGGCACCGTCACATCGTTGTAAGTCAGCATTACGATCAGTTCAGGATGATTTTTCATCATTATTCCTTCAAAATTTTCAGTAACCTTTCTGCGCTTTTCTGCCAGCTGTACTTTTCCAGAAGCAGCTTCGGGTCGGCTTTGGGCGGGGTGGTGTCGTCCACATTGCCGGGGTTGGTATTCAAATCGATATACCCCGCGCAGTCACCGTACACTTCTCGCATACAGGGCGTGTCACTGACCAAAATCTGCTTTGTCCCGCAGGCCACAGCCTCCAGCGGCGGGATACCAAACCCCTCGTACAGCGTGGGGAACACAAACGCCCGGCAGTTGGCCATCAGGCTTTTGGCCTCGCCATCACTGACATAGCCCAGGTAGACTACGTTGGGCAGGTCGGCCAGGCCCAGGCGGGCGGCTTCCTCGGTCAGGCTGCCGCCGCCCGCGATGGCAAACACCGCGTCAGGCTTGGCCTTGGCAGCCCGCAGCACCCAGGGGAAGTTCTTGTTTTTCAACAGGTTCGCCATGCTGAAATAGTACCCACCCTTTTGCAACTGCGGGTACTTGGCGAACACGCCGTCATCCGGCGCAATGCGCTGCATCTGCTGCCAGGCGTTGTAGACCACATCCATATTTTTTAGCGGAACACCGTAGTATTTGTGGATCTCCGCCCTGGAAAATTCCGATACCGTAATGACCCGCTCCGCCTTTTGGGCAATGCGGCGGTACTGCATACAGTGCCAGGCGGCGCTCATCCGATCGCGGCGGGTGTCCTGATAAAAGTCCCGCCGAGCGCGGTAGCAGACATCGTGCACCACGGCAATGCCGGTAAAGCCAAACCACGGGATGACATTGCAGGTGGCAAGCCCCTTGGCCCCACGCTGTTTTAAGTAGCGCGGATAGTCCAACTGCTGCCAGGCAAGGCCATGCCGGGTGCCGAACGGCACAACTTTAATATTATTGTATACAGGCGTTTCCACCCCCTGCGGCACCACGATTTCCACCAGCCCTGCCGGGGCAATCGAGTCCAGCGCGGCCAAAAGTTCAATGGAGTAGCGCTGGATGCCCGATACACGCTGGGCAAAAAAAGAGCCATCCACGGCCCAAACGGTTTGCTGCATGGCAGCCTCCCTCATGCGCAGAATTGCGCTTTCATACGTAAAATTTTGTTTACACTCACGTCCAGCCGTTCCTCACTGACGGTGCCGTTCTTCACCGCCGCCAGCACAGCCTCGTAGGCATCGGCCAGGCCGTCCGGCATCAGCAGCACATCGCACCCGGCCTGCAAAGCCTGCACAGCGGCCTCACCGGGGGTGTAGCTGTCGGTGATGGCTCCCATCGCCAGCGAGTCGGTGACGATGAGGGTATTCTCCCCGTCCGGCACCAGCGCGATCGCATCGGCGCTCAAGGTCGCGGGTAGGTCGCCGGTCAGTTCCGGCACCACGATATGCCCCACCATCACGGCGTGGGGGCCAGCCTCGGTCGCAGCGGTAAAGGGCAGCAGTTCACAGGCGGCCAGTTTCTCCACCGTGCGGTAGCTGTAAGCCAGGCCGGTGTGGCTATCCTCGGCGGTGTCGCCGTGGCCCGGGAAATGCTTAAATGTGGGCAGGATCCCATCGCCCGCCAGCCCTTTTGCCATCGCCGCAGCGCAGTCCGCCGCTTCGGCGGCATCGGACGAAAACGCCCGCGTGCCAATGATGGGGTTATCCGGGTTGGTGTTCACGTCCGCATCGGGGGCGAAATCCATATTGAAGCCGTAGCTGTGCAGGTAGCCGCCGATGGTCTGCCCCATAGCGTAGGCGGCATCGGTGCCCTCGGCCCCCACAGCGGCGGCGCTTTCATACTGGGGCAGTTCAAAAGTATCTTTATTCGCCAGCCGCGCCACCGTGCCGCCCTCCTCGTCCACCGAGAGGAACAGCGGAATCTCGGAGGCTTCCTGCAGCGCCGCGTTAAAGGCGGTAATTTGATCCGGGTCCACGATGTTTTTGCCAAATTGGCACACGCCGCCCACGGGATACTTTTGCAGGGTGTCCCGCATGGCATCGGTCAGTTCGGTCACGCCGTCAGCCTTGGCATCATCGATCGTCTCCTGCGGCAGGGTCAGATCAAGGGAATCCGGCCGGATAATAAACAGCTGGCCGACCTTTTGTTCCAACGTCAGGTCGGCGGCAGTCAGGGCGGTATCCGGCTGCGGTGCTGCTTCGGATGTTGCTTCCGGCTCGTCCGCAGGCAGATCCACCACCGGGCGTTCGGTATTCATAGGCAGGGTCACGGCACTCTGCCCCGCTGGCTGCGCCCCGCAGGCACACAGCATCTCCGCCAACAAAATCGGCCAGAGAAACCGCTTTTTCATAGGTCGACACCCTTTCTGTCGCTTTTGTTCATTGTACCATATTTACCGCAAGGGAACAAGGATGAAAAAGGGCTCCGCCCGTGGTGCCCAAACCGATTGTAAAGTACACCTATTATACCCCTGTAACTTTGAAATCGGTAGGGCGCTTCCAACCGATTTCAAAGTATAAAATCGGTTAAATATAAACGTAGATATGTTTTTATATAACCATTTCTTGCGTTGTGCCGGGGTATAAGGGGTAATCACCCAGGAAGGGGCAATAATAAAGAAAAGGCCCCGCCGCAAGGCAGGGACCGATAAAGTAGCTATTAAAATTTAATGTTCCGCCACCACATCATCCACAGCGGCTGTCTCCGCCGTAGATGTATCCAGCAAACTTTCCTTGGTCACCGCAAAGGCATCCTTGTGAGCGGATTTCACCTCGTACACAATGCCCGGTGCCCCGTCACTGGCCAGATAGCATAAACTCGTGGTGGTGCTGCCCGTGTCGTTTGCAACATCCTCCACCAGCGCGCCAAACCGCACGGTCAACTTCGTGCCTTCACTAAAAGTCACCACTGCCGTCACATCCGGCACATCCAGGCCGTAGGTGCTGTCCGCTTCCGGCGTGGTGATGCTCCACTCGGTCTGCATCTCGCAGATCGTGCTTACCATTCGCTTCACCGCGCTCTGGTCTAGCGCATAGTCCGGATCATCAGCCAGTGTCCAAACATCATCGCTCAACACAAATTGCAAATCCTCCACCGTCAATGCCGTCACGTCATCGGTGGTTTTATCGGTCAAACTCTGCGCCGCATACAGGCTGCGAGGAGCCTTGCACAGGTTGTTCAAATCGCTTTTCGCCACGGTGTACACGCCGCCCGCGTCATCATATACATAGTACACGCCCGCCACATCGTTCAGCTGGTCCACCGTCAGGGTGCGGGTGTTCTCCCCTGCTTTTAGGGTAAACACCATGGCCGGGGTGTCGCTCAGGGCGGGGATCTCGCCAAGCTCACTGTCCTGCAGTTTGCGGGCGGCGGTCAGGGCGGCGAACTTCTCCACCAGGCTCTGCACGGTGCTCTGCTCCAGCGGCAGGGTCGGGTCGGAGTCCAGCATCCAGTTCCCCTCGCTGCCTTTCAGCAGCGTCACATCCGTATTGCCCCCTGCATAGGAAAGTTCGTCCACATCCTCGGCGGCAAAATCCACCAGCGGGATCGTGGTATCCTCCTCCGCCTTGTTCTCGCGGGTCAGCACCGCCAGCAAAACGCCCAGCAGCACAGCCCCCGCCGCCAGCAGGGCCAGCGGCAGCATTTTTTTACGGTTCATGGGGTCTCCTTATCTTCTGCGCCGGATCACGCAGATCACAAGCCCGGTCACCACACACACGATGGGCAGCACAATGGTAAACAGCAGCCCCAGCACGATGATCATGTTGTTGGGCACGGTCAGGCAGGCGGCGCTCAGGCTCTTGCCGCTGATGACCGCGGTGGTCTGCTCGCCATCGAACCAGTTGACGATGCTGCCCAGCAGCTGGGCGTTGCCGCCGGACACGCTCTGGTTAATGGTGCCCTGCAAAAAGTTGGGGCAGTTGATCCATACCACGCGGGTGCCGGTGGTGGTGTTCTCGGCGGCCAGGGCCACGTCAAAGCTGCCTTCGGGGTCAGTATCGGCCTTTTGGGCGGTCTCGGCAGTGGCGTAGCCCTCCATCGAGTAAGCGGTGGAACTGGTGGACAGCAAACTGGTAAAGGTATAGTCGCCGTCCTCGTGCTTCACGATGCCCTGGGCGATGGGGGTGTACACCATCATGCCGCTGCCCACACCGGCGGTGATCTCGTTAGACTGCACTGTCGGCAGCAGGTAGGTCTGGGGGTAGCCGTAGGGGTAATGGTTGGCATCGTTCTCGATCAGCAGCCCCTCCTGCCGGGTCATGCCGCAGTTTTCCAAAATCGCGTCCAAACGCGGGGTAGCTGTCGTAAAATCGGTCACCACCAGCAGCTTGCCGCCGTTTGCCACGTAGTCGCTCAACAGGGCGGCTTCGGCTTCGGTCAGGTCGGCCAGCGGCGCGTTCAGCAGCAGACTATCGGCATCTTCGGGGATGCTGCCCGCCGTGGTCAGGTTCAGTTCTTCGGTGGTCACACCGGCGTTGGTCAGCGTGTCGGTAAAGTCGGTGTCCAGTGCCAGTTCGCCGTGGCCGGTCAGCTGATACAGCTTGTAGGCCGTGGTGCGGCTGGCCTGGGCCAGGGCGCTGGTCAGGGCGTTTTCGGCTTCAAAGGTGTACTGCTGGGTGCCGCTGGTGTAGTAGGTCTCAATGTCCAGCTGGTACATGTCGTTGTAGCCCACCACGCGGTAGTTATCGCCGCAGGTCAGAACCACCGAGCCATTGGCCGCGCCGTCATACTGCTGGGCAAAAGTCGGGTACAGCACGGGGTCGCGCTGCTGCCAGCTGAAGTGGCTGCTCTCGTCCGCATAGCGGTCCAGCAGGCGGGTGATGTTGGTATCCTCCTGCCCGGACTCCGCCAGGTAGTAGGCAGTGACATCGCTGTTCAGTTCGTGCAGTAGATCCTTCGATGTATCGCTTAACGTAAACAGGGACGAGGTGGAGATATCCAGCTCAGTCCACTTGCTGGGCAGGGCCTGCACCACCAGGTTTACCAAAATCACAAAGGCCAGCACCACCACAGCCAGTATGGTGGCATAGCTGCCGCTGCGCAGGGTGCGCTTGCTGCCCTGCAGGTTTTTCAAGTCAAACTTTTTCATGGTCAACGCCCCCTTAGTGCCAGCGGCGGCGTTCCAGCGACTGTCCCGTCAAGAACAGAAACAGCGCGATCACCGAAAGGTAATACACAATGGCCGATACGCTGAACATGCCGCCCACCACGCCGTTGAACGGCTGGAACAGCGCCAGCGCCCCCAGCACCGCGTTAAAGGCCGAGAGCAGCCACGCCGGGCGCAGCTGGAACAGCACCACCAGCACCACAGCGCCCACGGCGAACACACCCAGCCCCACTGGCAGGCTTTTGCAGAGCACACCCACCAGCACCGCCGCGATGAGCAGCACCACCAAAAACACGATGAGCGCCAGCAGGTTGCCGCTGGTGAACATCGTCTTGATGCCGTTCATCAAATAGGCGATAAGCAGCGCGCCAAAAGTAGCCAGGTACGCGATGATCTGGTTCTCTGTCAAAGCCGAGATCCAGGTGCCCACGGCCAGGCAGGCCGCACCCAGCAGCAGATACACAAACAGCGCACTGAACGCCGACGCCAGCGATACCGTGCCAAAGGCCGTCAAAATCAGCGGCATGAGCACCGCCACGGTCAGCGGCAGTGCGAACACCACAACCTCGGCCAAAAACTTACCCAGCACAATGCCGGGGATGCTGACCGGGCTGGTCAGCAGCAGTTGGTCGGTCTTGTTGCGGCGTTCCTCGGCAAAGCTGCGCATGCTGATGGCGGGCAGCAGGAATAGCATAATCAGCGTAGTTGTGTACAAAACGGATGCAAAATCCGACGAAGCATACATCAAATTGCGGTTGGTGAAATACAGCCCCAGGAAAAACAGGCTGACCGCCGCAGTGACATAGCCCACCATGCCGGTGTAGTAGCTTTTGGTTTCCCGTTTAAAGATGGCAGCCATTATTCTGCCTCCTGTTCGTTATTTTCTGCCGTTTCGGTTTCTTCCGGCGTTTCGGTCAACTGCAGGAACACGTCCTCCAGGCTCATGCTCTCGGCGCTCAGATTCAGCACCGGGCATCCGGCTTTCGCCAATGCCTGGGACAGCGCACCGCGCAGATCGGCCCCTGCCTCGCTCACGGCGGTAAAGCTGATCTCACCAGCCTTTTCGGCGGTCACCCGCAGGTCGGTCAGGCCGGGCACCGCGGCGGCCGCCGCCAGCACAGCATCCCGCTCGCCCTGGGCGGTGGCCGAGACAGTCCCCTTGGCAGCCAGCTTGCCGGCCAGTTCTTCGGGTGTGCCCTGGGCTACCAGTTTACCATGGGCAACGATGAGAACGCGGTCGCAGACGGTCTGTACCTCACTTAAAATATGGCTGGACAAAATGACCGTGTGGGTCTTACCCAGGTCGTGGATCAGGCTGCGGATCTCGATCATCTGCGCTGGGTCCAGGCCAACGGTGGGTTCGTCCAGGATGATGACCTTGGGGACACCCAGCAGCGCCCCGGCAATGCCCACACGCTGGCGGTAGCCCTTGGACAGGTTGCGGATGAGCCGCCCCACCATTTCCTGCAAACCGGTGCGGGCACAGGCGTTTTCCACAGCGACGATACGGTCCACCTTTTTGCGGGTGCCTTTCAGCTCAGCCACAAACAGCAGGTATTCCCGCACGGTCATATCCTGGTACAGCGGCGGCTGCTCCGGCAAGTAGCCAATGCAGGATTTGGCGGCGGCGGGTTCCTCGGCAATATCATGGCCGTTGATGGTCACGGTGCCATCCGTGGCGGACAGGTAGCCGGTGATGATGTTCATCGTCGTGGACTTGCCCGCACCGTTCGGCCCCAGCAGACCGTAGATGCAGCCATCCTCCACGGTAAAACTGATATCGTCCACAGCCGTATGATTGCCGTAGCGCTTTGTCAGATGTTCGACTTGGATCAAAATACTCTCCCCCTTTATATGCAGAGTCATGGACATGATAAAGTATAGCCGCCATTTGTGAAAATTGTGCGATAGGGGTTTGAAAAATTATGTTGCTTATTATGTTGCTTAATTTTTTGATTGTAGCTTCCGTTTCGCGCCCTCCACGGCGCTCCACTCGTTCTAATGGGATACTTCCACTAGACGTTCCTTTTGGACACCCAAAAGGAACCGAAAAAGTGCCTGCCACTTCCGATAGCGCGGGACTTTTCTGCTACTTTTTGAGTCACAAAAGAGTAGGCATAGTGGCGGCAACCCACTATAAAAGGCCCTGCCGCAAGGTGGGCAGGGCCGCAAAACCAGCAATATCAAAAATCAAACAAAATGGTCCACAATCGCCATAGCCACATCATCCTTACTTTGTAGCGGCAACTGCTCCGCTCCATCGTGGGTGATGATCGTTACCACGTTGGTATCCACGCCAAACCCGGCACCGGGCACTTTCAGGTTGTTCGCCACGATCATGTCCATGTTCTTCTTGTTCAGCTTGGCGGTGGAGTTCTCCACCAGATCCCGCGTCTCCATCGAGAAGCCGCAGACAAACAGCTTTTCCGGCTTGTGCTCGCCGACCCACGCCAAAATGTCATCAGTGCGTTCCAGCGCGATATTCATCTCGCCATCGTGCTTTTTCACCTTGTCGACGGCCACTTCCGCCGGGCGGTAGTCGGCCACGGCAGCAGCCATCACCAGGGCCTCGGCATCCATAGCGTGGGTCTTTACGGCCTCAAACAGGTCTTGGGCCGTGGTGAACGGTACCTTTTTCACGAAAGGCACGTCCGGCTGGGTGCAGCTGGTGGAGGACAACAGCACAACGTCCGCGCCGCGCAGCATGCAGGCACGGGCCACAGCGTAGCCCATCTTACCAGTGGAATGGTTGGTCAGGTAGCGCACGGGGTCCATCGGCTCCTGGGTGGCACCGGCGGAAACCACCACCTTTTTGCCCGCCAAGTCCTTTTCGCAGGCCAGCTCCCGCAACACGTAATCCACCAGCACACTTTCTTCCGGCAGGCGGCCGGAACCAACATCGCCACAGGCCAGCAGGCCGGAACCGGACGGAATGACTGTAAAGCCGTAGTGTTCCAGCGTCTTGATGTTGTCCTGAGTGATGGGGTTTTCCAGCATATGGGTGTTCATGGCCGGGGCCACCAGCTTGGGGCAGTGGGCCGCCAGGGTCACGGTGGTCAGCATGTCATCAGCTTGGCCGTGGGCCATTTTGGCAATGACATTGGCCGTGGCCGGGGCGATGAGCATCAGGTCTGCAGCGTTGGCAAGGCTGACATGCGCCACGTCATACTGAAAGTTGCGGTCAAACGTATCCACAATGCAGCGGCGATTTGTCAGCGTTTCAAACACCAGCGGGGTAATGAACTCGGTGGCGTTTTGGGTCATCAACACGTGGACATCGGCCCCCAGCTTAACCAGCGCGTGTGCTACATTGGGTATTTTATAAGAGGCAATGCCCCCGGTAATGCCGAGGACGATGGTTTTGCCTTGTAAATTCATGGGTGAATCACATCCTTTATATTATCAGTATACCCGTTTACAGAACCGCCGTCAATCTGCTATAATGGGGCTACATTTTCAGGAAAAGAGACAAACACCATGGTTTTAGCAGTCGACATCGGCAACAGCAACATCTGCATCGGCGGGCTGGCAGGTGAAAAGCACCGCGACATCCTGTTCACTACCCGGATGGTCACCCGCCCCCGCTGTACTGCGGACGAATACGCCGCCGAGCTACGATTTCTGCTGGGGCGCTTAAAAGTGAATCCCACCGCCTGCGAGGGTGTCATCGTGTGCAGTGTGGTGCCAGGGCTGACACCCGTGCTGGCCCACGCCTGCAAGCGGCTGACCGGCCAGGACGCATTGATCGTGAGCAACGCGCTGGACACCGGCCTGACCTTTGCCGTGGACGAGCCGGACCGCGTAGGCCGCGACCGCCTGGCCGATGCCGCAGCCGCCGCGGCGCATTATCCCCTGCCCTGCATGACGGTGGACATGGGCACCGCCACGACCTACAATGTGCTTTCGGCCGAGGGCTGCTTTTTGGGCGGGTTCATCGTGCCCGGTGTGCAGACCAGTCTGCGGGCGATCAGCGCAGGCACGGCCCAGCTGCCGCCCATCGCCCCCGAACCGCCGGAGCATCTGGTCGGCCGCAACACGGTCGAAGCCTTAAACAACGGCGCGATGTTTGGCACCGCCGCCATGCTGGACGGCCTGGCCGACCGCGTGGAAGCCGAACTCGGCCAGCCGTTGACGGTAGTCGCCACCGGCGGCCTAGCCCCCTACATCATGCCCTGCTGTAAACGCAAAATTTTGTATGATGGGGATCTGCTGTTTAAAGGTTTGGCTTTGATTTGGGCGAAGAATTCGTAACACAAAAGCCGCAGCTGTTTTTACGCAGCTGCGGCTTTTATTTACGAGTTTACAAGTGCCATTACATATCCACCGTAACCGGCACGGCACCGTAGTTGCGGATGTTCAGCACATGGCAGCTGCCTTCGCCGAAGCAGGCATCGATGGCTGCCTTGTAAGTATCCAGCAGGTCATAGGGCACAAACGCCTGGATGGTGCCGGCAAAGCCGCCGCCCTGCAAACGCCAGGCCCCACGGCCGTTCAGCACTTTCTGGCTCAGGGCCAGCGCCAGGGGCACTCCCTGCTCCTTGTAGTTCTTGATGCTATAGGCGTTCTGGTTGAACTCAAAGCTGGAGTGGCCGCCTTCAACGATCAGCTTCAAGAAGGTATCCATGTCGTCTGCGCGCACGGCACCGCACAGGGCGGCGGCGCGGCGGCAGTCATTATAGAAGTGGATAGCGCGCACCACGGCACGGTCGCCTACGGCCTTGCGCAGCTGCGGGATGGCGGCATAGAACTCGTCCTCGTCCACCTCGCGCAGGACCTTTTTGCCCAGCTGCTCGGCCACGCTCTCCATCTCGCGGCGGATGGCGGCGTAGTCGTCCGTCAGGTCAGCGTGGCTGCCCTTGGTGTCAGTGATGCACATAGCCAGTTTGTGCTTAGCCAGGTCGATGGATGTCTGGCCCACGATGGGATGGGCGGGATCCTTGAAGTCGATGGTGATGACACCGCCAACCGCGCAGGCGGTCTGGTCCATCAGGCCGCAGGGCTTGTCGAAGAAAACATTCTCGGCATACTGGCCGATCTGGGCGATCTTGACCTGGGAAAATTTCTCCATATCGTTATTGTTGTACTCGCCGCGCAGGATGGCACCGATGCAGACCTCGAAAGCGGCAGAGCTGGACAGGCCGGAGCCGCGCAACACGTTGCTAGTGGTATAGGCATCAAAGCCGCCGACCTTACCGCCCTCGTTGACGATACCTGCCGCCACACCGCGGATCAGCGAAGCGGAGTGCTCTTTCTCGTGCTCCTGCGGGACGAGGTTGGTCACGTCCACATCATCGATCTTCTCAAAGCCCAGGGACTTGACGCGGATGATGTTCTTCGCGTTGGGGGAAACGACCGCCACGATGTCCAGGTTGACAGAACCGGCCAGTACCACGCCGTTGTTGTGATCGGTGTGGTTGCCGCCGATCTCAGTACGGCCGGGGGCGGAGTAGAGATGCACGGTGCGCTCGGCACCGAACTCATTCTCAAACTGATCAATAACGGAAATATACCGTGTGCGCTGGGCATTTACGTCCACATCTGCGCCGTAAAGTTTTACAAAAGCTGCATCATAGGCACCCTGCTGGATCTGTTGTTTCAGTTCAATGGTGTTTGCCATAATTCCACTCGCCTTTCTGTTGCGCGGCCCTTTTCGCCAGTATGCACAAAATGAGCCTATATCTTTTAGGCAAACGACCAAAATGCAGTGCCGCCTGCCGGGTTCTTAGTCTTAGTATAACAAATTTTGAAAGAAAGTAAACATTTTTTTACGGCGCTTTTATGGACTTTTGATGAATCCCCTGCTATAATAAAATTACTATATTTTGCCCACCGCCTCTGCGGCAGGCAAGGCAACGCGGTGCCCAGGCGGCACGGCGCGGAGGGGGAGCCGACATGGATAACGAAACCAAGCAATCCTATAAGCAGAGCTACACCGATAATGTAGAACTGTCCATCTTTAACTGCGGGCATGAGTACTGCCAGCCGGGCCATACCTGGGGTCCCGGTGTGCGCGACCATTACCTCATCCACCTGGTGGTGGCAGGCTGCGGCGTGTACCAGGTCAACGGGTCATCTTATACCCTGCAGGAGGGTGATCTGTTTCTGGCCAAGCCCAACCAGCTTATCACCTATGCGGCCGATGAGACCGACCCGTGGGAGTATTACTGGGTAGGCTTCAACGGAGCCTGCGCCAATAAACTGGTGCAGCAGACACCTTTCTCGGACACCCACCCGGTGCACCGCTGCAAGGACCCCCAGGCCGTACGGGAGGCGCTGTATAATATCTACCTGTCCCGCGGGCCGGAGCCGCAGTGCGAGGCCCTGATGACCGGCTACCTTTATATCTTTATGGCCCACCTGATGCAGGAGGCCCGCGAAGCCATGCCCAATGTAGGTTCCACCAGCAGCCAGTATGTGCTGGCCGCCATCAAGTATATCCAGTTCAACTATTCTCATGACATTTCGGTGGACGACATCGCTAAGGCTGTAGGTGTCAGCCGCAGCCATCTGTACCGCGTGTTCATGTCCAACGTTGGGCAAAGCCCCATCGATTATTTGACGCATTACCGCATCAGTGAAGCCTGCAGCCTGCTAAAAAACTCTACCCTGTCCATCGCCGAGATCGCTGTGTCGGTCGGCTTCTTTGACCAGTTCTACTTCTCCCGCGTGTTCAAAAAGGTGAAGAACGTCCCGCCGAGCAAGTATCTGGCCGCCCTGGATGTCGAGCAAAAAGCCGCCCATCAGGCCCAGCAGTAAAGAGCAAACAATTTTAAGGAGCAACCATGGCCTTTCAGAAAAATCAGATTCTTACCCTCTCCATTGAATCCCTTTCCAACGACGGCAGCGGCGTGGCCCATCATGACGGCCAGGCCGTTTTTGTCGCAGCTGCCGCTCCCGGCGATGTGGCCGAGGTACGCATCGTCAAGCCCATGAAAGGCTATGCCTTTGGCAAACTGGAAAAGCTGCTGACCCCCGGCCCCGGCCGCGTAAAGCAGGACTGCCCCGTGGCTGGCCCCTGCGGCGGCTGCGGGCTACGGCATATTAGTTACGCGGCCGAGTGCGCCGCCAAGACCCAGTTTGTGCGGGACGCTTTTGAGCGCCTTGCCAAGCTGGACACGCCCGTGCACGAGGTGCTGGGTGCCCCCGCCGCCGACCGCTACCGCAATAAGGTGCAGCTGCCCGTTGGCACCGATGAAAATGGGCATCTGGTCACCGGCTTTTTTGCTGGCCGTAGCCACCGCATTGTCCCCTGCGCCGACTGCAAACTGCAGCCGGATTGGATGAACGCCCTGGCCACCCGCGCCTGCTCCCTGCTGGAAGAAAACGGCATCACCGCCTACAATGAGGAAACGCACACCGGCCGTGTGCGCCATTTGTACATGCGCCAGGGCTGGCACAGCGGCCAGCGCCTGCTGTGCTTTGTGGTAAACGGCAACGGCCTGCCCAATGAGGCCGAAATCTGCGCCACTTTGCAGAAAGAATTCGATTTAACGACCATCCTCATCAACCGCAACAATACCCGCACCAACGTCATTTTGGGTACCAAGACCCGCGTAGCCGTTGGCACCGGCCATATCGAGGATACCCTCTCCGGGGTTTCTCTGCGGATGGGTGTGCACGAATTTTACCAGGTCAACACCCCCGCCGCCGAGGTGCTGTACGCCAAAGCGCGGGAGTACGCCGCGCTGCAGCCGGACGATTTCTTGCTGGATCTGTACTGCGGCATGGGCACCATCGGGCTTTCGATGCTGCCGGATTGCCGCCGCTTAGTGGGCGTGGAAGTCGTGCCCCAGGCTGTGGAGGGTGCCAAAGAGACCGCCACCCGGCTGGGATTGGATGCCACCAAGGCTGACTTCCGCTGCCAGGATGCCGGTGCCGCTGCCGCCCAGCTGGCCGCAGAGGGTGCCCGCCCGGATGTGATCGTGGTCGATCCGCCGCGCAAAGGCTGCGATGACGCCACGCTGACCGCCATCACCGAGATGGCCCCGCGCACGGTAGTCATGGTCAGCTGCAACGCCGCCACCGCCGCCCGCGACACCCGCCGGCTGGCGGAGCACAGGTATAAAGCAGTGGAGGTCCAGCCCGTGGACCTTTTCCCCCGGACCAAACATGTGGAGTGTGTAGTCAAGCTGGTAAAGGAAGTGTAATTATGTCTCTTCCCAAGTATTATGAATTTTATGGTCTTTTCTTGTCTGCACTCAAGGACAGAAATGTACATTCTATAAAAGAGCTTCAAACAGCGATTGCTTCTTCTTCGCATCTTTCAGATGATGCTTTGCAGGAAATGCTACCAAGTGGTAAGCAGACTGTCTTTAAAAATCGCATCGGATGGGCAAAAACTTATTTGAAAAAGGCAGGTATGATTGATTCCCCCAAAAAGGGATTTCTCGTTATCACCGATGCAGGCTTTTCTCTTTTAAATAGCGGCATAGAAATCACAGACGAATACCTTGCCCAGCTGTCACCCACATTTGCTGAATTTAAATATGGTCATATTGCGAGTTCTACAGCTCAGCCTATTGAGACTACACTTCCGGCCATTCAAAGCGATGAGACACCGGAAGAGACCCTCGAACGTGTTTATGCAGATATAAACAAACAATTATGTGACAACCTACTCGATGAAATCATGCAGCAGTCCCCTGCTTTCTTTGAGCAATTGGTCGTTGACCTCATGGTCACCATGAACTACGGTGACGGTTTTGTCACCAAATACAGCGGTGACGATGGCATCGATGGCATTATCCATGAGGACAAATTAGGTTTTAACCTTATTTACATCCAGGCTAAGCGCTGGCAAACGAACATCACCATCGGCAAACCAGAATTGCAAAAATTTGCCGGTGCCATGATGGGACCGCCCCGTATTGAAAAAGGCTTGTTCATTACGACTGCTAAATTCTCGCAGGGTGCCAAAGATTTTGCCAATGCACAGCACATCATTCTGGTGGATGGCCAAAAGCTGACAGAATTGATGGTAGAATATGATTTAGGCGTTTCAACCCAAAAAATCTATAAAATCAAGCGCATCGACAGCGATTATTTTTTGGATGACGACTAAAACACTTCCCATTTGTTCAAACTCTTTTCCTCTCCTGTTCACGATTTGCCAATATTTGTGTGGGATAATAGCCTGTAGACTTATACAAAAGGTGGTTTTTTACATGAGAAGCTGGTTTCAGCGGTTTATGTCCGGGCGGTATGGGTTTGACCAGTTTAGCGGATTTTTGTGCATCGTTTCCTTTATCCTCGTCATTATCGGGGCCTGGGTCAGCCCGGTGCTGTACTGGCTGGGGCTGGTTTTGCTCATTTACAGCTATTTCCGGGTGCTCAGCCGCAACCGTTCCAAACGATACAGCGAGAATTTAAAATATATCTCTCTCCAAAACAAAATCGTGGACTGGGCCAACCGGCACATCCTGCGCTTTAAGCAGCGCAAGCAGTACCGCTATTTCCGCTGCCCCCAGTGCGGGCAGCAGCTGCGTGTGCCCCGCGGGCGCGGCAAAATTTCCATCACCTGCCCCAAGTGCCACAACCAGTTCATTAAAAAGAGTTGACGCACCATGTTCGGGTATGTTACCATCTACCACAAAGGGCTGGCAAAACCGGAGCTGGACCGCTACCAGGCCTATTACTGCGGCCTTTGCCGCACTCTGGGCCAAAAGTACGGCCTGCCCGGCCAGCTGACCTTAAGTTACGATTTGGCATTCATCGCCATTTTGCACTCGGCCCTGTATGAGTCGGAAACGCAGTTTTCCGCCGGGCGGTGCGCGCCGCACCCCATCAAGGCCCGGCCCCGCGCATCCAACGAATTTCTGGACTACGCCGCCGATATGACCATCGCGCTGGCGTACTACAATTTTTTAGACAACTGGCAGGATGACCACAGCCGTGCCAGCCTGCGCCAGGCGCAAAAGCTGGAGCAATACCTGCCCGCCATCCAAGAGCGCTGGCCCTGCCAGACAGCGGCCATCACGGCGCAGCTGGAGGCGCTGAACGCGCTGGAAAAATCAGGCTCCCACGATCTGGATGCTTTATGCCGCGCTTTTGGCGACCTGCTGGGTGCGGTGTTCGCCTGCCGGGACGACATCTGGGTCCCCTCCCTGCAGGCCATGGGCCGGGGGTTGGGCGGATTCATTTATTTAATGGACGCTTACGATGACCTGCCCAAGGACATCCGCAAGGGGCAGTTCAATGCACTGCAGGAACTGCACGACACCCTGCCCCCTGCCGAATTTGAGGACCGCTGCCACGACCTGCTGACCCAGCAGATGGGGCTGTGCGCCCAGCAGTTTGCGTTATTGCCCATATTAAAAGAGACCCCGGAGGGGAAACTATTGTACAACACCATTTATTCCGGCGTGTGGAGCAAGTATGCGCCGATCCGTAAGCACAGAGAGGGGAAGCAGAAATGACCGATCCGTACAGCGTTTTGGGCATCACCCCCGGTGCCGATGATGAGACCATCAAAAAAGCCTACCGCCAGAAATGCAAACAGTACCACCCCGATCTGCACCCCAACGACCCCACGGCCGAGGAGCACTTTAAAAAGGTACAGGCCGCCTACAGCGAGATCATGCGGATGAAGCAGGGCGGCGGCCCCAATTATGGAAGTTACGGCAATCCCCAGGGCGGCTACAGCCAGCAGGGATACGGCCAGCAAAGCGGCTACAACCAGCAATATGGCAATCCGTTCGGCGGCGCTGGCGGGTTCGGCTTTGGGCCGTTCGGGTTTGGGTATTACAGCACCTCCGGCGGGGCGCGCCAGACCTACACCACCGGCCAGGAAAGCCCCGAACTGCGCGCCGCGGCCAACTACATCCGCAGCGGATTTTATGAAGAAGCCCTGAACACTTTAAACGGCATAGCCCAGAACGAGCGCACGGCCCAATGGCACTACTACGCCGCGCTGGCCAACCAGGGCCTGGGCAACAGCATCTGCGCCCGGGACGAAGCCCGCACCGCCGTGAACATGGAGCCCAACAACTATGCCTACCAAAAGCTGCTGGACCAGCTGCAAAACCCCGGCCAGAGCTACGCCGGGTCCCAGCAGCCCTACGCCCAGCCCAGCGGCAACCCGGGCCGGTTCTGCCTGTCCTTCTGGCTGTATATGATGTTCTGCCAGCTGCTAAGCTGCTGCTGCACCGGCCGGCCGGGTGGATTTTTCTTCTGCTGACGTTTAAAAGGCTCCCTCTGTGAGGGAGCTGTCACCGTAGGTGACTGAGGGAGAGAACCGTATGTAACCCGAAGGCTCTCTCCCACACCCGCTTCGCGGGAGCCACCTCACAGATGGGTCGCTCAAACGTTCCTCTAAACACAAAGCCACCCCGAACCTTACCAAAATGATATGCTCCCTATATAGCGAACAGTGAAATAAAACACTGAAAGCTATATAGGG
>CAVAGJ010000003.1:0-101446 GCA_963588145.1 Coriobacteriaceae bacterium
CGATGGAGGAAGCTGTTTTTATCCTGCAACGGCAAGGGTATCTTATTACGCCCTGCACTTCCTAATTCCATATGATTGCTCCCTCACGGGGGCTGGCTTTTCTGCGCCTTTTTTCAGGGCTACTGTCGGTAGGTTGTTTCAAACTTATCGTCAGTCGATTGCACGACATTCGTTGTAGTAGCGTTTTTCTTCGGCGTGGCCCATGCTGAAGGTCTTGCGGGGCAGCACACCGCCCAGCACCACGCCTTTAAACAGATCGGCCTTCGCCAGATCCGGCAGCAGGATCGCAGCAGCTTTCTGCCCGGGGCGGGAAGCCAGCGCCATGGCCGTGGAGAAGCCGTGGATATAGTCCACGTTGGCTTCGGGGTGGCTGGGCAGGTAGTCGTTTAGGAACGCTTCCACGCTGCCCACCGTCAGGGGTGCCGGGGGATTCTGCAGGGCCACCAGCAGTTCGCCGTTCTGGTCGGCAATCGCAAAGCGCTGCTGGGACGGTGCGGTCTCCTCACCCTGGGTCTTGTCCCATTCATCGATGGCCTTGTACAGCTCCTTGGCCGTTACACCAAACACCACGCGGTGGATTGGCTTGATCTCGATGGCCGGGCTATGTACGTTGCAGACCTCGGCCAAGCACCAGCGGGCGGGATGGTCCTGCTGCTGTTCGGGGGTCAGGCCCTTTTTCAGTTCCTCCCAGTAGGCTTTGGCTGTAGCCAGAGAGTGGTTGCCATCGCCAACAGCCAGCACCATGGGCGGCTCGCCAACGGCGCGGGGCCAGCGGGCGGCAAATTTCTTTTCATCTGCCAGGTCGGCCAGCGCGGCGTTGATCTGGGCGATCAGGGCGGGATCCTCCACGGCCCAGCCGCGCAGGCGGCCGCCGCCCTGCATCAGCTCACCGTCATACAGCAGGGGCAGGGCATCCTTGTGGTCGCCGATAGGCTCGATCAGCGTCTTGCGTTCATCGTCTGCCAGCATCATCACGTGGGGCGTTTCCAGGATGGCCCCACGGCGCACTTTCAGCCGGGGCGGGATGCGCTCCACCACGGTCTTTTCACTAGGGCGGATGGCCGGTTTGCTGCCTGGGTTGTAGTCGTAGGCTTCCAGGTCCACTGCACCCACCAGACCCTGGCGGATGGTGCCGTCCATCTGGGTACGCTCTACGTAGACAAATCCGTGGACGCGGCGGGTCAGCACCGACTTACGGTACTCCTGCATCGTGCGGCGGATCGTCTGCATCCGTTCTTCCTCCTGGGGGGTGCCCAGGTAGGCTTCGGGCAGGACGATATGCAGCGTACTGGGCTTATTGGCGGCCAGTTCTTCGGCGCGCTGCCAGTACTCCGGCTGGGAGGTAAACTGGTCGACTGCAATGCAGGCCCACGGATCCAGCGCAACGCTGGCAGCAGGCAGTAGAATATCAGCGGGAACAAAGCACGGAACAGACATACAATGCACCTCTTCCTTTTATTGTTACAAAACCACAGAATGACCCACCAGCGCATAAATGGCCAGTGAGAGAACGCCAATGTAGATCATGGAACTGGGCAGGCCCTGGAAAATCGCGGGCACTGCCTTGCTGCGCAGACGGCGACGGCCTTCGCGCACGATAAAGACGATGAAAGTATAGCCCAGGCCGCTGCCCAGGCCAAACGCGATGGACTGCGCCAGCGTGTAGTTCTGGTTGGAACTGATAAGCAGCGTACCCAGTACGACCGTGCTGCAGGTAGCCAGGCTTAGCTGGCTGCGGCAGCTTTGCCGCAATTTGCGGGGCAGCAGCCCCAGCACCAGCCAGGTAACGGCCATAGCCCCCACGCCGCAGGTCAGGTAAACCACCGGGCGCAGGGCCGAGATAGGCAGCCACGCAGGCAGATGCGGGCGCAGCCAGGGGAAGAACAGGTTGTGGGCCGCCCACCCCAGCGGGGCGGACAACGTCATGACCCAAATCAGCGGCAAGCAGAAATCCCACACCTGGGCCTTATGGTCGGGCACCAGCTTCATCAGGCGGGTCACACCCATGGCGCGAGCCAGGATGACATTCTCGGCAAAGATGGCCAGGCCCATATAGCTGACGAACTGCCACAAGCCTTGGCCCAGGGTGGAGGCAAACTCAATGTTTAGCATACAGGCGGCGTACCTCCTCGTGTTTATAATTGGTGTACAGGTTGGCGATGGCACACCAGGCGGCGGCGATGGCACCCACCAGTACGAAACCGCCGGAGGGCTGTGCGGCCAGCGGCAGCAGCGCCGCGTGGATCACTTGGTTGCCAAAGACGGCACCGGTAGCCAGCAGTTCCCGCAGGCAGCCCACGATGAGCAGTGCCGCACACATGCCGAAACTGTTGTTGAAACCGTGGCGGAGCGCTGCGCTGACAGGCTCCAGCTCGGCAAATTCCATACGCTTGACGATGGCAGGTTCCACCACCAGCAGTGGCAGATAGATGCCCAGCAGCGACAGGTCGGTGCCAAAAAGGTTGTACATCAGCACATAAACAGGGATGTACAACAGCGCCGCCGAGTAACTGTAAATGACCGGGCGGAAGCGGTTTTGGGTAAGGTGGCAGACGGCCACAGCCAACACGCGGGTAAAGGTAATAAGCAGTAGGCTGGCTACACAGAGCATCAGCGCGTGGCGGCCATCCAAAGCAGCGCCCACGATGGGAGCCATCCCTAAGCCGCGCACCATGACCGGGTTGGACAGCCAGATGTGGTCGCGGCGAATTTTCTCATTCAGGTCGTTTTCTGCCTCGGTGCGGCTGCGGGGCACGGCATTTTTGCGCGTCTCCGGGGCCGGGGCAGCCGGGCGCGGGGTAGGTTCTGCCGTGGGGGCTTCGGCACGGGTGGCAGACTGCGGGGCAGGTTCTGCCGAGGCGGGCTGCGGCTGGACAGCGGGCATCACACGGGTAGATTCTTCAGCAGGAGCAGCCTCGTAGGGCGGCACGGCGCGTTGTTTGGGGATTGCAATGGTGCGGGTGCCGGTGGGCTCGTCCACTTTCGGGGCGGCCGGGGCAGCAGATTCCTCACGCGGGGCGGCGGCCAGGGCCTGGGCGGCGCGGCGGGCAGCATCCTGCGGGTCGTTCTGCACCGGTTGGCGGCGGCCGAACCAGGCGGGGCGGTTGGCCGCGCGCTGGGCAGCTTCCTGCCGCAGAGTCTCCTGTTCCAATTCCGGCTGGGGCGCTTCCGACGGGGTCTGTCCCATCTGCATCTGCTGGCGCAGGGCAGCGCGTTCTTCGGCCGAAAGGCGGGGGCGGCTGGTGGGGATGATGCGGTGTTTACGCTCCGGCTGGGCGGCCTGGGCCAGCGGCTGCGGGGCCGAGGCGGCAGGCTGGGCCGGGCAGGATGCCGCAGGCGAGGCGGGATGCGCCGGGCTTTGCATGGCCGAGATAGCTTTTTCGATCTCCGCGCGGGAGGCCCCCTCCTCTGCCATGCGGCGGGCCGTTTCCAGCATTTCTTTGGTAATATGCGGAATGATCAGCGTTTCGGAGCGATCCTCGCCCTTGCGGCGGTCATTCCGGTTTTGTGGATTTGGCAAGACGCTGTTCCTCCTTCTTCATAAAGCGGATACGCTCGGTGCGGTGGCTGATGAGGTCCAGCCATTCGGGGATGGCACCAACGATCAGCAACGCAAAGCAGACGGCGCTCTGATACGGGCTGAACATACGGAACGCATAGGTGGCAATACCCAGCGCGGCACCGTAGATCAGGCGGCTGCTGGTACGGTTGGGCATGGTGACCGGCTCGCAGATCAGGAAAAAGGCACCAAACAGCGCCGTACCGGACAGCAGCGTGTACTTTTCAAGATAGATGCGCTGGCGCACAAACTCCCACGGCCAGCTGAATGCGGGCAGTTCGTTCAGGCGCGGGAATAGCCAGGGGATGCCAATAACGGCGATCATAAACGGGATAAGCACTGAGAAACGGGCCCGGCCGCGCACCAGCAGAAACAGGCCGCAGGCCAGGATGACCAGCGCCGCGCCGGTGCCGATGCCTGCCGACACGTTGCCGGTAAGCAGGTTCATGGTACTGGCGCTGGGCAGGCCGCCGCTGCGCAGGGTCTCGTTCATGCCCTGAACAAGGTTATCATTGATCTCGCCCCAAAGCGGCAACTGGGTGCCGGGAGTTGGATAGTAATAGACATGCTCCGGCCAGGAGACACCGGCGATGGCAATGCCCACCGCCGCCGGGTGGAAAGGATAGTGCCCCTCGCCGCCGAACGCCTCCTTGGCAAGCACCGCCGCGACGACCGCAGCCACCACAATGCTATAGGAAACGCTGGCGGGCATCAGCAGCACGATCAGCGCTGCAAAGCACTCGCTGGACGGCTCATGGGAGCGGTAGCCCTCACCATGCAGCGGGGCCAGGGCGCAGTCGCACAGATAGGCCGTGACTAGGGCCGCCAGCATCAACAGCACCGGGCGCAGACCATAATAATACCAGGCCATGCCGGTAAGAGGCACAGCACACCACAGTAAATCACTATAGTAGCCATAGTTCTCGCTGCGTTCAATCGTAGGTTGTTTTGCCATGGGGGTTAGGTTCTCCTTTGGGTTAATGGCCACCGTGCAGCGTATCGATGACGGCGGCAGGATCTTTGGCTTTGAACAGGGCGCTGCCGGTCACCAGCCAGTCAGCACCAGCGGCGGCGCACTGGGGGCCGGTCTCGATGTTGACGCCGCCGTCCACTTCCAGCAGGGTGTGCAGGCCGCGGCGATTGCATTCGGCGCGCAGGGCACTGAGTTTATCCAGGGCCGCGGGCATGAACTTCTGCCCGCCGAAACCCGGCTCCACGCTCATGACCAGGATCAGATCCAGGTCATCCAGATAGGGGTAGACAGCCTCCGCCGGGGTGCCCGGCTTGATGCTGATGCCCACCTGGCAGCCGGTGGCACGGATGGCGGCGATGGTCTCCGTGATGGCATCAGGCACAGCCTCTAGATGGAACGTGATAAGCCCGGCACCTGCTTTGGCGAAGTCCGGCGCATACTTGACCGGGTCGCTGATCATCAGGTGGACATCGTAGAATACCTCCGGCAGGGCCTTGTGCAGGCATTCCAGCACGGGGGCACCAAAGCTGATGTTGGGCACAAAGTGACCGTCCATCACGTCAAAATGCAAAAGGTCGGTGCCCTGGGCCAGCAGGCGCTGGCAGTCGGCAGCAAGGCCCGCAAAGTCAGCGGACAGGATCGAAGCGGCGATCTTCGTCATATTTATACTCCCTGTTTGTGCGCAGTGTGCGCTTTCCCCTCTTCTTGTATCTGCACAGTCACCCGCGCAAATAATCGAGTTTATTATATCCCATTACGGGGCAAAAAGCAAGGCGAGGCGGTTTGCGGAAAACAGAAAAAACTGCGCCATGCTGTAAAATGGCAGCACGGCGCAGTTTGTAACTTTTTCTCGCGTGGACTATTTTGCCAGCTCGGCACGGACGCGGGCCAGGGCGGATTCGATCACGCGGTCCATGTCGTAGTATTTGTACTCGCCCAGACGGCCACCGAACAGGACCTTGTCCTCGGCATCGGCCAGGGCCTTGTACTGCTCATACAGGGCACCGTTCTGGGCATCGTTGACGGGATAGTACGGCTCGTCACCGGGTTTCCACTCGGCCGAATACTCACGGCTGATGACCGTCTTGGTGCCCGGCTCGGTGGAGCCAAAGACGAAATGCTTGTGCTCAATGATGCGGGTGTAAGGGGTCTCGGCATCGGTGTAGTTGATGACCGCATTGCCCTGGTAGTTGGGGGTGTCCAGGGTCTCGGTCTCAAAGCGGACGCTGCGGTACTGCAGGGTGCCCAGCTTGTAATCAAAGTAGGCATCGATGGGGCCGGTGTAGACGACCTTATCGGCCAGGGCATCCAATGCAGCCTTGTCGGCCAGGTAGTCGGTGTCCAGGCGGACCTCGATGCCCTCCAGGAGGTTCGCCACCAGGGCGGTGTAGCCCTCGTTGGGGATGCCCTGGTACAGGGCGTTGAAGTAGTTGTTATCAAAGGTCAGGCGCACGGGCAGGCGCTTGATGATAAAGGCGGGCAGTTCGGTGCAGGGGCGGCCCCACTGCTTCTCAGTGTAGCCTTTGATGAGTTTCTCGTAGATGTCGGTGCCCATCAGGTTGATGGCTTGTTCTTCCAGATTTTTCGGCTCGGCGGTGTAGTGGGCGGCGCGCTGTTCTGCGATCTTAGTCTCGGCCTCAGCCGGGGTGATAACGCCCCACATCTTGGTGAAGGTGTTCATGTTGAAGGGCAGGTTGTACAGCTCGCCCTTGTAGTTGGCTACCGGGGAGTTGGTGTAGCGGTTGAAGGTAGCAAAGCGGTTGACATAATCCCACACCTCTTTATTGTTGGTGTGGAAGATGTGCGCACCGTAACGATGGACGGCGATGCTTTCCACATCCTCGGTGTAGATGTTGCCGGCGATGTGGTCACGCTTATCGATGACCAGGCACTTTTTACCGGCGGCAGTGGCCTCGTGGGCAAAGACGGCACCGAACAGACCGGCACCAACAATCAGATAATCATATTGCATTTTAGTTCTCCTCACTGTTACGCCAATACTGCACGGTCTGCAGTTGGAACTCAAAGTCACGGGCGTCCTTGGCCAGCTGGCTGGACAGGATCACGCCGGAGATGAAGAGCAGCAGCGCCGCCACCAGCACAAAGCAGCAGACGATCAAAGTCGGGAAGCGGGGCACAAGGCCGGTGTGGAAATACTCGTTGAGCACGGGGATCATAAAGCCGATGCCGAACACAGCCAGAATTGCCGCCAGGATGCCGAAGAACATAAAGGGGCGGTAATTTTTGAACAGCCGCGCAATGGTGCCCAGCACCTTGAAGCCATCGGAGTAGGTGTTCAGCTTGCTCTCGGAGCCTTCGGGGCGGTCACGGTAGTCGATGACCACATTCTCCACCTGCATGTTGCGCTGCAGGGCGTGGATGGTCATCTCGGTCTCGATCTCGAACCCACGGGACAGCACCGGGTAGGTCTTGACGAACTGGTAGCTGAAGGCACGATAGCCGGTCATGATATCCTTGATCTTGCCGCCGAACAGGTGGTTGGTGCAAAAGCGAACCAGATCATTGCCGAAGTTGTGGAACGGGCGCTTGTTCTGGGTGTAGTAGGTGCTGGATAGGCGGTCCCCCACCACCATATCCGCCTGGCGGTTGGTGACGGCGGCTACCATCTCGGGGGCAGCCTCGGCGGGGTAGGTGTCATCGCCGTCCACCAGCACGTAGGCCTCGGCATCGATCTCCCGGAACATGCGGCGCATGACATTGCCCTTGCCCTGCTGGTACTCGTGCCGGACGACCGCCCCGGCTTTGGCGGCCAGTTCGGCGGTGCCATCGGTGGAGTTGTTATCGTAAACATAAACGGTGGCTTCGGGCAGTACGCGGAGGAAGTCCGTCACCACCTTTTCCACAGTCTTGGATTCGTTGTAGCAAGGGATCAAAACAGCGATCTTATCCATTTTGAGGTTCTCCAATCTTTACATCCAGAATTGCACCAGACGGGCAACATTAAAGTACAGCGAGGGGTTCAGCCCCTGCAGCCACGGCTGGGTGGCAAAAAGGGTGAAGAAGCGATACACGGCGCTCCACGCCACGGCACCAGCCATAGCTACGCGCAGCACCGGCAGCAGGGTGACGGCCAGCGTTTCGCCTGCGGCGGCGCGGCGGGCCAGCACGCTTTCCAGCAGCAGCCAGCAGAGCGCAGCGCCCAGCAGCAAAACGGGGCTGTAGTCCATCAGATAGCGGTACAGCACGCCGGCCATCTCGCAGTCCACTACCGTGATGATGACCATCCCGGCCACCGCCAGCCAGACGAAGCCTGCCGCACCGGGGCGGCGGCGCAGGCTCTGGCGGGTCTGGGGCAGGAGCAGCAGCCCCAGCGCCCAGGTGAAGGGCGTGGCCGCCAGCATACCGCCCACAAACGGCTCGCTGATGGTACGGATAACGGCGTTGGTGGTGACTTCGGTCTCCTGCAGGAACGGGAATACACTCTTGAGGCGCGGCAGATCGAACAGGCTGGTAAACACCGCCGGGCCGATGCGCACCACGTTAAAGCCGCGCTTGGTCATATCGTTGCCGGTCAGGTTATAGTTGGCGCCAAAGTCAAGGGGTGAACCGAACCGGGCGTAGTTGTACCACATCAGGCCTGCGGCCACCAGCACCACCGGCAGCAGGAAAGCCACGGCCTCCCCTGCCCCGGCGCGGCTGCGCAGCCGCTTTTGGGTGATGTACCGCTGCCAGAAAACGGGCAGGGCCAGTACGGCAAACAGTTCCATCTGGGGGCGGCATCCGGCGACCAGTGCCATGCAAAGACTGCCCAGCGCCAGCTTTGCCAGCAGCGCACCACGGCGCTCCACCGGCGTGTTGGCAGAGGAAAGCCAAAGCCAGAGGGCCAGCATCAGCAGTGAAGTACCGCAGACGATGGCATATTCATAAATGTAGGGACGCACAAACAGGTAGTAAAGCTGGCTGCCCAGCACGACCGCCGCCACGCTTAGCAGGTACGCGGCCGAGGATGCCTGACTGAACCAGCGGCGCACCATCTGATGCACCGCGCCAAAGCTTGCCAGCAGGAACAGCAACCCCATAATGACCATGCAGGGCGGATAGGCCAGGTTTCGTATGCCGGTGATGGCCTCAAATGGCAGTTGGAATAAAAGGCAGGGCACAATGCCGAAATAAACGTAATAACGACCGTTATAATAGGCATGGTCCCACAGGCTGTTGACCTGGCCAGCCTCGCGGGCGGTGGAATCGTAGGGGTTATCCAGCGCCAGCAGTTCTTCCGGCGGGTCCTGCTCAAGGTCCAGGCGGCCGTTCAGCAGGCTATGGGCCAGGGCACCGTACTGCTCGTAGATAAAACTGACTTTGCTTTCGCCGTCCCAGAATGCAACGTTATAATTTTCGGTGGCAAGGCCGGTGTTGCCAGGCTCCCAGAATGGCACGACCACCACAAAGGCGGCCAGAATCGCGACCAGCACCGCACCGGCGGCGCGGTCGCAGACATTGCCCGCCAGCCAGCGGCGGTGCCATAGCCCGCTTTGGGGGCGCAGCGCATAGACAGCCAGCAGCGCCAGAAAAGCAGCGATGCACCGCAACAGCGAAAACTGCAGAGGGCGCGGCGCGTTGGCGGTAATGCCGGTAAAGGTGACGGCCACCGGGAAAGTGGAGAACGCCGTGCTGTAGCCGGAGGCGGTCAATTCCATGGAGCTAACATAGCCGGTCAAGTCCAGGCTGATAACCTGGCTGCGGATCGACTGGGGCGCTATCTGCCAGGTGCCGAAGTAGTTCAACTGAGAGTTAGCCTCGTCCGTGGCATTGATGCGAAAGTTGAAAAAGCTGTCCCAATGCAGCGGGTCGGTGTCATCGTTGGTCAAGCCGTCCATGCTCAGGTTATAGATAGGCTGATCGATGCCGAGGAAACGCATGTAGGTGTGGTCCTCGTCCAGCGAGATTGTCCCCTGCCCCCGGACGACGTTGACGTTGGGGTCCAGGTAGTCCAGCAGTTGGAACGGCTGGTAGCTGTGGGTGCTGAAGTAGGCCACGTTGCCCACAAACACCTCACTACCCAGCGCCGCTACCAGCAGCAGCGGCACCACGAACCGCAGCCCCTTGCCGCCAAAGATACGCAGTCCGGCCACGCAGAAAGATGCCCAACCGCACAGTGCCGTGATAGCCACCAGGCGGAAGGCATCGAACCCAACAGCCAGCCCCGGGCGGTGATAGGCACACAGGGCAAACACCCAGGTGGCCAGCCACAGGCCCAGGCCCCAGCCCAGGTCCTGCTGCCGCACACGCCGCCGGGTCAGCTTAGCCGGGGCAATGCCCAGCGCCAGGGCAATGAGGGCTGTAAAGGCAACGGTTAGAACAAGCATGTGCAGGGATTCCTTTCCGTACACAAGGGCGGGCGATGTGCCGCACCTCGCAGCGAAGATTTACTGTTCAGCGTACTTTTTGATCTCGTCCAGCCAGAAGGCGGCGGTTTTGTCCCAGCTGTATTTGGCCAGGACTTCGTCCGGCGGGGCCACCGGCTGGGCGGCCAGGGCATCCAGATCGACCTCGTAATCGTAGGGGTCGAAGTAGCGGGCGGTGTCGCCGTAGAGTTCCGGCAGGCAGCTGGCCTTGGCCAGCGCGATGGGCGCACCGAGGGCCAGGGCCTCCAGCGGCGGGATGCCGAAGCCCTCGAACACGGCCGGGTGCAGGAACAAGCGGCAGTGCTTCATCAGGGCAGCGTTCTCGGCGTCCGAGACATAGCCGGGGTAGAAGACGTTGTGGGTGTTTTTGGCCTCGGTGTCATCACCAAAGGCGCGCAGGTCCTTGCCGCCTGCGACTACAAAGGTCTTGTCCGGGTTGCGGCGGGCGACCTCACGGATCCACTTGAAGTTCTTGTGGCCCGCGAGACTCCCCAGGGCGTAGAAATACTCGCCCTTCTTGATGCCGGGCATCTTTTCAAAGATGGTCTCATCGAGCTGGACCTTGGCCATGTGTTCCCAGCCGTTGTAGGTCACTCCGATCTTATCCAGCGGGATGCCCAGCTTATCATGGATAAGCTGGCGCTGGTCATAGCTGACGGTGAACACCCGCTGGGCAAACCATTTGGTGGACAGGCAGTGTACCCAGAACTTGAAGCGGAAAAATCCGCGGTCGGTATCCATCACCAGGGGGCGGATATCGTGCAGCACCACCACACTGCGGCGGGTCATAAGCATATCGCTGGCAAGGCCGACAAAAAACGCATGCTCGTGCCGCAGGTAGGCGGGCAGAACCGCCATATTATAAAAGTACTTGACCGCCTTGAGCGGCACCAGTTTGATGTTTTTCAGTTCCGGCAGATGGATCTCGCGGCCATCATCGCGGTAGGCGATGCGCACATCCAGGCCGGTGCCCTCGATCAGTTTATCCAGCCGCACCACAGTCTCGTAGACATAGCGGGGGATGCCGGTAATATTATCGCACAGGACGGTGCCGTTGATGACAATGGGGTTCAAATCTGTTCCTCCTTCTCCCAGTGGGAGCAGTCCAGCAGTTCCTGCTGCCAGTCCGCCATGCGGCGGGTGCAGTATTCTTTGATTTCCCGCTCAAACCGTTCCTCGCTGAAAGCGCGGCTGTGTTCGCGGATTTCTTCCTTACTATAGGCAACGCCGTCTTTTTCAAAACGCTCGATGCAGGCGGCGAGGCTTTCGGCGGTCTGCTCGGCAAACCAATAGCCGGTCTTGCCGGGGAGCACGGTTTCACACGCACCGCCGCGGCCGTAGGCCAGCACCGGGGTACCGGCGCTCTGGGCTTCCACGGGGGTGATGCCGAAGTCCTCCTCGCCAGGGAATAGGAACGCCTTGGCGCGCAGGTAGTAGCCGCGCACTTCTTCATCGGTCAGGCCGCCGCCCTTGAACTCAATGGTGGGGCCAGCCATGGCTTTGAGTTTTTCCATCTCGCCCCCGCCGCCGATGACCACCAGGCGCTTGCCCAGTTTGGTGCAGGCCTGCACGGCCAGGTCGACCCGCTTATACCAGGTCAGGCGGCCAACGGTGAGGTAGAAATCCTCTTTTTCCACAAAGGGACTTTCGTTGATATGGCAGCAGGGGTAGATGACATCGCTGTCGCGGCGGTAATACTTTTTGATGCGCTGGGCGATGTAGTGGGAGTTAGCAATGAAATAATCCACGCGGTCCGCCGCGCATTTATCCCAGACGCGGATCTTGTGCATCTGGCGCTGCATGACCTTGCGCACCAGCCAGTTGGCGTTGTCGCGATAGGTGTAATAAAAGTCCCATACATAACGGATGGGCGTATGGCAGTAGCAGATGTGCACCGCGTCCGGCCGGGTGATGACGCCTTTAGAACAAGAGGAGGACGACGACAGCACGAGGTCGTACTCGGAGAGGTCCAGTTCCTCAAACGCGCGGGGCATCAGGGGCAGCATACCCTTGTACAGCTTGGTGGCAAACGGGATCTTCTGCACCCAGGTGGTGCGGATGTCGTAGTCTTTGAACCACGCAGGCATGTTCTTTTCATCATACACCAGCGTGTAAATGACAGCGTTGGGGAACGCATGGTGCATGCAGTCGACCACACGGTCTGCCCCTGCATAGGTCACCAGCCAGTCATGTACGATAGCTACTTTGGGTTCCTTTTTGCTCATGTTCCGTCTCCCATCAAGCCCGCCGGGGCAGGCTTACTGCAATTTTTCGTCATTGACCATCTTGCCGCCGAATACCGTGCGGAAGATGATCTTGATGTCCAGCGCCACGGTCCAGTTTTCGATGTACCAGATGTCATAGCGGATGCGCTCGGCAATATCGGTATCGCCGCGCAGGCCGTGGATCTGCGCCCAGCCGGTGCAGCCGGGGCGCACCTGCTGGCGGACCAGATAGCGGGGAATTTCCTCTTTAAAGTGCTCCACATGGAAGGGCACCTCGGGCCGGGGGCCGACAAGAGACATATCACCCTTGAGCACGTTGAAGAACTGGGGCAGTTCGTCCAGGCTGAACTTGCGGATAAAGCTGCCGAAGTGGGTCTTGCGGGGGTCGTAATCCTTGGACCAGCCGGTCTCCTGCTGCACATTGACCCGCATGGAGCGGAACTTGTACATCATGAAGGGCTTTTTATTCAGGCCGATACGCTCCTGCTTGAAGATGATCGGCCCGGGGCTGGACAGTTTTACGCCGATGGCCGTGACCAGCATGACCGGGCTGGTGAGTACGATCAGCACCAGGCTGCCGATGATATCCAGCCCGCGCTTGATGGCGGCGTTGAGGATGTTATCGAAAGGTGTCTGGCGCACGTTGATAAGTTTGCACTCGTCCAGCACATCGATGGTGGGCCGGGCGGGCAGGTAGTCGCTGTAAAAGGGCACCATCGTAATGCGGGTACCGTGCTTATCACAGATGGCAAAGGTGTGGGGCAGCTGATCGATTTCGTCTGCCTCCAGCGCAACGACCACTTCATCCAGGGCGGTGCTTTCCAGGGCTTCGTCCAGCTTATCGTAACCGCCCAGATAGGATACTCCCAGGCCCGGTTCCTCTGTGACGGCCAGGTAGCCATCCACCACAAAACCGTAGTAGGGGTTATGCTCCAGCGCACGCAGGTAAAGGGCGGCCGATTTGCCGCCGCCCACCAGCAGGATATGCCGCAGGCCCAGGCCCTTGCGGCGGCGGGCACGATCCACCCAGCGGCGGATCATCCGCTTGGCAACCATGGCCACAGTGGCAAAACCGTAGAACAGGCCCAACACCACACGGGAGTAGTCGTCCAGGTGCATCAGGTAGAGGAAGAATACGAATACCACGATGCCTGCGGCGTTGATGGTAGCCATAATGGTACAGCGCCGGGCCAACCCTCGCAGGCGCGAGGAGCTGTATACACCGGCCACCCAGTAGACCAGTACCAGCAAAATCGAAGTGCCAGCCCCGGCGATGATATTGCGCGGGTCACTAGCTACCTGCAGGGCAGGGCCGGCACCGCCAGGTTCAAAAAAGACTACATAGTTAAAACGCACATAGTTGGCCAGCAAAAAGCTGACGAACAGCAGTACCACATCCAGCAGACCGCTGAGCATACTTTTGATACGTTGATTTTTTTCCAGCAACGGGGGTGTCCTCCCTTGGACAGAAATTCATATCTAGTTAGCATAGCACATTTTCGTGCTTTTTGCAATCAACGGTAAAGATCCTGCAGGCGGTCCAGCGTCTTTTTCATCTCAGCGCGCACCTCGGGCGGGCCTGCCACCACCACACCGGTGCCAAAGCCAGCCACCCAGCCAAAGAACTGCGGGCTAACCTGCACTTCGGCCATCATGGTAAAATGTTCACCGTCATCGCAGGGGACCAGGGTCGGTCCGGTACCGAAACGGTCGATCATCGCCCCCGCGAAGCGGTTTTCACATTGCAGGGTCACTTTTTTTAACGGACCGTTGAACATACCGAACATCTGCTGCATGTAGGTATTCACGTCAAAGTTAGCGTACTCGTCCGCACCCTCGCGGGTGGTGCCGGGCAGCTGGTGTACGGCCTGCATCTTGTCCACGCGGTAGTGCTTCAGGCGGCCCTCGGTGTAGGCGATCAGATAATAGTTGGCGTTCTCCCACACCAGGACCCAGGGGCTGACGCGGTACAGCTGTCCATCGTGGCGAGGGGTCATTTTTTTTTGCAGATTCCAGTCACAGTACTTGAACTGCACCTGCTCCCCGGCGGTGATGGCGGCATGCAGGGCATCGACCGTGTAGAGAATCTTCTCATCGGTGCTTTTCAGGCGGCCGCTGACCAGAACTTTACGGTTCAGCTCTTCCTGCCGATAGCAGGAAGTGAATCGCCCCAGCTTATCAATCAGCACCTTGGATTTGCGGGCAGTGATAAACTTGCTGGCATAGACAGCGTCCACCAGCAGCTTCAGTTCGGCCAGCTCAAAGGGGGCATCGGTCATGTAATAGCCGCCGCCCCGGCCCCGCTTTTGCATAATTTCATAGGGGAAGTCCGGCATCTCGTTCAGGGCACCCAGGTCATCATAGACGCTCTTGCGCTCAGCTTCAATGCCCTTATCTTTCAATTTTCCCACGATCTGCGGTACACTTAACGGATGGCGTTCATCGGTTTCCCGCGCCAAAATCTGCAACAGTACTAGCAGTTTCCGTTTTTGGCCTTCTTTACGCGGCATAACATATGCTCCTTTTATAGGACAGAGGAAGCCGCACGATGCCCGGCTGTAGCTGCAGGGCTGCTCAGATCGTGCGGCGGTATCCTTAAAACATCCAAAAAATACAGTCCCATTATACACCCTATAGAGGGTTCAGGCAATAGGGTGGGGCGAAAACAGCCTGTAAAACGCGGGAAGGGGCGTGGTTCAGCGCTCTAACTCCGCAAAAATTGCGCCGATGTCTGCAAAAATGTCGTGGGGCAGCATGGCGGCCATCCCTAAACGCTTGGCGCAGCGGTCCCCTGCCGCGCCGTGCAGCCAGACGGCGGTGACGGCGGCATCCTCGGCGGTGCGGCCCTGTTTGAGACCTGCCGCCAGCAGGCCCGCCAGCAGACCGGCAAGGATATCCCCGCTGCCTCCCTTGGCCAGGCCCGCGTTGCCGGTGGGATTGTGGTAGACCTCACCGCCGTGGGTGGCGATAAGGGTGCCGCTACCTTTGAGCACTGCGACACAGTGGTAAGTCTCGGCCAGGCGGCGGGCGGCAGCCTCGCGGTCCGCCTGCACCTCCCCTACCGTGCAGTCCAGCAGGCGGGCGGCCTCGCCGGGGTGGGGCGTGATGACCGTCTGGTCTTGTAATTGGCCTTTTAGTTTGCCCGCGGCCAGCGCGTTGAGGGCATCAGCATCCAGCACAGTGGCGGACCAGGGCGCTTTTTTGCCCAGCAGGGCGTTGCAGACCGGGGCGGCGCTTTCGCCCAGACCCGGCCCGGCCAGCAAGACAGCATTTTTGCCGTTAAACCAGCTGCGCAGTGCCTCGGCATCCTGGGGGTGGATGCCGCCGTTGGACGCTGTGCGGCAGCCGCAGGCACAGCACTCTGGTGTGCGGGTCAGCACCATCTGCACCACAGGCTCCACACTGGCCAGGTAGACAAGGCCCGCCCCGGCGCGCAGAGCCCCCTCGGTACACAGGGCTGCAGCGCCCCGGTAGGCCATGCTGCCAGCTGCCGCCAGCACACTGCCAAAGCTGCCCTTGTTGGTGTCTGCCTCCCGCCGGGGCAGGCGGGCTTTTACCATTTCCCGTGTGATCTCGCGCTGCATCTTGCATCCTCCCTGAAACTGACTATAATAATAGGTATATTATAGAACACTTCAGCAAAAAGCGAAAGGGGAACTTTGTATGGTACCGGCATTGGAAGAAATTTTGCAGGATACCCGCAACCTGGTGTTTTTTGGCGGCGCGGGCGTTTCTACAGAGAGCGGCATCCCAGATTTCCGCTCGGTGGACGGGCTGTACCACCAGAAATTCAAGTATCCACCCGAGACGATACTCTCCCATACGTTCTACAAGACCCGCACAGCAGAATTTTATGATTTTTACCGCCAGAAGCTTATTGTCCACGGGGCCAAGCCCAACGCCGCCCACCTGCGGCTGGCGAAATTGGAACGCGAGGGCAAGTGCAAAGCCGTGGTGACCCAGAACATCGATGGCCTGCATCAGGCTGCCGGCAGCAAGGTTGTGTATGAACTGCACGGCTCCACCCTGCGCAATTATTGCACGCACTGCGGTAAATTTTACCCCATCAGCTTTATTGATGAGGCCGCTGGTCAGGGGGACGGTGTGCCCCGCTGCACCGAATGCGGCGGCATCATAAAGCCGGACGTAGTGCTGTATGAGGAAGGCTTGGACGAAGCCACGATGGAAGGTGCTACCAAGGCAATTTCTGTCGCTGATACGTTGATCGTTGGCGGAACCAGCCTGGCCGTATACCCGGCAGCGGGGCTTTTGCGGCACTTCCGCGGGGACACGCTGGTGATCATCAACAAGCAGCCCACCCCAGCGGATGGCATGGCGAATCTGATTTTGAATATGCCCATCGGCCAGGCATTGGATGAAACCTCCCCCGCACCCCAATAATTTTTTGCGCAAAAGTTGCTTTTTTACAAAAAAGCATTGCCAAAAGCCCTACAATTTTGCTATGATAGGTAGGTATACTTGCGGTTTATGAGTACTGAAAGAGGGACGGGAATCATGGCAAGCGTTTTAACTGATTTTACCAAAAAGCGTGAATTTCTGGTATGCATGGATTCGGACGGCTGCGTCATGGACACAGTCAGCATCAAGCACACCATCGTAATGTGCCCGGAACTGATCCGCGTTTTTGCGTTGGACGATTATGCAGATTTTGTTGCCTCGGCGTGGGAGGAGATCAACCTGCGCAATATTACGCGCGGCCTTTCCCGCTTTGAGAGCGTGGTGCTGGTGTTTGACCGGCTGAAAAATCGTGGCATTGAGGTTCCGGGCAGTGAGGATATCGCCGCCTGGGTCAGCACCTCGGCCGAACTTTCCACGGCCAGCTTGCAGCACGAGTTGCTGCGCACCGGCAGCCTGGCACTGCGCAAACTGCAGGAGTGGAACAACGTCTGCAACCGCCGCATCCTGGCCTTAGAACCGACCTTCGAACCATTTCCCGGCGTGGAGGAAAGCCTGCGCCAGCTGCATGCCGTGGCCGATTTGGCCGTGGTAAGCGCCGCCAACGAGAGCGCCATCGCCAGCGAGTGGAAACACTACGGCCTGGCCCGCCACGCCGATGTGATCTTTGGCCAGGAGGTGGGCAGTAAGGCCAACTCCATCGCCACCATGTTGGCCTGCGGGTACGAGAACCGCAAAGTGCTGATGGTTGGTGACTCGATGGGCGATGCCCAGGCTGCCGCCGCCAATGGTGTCTCTTTCGTGCCGATTCTGCCGGGCCACGAAGCTGATAGCTGGCGGCGCTTGCAGGAGGAAGCACTACCCAAACTGCTGCATGGCACTTTCAGCCCTGAATACCAGGCCGAACTGCTAGCCGCTTTGCGCAGTGCCCTGCACGGGTAATTCTTATTTATACTACTTTTTCGCGCCGTCACCCTTGTGACGGCGTTTTTTTTATGCTATACTAACTGTATATATTTGCATTTCTGTCCTTTCGTGGCAGGAACCCCCGAAAAATTCAGGAAAAGGAGCATCGGGTATGGATCTTTTACAGCAAGCCCGTGCCGAAATTGATGCCGTTGACGCTGAAATGGCCGCTTTGTTTGAGCGGCGCATGCAGGCGGTGGCAGATGTTGTACGTTACAAAGCCCAAACCGGCAAGCCAGTGTTTGATGCCGCGCGGGAGGCGGACATTATCGCCCGCAACACCGCCCGGCTGCAAAACGAGGAACTGCGCCCCTACTATAAGGCTTTTCTGCAGGAAGCCATGGCAGTTTCCCGCGCGTATCAGCGGGCCACGTTAGGCCGCGACACCGCCGCCTACCAGGGCGTAGAGGGTGCGTGGAGCCACATTGCCCTGCGGCGGATGTTCCCCTTTGCCCGGGCCACGGCCTTTGCCACCTGGCCCGAAGTGTTTGACGCCGTGCAGAACGGCGATGCCCAGTTTGGTGTGCTGCCCTTTGAAAATTCCAACGCGGGGGATGTTTCCGCCGTGCTGGACCTGCTGTACACCCACCCGGACATCATTGTGACCCATATGCAGGATACGCCCATCCAGCAGGATCTGCTGGGCGTAAAGGGTGCCAAGCTCAGCGATGTGCGCACCGTCATCAGCCACCCGCAGGCCCTGGCCCAGAGCAGTGTATTTTTGCAGCAGCACGGCTTTGCCACCGAAAGCTGGCTGAACACCGCCGGGGCTGCCAAACATATTGCCGAGTTGAACGATCCGTCCGTAGCCGCCATTGCCAGCGCCGAGACTGCCGACCTGTACGGGCTGGACATCTTGGCCGAGAGCATCAACATGGATGGCGACAATACCACGCGGTTTATTGTAATCGAGCGAGCCGCCCAGCCCCCGGTGATGACCGGCGAGGGCCAGCGACTGGCACTGCTGTTTACCGCCCGCCACAAGCCCGGCCAGCTGGCCGTAGTGCTGGATCAGATCGGTGCCCGCGGCTTTAACATGGAGTGCATCAAGAGCCGCCCGCTGCCCCATGTGCCCTTTGAGTATTATTTTTACGTACAGCTTGTCTGCCCGCCAGGCAGCGATGCTGCTGCCTGCAACAGCCTGCTGGACACCCTGACCGGGGCCTGCAGCACCCTGCGCCTGCTGGGTGCCTTTACGCTGGATGGCATTGACCAACAATAATAAAGTAAGGACGTGCGAAGTATGAAGCTGACCATGCAACTGAAAAGCCGCAGCTATGATATCATCCTTAAAGCTGGCTGCCTTGCCAACCTGCATCAGTTCACGAATGTCGAGAACCGCCGCGTCTTTGTGCTGACGGATTCCGGCGTACCCAAGCAATATGCCGAGACAGTGGCCACCCAGTGCCCCAATGCCACCATTTATACCATCCCCCAGGGCGAGGGCAGCAAATGCCTGAAAGTGTACGGCCAGGTGCTGCAGGCCATGCTGGAATTTGGCATGGACCGCAAGGACCTGCTGGTTGCCGTGGGCGGCGGTGTTGTGGGCGATCTGGGCGGTTTCTGCGCCGCCAGCTATATGCGCGGCATTGATTTCGTCAACTGTCCCACCACCACGCTGGCCCAGGTGGATTCCTCCATCGGCGGCAAAACCGCCATCGATCTGGGCGAGACGAAGAACATCGTGGGTGCTTTCTGGCAGCCTAAGGTGGTGCTGGTGGATTTTGACACCCTGGCTACACTGCCCCGCCGCCAGGTGGTAAACGGCCTGGCCGAAGCACTGAAAACCGGCCTGATCGGTGACCCGCAGCTGTTTGCGCTGTTTGAGACCGAGAACCCGGAAGATCATATTGAGCAAATCGTCTACCGCAGCCTGAAATTCAAAAAGAAGATCGTGGAGCAGGATGAGCGGGAAGGTAGCGTACGCGCCTGCCTGAACTTTGGTCACACCATAGGCCACGGCATTGAGGCTGTGCGCGGTGTGCGCGGCCGCCGTACCACCGGCCTGTACCACGGCGAATGTGTTGCCCTGGGCATGCTGCCGATGATCGAGGATCCGGCGCTAGTCAAACGGGTACGTGCTGTATACCGCACCCTGGGTCTGCCCACCCGCGCCGGTGCAAACAAAGAAAAAGTGCTGACCTACATGCAGCATGACAAAAAGGCCATCGGCAGCAGCATTACCGTCATCAAATGCCCGGGCCTGGGCTGCTGGCGGGCTGACAAGCTGTCCATGACCGAACTGCCCGCCCTGCTGGGCATCGAGGAGTAACGATGAAAAACACCTTTGGCAATGCTGTTTCGATGACCATTTTCGGCGAGAGCCACGGTCCTGCCATCGGCGCGGTGCTGGATGGGTTGGCCGCGGGCCTGCCCGTGGAGAAAGCCGCCATCGCCGCTGCAATGGACCGTCGCCGTGCCCGGGGGGATGGGCTTTCCACCGCCCGCACTGAGGCCGATGCGGTGGAGTTTCTTTCCGGCGTGTACCAGGGCCACACTACCGGCACCGCCGTGACGATGGTCATCCGCAACCAGAACACCCGCAGCGGCGACTATACCAAAACTGCCGATCTGCTGCGACCCGGTCATGCCGACTACACGGCCTACGCCAAGTACGAGGGCTACCAGGATGCCCGAGGCGGCGGGCATTTTTCCGGTCGCATCACCGCCGCCAGTGTGGCTGCCGGTGCGCTTTGTGAAAGCGTACTGAACGGCCTGGGCATCCGCGTCTACACCCATATTGCTGAGTGCGCGGGCATAAAGGATGCACCGCTGTCCAGCTCTGCCGGGCTGCTGCTGCCCGAACCGGAGCCCGGCCACTTTGCCCTGCTGGATGCCAATAAGGAAGCCCCCATGCAGGAGGCCATCCGCGCTGCCGGCAGTGAGGGCGACAGCGTGGGCGGTGTGCTGGAGACCATCGTGACCGGCCTGCCCGCAGGCATCGGCGAGCCGTGGTTCGACAGCGTGGAGAGCGAGCTGGCCCACCTGATGTTTGCCATTCCCGCCTGCAAGGGGCTGGAATTTGGCTCAGGCTTTGCCTTTGCCGCCATGCGCGGCAGCCAGGCCAACGACCCCTTTACCATGCGTAACGGCCAGGTTGCTACCGCTACCAACAAAAACGGCGGCATCAACGGCGGCATTACCAACGGCATGCCGCTGGTGTTCCGCACCGTATTAAAGCCCACGCCCAGCATTTATAAACAACAGCACACCGTGGATTATATTACCAGACAGGACGCCGACCTGCAGATCAAGGGCCGCCACGACCCCTGCATCGTGCCCCGCGCGGCGGTGGTGCAAAACACCCTGGCCGCCTTTGGCCTGTTGGATCTGTTGACCGTGCGCTACGGCACACTGGCCCAGAAGCACGGCCTGCCCCTAGAGTAAAAGCCCGAAACACAAGGAGCATTTTGGTATGGAACAGACAAGATACGGCCTGATCGGCTCGAAGCTTGGGCACAGCTATTCCAAGATCATCCACGAGCAGATCGCTGATTATACCTACGAACTGATGCCGTTGCCCACCGAGGCCGAGGCCCGCGCTTTTATGGAGCGGCGGGACTTTGCGGCCATCAACGTAACCATTCCCTACAAGCAGCTGGTCATCCCCTACTGCGATGTGGTGGATCCCAAAGCTGCGGCCATCGGCGCGGTGAATACCATCGTCAACCGGGACGGCAAGCTGTACGGCTATAACACTGACTATGCCGGTTTCGCCTACCTGGCCCGCGCCCACGGCGTGGACTTTGCGGGCAAGACCGTGCTGATCTTAGGCACCGGCGGCACCCATTCCACCGTGACGGCTGTCTGCAAAGACAGCGGCGCGGCGGAAATTCTGACCGCCAGCCGCACCGGCAAGGGGGATGCCCTGACCTATGAGGAAGCCATGCGCCGCAAGGATGTGCAGGTCATCGTGAACACGACCCCCTGCGGTATGTACCCGAACGTGGGGCAGTGCCTGATCGACCCGGCAGCCTTCCCGGCCCTGGAAGCTGTTCTGGATGTAGTGTACAACCCCTTCCGCACGGAACTGCTGCTGCGGGCCGAGGAACACAATATCCCTGCCGCCAGCGGCTTTGAGATGCTGGTCGCCCAGGCCGTGTTTGCAGCCGAGCATTTTACCGGCAAGGTGCTGGATGCCGACACGCTGATTCCGGCGGCAAGCCACCAGCTGCGGCACGAACTGGCCAACATTTCCATCATCGGCATGCCGGGGTGCGGCAAATCCACCATCGGTGCGGCGCTGGCCAATAAATTAGGCAAGACGTTCGTCGACCTGGATGCGGAGATCGAGCGCCGCACCGGGCATAATATCCCCGACATCTTTGCCCAGGAGGGCGAAGCCGCCTTCCGCCGGTACGAAGCTGAAACGCTGGCCGATGTGGCCAAGCAGAACCGCCAGGTCATCGCCTGCGGCGGCGGGGTCATCAAGTGCCCCGCCAACGTGCGCGCTTTGCGGCAGAACGGCCCCGTGCTGTGGGTACGCCGCCCCATTGAAAAATTGGCTACCGGCGGCCGCCCCCTCTCCAAGGGTGGCGCAGCGTTGAAGCAGCTGGAAGAAGAACGCACCCCCCTGTATGAAGCTGCCGCCAGCGTGGTGCTGGACAATACCGGCACCTTGCACGAAGCCGCCGACAAGGCCGCTGCATTGTTTGAAGCAGACAAAACATTATAATATAGTTATCCCCTGCCGGACTGTGGCAGGTGTGCATAGAGTGTAAAGTATTTAGAAAGAGGTTCCCAAATGATCATTTCCACCAAAAAAGGCACCCCCCAGGTCGAGCTGGACCGCATTGTTGATAACTTCGAGCATCAGGGCCTGTCGGTCACGCTGATCCGCGGTACCGACTACAACGTCTTTGGCCTGGTGGGCGATACCACCAAAATCGCCGAAAAAGACGTGCTGGCTAACCCCTGGGTCGAGAACGTGACCCGTGTGTCTGCCCCCTACAAGCGCGCCAACCGCCTGTTCCACCCCGAAGATACCGTGGTGGACGTGAACGGTATCAAGATCGGCGGCAAGTCCCCCATCGCCGTGATGGCCGGTCCCTGCAGCGTGGAGGGCGAGGAACACACCATCAAGATGGCCAAGCTGGTCAAGGCTGGTGGTGCCAACTTCCTGCGCGGCGGCGCTTACAAGCCCCGCACCAGTCCCTACTCTTTCCAGGGCCTGGGCACCGAGGGTATCCTGGATCTGGTCAAGGCCCGCGAGGCTACCGGCCTGCCCATCGTCAGCGAGCTGATGGATGAGGCCCACATCGATGAGTTTGAGGAGTACGTGGACGTGGTGCAGATCGGTGCCCGCAACATGCAGAACTTCCAGCTGCTGAAAGCCGTTGGCAAGATGCACAAGCCCATCCTGCTCAAGCGCGGCCTGGCTAACACCATTGAGGAGTGGATCATGTCCGCCGAGTACATCATGGCTGGCGGCAATGAGAACGTCATCCTCTGCGAGCGCGGCATCCGCACCTTTGAGCGCGCTACCCGCAACACACTGGATCTGTCCGCCGTGCCCGTTATCAAAGAAAAGACCCACCTGCCCATTATCGTTGACCCCAGCCACGCTACCGGTGACTACAAGTACATCGAGAGCATGGCTCTGGCTGCTGTGGCTGCCGGTGCCGATGGCCTGGAGATCGAGGTTCACGACAATCCGCAGTGCGCCTGGAGCGATGGTGCCCAGTGCCTGAAGCCCGAAAAGTTCGCCGAGACCATCGCCAACTGCCGCAAGATCGCTGCCGCTATCGGCCGGGAGATGTAATTCATGGATGCTCGCCTGCATGTCAGCCGTTTAAGCGGTCAGGCCACTGTGCCGCCTAGCAAAAGTGCGGCACACCGCGCCGTTTTGTGCGCGGCGCTGGCCGATGGGGTCAGCCACATTACCAATATTGAGTACAGCCAGGACATCCGTGCCACTCTGGGGGCTGTGACCCAACTGGGTGCCAAGGTGGTAGAGGAGCACAACGCCGTTACCATCACCGGCCGGGGCAGCTCCGGCGGATTTGTGACCGTGACACGGCCGGTTTTCTGCAACGAAAGCGGCTCGACCCTTCGGTTTATGATCCCGCTGTTCAGCCTGACGGCCCAGAAAGTGCGCTTTACCGGCGCGGGGCGGCTGTTTGACCGCCCCCAGGCCGTGTACCAGATGCTGTTTGACCGCCAGGGCCTGCGCTTTGAGCAAACGCCCGAGGGCATCACCGTGTTTGGGCGGCTGCGTCCGGGCGGTTTCACTCTGCCGGGGGACGTGTCCAGCCAGTTCATCAGCGGCCTGCTGTTTGCTGCGCCGCTGATGGAATCAGAAAGCTCCATCGAGGTGCTGCCCCCGTATGAAAGCCACTCCTACGTGGATCTGACCATCGATGCCATGCAGCAGTTTGGCGTAAAAGTAGCTACCCGCGCGCGGAAAAACGGCAGCGTAATGTATCGCGTAGCCGCGCCCCAGCGCTACACTGCCAGCGACTTTTCCGTGGAGGGCGACTACAGCCAGGCGGCATTCCTGGCCGTGCTGGGCTGCGTGGTCGGCGGCATCAATGTGGTGGGGCTGAACCCCGACAGCCAGCAGGGAGACAAGGTCATTTTGGACATTTTAAAGCGCTGCGGTGGCAAGTTCAAGCCTATCGAGGGCGGCTACCGCTTTGAGCGCAGCCTGTTAAAGGCTACCGAAATTAACTTGGCTGACTGCCCCGACCTGGGGCCGATCCTGTTTACGCTAGGTTGTTTCTGCAACGGCAACACCGTCATCCACAATGCGGGGCGGCTGCGGCTGAAAGAATCCGACCGCATCAGCGCCATGCAGGAGGAACTGAAAAAACTGGGTGTCCGCATTGAGGTGGACGGCGATACCGTGACCATCACCGACGTGGCACTGCATGCCCCCGCCGAGCCGCTGTACGGCCACAACGACCACCGCATTGTGATGGCGCTGGCCGTGGCGGTGTACGCCGCTGGGTTGCCCGCCCTGCTGCGCGGAGCCGAGGCCGTGAACAAAAGCTGGCCCGCCTTTTGGGATACACTGCGCGGGCTGGGTGCAAAAATCGATACCGAGTAAGGGTGAGGCTGGATGTTGGATAAATCGAAAACCTATCTGATCGTGGGTCTGGGCCTGCTGGGCGGCAAATACGCTCAGGTGCTCAGCAGCCACGGCTACCATGTAACGGGCATTGCCCGCAGCCGCGAGACCATCGACTACGCCCTGCAGCATAGCTATATTACCGAGGGTGCCACCGAGAATTTTGACGCGCTGGTTACGGGGGCGGATTGCATCATCTTTGGTTTGTACCCCACCGTTTTGCTGGATTGGATCAAACAGCATGGCCATCTGATCCGCTCCGGCACGATGGTGACGGATGTTTCCGGCGTGAAGCGCGGCGTGGTGGAGCCGGTGCAGGCTGCCCTGCCCGAGGGGGTAGAGTTTATCGCCAGCCACCCGATGGCGGGCCGCGAGACCAGCGGCATCACCCACAGTGCCGAGGTCAACTTTGCCCCGGCGAACTTCATCATCACCCCCACCGACAAGAACACCCAGGCCGGTATCGACTGGTGCCATGCCTTGGCCGAGGAACTGGGCTTTAAGCGCATTACCATCCTGACCCCCGCCGAGCATGACCATATGATCGGCTACGTAAGCCAACTGTGCCACGCCATTGCGGTGAGTTTGATGTGTGCTTCGGACAACACTGAACTGGCCAAATACACCGGCGATTCGTTCCGCGATTTAACCCGCATTGCACATATCAACGACAAAATGTGGGCAGAGTTGTTCTTGTGGAACAAGGACAACCTGATTTCCGAGATTGACATGTTCAGTGATGCGCTGCAGTCGATGCGGGAAAAGCTGGTGCAGGACGACCGCGAGGGACTGGAGGAAATGTTTCGCCTGTCCACCGAGCGGCGCTCAGCTTTTGACAAAAAGTAACATTACCCTATAAAACGCAAAACCCGCGTACTGGTAACGGTACGCGGGTTTTGTTTTACGTGCAAGCAAAAAGCCCCGCCGAAGCGGGGCCAACGAAATGAGGCGGTTTTGGGTTTGCTGCTTAGTCCTTGGGCAGCAGGTGGGCTTTTTCCAGTGCCGGACGCAGGGCCAGGTACAGGATGACCGCGCAAACGGTGGACAGCAGCGAGTTGACCAGCGTAACGCCGCTGGCGATCTTGGTAAAGACCGAGGCGATCTCGGCAGGCTGGCCGAAGATGAAGCGGTTGCGGAAATAGCCGATGAACGGGTCGGTAAACACGTTGACCAGCAGGCCGCTGAACGCACTGGCAGTGACCACCAGCAGGTACTTGCCCTTGTTATCGGTGGGGTAGGTTTTCAGGTGGATGACCTTGTGGGCCACAAAGCCGCAGACCAGGCCGATGATAAACTTTAAAATGAACGTGGTAACGGCATAGCCGGGGTCACCAGCCAGGATATCGGCCAGTGCCAGGCCGATGGCACCGGCCAAACCGCCGGAAACGCCATCCAACAGCATAGCGGTCAGCGCCGTAAAGGTGTTGCCCAGGTGGAAGGACGAGCCGCTGCCGAAAACGTTCGGGATACGGAAGAACTCATAGGCAACCAGGCTGAGGGCGGCCATAACGCCAATGATACTGATTTTTTGCACGGTGAATTTTGTTTTGGTCAAAGCTGCTACCAGCAGGGCCAGCGCCACTACCACAAACAGCAGCAGCCACATGGTGGATGTAGACATAATTTTCTGCTCCTCTATCTTTTTTTGCCGCAAAGCGGTTGACAAATCTTTCCTTGCAAGGTATGCTCCTATTATAGCGCTTTCTGGCATCAAGAAAATGCCCAGTTTTTGATTTTTTTATAGCGCCAGTTAAGGAGAGATTTGCCATGATCGAACTGGACCCCAGCCTAAAAACACCGCTGTATGAGCAGCTTTACGCTGCCCTGGCGGACGAGATACGCTGCGGCGACCGTGCCCCCGGCACCCCGCTGCCCGGGCGGCGCACCATGGCCGCCCAGCAGGGTGTAAGCGTGAACACCGTGGACACCGCCTATCAGATGTTGGCGGCCGAGGGCCTGGCCGAGCCACGCCCTCGCAGCGGTTTTTACGTGCAGAAAACCTACGGTATGCTACACACCCGCACACCGCGCCCGGCCCCGCAGCCTGTGGTGCCAACTGCTCCAAAACCTGCAGACGAACCCGCGCCGCTGTTTGATCTATCCACCGGCAGTGTGGATACAGCGCTGTTCCCGGCGCGCAGTTGGGGGCGTATCCAGAAAGAACTGCTCTACCAGCGACCGGAGCTTTTGCAGCGCGGCGAGATGCAAGGCGATGCTGACCTGCGGAGCGAGATTGCGCACTATCTCTCAGATTATCGCGGTGTGGAGTGTATGCCGGAGCAGATCATAGTGGGCGCGGGCATTGAGTATCTGCTGGGCTGTGTGGCACACCTGTTCGGCGACTGCACAGCGGCCATCGAAAACCCCGGCTATTCCCGCACACGGGCGGTTTTGGGCAACAGCGGCCTGGCCTGCACGTTGGTGGACATTGACCGGGATGGTCTGTCGGTCTCCGCCTTGGAGGCCAGCGGAGCGAGCCTGTGCTATTTGACACCGAGTCATCACTTTCCCACCGGCGTGACGATGCCCGCCACCCGCCGGGCACAACTGCTGGCCTGGGCGGCGGAGCGCCCGGGGCGGTATATTTTGGAGGATGACTACGACTCAGAGTTCCGCTTTGACACCCGCCCCCTCCCCTGCCTGCAGGGCATGGCTGGCGCGGACGGGCCGGTGGTGTACTTGACCACGTTTTCTAAAAGTCTTGCCCCCGGCATCCGCATTGCCTGCATGGTGCTGCCGCAAAGTCTGCTGGGGCGATATCGCCGGGATTTTGCGGCCTACGCCAATACGGTGAGCCGGTTTGAGCAACAGACACTTTGCGAGTTTATGGCGGGCGGGTATTTTACCCGGCACCTAGCCCGGATGCGTCTTGCCTACAAGCGGCGGATGGAGACCTTTGCGGCAGCGCTACGGGCAGCCCTGCCAGGCGTGGAGCTGGACGGTGTACATAGTGGGCTGCATTTTTTGCTGACGTTGCCCCATGCTGACAGCGAGGCTGCCATGGTACAAGCAGCCGCCCAGCACGGCGTACGGCTGCGGGGATTAAGCGAATATTACATGGCCCGGCCGGAGTTGTGCCGCCCCAACACCGTAGTGGCGGGGTATTCGGCTCTGAAAGATGATGCTATCCCTGCAGTAGCGGCAGCTTTGGCTGAGGCTTGGTGTTTCTTTCTTTGAACCTACTTTCTTTGAAAAGAAAGTAGGCAAAGGAACTTTAAATTGTATATAAATAAAAAAAGGGTACACGATTTTTCGTGCACCCTCTTTGTTTAAAAATTCTTTTGGTTCCTTTTCTTTCAAGAAAAGGGACGGTTCCTCATCTTACTCTTTGCTGTCTGCGGCAGCCTCTTTGATAGCAGCCACGGTGGCGGCAAGGTTCTGCATGTCGCTGGGGACGATCAACTTGGTAGCCTTTCCGTCAGCAACCTTCTCCATAGCTTCCATGCTACGCAAAGCCAGGAAGTTGTGGTTGGGATTGGCTTCGTTGATCATGCGGATGGCATCGGCCTGGGCTTTCTGCACGGTCAGCAGGGCTTCTGCTTCACCTTCGGCCTCGCGGATGCGCTGTTGTTTGACGGCTTCAGCGCGCAGGATGGCGGATTCCTTTTCGCCCTCGGCGCGGGTGATGGCGGCCTGCTTCTCACCCTCGGCCAGCAGGATGGAAGCGCGCTTCTCGCGGTCAGCCTTCATCTGCTTTTCCATGGCCTGACGGATTTCCACCGGCGGCTCAATGTTTTTCAATTCCACACGGTTGACCTTGATGCCCCAGCGGTCAGTGGCTTCGTCCAGGCTGGCGGTGATCTTGGTGTTGATGGCATCACGGCTGGTCAGGGTCTCGTCCAGCGTCATAGAGCCGATGATGTCACGCAGGGTCGTGGCTGACAGATTCTCAATAGCCTGGATGGGACGGTTGACACCGTAGGCATACATTTTAGCATCAAACACCTGGAAGAACACAACGGTGTCGATCATCATGGTGACGTTGTCGCGGGTGATGACAGGCTGCGGGGGGAAGTCCGCAGCTTCCTCTTTCAGCGAGACTTTGCGGGAGATGCGCTCCACAAAAGGCGTACGGATGTGCAGTCCCGCACCCCAGGTATCTTTGTACACGCCGAGCCACTCGGTTACATAGGCGTTGGACTGTGGCACAATAACGATGCAGCGCACCAGCACCACCAGAATGATGATGAGAAGAATAGCAAGGATCCAAATCATGGCAGGGTTCCCCTTTCTTTTGTCTTTTCTTTTGTGTTTATTCTACGGACGTAGTTTCGGCCACGGGGGTTACAAGCAAAACGGCACCATCCACATCGGTCACGCTGATGCGCGCGCCCTGGCGGATGGCAACTTCTGCGCGAGCCTGCCAGTCAAGGCCATCCACACGGACGCGGCCCGGCATACCCGGCTCGATAGCCGCCAGCACCGTACCCTGTTTGCCGATGGTCAGCGGTGCACCGTTGGTAACCGGCGGCTTATGTTCCTGCCGGTGGCGGGCCAGTGTAGGCACCATAACGGCCAACGCAATGGCCGAGACCACAGCAAACACTGCCGCCTGGATCCCCAGCGAGGGCATGAATAAGCTAGCGAACATGGCCGCCGCTGCGCCGATGGCAAACCACACCGACACCAGGGCGGTGGTACCGGCTTCAACAGCAATAAACGCCACGATAGCCACCAGCCAAAGGATTGTATCGAACCACATACAGGCCGTCTCCTTTCCAGCAGATGCGTTTGTGACCACTTTAACATGGCAATACCATTCTGTCAAGCTATGGCATGAAAAAAGGCCCCCAAACGGGAGCCTTGGAGACATTTTATAAATAGCTCATTTCCTCGCGGCGCTTGCCGGCAAGGTCAGGATTATCCAGGACAGCACCGGCACCCAGGGCTACGCAGTCCAGCGGGGCTTCGGCGATGTGCACATCGATGCCGGTCTCGTTCTGGATCAGCGTATCTAGCCCGCGCAGCAGCGCGCCGCCGCCCGAAAGCATAATACCACGGTCGATGATATCGCTGGAAAGTTCCGGCGGGGTACACTCCAGCGTATCCTTGATGGCATCCACGATGCGCAGCAGGCTTTCGCTCATGGCCTCGCGCACTTCCTCGGACCGGATCAGGATGTCCTTGGGCAGGCCGTCCACCAGATTGCGGCCCTTGATCTCCATGCTGGTCTCGGGGTCCTGGGGACAGGCGGAGCCGATCTCGATCTTGATCTGCTCGGCGGTGCGCTCACCCACCAGTAGGTTGTATTTGCGCTTGATGAAGGCAATTATGCTCTGGTCCAGCGTGTCACCGGCGCAGCGGACACTGCGGCTGGACACGATGCCCGACAGGCTGATGACCGCTACCTCGGCCGTGCCGCCGCCGATATCCACGATCATGCTGCCGATGGCATCGGTGGTGGGCAGGCCTGCGCCGATGGCGGCGGCCATAGGTTCCTCAATCACCGTGACCTGGCGTGCCCCTGCTTTGGCGGCGGCCTGGCGCACAGCGCGGCGCTCGACCTCGGTAACGCCAGAGGGCACACAGATGACCACCCGGGGATGGGCCAGAATGCTGTTGCCGCAGGCCTGGCGGATGAAGCTTTGCAGCATGGCGGCAGTAATATCAAAGTCCGCAATAACGCCGTCCTTCAGCGGACGAACTGCCACGATGGACCCCGGCGCACGGCCGATGACCGCTTTTGCCTCGTGCCCAACGCTGCGGACCCGCAGTTCATCGCTGCGCGGATCCACGGCCACCACGCTGGGTTCCCGCATGATGATGCCGCGGCCTTTCATATACACCAGCGTGTTGGCGGTGCCCAGATCAATGCCGATATCCTTGGTAAACATAGCCTGTAATCTCCTGAAAAATGCAGCCAGAGTATCTTTGAATTTGCCCATGCAGCTCCCACTTTCTTTGGCGGGGCTGTTGGCAAGGTTACGCAAATTTGCGCAAAAGCTGTGCCGCACGGTGAACCGGCAGCCCCATAATGTTGTAATAGCACCCCTCGATGCCCGCACACCAAAGGGCAGCATGCCCCTGGATGGCGTAGGCCCCGGCTTTATCATACGGCTCCGGCGTACGGACGTAGGCGCGCAGATCCTCCTCGGTAATCAGCGAGAAATGCACCAGCGTGGTTTCCACCGTTGAAGCCGCGCGGCTGCCCTGACAGATGCAGACACCGGTGTGCACCTTGTGGGTGCGACCGGAAAGTGCCCGCAGCATGCGCAGGGCATCGGCTTCGTCCCGGGGTTTGCCGAACACTTCGCCGTTGCAGTCCACCACGGTATCAAATCCAAGAACGGTATCCGCCGGGTGCAACTTTGCCACGGCGCGGGCCTTAGCCGAAGCTAGGCTCTGGGCCAGGTGGGCCGGGGTGTCGGCGGTGATCTTGCCCTCGTCTACATCGCTGGTGATGACGGTATAATCCGGGGTGATAAGTGCCATCAGTTCGCGTCGGCGCGGGCTGCCGGATGCCAGGATCAATGCCATAGCAGGGTGTCCTTTCGTGTTTGATTATAGCCGGGGCGGGGTGTCGTAGTCTGTTCGTTCCGCGCGAGGCTGGAAAATTTGGGAAATCTCGTTTTGCCGCTTATGTCCAGCCGTGCTTACTTACCGGTGGAACCAAAGCCGCCAGCACCACGGTCGGTGTCCGTCAGCTGGTCAACAGCCACAAAGCTAGCCTGCCAAACGGGGGCAATGCACAGCTGGGCCACACGCTCGCCGGGCTGGATGGTGTAGGCGGTGTCGGACAGGTTGACCATCGGCACACGGAGTTCGCCGCGGTAGTCGCTGTCGATGACGCCCACACCGTTCGCCATGCACAGGCCGTGCTTGATGGACAGGCCGCTACGGGCGTACACCAGCGCCACACAGGAAGCATCCGGCAGCTCAATAGCAAGGCCGGTAGGCACCAGCGCACGCTGCATAGGGGCCAGGGTCAGTGGCTCGTCCAGCACAGCGCACAGGTCAGCGGCGGCAGCGCCGGGGGTAGCGTAAGCAGGCACCTGGGCGCGGGGGTCCAACTTTTTGTATTTTACGGTAGGATTCATAGTTTTCTCCACAAATCAGTTATTGGTATAGTATAATCCACGGGTGAACTCGCTGTCAAAGGGTTGGGCGGAAAAAAGTTCTGCCAAAATCTGGGCCGTGCGCTGCGGGGTCTCGATAGTAAAGGCGGCAACGGCCGTGTCCACCGACATTTCCCGCAGGCGGTCACCCATGTAGAGCGGCACCGGATTGTACACTGTGCGGATGCCCGCCCCGCCGGGGGACGAGCAGGTTACGGTAAAGTCGCGGCCTTTGCGATCCCGCAGGGTGCCGCCGCTGTGGCAGGTGGCGCAGTCATGCACATTGCGCAGCGGGCAGGCGCGGGTCAGCATCAGCGGCAGATGGCCGTAGCAGAGGGCAGCAGTAGGCACACCGGGGGTTACCGCCTGCATGGCGGTCAGGGCGGTTTCGGGCTGCAGCAACATGCCCTGCAGGCCTAGGGACGTATACCGGGCGGCACTCATTGGGTTAGTAATGTTCAGGCCCAGGCCGCCGTAGACGGTCCATCCATCAGTATAGCGCAACTGAGCGGGGTTGTTGACTACTACCCCGGCGAAACCGGCACTTTTTAATGCGGCCAGGCGGGCGGCGGTCTTTTCCTCCAGCTTGCCAAACATAACGCGGGGCAGTTCCAGTAGGGTCTTGCTGCGCCAGTCAGCGGGTATGCTGTCGGCTTCGGCAATCGGGAATACCAGCCATTGCAGTTTTTCCACATAGCTCGCCGGGCACTGGGCCGCACGGGCAAACCGTGCCGCCAGCGCCGGGACACCGCCCACGCTGTGGGCCGGATAAATTGGCATTTCAAAGGGATGGGTGGCATGGGGCTGGACGGTGCTGCGCTTTTCCAGCAGCTTATCCAGTGCTTCACGGCGCATCTCGTTCCAGGCAGAGCCGGGCAGGAAGCCGAGCCCCCCCTCCCCTGCATCTACCGTGATACCAGCGACCGCAAAGGGGGTGCCTCCGGTCTTGTTTAACGCGCGCTCAATGCCGGGCAGCGGGTCTTTCTGGGCGGGCTGCGGCTCATCCATGCTGTAGACGTTGACTTTATTGCCTGCGTCATCGGCGGCGGTCAGCTTGATGCCGCCATCCTCCACGCCGCCGCTGACGGTGTACTGTACCGGCACCCGCTGCAGTTCACGGCGGAACAGTTCGCGGGCTTTGGGCGTGGCGGCACGGGTAGCAGCAGCGTCTGCCTCGGTACGAACACCGAACATTTTGCCATCGTTATGGTTGGTCAGGTAGCCATCGGTGAAGCCGGACCGAGAGAAAATGTCCCGCACCAGTTTTTCATCGTAGGGCTGGCCCTCCCGCGCGGCGCGGCAGGCGGTCACAGCAGCGGCAGCATACTCCGGCGTACGTAGGCGGCCCTCGATCTTGGCGCTAACCACACCGGCATCCATCAGTTCCCGGATGTGGGGAATATAATCCATATCTTTCAGGCTCAGGTGACAGGCTTTGCCGGGCTGGCCGGGGCGTAGGCCTGCGCTGGCGTCAAAGGGCAAACGGCAGGGGCCCGCACAGGCACCGCGGTTGCCGCTACGACCGCCCAGGAAAGCACTCATCATGCACTGGCCGGAAACGCTCATGCAGAGGGCACCGTGGACGAACACTTCCACCTCAATGGGGCTGGCGGCGCAGACCGCGCGGATCTCCTCCAGCGAAAGCTCGCGAGCCAGGATCACACGGTCATAGCCCAGCGTAGCCAGTTCCCGCGCACCCTCGGGGGTGTGGATGCTCATCTGGGTAGAACCGTGCAGGTGCAGCGTGGGGGCGATGGTTTTCACCAGCTGGGCCGTAGCCAGGTCGTCCGAGATGACGGCATCGGCCCCAGCTTCGGCCACGGCGCGCACCGCATCGGCCAGACCGGACAGTTCGCGGTCGTAGACCAGCGTATTCAGGGTGACGTGTACTTTTACGCCCCGGGCGTGGCAGAAACTGACAGCCTCTTTCAGTTCCTCCGGGGTAAAGTTGCCTGCCGTGCGGCGGGCGTTGAATCCCGTAAGGCCCAGATAAACAGCATCAGCGCCGCTGAAAACAGCGGCGCCAAGCATTTCACAGTTACCTGCCGGGGCTAAGATTTCCAGCTTGTTGCTCATGCATCCTCCAGGGGGGTCTGGGCGCGGCGCAGACGGCGCTCCAGTTCATCAATGCGGCGCTTTAGCGAGGCATTCTCGCGGCGGGTCTCCTCGGCTGCCATCTTGGCGCTGGCGGCATCCTCAAGGTAATCCTTAATCTGTCGGCGCATGTTATCGGCGCTGCCGCTAGCCTTTTCCAGTTCATCGCGGTAGTTCAGTGCCGTCATCACGGCAGCAGTGGTGATCGAAACCGAGTTCGAGGAGGCCATCAGTTCGTTCATATCCAGGTTCAGGCGGTCGGCAAGGTTCTGCATGTAGTCCTCGCTCTCGCTTGTATTGACAACATAGCTGGACCCGCAGATGTTCAGCCGCACTTTTGAAGTGGCCATGCCCATGATTTGTACTCCTTCCCAAATTATGTCTAAATTCAGCCCTGCTCCAACCTTGGCTGAAATTTTATGTTAGCCATATTATAATACAAAACCGCGCGCAACAAAAGTACTTTTTGCATAAAAGTCCAAAAAAAGCCGCCAAACAGGCAATTTTGACTTGCGTAATTGGTACTTTTTGGCTATAATCGTTAGTGTGGTGTGCTAAAGCAACCACAAAGTACGCCGCATCCTTGCACATGGGCGGCGGAAACGATGGACGAACGATTGAAGAAAGTTAGGAGAGAACGATTTGAAATACACAAAGAGTGAGTTTGAGAAACTCCTGAAAGATAAGCTGACCAGTGAGTGCAATGTCACCCTGGACACTGCTTCCGCCGACCAGATCTACCGCTGCCTGGCTTCTGTCACCCGCCAGATCATGTCTGATCGCCAGAAGCAGTACCAGTCCAAGGTGCTGGGCCAGGGCAAAAAGCAGGTCTACTACCTCTGCATGGAATTTTTGATGGGCCGCAGCCTGCGTTCCAGCCTGTTCAACCTGGGTCTAAACGAAGTGGCCGCGAGCGTGCTAGCTGACGCTGACATCAAGATCGATACCATCTATGACCGTGAGCCGGATGCAGGCCTAGGCAACGGCGGCCTGGGCCGCCTGGCTGCCTGCTACCTGGACGGCATGGCTACCGATAGCATCCCCGGCACCGGCTACTCCATCCTGTACGAGTACGGCATCTTCAAGCAGAAAATCGTGGACGGCTGGCAGCAGGAAACTGCCGATAACTGGCTGCCTGGCGGCCAGGTCTGGATCAAGAGCCATCCTGACCAGGCTCAGGAGATCCGCTTTGACGGCCAGGCCATCGAGACCTGGGAGGGCGGCTTCCATCACGTCAAGTACGAGAACTACAACTCTGTTATCGCCGTGCCCAACGATATGTATGTGGCCGGTTACGGCAGCACCGGCGTTTCCAAGCTGCGTCTCTGGCAGGCTAAGGCCCCCAGCTTTGATATGAGCAGCTTCAACGCCGGCAACTACAACACCGCCATCAGCCAGTCTGCTTCGGCCGAGCTGATCTCCAAGATCCTTTACCCCAACGATAACCACACCGAGGGTAAGATTCTGCGTCTGCGCCAGCAGTACTTCTTCTCTGCTGCTTCTATCGCCGACATCCTGCAGAGCCACCTGAACCAGTATGGCACCTTGGACAACCTGGCCGACAAGGTCGCTATCCAGCTGAACGATACCCATCCCACCGTGGCTATTCCCGAAATGATGCGCATCCTGCTGGATGAGTGCAGCTATGACTGGGATGCCGCTTTCGACATCTGCCGCAAGGTATTCGCTTACACCAACCACACCGTCATGAGCGAGGCCCTGGAGAAGTGGAACGCGGACATCTTCCGCTCCACCCTGCCCCGCATCTGGCAGATTGTCTGCGAGATGGACCGCCGCTGCCGTGCTGAACTCGCCCAGGCTTTCCCCGGTGACCAGGGCAAGATCGACTACATGGCCATCATCGGCGACAACCAGGTGCGTACCGCCAACATCTGTGCCTACACCTGCCACGCCATCAACGGCGTTTCCAAGCTGCACAGCGAGATCATCAAGGACAGCGTGTTCCATGATTATTTCCTGTTCAAACCCAACGCATTCAAGAACGTTACCAACGGCATTGCTTACCGCCGCTGGCTGCTCTGCTCCAACCCCGGCCTGACCCAACTGCTGGAAGAAACCATCGGTGATGGTTTCAAGACCGATGCCTCTGAGCTGAAGAAGCTGGAGAAGTTCGTGGACGACAAGACCGTCCAGGAGGCCGCCGCCAGGGTCAAGCGCGAGAACAAGGTTTTGTTTGCCAACTACCTGCAGAGGTCTACCGGCCAGGTCATCGATCCCGATTCTATCTTTGACTGCCAGGTCAAGCGTATGCATGAGTACAAGCGCCAGCACCTGAACGCCCTGAACATTGCGGCCGAGTACCTCTACCTGAAGAACAACCCGAATGCCGAGTTCACCCCCAAGACCTACATCTTTGGTGCCAAGGCTGCTCCTGGTTACTACATGGCCAAGCAGATGATCCGCATGATCTGTAAGCTGGGCAAGTTGATCGACGAGGATCCCTCCGTGCGCGGTAAGCTGCGCATCGTCTACCTGGAGGACTACTGCGTCAGCCTGTCCGAGCGCCTGATGCCCGCCTCCGAAGTTTCCGAGCAGATCTCTCTGGCTGGCACCGAGGCTTCCGGCACCGGTAACATGAAGTTCATGCTGAACGGTGCGATCACCCTGGGCACCCTGGACGGAGCCAACGTGGAGATTGCCGATGCTGCCGGCCACGAGAACGAGATCATCTTTGGTATGCTGACCCCCGAAGTCAACGCACTGAAGGGCATGGGCTATCATCCCGGTGCCTTCATCAATGGCGACAACACCGCGATGGCTGTGCTGGACTTCCTGGAGAAGGGCTGGAACGGCGAGAACTTCAGCGAGGTCACCAGCAACCTGCGTAACTCTGACCCGTATATGGTCATGGCAGACTTTAAGGATTACCGCCGTGCCCAGCACGACCTGCAGCAGCTGTACCGCGACAAGCAAAAGTGGAACCACATGAGCTTGAAGAACATCTCCAACGCCGGTATCTTCAGCGCCGACCGTTCCATCATGGATTATGCGCGTGACATTTGGGGTGCTACTCCCGTCAAATAATCGTGTAATTTGATTTTTGCCGTGCCCCGTTTGGGGTACGGCTTTTTTGTAATTGCAAATTTAACGGGTGATCGTAGGGGGGCTGATGGTATCCATCCTCCCGCGGGCGCGCAGTGCTCGCCTCTACAGATACCCGGAAATGAGGACGCTCATGTCTCATACTTACTATAACAGCCTGGACACTGCCTGCAAAACGCCTTTTGGCGCGGTGCCTGCTGGGCAAGAGGTCACCTTTCGGCTGACGGTGCCGGAATCCCTGGGCTATGTGGATCCCCACTTGGTGCTGACCAAGGACCGCGAAGATGCCGTACATTACCGCATGGAGTTTGCGGGCCAGACACCCCAACAGAACCACTTCACCTTTACCATCGCCCCCACCACGCCCGGCCTGTACTTTTACCACTTTGACCTGTATACCGACTTCCGCCGCATCTACCGCGATGCAGGCGGCGAAGGTGTGCTAAGTTGGACCGATGGCACCGACTGGCAACTGACGGTTTACGAGCCGGACTTTCAAACGCCGGACTGGATCAAGAACGGCACCATGTACCAGATCTTCCCCGACCGCTTTTGTGAGGGAAACCCCGGCAAGCCGATGCCTTTTGCCGACCGCATCTACCGCGAGGACAAGACCGGCGAGCCCTATTTCTGGCCCACCGAGCAGCAGGAAGGCTACCTGAACATGGACTATTACGGCGGCGATTTTGCGGGGATCCAGCAAAAGCTGCCGTACCTGCGGGATTTAGGTGTCAGCTGCATCTACCTCAACCCCATCTTTGAGGCCCACGCCAACCACCGCTACAACACTGCCAACTACCTGAAAGCCGACCCACTGCTGGGCACGAACGAGGAGTTCGCCGCCCTGTGCGCGGCCGCCGCTAAAGAGGGCATCCGCATCATCCTGGACGGCGTGTTCAGCCACACGGGATCGGACTCGGTCTACTTCAACCGCGAAGGCCGCTATGGCCCGGGCGGTGCCTACCGGGACCGCAACTCCCCCTACCGCAGCTGGTACGACTTTGACTCCGGCTATCCCAGCGGCTACCGCTGCTGGTGGGGCTTTGAGACACTGCCCGAGGTGCAGGAGGATTCGCCCTCCTACATCGATTTTGTCTGCGGCAAGGGCGGCGTCATCGATACCTGGCTGGGGCTGGGGGCTTCGGGCTTCCGGCTGGACGTGGCCGATGAACTGCCCGATGCATTTATTGAGCGCATCCGCCAGGCCGTCAAAGCCCACGGCGAGGACAAGCTGCTGATCGGCGAAGTGTGGGAGGATGCCACCACCAAGGAGGCCTTCGGCCAGCGGCGCACCTACCTGCGCGGCAAGGGGCTGGATGCCGTGATGAACTACCCGTTCCGCAATGCGGCGCTGAGTTTTGTGACCGGCGGCAGCACCGCTGCTGTGGCTGAGCAGATCCTGAACATCTGCGAGAACTACCCTGCCCCGGCGCTGAACTGCGCGATGAATTTCCTGTCCACCCACGACACCGAGCGCGCCATCACCGCCATTGCGGGCGAGCCTGCCAACGGCCGTGACCGCTACTGGCAGAGCGGTCGGCGCATCCCGGCCGAGAAAATGGACGATGCCATGCGCAAGCTGCTGCTGGGCTACGCTATGATCTTTACGCTGCCCGGTGTGCCCTGCATCTATTATGGGGATGAGATCGCCATGCAGGGCTACCGCGACCCGTTCAACCGTGCGTTCTTTGACTGGAACAGCACCGAGCAGCGGCTACGCGGCCCACTGAAAACGCTGGCCCATCTGCGCAAAAGCTGCGATGCCTTTGACGGCGGACGGCTGGAGATCGTGCGAGCAGACACCGATATACTGCACTACCGCCGCATCGGTAAAACGCAGACCGCCGAAATCATCTTGAACCGCGGCCCCCACCTGATTGCCGAGCTGACCTTTGGCAAGTATGCCGAGGTGAACCCCGGCGGCTTTACCGTGCTGGTGGAGGAGAACCACCCCGAGCACGTTGGGTATTTCTCCATCTACTGATTTTTAGCGATTTATAGGCAAAAAGCATCCGCTTACCGTGTGACAAAACACACGATAAGCAGATGCTTTTATTTTTTATGTTCGCGACCGGGCAGCGGCAAACTGCACACCAGCGCGATGCCCAGCGCCAGGGCCAGGGCAATTTTTAAGGTTTCCACGCCCTTGTTCAAGAACAGGCTGCGGTCGTCCCGCAAAAAGTAGTAGGCGGTATAATAAATACCTGCCCCCGGCACCAGCGGAAAGATGCCTGGCAACAGAAACACCGTGACCGGAGCCTTGTGATAGACCGAGAAGAACCGCGCACAGAGCGTGAGCGGCAGCGTGGCGATGAGCACCGCAATGGGTGCCGTAACGCCCAGCAGGTCAAAGCAGAGGATGTAGACCATCCAGCCTACTGCGCCGGTCAGGCCGCCCGCCAGGTAGTGCCGCTTGGGCACATGGAACGTAATGCCAAAGCTGATGGTAGCCACCACTGCCACCACAAACTGGGTGAGGTAGTTGGTCCAAAGCGGTGTGCTCATACGGCCACCCCCAATCCGTGCATGACCAGCCAGCCCAGCACCACGCCACAGGCAATGCTGCCCGCGATGAGCACCGCGTCCAGCAGGCGGATGGAACCGGAGAGGTAGTCGCCGTTCAGAATATCGCGCACACCCATAGTCAGGGCAACGCCGGGGGTCAGCACCATCAGCGCACCGATGATAGCCGCGTTGGCATTGACCGCAGACACCGCTGCCTGTACCCCGACCGACCACACCGTGCAGGCAAACGCCGCCACGATATCGGTAAAGATGCGGTTGATCTTATGCTGGCCGAACCACTGGCAGATCAAGATTTCCAGTAAGCCCGCCACGGTAGCCACGGCAGCATCCAAAGGTGTACTGCCAAACAGGTAAGCGAACCCGGCCGCACCCACAATGCAGGCCAGCCGCTCCCCCTCCGGCGAGGTGCGGGGCACGGACCTCGCCTGCTGCAGGCGGGCTTCCGCTTCTTCAACCCCCAGCCGACCGGCGGCCAACTCACGGGAAAGTTCGTTGATGGCTTCGACCCGCCCCAGATGGATGGACACAGACGGCACATGGCGGATCAGGCTGACGTTGTGGGCGCTACCCATGGACGCGGAAGCAAAGATGCCGTTGGTCAGCACGTAGACGTGAAAGTCCCGCACGCCCAGGCTGTGGGCCATGATCTCCATCGTCTGCTGGACGCGAAAGACCTCGCCGCCGTTTTCCAGCAGGGTCTGCCCAGCATCCATCACCAGGTCAGCCGCCCGTTCCAGCAGATCATTCTCCACGGATATTCTCCCGTACAGCGTTGAATTCCGGGTAATGGGTGTACAGGTGCTTGGCGATGGCTTCCATCAGCAGGTAGTCATGCTCCGAGTCGATATCGATGATGCCGGTGTCCATCATGACGCTGACACCGAACTTGGAGTGCCACAAAATCGGGTCCGGGTTATCCACCAAGAATACGCGGCGGATGACGTAGATGGAAGCGTTGACATCGTAGACCTCGGGGGCCTGCTGACGGCCGGTGAACTGGCTCTCGATGACCATCTCGGCGTGGTCGCCCACGATTTTGAACATGTTGAACCAGGGATTGCGGCGGGCTTCGCAGACACTGAAGATGATCTGCAGGTCCTCGCGCTCCTGCGCTTTGGCAAAGGCGTTCTCGATATCCTGCTCGGTGCGCAGGGGGCTGGTGATGTCCAGGTCGATCATGGCATCGTAGGGCTTGCCGGTGCGTTCTTCCATGCGGGCAAAGCTATCCTTATAGACCTCGACTTTCGGCACACGGTCGCCGCCCAGCTCGGCCCCACGGGGCAGGTAGATGACCTCGGGGTATTCGGCGGCCACCAGCTTAGCCAGATCCTCGCTGTCGGTGTTCAGGGCAATGTCCACTTCCAGTTCGGGGTGCTTTTTGATAAACAGCTCGGCGGCACTCAGAGAGTAATAAACCAGCGGTTTACCGCAGAAATTTTTAAGATTTTTGTTTTTAAAGCCTTTGCTGCCTGCGCGGCCGCAGATTGTGATAAGCAGACGTTTCATGTCAATGTTCCCCCAAAGTCAGTTTCAGGACATCCAGCGCCAAGGCGGGCGGGTTGCAGCTTTGCTGCGCATCCCCCAGGGCGTAGTCGGCAAAATATTCGATCTCCCGCTCATAGCGGCGGTTGACATCCTCCTCATAATGCTGCACGGTGCCGTCCGGCAAGGTCAGCGTACCGGCACCAAAGTCGGCCAGATAGCTGCCGTCACGACAAAAAAGTTCGATGCTGCGCCGATATTCACGGCCAAAATAATCGAGATGCACCTCGCCCAGCAGGGTGGGATACTTGGCGATGTAGACCGACAGGTCATCGGAGTCGATCTCCAGATCGGAGTAAGTGCCTTTAAAATTGTACAGCTGCTGCGGCACACCAAAAAGATCCACAAGATAGTCCCACTCGTGGATGAGGTCGATGGTAACGCCGCCGCCCAGCGCTTTGTGGGCACTGTAGACCGTGCGGTAGTCCACGCCCGGCCGCCAATCCGGCAGATAGCTGGAGCAGATGACTCGAGCGCAGTAGGGGCGCAGCGTGGGCAGCAGATCCTTGAGGGCCAGCATCACGCCGCACCAGCGCATGGGTGCGGCCACATAGGCTTTCTGGTCAGTGGGCAAGCAGTCGGCCAGATTCAGGCCGGTCTGCTCGGCAGAAAAGATCGGTTTCTCGATAAAAAGTGCCTTGCCGCGCCCCCGCACCCGTTGCAATGCCTCGCCATGCAGGCTGGTGGGGTTGGTGATGAACACCATATCATACTGGGCGGGCGCATCAGCCAGGTCGGTATATTGGGCATGGAGCAGTTCGGCCACGCCGTCCCGCAGGGGACGGTGCAGGTCGCTTCGCAGGGCATCGGCCTGCAGGGTCCAGCCGCGGTCGGTGCAGAGGTTATGCAGGTTTTTTAAATGGCGGGTGCCGATGGACCCCAGCCCCACAAACAGCGCGGTAATGGTGCGCATGGGTCAGGCCTCCTCGATCTTATCCATCAGCCGGATGGCCGCCAGGTCTTTGGTAAAGCTCCAGCGGGGCGTTTCAGTGCCTTTCAGCACGCCAAAAAAGTTCGTCAGTTCGTCCACATAGGCGTTTTCAACAATGTTATCGCTGTAGCGGCTGTCGTGCTCAAAACTAGCGTAGGTGTTCACGAGCTGCTTGTCGCCGTCCTTGAACTCATACAGGGCCTTGGGGTTGCCTTCCCAGAACAGATGGATGCCATCGCCGAAGCACTCAAAGCTGCGCACGGCCTTGCGGCTGACCACATCCGCCGCCAGCACCCCCTGTACACCACCCTTGTGGCGCAGCAGCAGGGTCACGCAGTCAGGGTACGGCAAACCCAGATCGCTGATGGTGTCTTTCTGCACGGTGACGGACTCCACCTCGCCGAAAGCATCCAGCAGCCAGGGCAGATCGATGCCAAAGATCTCGCGCACACCGCCGGTGCGGGCATTGCCCACAAAGAAATTCTTGTAGTTCTCCCAGGGGTGCCAATCCGGCAGGTACTGGCCGATGTGGTAGATGTAATGCACCGGCTTGCCGAACGCCTGCACCTGCTGTTTGATGTACTGCGTCTCGCGGCGGTACAGCATGGTGGAGGAAAGGAACAGCGGCAGGTTTTTGGCGGCCGCCTTGGCCATGTTCTCGGCATAGCCATCCCCCACCAGGTTCAGCTCGGTAAAAACGGGCAGGTCGTTATCCAGCAGTTCGCTGATGACAGCGGCGTGGGAGAGCGGCGCGGTGCAGACCAGCGCAGCGTCCGGGTGCTCGGCGGTCACAGCCTCGGCAATGGTGGGATAGGCGGCATCCGCCAGACCCAGGGTGCAGGCCTCGGCACGGCGGGCCTCGGCGGTATCCACGCCCACAATGCGGATGGCGGCATCAATGCCTTTGGACAGGCGCGCGCGGCGCTTGCCCATGCTACCCAGACCAACGATGAGAAGTTTCATACCAAAACGCTCCTTTGGGGGTCAAATTCCGGCACAGGGCCGTCATAAAATACTTTAGGTTTGGCAAAATCGAAATTTTGCAGCACCGTACAGATCTTGCCGCTGGTGTCCCCGCCGCCGTAGGGGCTTTGGGCCGTGGCGGCGATGGCGGCAAACTCCGGGCTGACAGCCCGGCGCAGGGCGGCTTCGATGGCGGGTTCCTCGGCATCACAGCACAGCACGTTGGCGCAGATGGCGCGCCCGGCCTGGCGCTGGCCGATGTTGACGGTGGGCACCTTGAAAGTCGGCGTTTCCACCACGCCGGAGGAGGAATTGCCCGCCACCAGCGTGGCATACTGCATGGCCGAAAGATACCGCCGCAGCCCCAGACTTTGGATGAATCCAGCGCGGTCGGGGTGCTCGACGGCAAAGCGCTGCATACGCGCGGTACAAATTTGCCCGCCCGCATCGGCGTTGGAGCCGGTGATAAGCCAGAATACGCCGGGCACTGCTTCCATGGCAGCGCAGAGTTCTTCACTCTGGGCGACAGGCGAACCGGCATCGGCGGAGGTTTCGGGGTGGTAAGTCACCAGCGCAAAGGGCTGCTGCAGCGAGAAGCCTGTGGAATTGCACAATTCTTCCCGGCTCATTTTGGGCAGAGTGCGGATGTTTTCATCCCCCAAACCACCCACACAAAACACGGTTTCCGGGGCTTCGCCCATGCGGACCAGCCGGGCGGCACTGTCGGCGCAGGACGGGAAATGCACCGCCGCCATTTTGGTGATGCAGTGGCGGTAGTATTCATCCACCGCGCCTAAGGTCACATCCCCGCCCGAAATATGGGCGATGGGGATATGCCGGGCCGCAGCGGCCGTAGCTACGGAAAAAATTTCAAACCGATCGCCCAGCAGCAGCACGGCATCGGGGCGGTGGGTGGAGAAATACGCATCAAACACGGTGATCGTGCGGGCGATGGTCACAGCTACCGGCTCGTTCTCATCCCCTACAAAAATCGGCAGGCGGGCTGCGATGGGCACACCGTCAGCTTCGATCTCCTGCACCGTCTCGCCCAAGCGCGGGCAAAGGTGCGCACCGGTGGCTACCAGCTGCAACTGCAGGGTGCTGGATGCCGCCAGCTTTTGTACTACAGGGCGCAACAGACCATATTCCGCCCGCGTGGCGGTAACTACACAAATTGTGCGCATAAAACCTCGTTACAGCTCGATCTTTTCATCCTCGGCAAAGTCGCGCTTGGCGGTCCGGCCCAGAACTTCGTACCAGCGCATGGGGGAAATCCCGTCCCCGGGGCGCTTGGTGGTCAGGTTTTCGGTGGTAAAGGTCTCCCCTGCCTTAATGGCGTGGGCAGCCACGATGCTTTTACGGGCCACCTTTTTGTTGGGAGCTTCGCTCTCGGTCAGGTGCTTGTGCCCATCGCCCAGGGCGGCTTCCACATGACGCACAGCGTCCACCATCGCCTTGAACTCGGCGGGATCGAGACTGGCCTTCTGGTCAGGACCGGGCAGGGATTTATCCAGCGTGAAATGCTTTTCGATGACCTGCGCCCCCAGCACCGTGGCGGCCACATCGCACTCCCAGCCGGGGGTGTGGTCAGATAGGCCCACCGGCAGACCGAACTGCTCGAACAGTTCCAGCATGGCGGTGAGGTTGGCATCTTCGTAGGGAGTAGGATACTGGGTATTGCAGTGCAATACCGTGACCTCGGGGCAGCCGCCATCATCGAGAACGCCCAGGGCATCGGTGATTTCATTCAGGTTGCTCATACCGGTGGAGAGCAGCACGGGGGTGTGCAGCTTGGCCACTTCTTCCAGGTACGGCAGGTTGGTGATCTCGCCGGAGGGCACTTTGATCAGCGGCAGGCCCAGGGTGCCCAAAAACTGCACACTGGGGATATCAAACGGCGCAGAAAGATACTGGATGCCGATGGAATCGCAGTATTCCTTCAGTTCCTTATGCCCCTCGAAAGAAAAGTGCAGCTTGCGGATCATCTCCAGCTGGCTTTCAGCCGCATCGGTGGTCTGCTTCTGGTACTCAGCTTTCTCGGCAAATTTGCTCACGACCAGTTCCGGCACGGCGGTCTGGTATTTTACAATGTCTGCACCGCACTGTTTGGCGGCCCAGGCCAGTTTTTTCGCCATTTCCAGGTCGCCGTTGTGGTTGACACCGGCCTCGGCAATGATGGTTACAGGCATCAGGGTGCCTCCTTTACTGCTGGTTTTCCAGCTTGCGTCTCATTTTTTCCAGTTCTTCCAGCTGGCCCATATCCATCCAGCTGCTCTCGCTGATGGGGTACACGCCCACTTTCTCGCCGGCGGCGCGGTAGCGTTCGATCACATCGGGGAAGCCGATCTTCTCGCCGTCCCGCATTTCTTCCACCACGCGAGGCTCCACCACGTAAACGCCGGTGTTGGTCAAAAAGTCCAGCTCCGGCTTTTCGCGCATGGCGGCAATGCCGCCGTCCTCGCCCAGTTCCACCACGCCGTAGGGCACGGTGTAGTGCTTGAAGGCGCACACCATCGTGACCAGGTTGCCGTGGGCCTTGTGATACTCGTAAATATCGCCGAAGTCCACATCCAGCAGGGTATCGCAGTTGGTGAAGAAGAACGGCGACTGCATTTTTCCTTTCAGCAGGCAAAGGCCACCGCCGGTGCCCATAAAGACATCCTCATCGGCAAAGTTGACGGTGTAGTCCTTTTCCAGCTCGCCAAAATAGCTTTTGATCATGCCGCGCTTATAGTTGACGATCATGGTGAAATCGTGGCAGCCAAAATCGCGGAAGCGGTCCATGATGAGTTCGGCGATGGGCTGCTCTCCCACCGGGATTAGCGGCTTGGGCAGAATTTTGGTGTAGGGGTACAGCCGGGTGCCCAGGCCACCTGCCATCATGACCACGGGGATATCCGCATGCTTGCGGTTGTCCACATCCACGCCGTGGGCAAAGACGATATCGGTGATGACACCGCGCTTATTTAAGATGGGCAGGGCATCGATGCAGTGCTTTTGCAGCATTTTGCGGGCCTTGCCGCGCTCTGACACCGACAGGCTGAGGGGATGGTAGTTGGCGGCGTTGTCGATGGTCTGGTCCGGTGTGCCGCCACGCAGGAAGAATTTGCGGATGTCGCCATCAGTGATGACGGCTTTCAGCTGGCCCTCCGGCGCAATGAACAGGATGCGCTGGCCGGTTTCGTCCAGCTTACGCAGGGTCTCCAATACGGTGGCGGTAGGCTCGATAAACAGTTCTTCTACTTTGATCAAGGATCTGCCCCCTTTCGGGCGGTTATTTTTACAGTGCCAGCACAGCCTGGCAGACGCGCTCGCAGTCCTCCATGCTCAGATTGGTGGAGCAGGGCAGGTTGACGATGTACTTGCGGTAATCCTCGGCCTTTTCCAGGGCGTAGGCTTCATTGCGGGGGTAGTCGGCCTGCTCGTGGATCAGCGCCCAGACCGGGCGGGTCTGGATATGCTGGGCCTGTAGCTTTTCAATGACGGTGTCGCGGTCCAGACTGGAATCTTTCAGATACAGGCTGAAGAACCAGTGGTTGGAGCGGCACTCCTCCTCGCGGAAGGGCAGGATGCGCAGGCCCTTGACGCCGTCCAGGGCGGCGACGTAGTGGTCGTACAGTTCCTTTTTGTGGGCGATGAAGCCTTCCAGCCGCTCCAGTTGGGCCAGGCCCAGGCAGGCCTGGACGTTGGTCATGCGGTAGTTGTAGCCGACCTCATCATGCAAAAATTGCAGCATGTCGGCCTTGGCCTGGGTGGACAGGTGCTTGGCGTGCTCGGCCCAATCGGGATGGTTGGAGACGACCGCGCCGCCTGCGCCGGTGGTGATGATCTTGTTGCCGTTGAAGCTGTAGCAGCCGATGTCGCCGATAGTACCGGCGAACTTGCCTTTGTAGGGGTCATCGATGCACTGGGTGCCCAGGGCCTCGGTGGCATCCTCGATGAGGATCAGGCCGTAGCGGCGGGCGATGGCCATCAGGCGGGGCATGTCGGCCATATTGCCGAAGACATGAACGACTTCCAGCGCCTTGACGTGGGCACCGGTGGTTTTGTTGTACAGCTTACCGTCACGCAGTTCGCAGTGGTTGGCACAGAAGTCCTCCACGGCATCGGGGTCGATGCAGAGGCTGTCATCGCAGCCGATGAAGATGGGTTCAGCGCCCACATAGCGGGTCAGCGGGTTGACGGCGGCGATAAAGGTCAGGGTCGGGACGATGACCTCATCCCCACGGGTGATACCGGCGGCCATGGCGGCCAGGTGCAGGGCGCCGGAACCGGCGTTGCAGGCCACGGCGCGGGGCATGCCTACATAGTTAGCCAAAGTCTCCTCAAACTCGGTGACTTTACCGCCGCTGGTAGAGACCCAGCCGGAGGTGATGGCCTCGCCGGCAAGTTCAGCTTCGCGAGGGCCGAAATTCGGGACAGAAAGCGGAATAAATTCAGACATAATGCTGCCTCCTAACACGCGGGACAGTAAGGACTGCCGCGTGGCATAGTTACAAAAACATTCTATTTTATTATACCGCATTTGGCTGTGTACGACAAGTAGCAAACGAAAAACAGGCGGCTTGCCATGGCACAAACCGCCTGTTTTTGTTTAATTTTTAAAAGCCGATATGGTACGTCATAATGGGTACGTTATAAGAAATACCCTGCATCAGCCGCACCAGATAGCATACGCCGCTGATGATATGCCAGCCAAGCAGCCCGCCGCACACAAGGGTGCAGGCAGTTTTGGGCTTGGCAAAGGCCTGTTTGAGGAAAAGGCCCACCGATTCCAGCCAGAGCACCCAAAAGCAGATGAACGGCCCCCACCACAGGTTGGCGTGGTACAGCCGGTTGCCGCCCTCCACCAACAGCATGGCTTCAGCCATGGCAACGGCGAACATGAACAGGCTGAACTTGTAGCGGAAGCTGCCGAATGCCTGCTGCCGCAGCAGCAGAGCCACAGCCGCCACAAAGGGCAGCGAGCGTAGCATCCCCAGCAGCGCAGCCTCGTTAAAAACGCCCCACAGCAGGGCATGGCGGTCAAACTCGGTGGTGAAGATCAGCCGCAGACCGCTTCCCTCCTCGGTGAACAGGACGTTGGCCTCGAGGATGCAAAGCCCCACACCAGGGAAAACACTGCACCCCATCAGCACCTCGTTGCCAATATTTTTAGCGCGGGTGCGGATGAAGTCAATAATCAGTAGCACCAGCAGTGCCGGGGCAAAGGCGAAGATCAGGTTTGCCTTAAAGGCGGTGGCCGCCGTTAAAAATGCCGTATAAATCAGCCACGCTCGCAGGTTGATCCTACCGTCTATCCCCTGCCAGGCGCGGTAGAACCCCAGCACGGCCAGCAGCGCAAAGGGAGCCAGCATAATGTACGTTGTGTTGTGATAAATAGTGCCGGTGATAGTGCCCTGATACCAGTAACCGCCCCGTGGGATATAAACAGCCTGGGCTAGGTTGACCACAAAGCTGGCCAGTAGCCGGGCTGGCAGGCTCCACGCAGACAGGGCCGCTTTCAACCCCCAGGCAAACACAGCCACGGCGGCCAGATGAAACGCCGCCAGCAGCAACGCAATGCCCAGCTTGCCGCCCACGGCGTAGGCCGGGCCGATGAGCAGCGAGGTAGCCGAGTAGATCAGCCCGCTTTGGGCAAAATGCAGGTGCTGCCCCAGGTCGGAGGTATAGGGGTCCTCGCCCCGGCCGGTGGCGCAAAGCTGCTGGTAATGCAGCCACACCATGGCCGCGGCAAACAGGGCCAGTATCGCAATGCACAAGGCCCACAGCAACCGCTTTTTACGGGTTTGCGTCATGTAAGTTTAAACTCCTTGATTCAGCTTTGCAGCCGCAGCGTATCTCCCACAATGGGATTGATTTCCGGCAGGGTAAGCAACACACCGCCGTTTTCAGCCCGGGTCTGCGTCAGTTCTGCCAGTGGCTGGGTGTGCTCGATCTCGGTGCCGTCTGCCGCGCGGGTGGTGTAGGTGAGGTTGGCCGTCTTGTCTGCCTGTTTGGGCAGGTAGACGGTCACCCCCGTAACGGTGTCTAGGTTTTCATCTACCGCCGTGCCCATCCAGGAAATATCGGTGCGCTTATCCTCACCCAGGGCAAAGCCCAAGCGGAAAACGTTCGTATCCTCGTGAGGTTCGGCACGCCAGGCGGCCAGGCTGTGGGCGTTGGTGTTGGTATCGGCATAGCGCAGGAAGAAGGCGTTCTCCGCCTCCAGGTTGCCGCCCCAGATGGGATAATCGGTCACAACGGGTATTTCGGTACCGGCGGCATCTGCCAGACCAGCCTCCACACCCTCGGCAAACACCGTGTAGGCGCGGCCGCCTTTCTCGTAAGAGCGGGCCGCCGAACGCTGCCATGCCACCGAGAACGCCATGCCTGCCGCCAGCAGCACACTGCAACCAGGACGCAGCTTGGCCCACCAATTTTTGCCACGCACAAAGCGCAGCAACACCACAAACACAGCGACAGCCATCACCCCCACGCCGAAGGACTCAACCGTCTGAGGGATATAGCCATGCCGCCAGTCCACGTTGATGCCGTTCTGATACTTGGGCGAAATGCCAATCAGCAGCGCCGGGGCCGACAGCAGGGCTAGGCCGGTCAAAAACAGCAGCAGGTTTTCTTTGCGGGTGGGCAATCGGTCCAGCAGCGCCAGTGCGGCGATCACACAGGCGGCCAGCGCCACACCGCAGATAATATCCGAAATCTGCACGTTGCTGGGCTTGATCTTGCCAAAGATCATAGCATTGAGCGGGAAGCCTGCCGACATCTGCATCACCCAGGTGCGCAGCGCCACAGGCAGGTCAAAGTTAGGCGATACACCGCCAATATCGATGCCCTGTCCCGGCAGAATACCCGCCCGGCGCAGGTTGTTGACCAGGCGGGAACCCATGTTGAAGCCGAAGCTGATAACCTCGCCCGACAGCGGGGCCAAACAAAGGCGCAGCGCGGGCAGCACCCTGTCGGCACCAGTATACAGCCAAGCAACGCCGAACAGCGCGGCAATGTAGGTAAAGCCAATTTCAAAGGTGCCGCAGGCCATAAACATGCAGAAAGCCGACAGCACCGCCCACCGCATGTGGCGGGTATCCTGCCAGCGCAGCATGCACAGGCCTGCCAGCAGCACTGGCAGTAGCGTGCTTTGCGCCAGCGCACCGTAGGAGTACATGCTGTTGCCCGTGGCATCCTGCCAGAGGGAAAACATCATGGGCAGCAGGCAGAACGCCAGCGCGCCCAGTTTTTTGCTGTGGGTGGCCTTGGCAGTCAGCCAGGCCGTCAGGGCGATATCGGCATAGGTCCAGGCCAAAATGTACAGGCGGTAAACGACCAGGTCGCCCAGGAACCACGCGTTGAGCGAAAGCTCCGGCGGCGAGGAAAATGGCCGGAACCGCGCACTTTGCAGCTTCAACTGCCACACAATGCCGCTCCATGTCGTACGCACAACATCCTGCCACGGCATGTGGGTGACGGCATAGTAGTTTTGCAGGTTGATGATCTCGTCATCGCCGCCCAGCGGTGCGCAGGTAGTGATGCTTAAATACCACCAGCCGAACACGAAGGACACCACGCAGACCATGGGCAGGAACCAGCGTTTTTCGGTAAGTCGTTTGAGTTTATTGCGTTCCATCAGTCATCCTTTCCCCAGTGGGATGTAGCACAGGGTGCCGCCCTCGCTGATGATGACATCACTTTCCTCACAGCCTGCGGCATCGATCAGCGCCTGCAGGGTGGGCTGCTGTTCTTCCTCGGTGTAACCGTCCAGGTCCAGGTAGATGCCTGCCATGCCCTGGGCGCGCAGTTCAGCCACCATGGCCTTCGGCTCCAGTTCACTGGTGGCCTTGTACCAGTTATCGTTCTCGGTGCCGTAGCCTGCGCCGTAGCTGAATTTCAGCGTCTTGCTGTGCAACGGACCTCGCAGCAGCGTGTAGTCCCACATTTTATTCTGGGCACCGTTCTCGAAGTTTTTCATGTAGGGCAGCTGGAAGATCATCGCGCCCTCCCCTGCCGCCGATTCGACCTCGGCCATGAAATCGGCATCTTGCTGCCAGGTCTCCTGCACGGATTCATACTTGGGGGTGTACAGGCCCTGCTGCTCCCAGAAGCCGAAAGCCAGCAGCACGGCCAGCACCACGGCAAAGCTTGCCTTGGACTTGCCGGTGCGCTGGGTCAGGCGCTTTTCCGCCGTAAGGCCCATGGTGAGCAGCGCGAAGAAGATAATGTACGGGCTGATGCGGTTGTACCCGCGGATGAAGCGGATAAAAATGCCGATGATGCTGCCAAAGCCGGTCAGCGTTGCCAGCAGCAGCGCCATGACGTTTAAGCGGCTGAGCAGCCAGACGCGGTCGCCCAGTTCCGGTTTTTCGGTGCGGCCCGCTTTCCAGTCCCAGTTGCGCAGCAGCATCAAGATCAGGAAGATAAAGCCGATGATGCCCACAACACCCAGGTAGCCATAGCTGTTCTCGTTGTACATGGGGCCTTCATCGGTGGTGAGGATCTGGAAATAGCGCTGGATCCACCGGGCCAGCTTGCCTATGCCAAAGCCGTTGGGCGAGAGCAGCAAGCTGCTGATGCGCAGGCTGTAGATATCCGCGCCCACCGGGCTGCGATAAACGCCGTTGGTGATGGTGCTGCCCACCCCCGCCAGCTTGCCCAATACCATGGGGAAGAAATCCGGCACCATCCAGGCTACGATCTCGCCGATGGTGACAAGGCAGGGCACGGCGGGCTTCCAGGCGTGGTCCCGCAGCATCAGGCAGAGCGCCGTGATGCAGAGGAAGAAGCAGGTAAAATACGGGTAGTAGGCCGCGCCGTTGTTGGCGATGCCCCAGGCCATAGCCAGGGCCAGCCAGTTGCGTTTGTTTTTGAAAAAGCCTTTGCCGGGCTTGTTAAAACCGGGATCCTCGGCACACCAGAGGCAGAGCAATACGGAAAACGGCACAAACTCCACGGCGGCCAGCATCATATGGCCGCCCAGGCGCTGCTGCACATAGGCGCACAGGCCAAAGGTCATGCCAAAGCCGTAGGACAGCCACCGGCGCATACCCACCATGCGGAACACCGTGTACCCGGCCAGCGCATTGGCAAAGGGAATTGCCAGCACGTAGATGTTGAACACCGTGCCGGTATCCTTGGTAAACAGGCCTACAAAGGCGATAAAAATATCGTAGACCAGATCATAATTCGGTTCATAGGGGCTGGGGGCCTGGTAGAACGGCCAGCCCAGGGAACTAGTCAGTTCCCCAAAGCTGCGCTGGATCTGGCCCACCCAGTAGATGCCGTCACCGCCGTAGAGCATGGGCACTTTCCAATCCAGCCGCCAAAGCTGGAAAAACCAGTATTCCGCCAGCGCAACGCTGACCAGCAGCTGCACTACGGTCAGACATTCCCGCAGGACATTCTGTTTTTTATTCAGCATAGCGTTCCTTTCATTCCCCGCGCTGCATGGCGGCCACGTAGGCATCACACACTTCGGCGGAGGGACCGTCCCCCCGCAGGCGGCCATGGTCGATCCAGATCGCGCGCTTGCACAGCTGCTTGACCTGGTTGATGTCATGGCTGACGAAAAGCAGCGTTGTACCGCCGGAAAGCATCTGCTCCATGCGGTCGTGGCATTTCTGCTGGAACATAAAATCGCCTACCGACAAAATTTCATCGCAGGCCAAAATATCCGCCCGCACCTCGGTAGCGATAGAGAAGCCCAGGCGGGCGATCATGCCGGAGGAGTAGTTTTTCACCGGCACATCGACAAAATCCCACAGTTCGGCAAAATCGATGATATTCTTGAAGTGCTCGTCCATATAGGCGCGGTCATGGCCCAGGACGGCACCGTTGAGGTAGACGTTTTCGCGGGCGGTCAGTTCCATATCGAAACCGGCCCCCAGTTCGATCAGCGGGGCGATCTCGCCGTTGACCCGCACCGAACCTTTGGACGGGTACATGACCCCGGCGATAAGCTTGAGCATCGTGCTTTTGCCGCTGCCATTGCGGCCGATGAGCGCGACAGATTCGCCAGGTTCAATAGAAAAGGACACGTCCTGCAAAGCGTAGAACTCGTTAAAGAAAAGCTGATGTTTCAGCAGTTTTACGGTGTATTCTTTCAGCGTCTCGGTTTTTTCCTGCGCCAGGTTGAACCGCATCGAGACGTTATCCACCTGAATGATGGGCATAGGGGGAAACTCCTTACAGATACAGAATAAAGTTACGCTGCAGTTTGCGGAAAGCCGCCAGGCCGACCACCATCATGCCCACAGCACAAACGATGCAGGCAAACCAGGTGTTGGGGCCGGGCACCGTGCCGTACATGACCAGGCACCGCATGCAGTTGATATAGTGGTACAGCGGGTTCAGCTTAACGACCACCACCATGAAGGGCGGCAGGGCCGAGATGGGGTAAAACAGCGGGGTAGCATACATCCAGGCCATCGTGACAATGCCGTACAGGTATTGCAGGTCGCGGAAGTAGACCGCCAGCGCCGACAGCAGCAGCACCATGCCGCAGGTGAACAAGAACAGCAGCACCAGCGGGGCCCACACCAGCAAAATCGTCAGGTGGAAGGGCGAGCGGGTGATGAGCATGACCAGGATGATGGCCGCCAGGCTGAACAGCAGATTGACAAAGCTGGACACCACGCGGCTGATAGGAAAAATGAACTTGGGCACGTACACTTTTTTAATCAAGGACGAGTTGCCCAGCACACTGCCCATGCCCATATTGGTGCTCTCGTTAAAAAAGTTGAACAGGGTGTTGCCGCAGATGAGGTAGAGCGGGAAGTTCTCGATCTGGAAGCGGAACATATAGGAAAATACCAGCGTCTGCAGCAGCATCATCAGCAGGGGGTTCAAGATGCTCCACACATAGCCGAGGAAGCTGCGGCGGTATTTTACCTTGAGGTCGCGGGTGACCAGCTCACGGATCAGCGGCCGGTACTTGGAAAAGTTGTGCCAGCTGCCGCGCAGCTGGGCGGTGGTTTTACCTTGCATGGAAAAATTTGCTCCTAGTAAAGTTTTTGGCATAGCTGCGATGCTTTGCACCGACAAGCGGGCAAGGCACCGTACTGCCGTTATGATTTAAAGGGGGTGTCCGCGGTCAGGCCATCGGCGCGCAGCATGTTTTGCATTACATCAATGTCGGCGCTGATGTCCATTGCATCGGCGGCAAACAGCTGGTCCAGCTGGGTCTCAAAGGCATGGACCAGCGTGTCCATCGTCTGCTCGATACGGCGCTTGGACTCGGTGATGTTCTCGCCTTCGACCCCCTGGGAATCCAGTTCGGCGTAGGCCTGCAGCAGTTTCAGGGAGGTGGGCAGGTAGTAGTCCATGAACTTGCGCATGCGGGGCAGCTTTTCAGGGTCGGTCTTGGCCTGCTCAAAAATTTTGGCCGAGACTGCCTCCAGGCGGCTGATCTTATCGGTCATCTCCGCATCGGGGATGGCATCGTTCACGCGGCGCAGTTCGTCCAGAATTTTCTGGTACTGGTCCTTGGTCTGCGCAGTCTCCTTGGCGGCTGCCGCCTTGGTCTCCTGCGTTTGGGCGGGGGCTTTGGGGGCGGCCTTTTCAGGGGCTTTGCCCGCCACCACCAGGCAGCGGCGCTTCATGTCCAGGTAGGCATCCGGGCCAAAGACACCGGCATCGATGCAGTTTTCCAGGTGCTTGCGGCACTTATCATAACTGCAGGGGATGGCGGCGGCGATGTCCTCGATGTACATATACTGCGAATCACCGACAATATTGGCGATCTTTTTGCGCAGGCGGTTGCCGGTGCGCAGCTTGTGGGCACCAAACAGGCAGCCAATGCCGCCCGCCGCCGCAATCAGCATAGGCATGCTGTCCTGCAGCAGCCAGCGCCAGTAATAGTCACCCTCAGCCAGGGCATCGGGCAGCCAGTACAGGCCCTCGGGGCTGGCGGCCAACGCGCCCAGCAGCAGAATGATGCCTGCCACGGTCAGCGCCGTTGCGGCACTGGCCTTTTTGCCCTGCTTTTCGGCGGCTTCTACCGCCGCCTGGGGCGGGGTGGTGCGGCCGTAGATCGGCGTATTCGCGTCCGCATTTTGGCTGCCAGCCGAGTCGGTTTCGCCCACGCGGCGGAACTGGTCCTCGTAAACCGTCTGCCCGTCCGGGGTGGTCGTGGTGCGGGTCGTGTGGGTGAACTGCACCGTTTTTTTGCGGGCTTTTTGCTCAAAGCCGCCCATCTTGCCCTCTTTCATCAGCTTGTTCATGATGATAAAGGCGATGCCGACAGGCCACATCCCGATGAAAAACGGGATGACGATCGCCCACCAGGGGAACTGGAACGGCTTGTCCCCCGAGCGGCCGGGACGTTTGGTATACTGGTTCTGGTAGCGGCTTCCGCTGCCGCTGTAGGGGTGACCGGGGTCGGTGTAGCGCGTCCCCTCGTCCTGATTTTGCATACGATACTCCTTCTGCAATACTTTCCTTTATAATTACGGCAGGTCGGCCAGCTGGTTCAGCATTTCCTCGCTGAGATAGTAGGTGTTGCCAGGCTGATAGGGATTGTTTTTGCTGTAGGGCGTGTGGGTACACAGGTAACTGACCCACTTGTTATAGCCCGAAACCGTCAGGTGGATGCCGTCCGGCTGGGCGTAATCGGTGAGCAGATAGCCGTTTTCATCGCCGAACTCGGCATTCAGATCCAGAAAGTACAGGCCGCGTTCCTCGCACAGGGCCTTGATTTGCTGATTGATGGGGCCGATGTGGTCCGGTGAAAGTCCGGGGGCATCATCGTTGACAGTCTCTTGCGTGGCACACAAAATCGACTGCACATAAAAGGTGGTGTTGGGCAGCGCGGCGCGCAGGTCGTCCAGCATGCGGGCGTAGTAGTTGATAAAGCTTTCCTCGTTGCCGGTCTGCACCAGGGCGTTGGTACCCAGCAGGATATAGAGTTTGGCTGGCTGGTTGGCGGCCAGCACATCCAGGGCCACTTCCTCGCCGCGGTCAGGGTTTGTGACGGTGGTACGGTTGACGATGGTGTTGGGGCTGATGCTGCGGTAGCCGCAGATGAGCGCGCCACCCACATCAATATTGTACTCATTGGCGCAGAATCCTGCGGTGAGGGAGTCGCCTAAGAAAGCGGCATCGGCAAACCAGCTGGTGCTTACTCGGCCGAACTCGCCCAACTGCACAGACTTTTGTGGCACGGCGGTGTATGTGTAGCCGTTGTCCGCCGTTTGCTGTTGCGGGCCGACTGTACCCCAGTTGAGGGTCTGCACGGTGCTGTTGCTGCTGTTGTCCGTACCTGCATAAGGCAGCGGAGCCACCAGCTGGGCAGTGCCTGTGGGCGGAGCAGCTTCCGTTTCCGTTTCGCCCTTGACGCTTTTGGGCAAAACCAGCGTGATAATGCCGGACAGCACCAGGATACCGCCCACGGTGCCGAAAAAGGCGGCACGGCGGCGACGGCGGCGCAGTTCCCTGCGGCGGCGGGCAGCTTCCCGCCGCTGGCGGTCAGTCGGAGCCGGGCGGGGGGTGGGGTCCGGCGGCGGAGCGGGGCGGGCCCAATCCCCCTGCCAGGTATATTCAGTTTCAGGGCGCGGACTGCGCGGTTCCTGTGGCGCTGGCATAGGTGTGCCCTCCTTTGTTTTACAGATAGCTATGCAGTATTGATTATAGCACAACCCCTGTAAGAAAAACAGTAGGCGGGGAAAGTTTTTTGGGGTCCGCCAAAAAAGAAAAAGCCTCCCTTGTGTAAAGGGAGGTAGCACGGCGTTAGCCGTGACGGAGGGATTGTGGTCTTACGGTGTAGACCTGCTTGCCTGGCAAGTGGGACAATCCCCCGCCGCCTTCGGCGGAGCCCCCTTTACACAAGGGGGCCTTTAGCACTTCTTACCGATACAACTTTTTCTGCTGCTGATGGGAGGCAATTTTTATATAAGTCGAGCGCGGCAGGTAGCGGCCCAGGATCATGCCGGCGGCTACCAGCGGGCCGGGCACGATGACCGTTTTGCGGCGGTGGATGCCGTGCAGGGCGCACCGCACACAGAACTCCGGTGTGATGCCCTTTAAGGCAAACTGCACGTTGGCTACTGCATTAAACTCGGTGTTCACCGGCCCGGGGCAGAGGCACCCCACGTAGACCGGGCTGTGCATTTCCCGCAGTTCCTCGGCTACGGCGCTGGTCAGGCTGACCACGTAGGCCTTGGTGGCGTAGTAGGTGGCCATATACGGCCCGGCGGGCATCAACCCCGCGCAGGAGCCAACATTGAGTAGCGCACCACTCCCCTGCTCCTCCATCCGGCAGACAATACGTTTGGTCAGGATATGTAGCGCCCGGACGTTGGTCTCGATCATCTGCAATTCTTTTTCCAGGTCAGTTTGCAAAAACGGGCCGCAGTCGCCGAAACCGGCGTTGTTGATGAACAGATCGATGCGGCGGTCAGCCAGAGCATCGACCAGGCGCAGGCACTCGCTTTTGCGGGTCAGGTCGGCAGTGAAGATCTCGCAGGCGGTGGTCAGGCTGTTGGAAAGCGCCTGCAGGCGGTCGGCCCGGCGTGCCACCAGCATCAGGTTATAGCCGCGGGCGGAAAGCTGGCGGGCGAACTCTGCCCCGATGCCGGAGCTGGCGCCGGTGATGACGGCAAATTTGGGCATACGAAACGCTCCTTTTCTAAAAATGCCCCGGCGCGAAGCCGGGGCACAGGGTTACAGATTTTTAGTGGTGACGGCCCACACCGCCGCCACGGCTGGAACCTCCGCCGGTATGGTAGCCGCCCGAGCGGGAGCCGCCACTGGGACGAGAGCCACCAGTGGGGCGGTAGCCGCCCCCTGAACGGCCTGCGCCGCCAAAGCCGCCCATACCACCACCTGTGCGATAACCACCGGACGGACGAGAGCCACCGGGACGTGGACTACCGCCGGGCCGGGAGCCGGGACCAGGGCCGCCACGCGGGGGCGACGGCGGACGGTGGGGACGGCGAGAAGCGCGGCCCATGCTGTACCAGAACATATCACGGCCAGGCCCACCGCCACGGGGGCCGCCGCCGCGCGGCGGGCGCGGGCGGGTCAGCGTGGAGATCACCCAGATGATGAGGATGACCGCAAAGATCACCATAATCATGCTCATAATATTCGGTCCTTCGGTTCTGCTTGTGGTATGGTTGGAGACGGACGAAGTATCCAGCGTTACCCCGTAGATGCTGCACAGCCGGTCGGCCAGGGCGGCCACGGTATCGTGTACGCCGGTGTCGTAATCGCCGCTGACCCAGTTGGGTTCCATCTTGTCGTCCAGGATCGTGCTCAGGGTGCTGATGGACAGGGCGGATTCCAGGCCGGTGCCGCGGGTGATGTAGTAGTCATCCTCGCCGGGGGCCAGCAGAAGCAGCACACCGTTGTCCTTATCGCTGGAGCCAAGGCCCCACTCGTTCAGCACACTGTAGGCGTAACCCTCCATGGTGGAGTTGCCGATGTACTCGGTGGTATATACACCGATCTCGGCACCGCAGGTGCTTTGCAGGGCGGACGAGATCTCGGTGACATAGGCGATGGTATCGCTGGAAAGGATGCCCGCATAGTCGTTGACCGGGCTGGTCTTGTCCACCTGCGGGGCGGCGGCCACCGGCAGTGCCAGCAGCATTGCGCCCAGCAGGCCAGCCAGCAGCACAGCCGCACGGCGGGCCAGATTATGCGTTGTCATGTTCATTTTATGTTTTCCTTTTGGTTACGGTTCAAAGGTTGGGATGCTGCCCACGCCCCACAGCGCGGCCTGCACCCCGCCGGGGAAGCCGGAGGCCAGTTTCAGGTAGCTGTCGGCTTCCTGATTATAGGCGGCGGTCTCGCGGTCCAAAATCATCTGGCTGGAAACAAAGCTGTCGTACAGGTCGGTCAGCTGGCCTTTGGCCTTGCTGTCCGCTTCATCCGCCGCAGCGGTGTACAGGGTGTCAACCGCAGTGTACAGCTGACGGTTCAGGGTGTACTGCTCGTTGGCGTTTTTGCGGTCAGCGGCTTCGTTCCAGTTATCCAGCGCCGTCTGGGCGGCCTGAACGTCCGCATCCTCAGCGCCCACTACGGCAGATGCAATGCGAATCAGGCTGGCGGCGGCATCGGCCTGATCGGAAAAATCCTGCTGGATGCCGTTTCCGTACTGGTCGATCTGATTGGTGTAGATCTCGCTGGTCTTGCGCCACTGGCCTTTCAGCTGTGCACCGCCGATGCCCAACACCGATGCCAGCACTGCCACAGCCAGCACCGCCAAGGCCGTGGGGCGCCTTTTGGCCGGGGCGGGCAGCTTGGTTTCCACCTCACCAAAGACCTCCAGCTGGGGGCCTTTGATCTCGAAGCTTTCCTGTTGTTCCAGTTGCATAGTTTTGTCCTTTTACGCGTTGATCTCCAGCAATTTGCTACGGAGTTCGCCTTCGATGCGGCCCAGTTCCTGCTCGGCGTTGGCGCGTTTGGCCTTGCCCTCAGCACGGATCTTGTTCAGTTCGTCCAGGGTCTCGATCAACTGCTTGTTGGTCTGTTGCAGGGTCTCGATATCCACGATGCCGCGCTCGGACTCCTTAGCGATATCGATGGTGCCCTGCTTGAGGGTAGCGGCGTTCTTGCGCAGCAGTTCGTTGGTGGCATCGGTGACGGCGCGCTCGGCCTGCATGGCCTGCTGGCTGTGGGCGATGCCCAGGGCCAGGACCATCTGGTTTTTCCATAGGGGGATGGTGTTGACGATGGTGGTCTGGATCTTTTCGGCCATCATCGTATCGTTAGACTGGATCAGGCGGATCTGCGGGCCCATCTGGATAGACACGTTGCGGGTCAGTTCCAGATCGTACAGCTTTTTCTCAAATCGGTCGCACAGGTCGGCCAGGTCGCGGGCAGCCTGGGCATCCTCGGGCAGCTGGGTGCGCTGGGCTTTCTCCTGGGCGGCTTTCAGGTCGGTATTGCGCACCTGCTCCAGCTTCTTTTTGCCAGCCAGGATGTACATGGTCAGTTCTTTAAAGTAGACAAGGTTCAGTTCATACATCTTGTCCAGCATGGTGATGTCTTTCATCAGGGTGACCTGGTGATCTTCCAGCTGGGCCTTGATGCGCTCAACATTCTTGTCGGCGCTCTCGTAGCGGGTTTTGAGCTGTTCCAGGTTGTTGCCAGCCTTTTTGAACAGACCCAGGAATCCCTTGGGCTGTTCGGTGGTAGCGTCAAAGCCCTGCAGTTCGGAAATCAGGTTGGTGATAAGTTCGCCGGTCTCGCCCATGTCCTTAGTCTTGACGCGGGAGAGGGCGGTCTCGGAGAAGTCGCTCAGCTTCTTCTGGCTGGCGGCACCGTACTGCAGCACCATCTGGGAGTTGGTGATGTCGATCTTCTCGGCGAAGTCGTTGACCATCTTCTGTTCTTCGGGGCTAAGCGGGGTATCCTCCACCTTGACAGGCTCGGCCTTGGGGGCTTCCAGCTTGGCAGCCTCGGCAGCTTCATCGGCGATGGGGTCCAGCGTCAGGGTGGGGGCAGCGGGGGCAGTCAGGTCCAGTTCATTGTTCAGTTCAGCCATAGGAGATCTTCCTTTCCATTTCTATAATATGAATACGATCCAAACAGGTTGCGGCTCAGGTCAGGTTCTGGCTTTTCAGGATGCCGTCCAGCACCTCAATATCGGTGGAAATGTCCATTGCCTCGGCACTGTACAGGGCATCCAGCTGGTTTTCAAAGGCTTTGGCAGTGGTGGCGGCGTTGCGGCGCAGTTCAGCCAAAATCTGGTCGGCGTTCTCGCCTTTGACACCATTCTTTTCCATGTTGGCGTAGGTCGTCATCAGCTTGATGACCTCGGGCAGATAGTAGCGGGCAAAGCGGTCGATATTGCGGACCTTGTCGGGGGCCTGCTCCACCGCCGTGGCAATGCCGCGCCCGGCCTTTTCCATCCGCCCCATGGCGGCGGAAAGTTCGGGGTCCGGGATGGCATCGTTCAAAGCATGCAGCTTATCCAGGTTGGCCGAGATACCGGCCAGCATCGCATCCACATCCTCGCTGCCCGTAGCGTAGGGCACCTGCCTGCGGATGACGCGGGTGGGGCAAAGCTTCACGCCCAGCCCGTAAACCACCGCGCTCAGCCCCGCAATAATCAGCAGGTTGGACAGGCGGTAGGTGGGCAGCAGCAGTGCGCCCACCGGCCACACCAGCGCCGCCAGATAGATCGGCAGCACCGGGCGGGTGCGTTTTTCTTCCCATTTATTCATTGCAAAGTTCTCCTTTGCGTTAAATTTGTATCGATATAACTCTATTATAGAACAAAATCGGTACGTTCGCAACCGTTTTCCTGCAAAAAAGGCAGCAGTTCCCGATCCCAGGCGGCGCGCAGACGGTCCATCGACCATGCCGCGTTAGCGGGGCTGGTGCTGGGCAGCACCACAGCGGGCATACCGGTACGGTTTTGGGCATATTTTGCATAGACACGCCCCGAGGCAGCCCCATTGCAGAACACCGCCTGCACTCCCAGTTTGCGGATGAGGGCGGCCACATCGTTGGGCTCCACATTGCGGATGGAGGCATCGGACGCACCGCGGATATCGCAGGCACCGATGGTATCCCAGACCGCCAGGCCGTGCTTTAAAATAATGGCCTTTTTCGCCTCAATGTCCTGCCAGGCGGGCACCGGCTCGCCGGTCAGGCTGGCGATGAGCGGCCAAAAACGATTTTGCGGGTGGCCGTAGAAAAAGCCCTGTTCCCGGCTTTTGGGGCTGGGGAAGCTGCCCAAAATCAGCGCCTTAGCCTGCGCGCCGTACAGCGGCGGCAGGCCGGGTCCCACATGGGTGTAGGCGGCTTTGGTCTCGGCCATGGTCAAAACGCCTCCGGCCAGAGTTCCCGGCAGAGGTCCGCCACGCCGTGGGGTTCGGCATCGGGGCCGGTGCGGTCGGCGGAAGCTTTGGCGTTGGCGCTGCCGTTGGCCATGGCAATGCCCAGGCCCGCAGCGGCCAGCATAGCGGTATCGTTGTCGCCATCACCAATAGCCACGCACTCCTCCGGGGTCAGGCCCACCAGCTCGGCCAGTTCGCACAGACCGGTGCCTTTGTTGACACCCTTTTGCATGATGTCGCAGCCGTCACTGCCGGGGTAGGAGTAAAGGAACTGCAGACCCAGATAGCCGTACTTTTCCTGGAACTGCGCGGCCTTTTCCTGGGGCAGGAAGCCGAAACAGCCGAAAGGCATCTCCACCAGATGGTGGTCCTGGTCCTCGCCATCCACGATGTTGTTGTACAGGTTCTTGGCCTTTTCCCGGCGGTCGAACTCGGCAAAATCGATGTAGGCGTAGTTGGCATCGTGGAACGTGAACCGTAGGGGCAGCTCGTAATCCTCGAAAAAGTCCACGAGGGCGTACATTTCTTCGGCGGTCAGGCGGTGGAGGGCCAGGTCATTGCCTTTGGCATCCACCAGCTGGGCACCACCCGCGCAGACCCAGTAATCGGGCTTGAGGTCCCGCAGCAGGCCCTCGCCCACGCCGGTGCGGCCGCGGCCGGTGGCAATGGCGATTTTAACGCCCGCTTTCTGCACGGCGCGGACGGCGGCGGCGTTCTCCTTGGGGATCTGTTCGCAGCTGCCGGGGCGCAGCGTACCGTCAATATCTAAAAGCAACAGCTTGTATTTCATGGTTTGTTTCCTCCTGGTTTGGTCCCCTCCATTATAGCAGAGTATGTGGGGCCGCCGCAAGGCATATTCTGGGTTGGGGGTGGTGCGGATGAGCAAGGGTCTTGTATTGGCAGAGCAGCCGCGCAAACGGCGCTGGCTGGGGCGCAGAATGCTGACCTTTGCGGGGATCCCCGCCCCCGCCGCCGATGGACTGAACGCCGAAGCGGTGCTGGCGAATACAGCGGATTCGGACAGCCGTGTATTTTTTATAAAAATGTAACATTTTTTTGCGAACATTTTTTTGCACACAAATGTTGCTATTTCGACAGGGATTGCCTATACTTTAAATAAATGATATAACAACCATTATGTAGGGGTGCACAGTGTGCGCCCATCAGTTTGATGTTGCCACACGATTGTAAGGGCCGATGCTTGCATCGACCCGCGAGCGTCCCCTGTGCGCCCCTACATTGCATGATTACCAAGAAGGAGTGTACGGCCATGGATAAACCGCAAAGCCCCCGACGGCGCAAGGCGTGGCGGCGGGTGGTAGTATTGCTGGTGTTGTGCTGCGCCGTGTTTGCGCTGTTTTTGGCGCGGCTGGCCTGGCTGCAGTTTGCCATGGCCGACCACTACGCCCAGAAAATGGCCGAGGCCAGTTCGGCCAGCTATACCCTGCCCTAGCATATGACGTGGAGTACCATCACGGATCGCACCGGCACCGTGCTGGCCAGGGATGAGACAGTTTATGACGTATATCCGCGGATTACCTCCCCGTCGGGCACAAATTTGCGGAAGACTGTAAACATCATAGAAACGCTGACAGGCGGCAAGGATTTGGTTATACCCCGGCAGACGACCCGCAGATCGCCATGGCCGCGGTGCTGGAATATGGCGGCGGTGCCAATGCTGCGCCCATTCTGCGGGCTGTACTGGATGCCATCCTTGGATTATTTAAAATAAATGTATGATTTTTAATAAAGTCCGCAATTTGCCATGCACAATCGTTTCCCACAGTTTTCTGGTGACTTTGCGCAAAAATCTTTTGTAATTTTTTACCAAAAAATCTGTTGTCCAAACAGCGACACTATGCTATAATGTAAACAGAATAGTGTCGCGGTGTTGTGCGGCAGAGGGAGTTTCCATGGGCGCACAATGTGTTATGATTTGCTCCGGCAAGGGCGGCACCGGCAAAAGCACTGTATCGGTCCTGCTGGGTGCAAGCCTGGCTCGGCTGGGCCGCAAGGTACTGCTGGTGGAGTTGGATTCCGGTCTGCGTAGCGTTGATATTATTGCAGGTGTCTATGGACGCACGGTGTACGATATTGAGGATATCCTCTGCGGCCGGTGTGAACCGGCAAAAGCCATCGTGCCCAGCCCATTGTATACTGGGCTTTCGGTCATCAGCGCCCCCTATGAGGGCGGCGAAGTGGCGGCGGTTCCCCTGGGGCGGCTGTTGCAGGCCGTGCGGCCGTACTTTGATTTTATCCTGCTGGACACCGCCGCCGGGATGGGTGCGCCGTTTACAGCAGCTGTCACGGTAGCGGATCGCGCCCTGCTGGTGCTGACTCCCGACCCCGTGGCCCTGCGGGACGGCAAGATCGTGGCCGACCGACTGTTGGCAGATGGCCGTCTTCAAAGTGCCGTGCGCCTGGTGATGAACCGCGTCACGCGGGACAGTTTCGGCAAGCGCGCCAGCGTGGAAGACCTGGATGAATGTATCGACACCGTGGGTGCGCAGCTGATTGCCGTTATCCCCGAGAGTGTTGCTTTACAGCTGGCCGGTGCTTCCGGCACTGTGCCCCCCGCCCATGATGCTGCTGTTGTGGCCGGGCAGGCTTTGGCAAAACGCTTATGCGGGCAAAGGGTCCCGCTTACTTTCTAAGGTGCAGGTTTGCACGAATTACCGCAAAAGGATGGTGGATCTTTTATGACGATCGCTCTGGTGGCGCATGACTCTAAAAAGGAGTTGATGGTGCAATTCTGCACGGCTTATCGCCATATATTAGCACAGCATCACCTAATTGCCACCGGTACGACCGGCCGTTTGGTGGAGGAAAATGTCGGCCTGCCCGTGCAGAAGTTCCTGCCCGGCGGCCACGGCGGCGACCAGCAGATTATGGCCCGCATCGCCTGCGAGGAAGTGGACATGCTGCTGTTCTTCCGCGACCCCATCGCCGCCAAGCCCAGCGAACCCAACGAAATGAACCTGCTGCGCATCTGCGATGTGCATAACATCCCCGTCGCCACCAACATTGCCACCGCCGAAGTGCTGATCCACGGCCTAGAGCATGGCGACCTCGACTGGCGCACCATCCTGCATCCATCCCACGCGTAAAAGCAAATTGATACAGGGCGTTCACCGAATACCAAAGAGACAAGTTAAGAATCCATACGCAGGCCTCTCCGCCATCCGGCTCCGGGGCCTGCTTTCTTTTTTGTTTCCACTCCTTTCTCATTCCATTCCCTGCGGGGAAACATGAGATAATGCGTTGATTTTGCTTGGTGTGGCCTTGGAATGTTCTTGGAGTTGGCTTGGAGATTAGGCAGCGTGCGAGCGGAACGGAGTGGAGCGAGCACCTATGCGCTCTCTTGATTTTCTCTGCGCCTTTCTGGATTTTTTCGAGTGCCCGCGCATATAGTACGGTCAATAGAAAATCGGAAAATGTGGAATCCTGTTTTGCCTCTTAATACATCTTTATGCCATCACAACGATAAATCCATGAGGCACGCAAAAATTCAAGATTTTCCAAAAGGCATACTAAAATTCCACTTTTTCCAAATTTCGCTCTTTTGGGTTCGATTTTTGGAAAATGTGGAACAGAAGTTTGCCCCAAAAGGGCACGGTTGATTTTCCTTTTTCTTCGGTGAAACGGACGCCCCAAATTCACATTAAGGAGCGTCAAAGAAATGCGAAAACAAGTCCAAAAAGAGCGCTGTACCAAAATCATGCTCACCAAATGCAAAGCTGTCTGTTGCCTGTATGACAGGGTGCAGTTTGCCGCCGCAAAAATGCTGGATGCAGAACCGGCAATTTTTCAATTTGAGTGTAATGTTCCTATCCTCGGCAATGATATTCCTGCCAATGACTTGAATCTCCCCAGTGAGACCTACACCACAGATTTTGTTTTGCACTATGACAATGGGCACACGGCAGTCCGCGAGGCTGTCTTTCGGTCTTTTCTAAGCCGTCCCTCCGTTGCGGAAAAGCTGGAGCTATCCCGCCGATACTGGCAGCAGCAAGGCATATCCGATTGGGGTATCATCATCGACAAGGAGGATACCAGCCATGAGAAATCTTGACATCCTTGCCGCTGAAAACGGCGAACACGTCCGCGTTTTGCTCTGCGGAGAAGAGCAGAGCTATGTTGTCAGCTGCCAACACTTTCGGATGCCGTACCCCGTTGTATCGGATTTGCTTGCAGAATTGCAGCCCGTTCCTGCCGAAACGTATTCTGTTTTTGTGCTGGATAGTCGCGCGCTCTGTTCCGATTTTTTCACGGAACCACCTCCTTGGTTTTCTATATCTAAGGATGAGCAAAACTCCGATTTGCTCGCAAAAGCTACACAGCATATAGTAGCATTAATATGGTTGGCTTCTGTATGTTGTGTCTTGATTTCGCAAAACAGGCGTTTTGCTCATCTCTATTCTATATCTGGAAGCCATTCGCTTGTTACTAAGTCAACAAGGTCGGCCAGCTTAATAACTGCCTTAAAATCATCTTGATAGTCACCTGCGCGGGTCTGTGCATCAACCACTCAGTCCCTAATTCGATTGAAAGCCTCCCTTGTTATCTCTTCGCATACGGTATCTGTACTATCAGCAAAGAGAGTTTGACGACTGATACCAAATAGCTGTAGGTCGTGCATGATTTTTGCTTTCGCTGCTTTATCAATTTGTATCCGCGCCGCAATTCTATCATGGTCTTTTGGGATGGCAGTTATCTTAGACTCAATCATAACTGTACCATTTTCCGTTGTTTCAATCGAATTTGGAAAAAGAATATAACGCCCTTGCTGCATTTTTTGTCGGAGGCTTGTGAAAGGAGCATAAATGAAAATCAAATCCCTCGAAATTCCGCTAATCCATTCATCAAATCCAGTTGGTAATCCTTCAGCCGCCTGACTCTCTACTTTCGCATCAAAAAGCTGCGCTAAATAGCGTTGCTCGGCAAAATAGCTGAGATTCATTGCTTTTTGAACAAAGCTTACCGCAGGGGTATCTTACCCTCACATAATCTATAAGAATCTGCTATTGCCTGAATTATAGGATAATTCGTCACATTCCGAGCGTCCTCTTTAAAGATAAAAACTTCCCCATCTTTATCTGTGCAGTTGACACAGGCAAAGTATAATGCAACTAATGCATTCTCTGTCACATCCAACAGTCTTGTCGGAATTCCGTGATGCTGAGCCAAAGCCAGCAATTCAATTGGAGACAAATTATCAGTAAATACGGAAGGCATTTTATACTTCGCCATTTCCAATAGATTTCGTTCTTCATTAAAAATTGTAATGTCAATGGCATCTAAGCGCCCTCGCCCAATAGATGGAAGAAGTTCGTAGTCAACATCAGCCTGTCCCCGAAATAGCGGCATTTCATTTGCCATTGGGGTACACTTATGGAATGTAGCTCTAACTTGGCAAACAGCTTTTACATAATCTTCAATGTTATTTATACATATTTGCTGCATTACTACGCCGCCCTCCCCACATTAAAAAGTAAGGTCAGATGATGACTTTAATGATATTATTATCTTGCAGAACCCATACCTCACGCCAGATATGATTCTGACGTTCATCACTTTGAAGAACAAATGCTACTGCACTGTGCAGATTTGTCTTTTCTGCGATTGCATTATTGCGCGGAATACGTATTACAAATATAAGCGGGAATTGCGAGAGACAATGCCCATATAGGCGAAATAGCCTGTAAAATGATTCCTCATTCTACAGGCTGCCTTTTAACTATAAAAAGAAAATGAGAACGGCGTCAGTAACGTCGTCCTCACAAAAGATATAGTATCTTTTTGATTACATTAGTATTATATGCTTATTATGAGAAAAAGTCAATCGCCTTTTTTATAAAAAGTAAGGTAGATTCTACCAGTTGGTTGCCATCGTCCCCGGTAAAATAATCCATGTGCCTTATCATTCGACCATCGACAAATTCTTTCAACTCAGTCATCCGATTTTCCTTAACTTTCGGACTCACCACCAGTTGGTATTCATAAAGCAGACAGATAATCTCAAACACAGGTCTACTGGAGAGCTTTTTGGCTCTTTCCGTTCTGGAAATGTTGGGAACTCTTGCTGCCACTTTGGAAATCACCTGCGGCGGTCTGGTGGCTTTGCTCGGTCTAAGCGAAGTAAACAGACAATTATTATTATGGGCACAGGCGTTCCGCAGACTCTTTACCGGATTAATAATGTTCCTATCCAGCGCCACCGCAAAGAACTGGCGATAATTCGTACTGTAAAACTCGCACAGCTTTATCAAGTCGCCAAAGCTAATAATTTCCGCCAACACCCAAACAGGACAGTCCACATTGATGATTCTGACCGAACATTTATTTGTCTTGCTATCCACCATGTAGCACAGATTGAAGTATTTATTTATCAAGTCGCCTGTAAATGTCGCATCCGCTTTTTGCTCAATCGAATGTTTTACCTGTGGGTGCTTCTCCAAAAAATCACATACGATTTTATAGCCATCCTCCTGCGGGTTCTGCTCAATTTCTGCCAGCAGCGCCACTTTCAATGCGTGTTCAATGTCAATGCACATCTTCAAGAGATGTTCCCGTAAGTAGAAGTCAATATTTGACAGTTCTGCAAGATAGGCAAAATCCAGATTGATATACTTTCCTGCTTGCGCACCAGTCTCGTGCTTTGCATAGTTCTTTCGATAAGAGGCTGTCCGCAGATAGTTATTTCGCTTGGAGAGATATTCTGCCGCGTCCGTCTCCGACATAATGGAAAAGGTTATGCCTTTTTCATCCTTTAGCATTGCGACAAGTTCCTGTGAAGTTTTCTTCGGCTTACACTCGTAATTAAAAATGGCAAAACACTTCCTATCCGCTCGTTTTTCTTTACATATAGCATACGTTTAAATGGGCAGTATTGTCAAGTGATTTTAATTTAAAAGCGTATTTATAAAAGTTACAGTTTATCGTCACATATTGACTTATATTCTTTTCTATATTACTATGATACAGGGCGTTCACCGAAGACCAAAGAGACAAGTTAAGAATCCACACGCAGGCCTCTCCGCCATCCGGCTCCGGGGCCTGCTTTCTTTTTTGTTTCCACTCCTTTCTCATTCCATTCCCTGCGGGAAATTCTTAGGTTTATCGTGGATTATTCTTGGATTGGCCTTGGAAATTTCTTGGATTTTGCTTGGAGAGGCACGAGGGGGCGAGCGGAACGGAGTGGAGCGAGCACCTATGCACTGTCTTGATTTTCTCTGCGCCTTTCTGGATTTTTTTCTGGTGTCCGCGCATAGCAAAATATTGCACAAAAACACCCCCGCAGATCCAATTGGTCTGCGGGGGTTCTTGGTTTATTAAGGTTTTACTTAATAATTCATAACATCCTTCACCACGCCGGACATGGAGAAGAGTTTGGCGGAGAGGTGGTCGAGATAGACGATGCCAAGCTTATGGCCGGTCTCCTCGTTATACATATCGGCCAGCTGGGGCATGACCTGGAAGGCTGCAGCCTGAGCTTCTGGGGTATTGTCAAAGTTCGCAGTACCCTGCACACGCAGCCACTCGCCGCGGTCATTGGCAGCGCAGATCTCCAGGTTGGTGTTGTCCAACAGCTGCTTGTAGGCAGCCTTATGCTTGCCCAGCGCAATGCACAAGTGATCCTTGTACCACATGGCAAAGCCGATAGGCCGCACACGGGGCAGGTAACCATCCACGGTAGCCAGGTAGAAAGTGGGGTTTTCCTTCAGGAATTCCATAATTTCTTCATTCGGTTTCATTGTACGTTCCTCCGATGAATTAAAGTGCAGCCAGGGCGGCCTTGATGCGGGCAGCGGCCTCTTTGGTGCGGGCTGTATCGCCGAAAGCCGTCAGGCGGAAATACCCTTTGCCGCAAGGGCCAAAGCCCTCGCCGGGAGTACCGACCACGTTGGCCGTCTCCAGCAGCCAGTCGAAGAACTCCCAGCTGCCCATGTTGTTGGGGCAGCGCAGCCAGATGTAGGGGCTGTTTTTTCCGCCGCAGTACCACACGCCAGCCTCGTCCAAAGCGGCAGCGATAACGGCAGCGTTGGCGCGGTAGTAGTCCAGGTTCTGCTGGATCTCGCGCATACCTTCCTCGGTAAAGACGGCGGCGGCACCGCGCTGTACAACATACGCAACACCGTTAAATTTCGTAGTCTGGCGGCGCAGCCACATCTTGTTCAGCTTGCCCTCGGCAATGGCGGTGGGCACCACGGTGTAACCGCAACGGGTGCCGGTGAAGCCTGCAATTTTGGAGAAGCTGCAAACCTCAACAGCCACCTCTTTAGCGCCCTCGACCTGGTAGATGCTGCGGGCCAGCCCCGGCTCGGTGACGAAGCACTCATAGGCAGCGTCAAACAGGATGATAGCCTCGTTCTGCTTGGCCCAGTCAACCCAGGCTTTCAGCTGCTCCACCGAGTAGGTCGCGCCAGTGGGGTTGTTGGGGCTGCAGATGTACACAATATCGGCATGGGGGGCTTCGTCCGGCATGGGCAGGAAGTTATTCTCGGCGGTGGCGGGCAGGTACAAAATCTTGCGGCCAGCCATCACATTATCGTCCACGTAAACCGGGTAGACGGGGTCGGGCACAAGGATGGTATTATCCTGGCTGAACAGGTCCAGCAGGTTGCCCAGGTCGCTCTTGGCACCATCGGAGATGAAGATCTCGGCCGTATCCAACGATACTCCGTTCTTTGCATAATACTTCTGGATAGCCTCGCGCAGGAACTCGTAGCCCTGCTCGCTGGGAATGTAGCCGTGGAAAGTCTCCTTGTGACCCTGCTCCTCAACGGCCTTGTGCATGGCCTCGGTGACAGAAGCGGCCAGCGGCAGAGTCACATCGCCGATACCCAGGCGGATGACATCGGCCTCCGGGTGGGCTTTCTGGTAGTCGGCGACTTTATGGGCGATGGTGCTGAAAAGATAACTCTCGTTCAGTTCGGCGTAATGCGGATTGAGCTGCATGGTGGTCCCCCTCTATGTTTGTTCAGTATTCCTCTAATTAGGATAACTTTACCACAATTTTGCCCTTGGCGCAAGATAAAAGCGGGGAAACCGTGTTTTATTTTGTAGGGAACGTAATTTCCCCTTCAAACACTATCCCCGCCGGGAAAACTACACCGCCAGTGCGGCGGTTTCCTGCCGTGTTGGCAACCCGCCCGTGCAGCAGTCAACGTACAAATAATCGTTGCATGCGACCTGCATTTTGGTAAATTGACAGGTCATGTTCTCCCATCCCTGGCCATCTTAATGCCGGGAAACTGCGCAAAATGCCGCCCACCACTTGCGAAATACCTATAACTGGTGTAAAATAAGTAAATACTGTAGGCAACCCCGCGCAATTCCCGCCCTTCGGGCTTAAGCACCGCTCTGGCGGCACTTAGAATTGTGCGGACTTGCCTAGAAAATTTGGGGTGCAATTATGGCAGAAGAGAAATTTTCCAACTTTTTGACGGATATTATCGATGCCGACCTGGCCGAGGGCAAGGTCGACGTGGTGCATACCCGTTTCCCGCCGGAGCCGAACGGCTACCTGCACATTGGTTCGGCCAAGGCAATTTTCATCAACTACACCATCGCCAAGCATTACGGCGGTTTGTTCAACCTGCGCTTTGACGATACCAACCCTGCCCGCGAGGGGGATGAGTACGTGCAGAGCATCCTGCAGGACCTGCACTGGCTGGGTGCCGACCCCAACGGCGGCATCTACTACGGCAGCGATTATTTTGAGCGCTGCTATGAGTATGCCGAGCAGCTGATCCGCGAGGGCAAGGCCTACGTGGACGACCTGACCCGCGAGCAGATGCAGGAATACCGCGGCAACGATGCCGGCAAGCCCAGCCGTCCCAGCCCGTATCGTGACCGTACGCCCGAGGAAAACCTGGACCTGTTCCGCCGCATGCGCGCCGGTGAGTTTGCCGATGGCGAAAAGACCCTGCGCGCCAAAATCGACCTTGCCAGCCCGAACATGAACATGCGCGACCCGACCATCTACCGCATCAAGCATGTGACCCATCACCGCCAGGGCGACAAGTGGTGCATCTACCCGATGTATGACTTTGCCCATCCCATCCAGGATGCCATCGAGGGCATCACTTTCAGCCTGTGCAGCCTGGAGTTTGAGAACCACCGCCCGCTGTATGACTGGGTGATCCAGAACCTGTTTGGCAAAGAATTTCCGAAGCAGCGCGAGTTTGCCCGCCTGAACGTGACCAACACCGTTATGAGCAAGCGCTACCTGCGCGAACTGGTGGAGAAGCACATCGTGGACGGGTGGGATGACCCCCGTATGCCCACCCTGTCCGGCCTGCGCCGCCGCGGCTACACCCCCACCAGCATCTTCACCTTTGTAAAGGAGGCAGGCATCTCCAAGGCCGACAACCTGGTGGATATGCGCCAGCTGGAAGCCGTGCTGCGCGCCGAGCTGGAGCTGAACGCCCAGCGCCGCGTGGCTGTGCTTGAACCCATCAAGCTCATCATCGACAACTACCCCGCCGACCAGTGCGAGATGTTTGACCTGCCCAACAACCCGAACCGCGAGGCCAACGACACCACCACCCGCCCCGTGGCCTTTACCAAGGAACTATGGATCGAGCGTAGCGACTTCTTTGAGGTTCCGCCGCCGAAGTTCAAGCGGCTGACCCTGGGCAGCGAAGTGCGCCTGATGGGCGCGTATCTTGTCCGCTGCACCGGCGTGGACAAGGACGAGGCCGGCAACGTAATTGCCGTGCATGCCAACGCCGACCTGGAAACCCGCAACGGCAACCCCGCTGATGGCCGCAAGGTGCGCGGCACCATCCATTGGGTCAGCTGCGAGCATTGCATCGATGCCGAGGCCAACCTGTACGACAAGCTGTTCACCGAATCCAACATGAACAGCATCCCCGATGACGCTGACTTCAAGGATTACCTGAACCCCGAAAGCGTCACCACTGTACCCCACGCCAAGCTGGAAGAAAGCCTTAAGGATGCCAAGCCCGGCGAGCGCTTCCAGTTCGTGCGCAACGGCTACTTTACCCCCGACAGCAAGCACGAGGGCACTTACAACCGCATCGTGACACTGAAGGACAGCTTTAAAGTTTAATTGCTAACAGCATAACAACAGCCAGCCCCGGATTTGGGGCTGGCTGTTTGGTTTATAGGCAAAATCTCACAAAATTTCAAATCCTTGGTGGTGGGATATTGAGAATTTGAGATTTTGAGACAATATCGAGCCATCGTTGATTTTTTATGCTTATAGGACGATGGTGTAAAGGGAAGTGAAATAATGGATAGTTTACGCTAACTGTTTTCTCAAAATCTCATTATTTCACTATCCAGCTAATGAGACTTTGTATGAGAAAATGGTACGGACGTAGAAAAGTACTTCCGCAGTTACAAGGTATAGGGTAATACCTTGTAACTGCGGAAGTACTTTTCTTCAATGATAGAGCATGTAGGGGCAAACCCGCATCCATGGCAAGGCTGTACGGGCGGATATGGAATCCGCCCCTACGTCCACAAGGCACGGAGCATGTCACGCCGTAGGGGCGCATTCTATATGCGCCCGCGGGCGAACAATGTTCGCCCCTACAGTCAGGTTTGCGCGTCTCTTTTCGCAATGCACCGTTTCAGCCAGCCGCCGCGCAGGTAGTAGATGAGGAACAGCAGCGAGGAGACCGTCCAGGTCAGCGGGTAACTGAACTCCACCGTAGCGATGGTGTGGTACAGCGGCACCATCACCGTCAGCCACAGCACCCGCAGACCGCAGACGAACAGCACGGTAATCAGCGTTGGCACGCGGACATCGCCGCAGCCGCGCAGTGCACCGGACAGCACCTCGATGCTGATATAGGTGATGTACACCGGTGTCAGCACGTGCATCATCTGCACACCCACCGCCACCACGTTGTTATCCTGCGTAAATACGCGAAAAAGCGGTTCGGCCGCAAAGTAGAAGCTGACACTGACCAGCAGTGTCAACCCGGCGGCCATAGCCATGCACACCCGCACACCGCTGCGCACACGGTCGTACTGGCGGGCACCGAAGTTTTGCCCCACAAAGGTGGTGATGGCGATGCCCAGCGAGTTGATGGTCATCCAGAACACGAAATCGATCTTGCCGTACACGCCCCAAGCCGCGATGGTATCGGTACCGAAGCTGTTCATGCAGCTTTGGATGACCATGTTGCTGAGGTTGTACATGGCGCTCTGGGCCGCCGCCGGGATGCCGATGGTGCAGATGGCCCCCAGGATGCCCGGCTCCATCCGCATTTTATCCAGCGAGACATGCCAAGGCATGCCCTCGGAGCCGACAACACAGCGCAGGGTGAGCAGGGCGCTGGCTACCTGGCTGGCGACCGTGGCAATGGCCGCACCGGCCACACCCCAGCCCAGCACCGCAATAAACACTACATCCAATACGATATTGACCAGCGATGCGGCAATCAGGAAGTACAGCGGCCGCTTGGAATCGCCGATGGCACGTAAAATATAGGTGCCGGTATTGTACAAGATCTGCGGGATCATACCCAAAAAGTAGATGCGCAGATACAGCGTGGAGAAATCCAGGATCTCCTCCGGTGTACCCATCAGGTGCATCATGGGCCGGGCCGTCACCATGCCCACCAGGGTCAACACCGCGCCGATGACCACGCTGAACACCAGCGCCGTGTGTACCTGGCGGTCAACGCTTTCAAAATTCCGCGCGCCGAAGCTTTGCGATACAACGACACCTACACCGCTGCAAAGCCCGACAAACAGACCCACCAGCAGGTTGACAAAAGGCCCCGTTGCGCCCACCGCCGCCAGCGCCTGGGTGCCCACAAAGTTACCCACGATGAGGGTATCAGCGGTATTGTACAGCTGTTGGAACAGTGTACCGAACCAGATTGGCAGGAAAAAGGCCAGCAGCTGTTTGGGGATGCTGCCGGTCAAAATATCGGTCTGTTTGACATTTGCCATGTTTTTGCCCCGTTTTTCTTGTCTTTTCTTCCATTTTATATTTCTTGCCACACTATTTTATGCTATAATGTGGGCAATGTAAAGGGGGGATTTTTGTGGCGGTGGTATGGCAAAGCTGCGCGAACGGCGCGCGGGTGCTGCGGGTGTTGGGCGATACCCCCTGCCCCGTGGTGCCGGATACCGTGGACGGGGTGCTGGTTACGGAAATCGGCCCCTACTGCTTTGCCGACAAACCCGTGACCGGCGGCCCCCTGTGGCCTGCGGACAGCGCGGACACCCACGAAATTGTAGGCAATTTTGTGGAGGAAGTCACCCTGCCGGACACCGTACAAGTGATTGACAGCGCGGCGTTTTACAACTGCCGCAAGCTGCGCCGGGTGCGCCTGGGCAAAGCAGCCGACAGTTTTGGCAGCGACCTGTTTACCAACTGCCGCAGCCTGAACGTGCTGGAACTACATGCTGACCCCGGCGAAGCCACGGGTTTAAAGCGGCTGCTGGTTGCTATCAGTGCGGACGTGACGGTGGAATTCACCGGCGGGGCACGGCTGTTCTACCCCGAATATTTTGAACTGCTGGACGAGAACACCCCGGCGCACATTTTCAACCACAGTATTGAGGGCGAGGGCTACCGCATGCGCCAGTGCTTTGCGGCAGACGGCAGCCTGGACTTTGCCGCCTACGATGCCAGCTTTGCCCAGGCCTGCGTGGGCGAGAGCGAGGAAAAGCTCTGCCGTCTGGCGCTGGGACGGCTCTGCCTGCCCTACGGTTTAGGCGAGGATGCCCGCGCCGACTACGAGTTTTATTTGACGGCCCACCCGGACGCAGCGTTTACCTTAGCCATCACCACACGGGATGAAGCAGCGGTGAAATTGCTGGTAGGTTTGGGCCTGCCCACCGCCAACGCCGCCGCCTTTTGCGCCCGCCAAGGCTGGAGCGCCGGAGCCGCGCTGTTGTTAGGCCGCCCCAAGCGCCCGGCAAAAAAGACATACGGTTTTGACGATTTGTAAAATGTGCATATGTATATACGTTTCGGAAACATTATTGTAGGGGCGAGCTACACAAAGGCCCCCTTGTGTAAAGGGGGCTGTCACCGAAGGTGACTGGGGGATTGTGGCCTTATGGGTGTAGACCGACTTGCCTGGCAAATGGGACAATCCCTCCGTCACGGCTACGCCGTGCCACCTCCCTTTACACAAGGGAGGCTTTATGCGGCGACTAATTTTTCACGTTTTTCCTTACATTGCAACACTGCTAAAAATTTAGAAAGGAGGAGGGCACTCATGCCGCACCACATCCAAACCCAGACCGAGTGGGAATCCACGATGGCACGGCGTATCATGGACCAGCTGCGGGGCGAGTTGTATCTTGACCAGCGCTACTTAAGCGCGGCCCTGGGTGCCCTGCCCCCTGCCCCGCTGCCGCCGGATACCACCGGCGCGGCCTTTGCCACCGATGGTGCCCGCCTGTGCTACCCTCCCGCCTGGGTGCTGGCAACCTACCGCAAAAACCGGCGCTATCTGCCCCGGGCGTATCTGCACAGCGTACTGCACTGCATCTTCCGCCACTTGTGGCTGCGGGGCGACCGGGACCACACCCTGTGGGGGCTGGCCTGTGACATCGCCGTAGAAAACACGTTGGACAGCCTGAACACCCCGGCCACCACCCGCCCGGTGGGCTGGCTGCGGCAGCAGGCGTACCAACAATTGCAGCAAAAATGCGGCTTGCTGGCCGCTGGCCCGATTTACCGCGCACTGCGGGAGACAGACGAAGAAACCCTGACCAAGTGGCTGCGGGAATTCACCTGTGACGACCACCGCTTCTGGCCCGCTGACCCGGACAGCCCCCAGGCCCAGATGCAGGGCAAACAGTGGGAGCAGCTGGGCCGCCAGACGCAGTTGAGCATGGAGGAATCCGGCCAGCATGCGGGCGAAAACGCCGGTGCCCGCGCCCTGCGGGCCCAGGTACAGGCCAGCCGCAGCCGCCGCAGCTATCGGGATTTCCTGCGCCGCTTTGCCGTCTGGCACGAGGAACCTCACCTCAACCCCGAAGAATTCGACCTGGGCTTTTACAGCTACGGTCTGCGGGTCTACGGCAATCTGCCGCTGATCGAGCCGCTGGAAAGCCGCGAAGTGAAAAAGATCCGCGACTTTGTGATCGTGCTGGACACCAGCGAATCCACCGCCGGGGAGCTGGTGAAAGCCTTTTTACAAGAAACGTTCACCTTATTAAAAAGCCAGGACAGCTTTTTTAGACAGTGCCGGATTTTGGTGCTGCAGGCGGACAATGCCATCCAGGACGAGACCTGGCTGACCGATCTGGACGCGCTGGACCGCTACACCACCCGCTTTACGCTGCACGGGGGTGGCGGCACCGACTTCCGCCCCGCGTTCGCCCGCATTGCCGAACTGCTGGAGCAGGGCGAACTCCGCGACCTGCAGGGCGTTTTGTATTTTACCGACGGCAAGGGCATCTACCCCGCCCACCGGCCGCCCTTTGAAACCGCCTTTTTGTTTTTGGAGGATGGCACCCCGCCGCCGGAAGTGCCCCCCTGGGCCATGCGCCTGATTTTACAGCCCGAAGAATTTGAACGACCCCAGCAACATAAAGTCCCGCCGAAAGGATGATGCGCTATGGATATTCAACGTGCGAAAGAGGAAATCAAACAAACCGTGCGGGCTTACCTGGCCTGTGACGACACCGGCGCGCCGCTGATCCCGCCGGTACGCCAGCGCCCCATCCTGCTGATGGGCCCGCCGGGCGTTGGCAAAACCCAAATCATGGAGCAGATTGCCCAGGAGTGCGGCATTGCGCTGGTGGCCTACACCATCACCCACCACACCCGCCAAAGCGCCGTGGGCCTGCCTTTCATCCGGGAGCGTAACTACGCCGGCAAAACCCGCAGCGTGACCGAGTACACGATGAGCGAGATCATCGCCAGCGTCTATGCCGCCATGGAGCGCACCGGCAAGCAGAACGGCATTTTGTTTATCGACGAGATCAACTGTGTCAGCGAAACGCTGGCCCCCACGATGCTGCAATTTTTGCAGTGCAAGACCTTCGGCAACCAGGCGGTGCCTGCCGGGTGGATCATCGTGGCCGCCGGCAACCCGCCGGAGTACAACAAAAGTGTGCGGGAGTTCGATCTGGTCACGCTGGATCGTGTGCGGCGCATCGACATTGAGCCGAAGTTGAGCGTCTGGCAGGAGTATGCCCGTGCCCACCGCCTGCACCCCGCCGTGATGGCCTACCTGGAATTGCGGCCGCAGCACTTTTATAAAATCGAGAACGATGTGGACGGTGTGCAGTTCGTCACCGCCCGTGGGTGGGAGGATCTCTCCGCATTCCTGCAGGCCGCCGACAAGCTGGACCTGCCGGTGGATGAGGGGGTCATTGCCCAATACCTGCGCCATCCCGAAGTTGCGCGGGACTTTGCCGCCTACTGGGTGCTCTACCGCAAGTACCACCAGGATTACGGCGTGGAGGATATTTTGCAGGGCAAGTCCTTTGATGCGGTGGTGGAACGCGCCGTCAAGGCCAGCTTTGATGAGCGCATCAGCTTGGTCAGTCTGCTGCTGGCGGGGTTAAACACCCGCTTCGCCGCCGCACGGAACATTGGTGCCGTGACCGATGCCTGCTACCAGCAGCTGCGCAGCTTTAAGCGCGCTTTGAACCAGCAGCCCGAAGCCGAGCCTGCCGCCCTGTTTGCCGAGCAGTGCGGCGCTTACCGCCAGCGGTTGGAGGATGCCAAAGCTGCCGCCAGTCTGCTGCCGGAAGAACTGGCCGCCCGCACCCGCACCGCCGCGTTGCTGGATGCCTGGGGCAAAAAGCTGGACAAGGCCCTGGACGCTGACGATGCCTTTGACACCGTGCGGGCCGAGTTCAACACCCAGGTGCGCCGCCGGGAGGATGCCGTGACCTCCGCCGGGGATGCGCTGGAATTTGCCTTTGACTTTATGGAACGGGCATTTGAGACCGGCCAGGAGATGGTGGTTTTCGTCAACGAGCTGGCCCTTGGCCCCGACTCCGCCCCGTATCTTGCCGAGAACGAGTGCGAGCGCTTTGAACAGTACAGCCAAAAGCTGTTGCTCCACCAGGGCGACGATGAGATCCTGGCCGAGCTGGAGCGGGATGATATACGGGCGGAGGAGCATTCTGCGGAATTTTAAGGGCGCAGAGGAAAGGCTCCCGCCCTCCCCAAAAGTCCTACTTTCTTTACTCTTTCCTGCCATTCTGCTATAATGCTGTTAATCCGGCAATTGAGCCGGTGTTTTTATGAGGGGGTATATCGTATGAAAGCAGTTATCACCGTCATTGGCCGCGACACCGTGGGTGTTGTTGCCAAGGTCAGCGCCGTCTGCGCCGAGTTGAATATCAACATCGAGGACATCACCCAATCCATCATGCAGGATATGTTCTGCATGATTATGCTGGTGGACATGGCCCACTGCAATGTGGACCACGTTGCCATGCGGGACCGCTTTACCGCCCTGGGCGCTGAGATGAAGATGCAGGTCACAGTGACCCGCCAGGAAGTCTTTGATGCCATGCACACCATCTGACGGGGAGGAATTGGAAAATGCGAATTCTGAACCGCAACGACATTATGGAAACCATTGGCATGCTGACCGATGAGAACCTGGACGTGCGTACCGTCACCATGGGCATCAGTCTGCTGGACTGCATCGACCCGGACGGCGAAAAGGCCTGCGAGAAAATCTACAACAAGATTACCCGCCTGGCAGGCAACCTTGTCTCCACTGTAGACAATATCAGCAGTGAGTACGGCATTCCCATCGTGAACAAGCGTATCAGCGTTACGCCCATTGCCATGCTGCTGGGTGCGGCCCCCGATGCTGACCCTGTTATGTATGCCAAGACGCTGGATCGCGCCGCCAAGGCCGTGGGTGTCAACTTCATCGGCGGATTCGGCGCGCTGGTACACAAGGGCTTTTCTGCCGGTGACCGCCGCCTGATTCAGGCCATTCCCCGCGCCCTGGCCGAGACCGATATTGTATGTTCCAGCGTCAATATTGGCTCCACCAAGTCGGGTATCAACATGGATGCCGTCAAGCTGATGGGCGAGGTCGTGCGCGAGACCGCCGAGCTGACCAAGGACAACATGTGCATGGGCGATGCCAAGCTGGTCGTGTTCTGCAATGCGCCCGAGGACAACCCCTTTATGGCGGGTGCTTTCCACGGCGCGGGCGAGCCAGACTGCGAGATCCACGTGGGTGTTTCCGGCCCCGGTGCCGTGCGCGCCGCCCTTGCCAAGCTGCCCAAGGATGCCCCCATGGACGAGGTTGCCGAGTTGGTCAAGCGCACAGCGTTCAAGATCACCCGTCTGGGCCAGCTGGTAGCCAACCTGGCCAGTGAACGCCTGGGTGTACCGGCAGGTATCATCGATCTGTCCCTGGCCCCCACCCCGGCTATTGGCGACAGCGTTGCCAACATTCTGGAAGAAATGGGTCTGGAAAGCTGCGGCTGCTGTGGCACCACCGCCTGCCTGGCCCTGCTGAATGATGCCGTCAAAAAGGGCGGCGTGATGGCCAGTAACCATGTGGGCGGCCTGTCCGGCGCGTTCATCCCGGTGTCCGAGGATGACGGCATGATCAACGCCGCCAACTGCGGCAGCCTGACGCTGGAAAAGCTGGAAGCCATGACTGCGGTTTGCTCCGTGGGCATCGACATGGTTGTCATCCCCGGCGACACCACTGCCGAGGTCATCAGCGGCCTGATCGCTGACGAAGCCGCCATTGGCATGGTGAACAGCAAGACCACCGCCGTGCGCGTCATTCCGGCCATTGGCCACAAAGCGGGCGATGTGCTGGACTTCGGTGGCCTGCTTGGCCACGCCCCCATCATGCCCATCAGCAAGTTCAGCCCCGCCGTCATGATCCACCGCGGCGGCCGCATCCCTGCCCCCATGCAGGCGTTGAAGAACTAATGAATAAATCCCTCCCCATTGCGCCATACTGGCGTACAGGGAGGGATTTTTTATGTCCGTATTCAAAAAAATTTGCTGCTGCTTGCCATTCATTATCGGCGGCATCAACTTGGGCTTCGACGCCATGGGCTGGCTGCTGGGCGGTTCGCTGTCCTGGCGGTCCCGCACTGTGTTCATCCTCGTGGGGCTGGCCTCGCTCTGCCTGATCCCCAGCCTGTGCATGGGTGATTCCTGCAAAGGCAAGGAAGCCTGACCTCACAAAATCGCCACCGCATCCACGCGGCTGCGCCGCGCCTGCAGACCCACACTCAGCACCAGGCCGACGCAGAGGTACATCATGACAATGCTCGATCCGCCTGCCGAGAAAAACGGCAGGGTTACACCAATCACGGGCAGCACCTGCAGGTTCATGCCCAGGTTGATGACCGTTTGCAAAAACAGCGCGGCAAAAATGCCCACGCAGATGTTGCGGCCCAGGGCATCCCGGCTTTGCAGCGCCGCCGTCAACGTGCGTACACAGATGCCCAGCAGCAGCACCAACACTGCCGCCGCCCCCACAAAACCCAGCACATTGGCAAGGTAGGCAAAAATAAAGTCGTTCCAGGCGTTGGGCACAAAGATATGCTCCGGCGTGAACAGTCCCGTGCCGGTCAGCCCGCCGGTGCCAATGGCCATCGCCCCCTTGTTCTGCTGGTAGGCGATGTCAGTCAGGTTCGGGTCATCCGGCGTGATGACAGCCAGAATCCGCTTGAACTGGTAGCCTTTTAAGATGCCGGGGCGCAGCTGCAACAACGCACTACCGCCAACAATGCCCGCCGCCAGCGCACCACCTACGATCCAGTGGGACAGCCCGCCCGCGTACAGCATAAGCACACCAATCCCAAGAAAAACCAGCGCTGTACCGTCATCACCCTGGATATGGATGAGCGCCGCCGGGATGCCGATATGCAAAAGCAGCAACAGCAGATTTTTTGGCTGGTTCACCCGACCCCGCACCTGGCTTAAATGCAACGCCAGCGTTAAAATAAAGCTAATCTTCGCCAGCTCGGCAGGCTGAAAGGTCATGCCGCCCACCCGGTACCAGCTGTAATTGGAGGTGCCGCCCGCATCGTACCCAATGGTGACCACCCCCGCCCGGAAGTTGTGCAAAAACAAGGTAGGCAGCACCAGCCCCCACGCCACCGTGGCATGCAGCGGCCAGGCACGGGCCAGGGCGCGGTAATCCACCGTGGAAAAGATGACCGCCAGCATCAGCCCCAACAGGCTTGCAATCAGCTGCACCGAGGCCTTATTGTTGGAGCCAAGCTGCGTCTGCCCAATGGAGACCAGCACCACCACGCTGAGCGCCGAACACACCGCGCACAGCGCCAGATACAGCGCATCGACCCGGCGCAGGTAGCGGCGAAGCAAAGCGATCATAGGCTGGACCTCCTTTCACATTTCTACCGCATATTATATCGCATCCCGCGGCGATATGCCAACTTTTCAATTAAATTTTACAAATCGTGCATTTCGTATTATAATATAGTACGAATCAGGGCGCGGGTTTCATGCAATGTCGTCTGCGCCCCAAAAAGGAGTTTTCCTATGGAAATCATCACCCATTCCCGCGAGGAAACGGTTGCCGCCGGGCGGGAGTTTGCCAAAACGCTGCCGGGCGGGGCGCTCATCGCGTTCACCGGCGGCCTGGGCGCAGGCAAAACGGCGTTCTGCCAGGGCCTGGCCGAGGGCCTGGGCTGCACCGACCCGGTTTCCAGCCCGACGTTTGCCATTGTCAACTATTATCGCGGCCCGCGCCCGCTAGCCCACTTTGATCTCTACCGCATCCACACCGAAAACGACCTTGCCGCCGCCGGGTTCTATGACTACCTGGACATGGGCGCGGTCGTGGCCTGCGAGTGGAGCGAGAACTGCGCCGACTTGCTGGAACAGGAGCAGCCCATCCATATCCACATTGACCGGGTGGATGAAACAACGCGCAAGATTACGATTAGTTGATTTTATAGTTTTTATTACATAATGTATAGGTGATTGTATGAATATCCTGGCTGTAGATACCGCAGGCAAGTCCGCCGCCGTAGCCATTTTGCGGGACGATACCCTGCTGTACGAGACCCAGTGCAACAACGGCATGACCCACAGCGAGACCCTGCTGCCCATGATCGATACCGCGCTGCATGCCTGCGGGCTTACAATGGAAAACGTCGACCTGCTGGGCGTAACCAACGGCCCCGGCAGCTTTACTGGGCTGCGCATCGGGCTTTCGGTCATCAAGGGGCTGGCTTTGCCGCGCCAGATTCCCTGCGCGGGTGTTTCCACTATGGCTGCGCTGGCCTACGGTCTGGCGGGCGAGGGCACCGTTATTGGTGCCCAGGATGCCCGCCGTGGGCAGGTGTATTGGGGTGCTTTTGATCTGGCTACCCATACCCGCCTGACTGAGGACACCGCTGCCCCCGTAGCAAGTTTGGAAAAATTTGTACAAGACTGCAAAAAACCGCTATTTTTTGTTGGCGATGGCGCAACTTTGTGCTACAATAGCTATAAGCAGGTCTGCGGAGTTGCCGCCTGCTCGCCCGCCCTGCAGGTGCTGCGGGGCGCCGGGGTGGCGCTGGCCGCCAAAGCCATGTGGGAAGCCGGGGCCTGTGTGCCGCCTGCTGCCCTGTTGCCGGATTATCACCGGTTGAGCCAGGCCGAGCGGGAGCGCGCCGAACGCGAAAAACAACAAGCAGAGGGGACCGTATAAACGATGAAGTTTGACAAACCGATCGCATTGGCTGCCGACCACGGCGGCTATGAGTTGAAAGAAGCCATCAAAGCACATCTGGACGAGTTGGGTGTTTCCTACACCGACTTTGGCACCGACTCCACCGCCAGCGTGGACTACCCGGACTACGCCGCCAAGGGCTGCAAGGCCGTGCTGGACGGCAGTTGCGCACTGGTCATCCTGTGTTGCGGCACCGGCGTGGGCATGTCGATGTGCGCTAACAAGATCAAGGGCATCCGTGCCTGCTGCTGCAGTGATACCTTCAGCGCAGAGTTCACCCGCCGCCACAACAACGCTAACGCCCTGTGCCTGGGCGGCCGCGTGGTGGGCGCAGGTCTCGCCTGCCAGATCGTGGATGCTTTCCTGAACGCCGAGTTCGAGGGCGGCCGCCACCAGAAGCGCATCGATAAGATGATGGCGCTGGAAAACCTGTAACGCATTACCCCTGTTGACATTGCCTGCACGGGCAGGCTGGAATAAATACTTGTACAAGGAGATACCACCATGAGCGTTGTAGAAATTGTTGACCATCCCCTGATCCAGCACAAAATCAGCCTGCTGCGTGACCGCAACACCGGCACCAAGGAATTCCGCGATCTGGTAAGCGAGATCGCTATGCTGCTTTGCTACGAGGCTACTCGCGACCTGCCCACCGAGGAAGTCGAGGTCGAGACCCCTGTGGCCCTGGCCCGCACCAAGGTGCTGGCTGGCCGTAAGCTGGCTCTGGTGCCCATCCTACGCGCCGGCCTGGGCATGGTCGATGGTATGCTGAACCTGATCCCCGCCGCCAAGGTCGGACACATCGGCATGTACCGCAACGAGGAGACCCTCGAGCCCATCGAGTATTACTGCAAGTTGCCCAACGACATCAACGAGCGTGAAGTCTTTGTTCTGGACCCGATGCTGGCTACCGGCGGCAGCGCCTGCGATGCCATCGGCCAGATCAAAAAGCGCGGTGCCAAGCACATTAAGTTCATCGGTCTGGTGGCTGCTCCCCAGGGCCTGAAGGCTCTGCACGAGGCTCATCCCGACGTTGACATCTACGTTGCCGCCCTGGATGAGAAGCTGAACGAGAACGGCTACATCGTGCCCGGCCTGGGCGATGCCGGTGACCGTATCTTCGGCACCAAGTAATTTACCCCTATAAATAACAAGTCCCCCGCAGCGTTTGTGCTACGGGGGATTTTTATTAGGGTTATTGTCCGTTATTTCAGGTGGCGCAGGTCGCCGCTCTCGCGGAAATCCTCGTAATCCAGCGAGAGGGACGGGCTGTAATAGGGGTCGTGGATGATATTTTCTTTGCCATGCACCGCATACAGGCGGTCGTGCTCGGCGTCAAAGCGGGCTTTCTTGGCCGGATCGTTCTCGTCCGAGCCGCGGGACTTGCTCTCGTGGTGGTAGAGTTCGGCGTAGGGCGTCCAGACGATGCGCCAGCCAGCATCCCGCACCCGCAGGCAGAAATCCACATCGTTGTAGGCGACGGTAAACTCCTCATCCAGGCCGTGGACGCTGTCGTACACGGCGGTGCGCACCAGCAGGCAGGCGGCGGTCACAGCGGAGAAGTCCTGCACGGTGGCCAAGCGGAACATATACCCGCTGCCGCCGCGCTTGTGGTACTTGTGGCTGTGGCCCGCGTAACCGCCCAGTCCGGTGATGATGCCCGCGTGCTGGATGGTGTCGTCGGGGTAATACAGCATCGCGCCGCAGATGCCCACGCCGGGCTGGGCGCACTCCCCTACCATCTGGGTCAGCCAGTCGCCGTTAATGACCTCGATGTCGTTATTGAGCAGCAGCAGGTACTTGCCTGCCGCGTACTTGCGGCCAAAGTTGTTGATACGGCTGAAATTGAACCCACCCTTGTACATGACCACCCGGGCGTTATCGTACCGTTCGGGGATTTTTTTGTAGTAGTCAAAGGTAGCGGGATCGGTGGAGTTATTCTCGATGACGATGACCTCGAAGTTTTCGTAGGTCGTTTTGGCGTAGATACTGTGCAGGCACTTTTCCAGGTCGTCGGAGTGGTCCTTGTTGGGGATCAGGATCGAGACCAGCGGCTCCGGCTCGGGCAGGTCCCACACCACATGGCAGGTGCCGGGGAATTTGCCCGGCTCCACCGTGCCCTGGCGTCCGGTGGCAACCAGATGGTCGGCCACGGCCTTGCGGGCGGCGGCTTCCACGTAGGGCTTGGCCCCAGTGCCGCCGCTGGTGGAGGCTGCATGCACACGCCAGTAGTACAGCACCTGGGGGACGTGTACCGGCTTGGCGGCGGGGTCGCGGCGCTGCATTTCATCGATAAGCCGCAGGAAAAGGTCGTGATCCTGGGCGCCGTCGCACTCCGGCCGCTCGCCGCCCACAGCGTCGAACAGTTCCTTTTTGAACACCGCCAGGTGGCAGATGTAATTAACGGCCATCAGGTATTCCGGCGCATAGTCCGGCTTGAAGTGCCCCACGCGGGGGTGCTCCGGCGTTTTCTCAAACAGGGCTTCATCGCTGTAGGCGAAATCTGCGCCGGTCTCGGCCAGCAGTTTACCCATGCAGTAGACAGTGTGGGGGGCCAGCATATCATCATGGTCGGCCAGGGCCAGGTACGCGCCGGTGGCCAGCTTGGCGGCCTCGTTGGTGTTGGCAGCGATACCCTTATTCTCGATCTTGCGGTAGACAATGCGCGGGTCGGACGCTGCGCGGGCCTGCGCGGTGCGCTCCACATCGGTGTGGGCCGCATCGCTGGCATTCACCAGTACCAGCTGCCAGTTGGGGGCCGTCTGGCCCTGCACACTGTCCAGAAATTGCTGGAGGAACTGGGGCGGCGTGTTGTACAGCGGGGTCAGAATGCTGATGGTAGGCCAGTTTTTGGCGTTTTGTCCGGCATCCGCGCGCTGGTCTTCCAGCGTTTGTTTAGCGGGCAGATACCGCGCCTTTTTGCCGAAGAACCGCCGTTTAAAGAACCCCGCCGCCCGGGCCGCCATCACGCCGACGCCCTGTTCCTTCGTCAGGGTGCGCGCATATCCGAACAGTTCCTTCATGCGTTTTGTTTCCAGGCTCATGGTGGTGACTCCTTTATCAGCGGGATTCCTTACTTCCTTTGAAAAGAAAGTAAGCAAAGAAACTTTAAATAAAATTAAACAAGATCAGCATTAGCCATACAGGCCGTTGGACCGGCGCTTCATAGCGTTTCCCTTATTTCAGGCCGAAATTCTCAAACAAATTGTTGAAATGCGGGTTATAGTAGGGGTCGTAATTGTCGATATACTGCTTATATTTGGCGTAGAAATTGGCTTTTTCCCGCTCGTAGCGCTTAGCGTTTTCGCTTAAGGTATCCAGGCCGCGGCTCTTGCTTTCGTAGTGGTAGGCCTCGGCGCGGGGGGTGTAGACGTTCAGCAAGCCGCGCTGCCATAACTTTAGGCAATAGTCCACATCGTTGTAGGCAACAGCAAACCTTTCCTCATCCAGGCCGTCGTTTGCACGGTAAAGCGCCGTTTTTGTCATCAGGCAGGCACCGGTAACGGCCATGTAGTCCTGGGTGGTGACCAGGCGGTACATATCTCCCACAGCGGTGCGCGGATAGCTTTTGTGGCTGTGGCCCGCGCTGCCGTTGATGCCCATCAGCACACCCGCATGCTGGATGGTATCGTCCGGGTAGTACAGCTTTGCGCCCACAACACCCACATCGGGCCGCTGGCTGTAGCTGAGCAGTTCTCGCAAAAAGTCGTGGGAAAGCACCTCGATGTCATTGTTCAGCAGCAGCAGGTGTTCGCCATCAGCAAACTGCGCGCCAAAATTGTTGATGGCCGAGAAGTTGAACACGCCCTTATACCGCACCACCCTGCAGCGAGCAAAGCGGCTGGGGATGGTCTGGTAGTAGGCTTCGGTGGCGGGGTCGATGGAGTTGTTTTCGATGACGATGACCTCAAAGTTATCGTACCCAGCGTTTTTGTACAGGCTGGTCAGGCAGCGGTCCAGGTCATCGGTGTGGTCCTTGTTGGGAATCAGCACACTGATGAGCGGGCTACCGGTAAGCTCGTACCGCACCTGGAATGCCCCCGGCGCATCAGGCACGGCCATGGCGTGGCCAGTCAGGCCGAGGCGCTGCAACTGGGCATCGATGGCCCGCTCCCCTGCTGCGATGGCATAGGGCTTGGCCTCCATACCTGCGGCGGTGGACCCGGCATGGCCGCGCCAGATGTAGAGCACCTTTTTGATATGCTCTATGTGCTGTGCTTTTTCGGTCAGGCGCAGAATCAAATCATGATCCTGGGCACCATCAAACTCTTTGGACTCGTAGGCACCGGCCGCATCCAGCAGCGGGCGGCTGAACACCGCCAGGTGGGTGATAAAGTTCACCCCGCGCAGATAATCAGGCGCAAAATCCGGCTTAAAATGGTAGCCGCCCAGCTGTTTCAAGTCCGCTGAGAGGACGATTTCGTCACTGTAGACAAAATCCGCGTTTGTTTTCTGGATGGTCTGCACAACCTCATACAGGGCGTTCAGATACAGCACATCATCATGGTCCAGCAGGGCAATATAATCGCCGTGGGCCAGCTGGAACCCGCGTGTGGTGTTGGCCGCGATGCCGCCGTTTTCCACCGGCTCATACACGATGGTGCCGGGCACGGCCTTGGGCAGGCGGCTTTCCAGGCGTTTGTACGGGTCGCTGGCATCCACCAGCACCAGCTCCCAATTGGTGTAGGTCTGGCAGGTCACACTGCGCAGCATTTCATCAAAAAACTTCGCAGGTGTGTTATACAGCGGCACGATGATGCTGATTTTCGGCCCCTGCAGGTTCGCAGCGCGCTGGGCTTTCAGTTCCCGCCGCAGTGGAATATCCGCCCGGTGCCGCCAATCGTCATGGTGCAGTGCCAGCCCTACGCGGAACTTTACATCCCGCCAAAGCTGCTCGGCCCCCTGCTCCTGCAGGGTTGCGACACCGCGCCGGGCCAGGTCCCGCAGGTGGGCGGGGTTCAGCAGTCGTTTGGCCATGCCGCCCACGCTGTCCTGTACGGCCAGGTCGGCGGGGCGCTCGTTGTTCGGTTTCTCGCTCATCGTTATTCCTCGGTGATTTTGGCCGGCATGGCGTCTTTTTTCTCAAACTTACGGTACTCAGCCGTGATCTCGGCGGTGGGGCCAAGGCGGCGCAGGTGGCCGTGGTCCAGCCAGGCGACCTTGTTGCACATGCGCTCGATCTGGTCGATGGAGTGGCTGACCAGAATCACGGTCGTGCCGCCGGAAAGCAGCTCGGCCATGCGCTTCTCGCACTTTTCCTGGAAGAGGAAGTCGCCGACCGACAGAATTTCATCGGCGATCAGGATGTCCGGCTTGGTCATGGTAGCCACGGCAAAGGCCAGGCGGGCCACCATGCCGGAGGAGTAGTTTTTCAGCGGCACGTCGAGGAATTCCTGCAGCTCACTGAACTCTACGATGTCATCGAATTTGGAGTCGATATACTTCGGCGTATAGCCCAGCACCGTGCCGTTGAGGTAGATATTCTCCCGCGCGGTCAGGTCCATGTCAAAGCCTGCGCCCAGCTCGATGAGGGGCGCAATCGTGCCGTTGACCGTGACCTTGCCGGAACTCGGCTTATACACGCCGGAGATGACCTTGAGCAGGGTGGATTTGCCGCTGCCGTTCAGGCCGATCAGGCCGTAAAAATCGCCGGGCATGATGTCGAAGCTGACGTCATCCAGCGCAAAAAACTCATCAAACCGGATGCCGCCGTGCAGCAGCGCCACAAAGTATTCTTTCAGACTCTCGTGCTTTTCCTTGGCAAGGTTGAAGCGCATCGACACGTGGTCGATGGAGATAATGGGTTTCTGTTCTGCCATAGCGCTGCCCCCTTACATGTACAGGACAAATTTGTCCTGATTCTTTTTAAAGACGTAGACACCCAGCCCCAGGCTGAGGGCGGCGCAGAGGAACGGGATCAGCACCATGTTGGGGGTCAGCCCCTCGCCCCACATCACGCAGGAACGCACCGAGGTGATGTACCAGTAGATGGGGTTGAGGTTGATGACGTACTGCATCCAACTTTCCATCTGGCGCGGGTCATAGAAGATGGCGCTGCCGTAGACCAGCAGGGTGCAGAACACTTCCCAGATATGCATGATGTCACGCACAAAGACATACATCGTAGACAAGATCAGCCCCACGCCCAGGCTGAAGGCAAACAGCATGACGATGGGATAGATGGACAGTAACACGGTGTTCAGCGAGATGTGGGACCAGGTCAGCAGCGCTACAATGAACAGCGCCACCAGGCTGAAGAAGAAGTTGACCAGCGCAAAGCAGCACTTTTCCAGCGGGAAAATATACTTAGGGATGTACACTTTACGCAGCAGCGGGCCGTTTTTCAGCACACTTTCCATAGCCATGGTGGTGCTTTCGCGGAAGAAGTTGAACATCAGCTGGCCGATGATGAGGAACAGCGGGAAATCCTCGATGCCCTGGCCGCGCTGGTTGAACAATGCACCGAACACTGCCCACATGACCAGGCAGGTCAGCAGGGGGTTCAGCACGCTCCAGGCCACACCCAGCACACTGCGGCGGTATTTCAGCTTAAAGTCGCGGGTAATCAGGTTTTGCAGCAGGTAGCGGTACTTCCAAAAGCCCGCAAAGCTATTTTTCAGGTTCTGCACGGCTTATCCTCAATACTTCTCAAAATATTCGAACTTCTGGTCGGCAAAGGGGGTGTGCTCCTTGTCCTTGGCGCTGGTCTTGTGCTCACAGCCGCAGTCCGGCCACTGGACGTTGACAGTGGCATCATCGTAGGGAATGCCGCCCTCGGCAGTGGGGTCGTAGACATCGGTACACTTGTAGCAGAATTCGGCCACGTCAGACAGCACCAGGAAGCCGTGAGCAAAACCCTCGGGGATCCACAGCATCTTCTTGTTCTCGGCGGAGAGGGTCACGCCCACCCACTTGCCAAAGGTCTTGCTGTTGGGGCGGCAGTCCACGGCCACGTCAAACACCTCGCCCATGGTCACGCGCACCAGCTTGCCCTGGGTGTGGTTGGTCTGGAAGTGCAGGCCGCGCAGCACACCCTTGGTGGAGCGGCTCTGGTTGTCCTGCACGAAAGGCTTATCGATGCCCGCAGCAGCAAAGTCATCGATCTGGTAGGTCTCCATAAAATAGCCGCGGTCGTCACCAAAAACGGTCGGCTCGATGATCTGCACTTCGGGGATGTCAGTCTTGATAAAATTAAACTTACCCATGTCCTTTATTCTCCTTTTCGACAATTGACTTTATCTGATTACAGTATAGTATACACATAGCGATACAGTATATATTATACTCCTGTTTGTCCTGCCCGGCAAGATGGCAGGCGTATTTTAAACAAATTTCGCGCAAGGTGTAACATTGGGCCGGGTTTGCCGTCTTGTAGGGTAAGGGGCGGATATGGTACAATGGTGGCTAAAGGAGCTGATTGCCATGACCAAAGCCGAAGCCCGCAAACTTGCCAAAGCCCGCCGCGCCGCTGTGGACCTGCACACCGTGGGGCATGCCATGGCCGGGGTTCTGTTTACCCTGCCCACCTGGCAGTGCGCCGATACGGTGCTGGCCTTTGCCAGCATGCCGGACGAGCCGGACACTGCCGATATGCTGCGGCAGACGCTGGCCGAGGGCAAGCGCCTGCTGCTGCCCCGTGTGTTGAGCCGCACCGAGATGGACTGGGTGGAGATCACGGCGCTTTCACAGCTGCAGCCGGGGGCCTATGGCATTTTGGAAGCGCCTGCTTCCCTGCCCGCCTTTGACACGGCTGCTTTAGGGGACGGCGCGCTGGCGCTGATCCCCTGCCTGGCTGCCAGCCCGGACGGTGTGCGCCTGGGGCGCGGCGGCGGGTATTATGACCGCTTCCTTGCACATTATAAGGGCAGGCGGCTTCTGGTTTGCCCTACGGCCGCACTGCTGGATGACCTGCCTTATGAGGGCTGGGACATCCGATTTTCTCCCCATGAAATACTGACCGAGAAAGGAATTTTTCTATGAAAAAGCTGACCCTGACCGCGGCCCTGCTGGCCGCCCTGGCCCTGACGGCCTGCGGCAACAAAACTACCGAGGAGACACCCTCCCCCACCCCGGACCTGGATGCACCTGCCACCATGCCGGAGGAGGGCATGGAGATCGACCCGGAGTTCAGCGTGGACCCGGAGGAGCCTATGCAGGCTGAACCGGATGCCGAGTTGAGCGAACTGGTTGACAAAATCTACGCTGCCCACCCGGTGGACGTGATGATGCTGCAGACCACGGCCATTGACCTGACCGATACCGACTGGTACCCGTACCAGACCGGCCTGGACGCCGAGAAGATCGCCAAGGTGGATGCCGCTGTGCTGAGCGAACCGGGCGTTGGCAGCCAGGCCTACAGCCTGGTACTGGCACGGCTGAAAGATGCCGATGACGACCAGGAGATCGCCGATGCCATGATGGACGGCATTAACATGCGCAAGTGGGTCTGCGTGGCCGCCGACAAGGCCCGCGTGGTGACCTTTGACGACAAGGTGCTGTTTGTGATGGCCGACAGTGAGTTGGTGGACGTGGACGCACTGGTAGAGGATGCCGGTAAGGCGCTGGATCTGACCTTTGACCACGATGTAGGCAAGGTCAACGAGGAGGACGGCGATGGCATTGAGCTGCCCGATGAACTGCTGGGTGCCCCGGCGGTAGTAGGTTAAAACACAAAAAATCCGCAGCCTTTTTACGGGCTGCGGATTTTTGTTTAGCAAGCTGTTGGCTTACAGGAATACGTACTTGAGGATGAACAGCACGGTCAGGACGTACATCAGCGGAGTGATCTTCTTCTCCTTGGCCTTGCCGGTCAGGAGGTTGATCAGGGTCCAGGAGATGATGCCGATGGCGATGCCCTCGGAGATGCTGTAGGCCAGGGGCATGATGAGGATGGTCAGGAACGCCGGGATGGCATCGGTCATGTCGTCAAAGTTGATCTTGGCAACAGCGCCCATCATGTAGAAACCGACCACGATCAGAGCCGGGGCGGTAGCAAAGGACGGGATGGTCAGGAACAGCGGGCTGAAGATGCTGGCCAGCAGGAACAGGAACGCGGTGGTGGCAGCGGTCAGGCCGGTGCGGCCGCCCACGGTAACGCCGGAGGAGCTCTCAACATAAGTGGTGGTGGTGGAAGTGCCCAGCACAGCGCCCACGCTGGTGGCGACAGCATCAGCCATCAGAGCGCCCTTGATGCGGGGCAGCTTGCCTTCTTCGTCCAGCATGTCGGCCTTGGAGGCAACACCGATCAGGGTGCCCAAGGTGTCGAACAGGTCAACAAACAGGAACGCGAACATGACAACGATGAAGTTTACGATGCTGAAGTTGGAGAAGTCCAGGTTGAACACCTGGCCGAAAGTCTTGCCCAGAGAGGTGAAGTCGAAGCTGACAAAGGCGGTGGGGATGACGGAGTACATGCCAGCGTCAGGATCCGGGATGTAGATACCGGCCAGCTCGCAGACGATGCCCAGCACCCAGGTAATCAGGATGCCGTACAGGATAGCGCCCTTGACCTGCTTGATGAGCATAACGGCGATAATCAGCACACCGATGAGGGTCAGCAGAGCGCCGATGCCCACGCTGTGGAAAGTCTCGCCCTTGAAGTGCTGGTAGGTCAGCAGGGTGGAATCACTGTTGACAATGAGTTTGGCGTTCTGCAGGCCGACAAAGGCGATGAACAGGCCGATGCCCACGCTGACAGCGGATTTCAGCGTCATGGGGATAGCGTTGAAGATGGCCTCGCGCACATTGGTCAGGGACAGGATAATGAACACAATACCCTCAACGAAGACGGCCAGCAGAGCCATCTGCCAGCTGTAGCCCATAGAGAGCACAACGGTGTAAGCGAAGTAGGCATTCAGGCCCATGCCGGGGGCCAGGGCAAACGGGTAGTTGGCCATCAGCGCCATGCACATGGTACCGATGAACGCTGCCAGCGAGGTGGCAATTAGCACGGCTTCAGCGTCCATGCCAGCCGCAGACAAAATGTTGGGGTTGACCGCCAGGATGTAAGCCATCGTCATAAAGGTCGTGATACCGGCCATGACTTCGGTTTTGACATCCGTGTGGTTCTCTTTCAGGTGGAAGAGTTTTTCCATGATGTACCTCCGATTTATAAATCGTATATCCTTGCTGCGCCGATGTTTTCCGCAAAGCGCAACAGATTTATTGTACCCCTTTATAGCGCATTTGTAAACAATTTTAAAACGATGCAGAGCGGACGGATATAGAATCCTCCCCCTACGTCCTGTGTTTTACCATGTAGGGGCACATTCCATATGCTCCCGCATAAGCCGTAACAAAAAGAAGCCGCGCTTCTTTGGGAAACACGGCTTCTTATCACAAATCCAATCAAGCCTTAGCAGCTTTGATCTCCTTAATCAGTTCGGGAACGACCTTGTACAGATCGCCGACGATGCCGTAGGAGGCAACATCGAAGATGGGGGCGTTCTCGTTCTTGTTGATGGCGATGATGGTCTCGGAGTCCTGCATACCGGCCACGTGCTGGATGGCACCGGAGATGCCCAGGGCAACGTAGATGCGGGGATGCACGGTCTTGCCGGTCTGGCCGACCTGATGGTCAGCAGACAGCCAGCCTTCATCGGTGACGGCACGGGAAGCACCAACAACGCCGCCCAGGACCTCGGCCAGTTCCTCAGCCAGCTTGATGCCCTTTTCGGGGTCAGCAGAGATGCCGCGGCCGACAGAAACGACCACGTCAGCACCGATCAGGTCAACCAGCTTCTCAGCGCTCTTTTTGATGTCCAGGACTTCCACATGGATGTCCTCGCCAGTCAGGGCGGGAGCCACGTTCTCGATCACGACCTTGGCGGCACCGGCCTCGTCAAAGGCCTGCATCTGCATAACGCCGGGACGGACGGTGGACATCTGCGGGCGGAAGCGGGGGCAGATGATGGTAGCCATCAGGTGGCCGCCGAATGCAGGGCGGGTCATCTTCAGGTTGGTGTTCTCCTCGAACTTGGTGTTGTCCACATCAATGTTGGAGGTGGTGCGCAGGAAGTTCTTGTACTTCTCAACGTCGACATCCAGGTGGGTGCAGTCGGCGGTCAGGCCGGTGTGCAGGCGGGCTGCGCAGCGGGGGCCGAGGTCACGGCCCAGGTTGGTAGCACCGATCAGCATGATCTCAGGCTTTTTGTCCATGATGAGATCGCACAGAGCCTTGGCATAGCCATCGGTGGTGTAGTCCTTCAGCAGGGGGCTGTCGATGTTATACACGCGGTCAGCACCGTAGCCGCCCAGGGTCTTGAGGTCAGCCTCGGCCAGGCCGCTGCCCATAACGACACCGGACAGTTCAACGCCCAGGTCGTTAGCCAGCTTGCGGCCTTCGCTCAGCAGCTGATAGCTGATGGCCTGGATCTTGCCTTCGCGCTGCTCGCAGAATACCCACACGCCTTTGAATGCGGCGGTGTCCATTGCATTGAATTCAGCCATTGTTTGTTTCTCCTTCCTCAAATCAGGTGCTTGTCGTTCAGGATGCCGACCAGCTGGGCAGCGTCCTCGACCTTCATGCCGGTGCCCTTGACCGGAGGAGCAAAGGACTTGTAAACGTTCGTCGGAGAGCCCTTCAGGCCGATGGTATCGGTCTCGATGAGCGGGTCATCTTTCAGGGCGTTGTAGTCGAACACTTCCAGCGGCTTATCGTAGCACTCGAAGATGCCGGGCACGCTCATGTAGCGGGGGGTGTTCAACTCTTTGATGCAGGTCAGCAGGCAGGGAGTCTGAACCTTCAGCTCCATGTAGCCATCCTCCAGCTGACGCTTCACGGTCAGGGAGTTGCCGTCCTTCTTGATCTCGGTAACATAGGTGACCTGGGGCAGGTGCAGCTTTTCAGCGATCTGGGGGCCGACCTGGGCGGTGTCACCATCGATGGCCTGACGGCCGCAGAAAACGATATCCTCGGGGCCAACGCCGATCTTGTTGACGGCAGCAGCCAGGATCTGGGAGGTAGCGAAGGTATCGGAACCGCCGAACTCACGGCCGGAAACCAGAACGCCACGGTCAGCACCGCGGGCCATCAGCTCGCGCAGCATGCCTTCGGCCGGCGGCGGGCCCATGGTAACGACTACGACTTCGCAGCCGGTCTCATCTTTCAGCTGCAGGGCAGCCTCAACAGCGTTGAGGTCATCGGGGTTGGTGATGGTTGCCATAGCGGCACGGTCCATCGTGCCGTCAGCCTTGACGGCAACCTTGCCCTGCGTATCGGGAACCTGTTTGACACAAACGATTGCTTTCATTACGTCTTGCCTCCTTACTTCAGCAGCGCGCCGGAGATGACCATCATCTGAACTTCGCTGGTGCCCTCATAGATCTCGGTGATCTTGGCATCACGCATCATACGCTCGATGGGGTAATCACGGGTGTAGCCGTAACCGCCGAACAGCTGCAGGCAGCGGCGGGTCACATCGCTTGCAGTGCGGGAAGCGATCAGCTTCGCCTCGGCAGCCTCGACGCTGTAACGGACCTTAGCGCCGTTCATGGCCTGCTGCTTTTTCAGGCCAGCCTTATAAACCAGATACTTGGCAGCATCCACACGGGCCTTCATCTCAGCCAGCTCGAACTGGGTGTTCTGGAACTGGGCGATGGAGCGGCCGAATTGCTTACGCTCTTTGACGTAGGCAACGGTCTCATCGATAGCGCCCTCGGCAATGCCCAGAGCCTGGGCAGCAATGCCGATACGGCCGCCGTCCAGCGTAGCCATAGCCAGCTGGAAGCCCTTGCCCTTCACACCGAGCAGACGATCCTTGGGGATGATGCAGTCTTCCATAATCAACTCGCAGGTGGAGGAACCACGGATGCCCATCTTGTCCTCGGGCTTGCCAACCTTGAAGCCGGGATCAGTGCGCTCCACGATGAAGGCGCTGATCTCTTTCTGCTTGCGGCCGCGCTTGTCGGTGACAAAACCGGTAACAGCAATGATGATGAACACATCAGCATAGCCAGCGTTGGTGATGAAGATCTTGGAGCCGTTCAGCTTCCAGTGGTCGCCCTCGTCCACGGCGAAAGTCTGCTGGCCCTGGGCATCGGTGCCGGCACCAGGCTCGGTCAGGCCGAAAGCACCCAGCCACTCGCCGCTGCACAGCTTGGGCAGGTACTTTTCTTTCTGGGCGGGGGTGCCGTTCTCGTAGATGGGAGCGGCGCACAGAGAGGTATGGGCAGACAGGATAACACCGGTGGTGCCGCAGACCTTGGACATTTCCTCAACGGCCATGACATAGGACAGCACATCGCCGCCTGCACCGCCGACCTCTTTGGGGAAGTAGATGCCCATCATGCCCAGCTTAGCCATCTTCTCAACGGTCTCTTTGGGGAAGTATTCCTCAGCATCGACCTTTTTTGCCAGGGGCTTGACTTCGTTTTCAGCAAACTCCTTGTACATCTTCTGGACCATTTGCTGCTGTTTAGACAGAGTAAAATCCATTTGGTAAACCTCCATATACTCAAACAAACGCGGCCTGACGCGCGATTCTATTTGCGCGTCAGGCGCGTGAGTAAATTACTTACAGGGCATCAACAGGGGTCTTGGTGCGATCAGCATTGTAGACGTAGAAGCCCTTGCCGGTCTTGCAGCCCAGGTTGCCACCGCGAACCATCTTGCGGATCAGCGGGCAGGCACGATACTTGCTGTCGCCGGTCTCCTTGTACAGGACATCCATGATAGCCAGGCAGATATCCAGGCCAACGAAGTCGCCCAGTTCCAGGGGGCCCATGGGATGGTTAGCGCCCAGCTTCATAGCGGTGTCGATGCCGGCGATGTCAGAAACGCCCTCCATCTTGATGAAGGCAGCTTCGTTGATCATGGGGATCAGGATGCGGTTGACGACGAAGCCTGCAGCCTCATTGACCTGGACCGGGCTCTTGCCGATCTCGGTGCTGATCTTCTTGATGGTCTCGACGGTCTCGGCGGGGGTGTTCACACCGGCGATAACCTCGATGAGTTTCATGCGGTCAGCGGGGTTGAAGAAGTGCATACCGACCAGGGGACGGCTCAGGCCCTTCCCGATCTCGGTGATGGACAGAGAAGAAGTGTTGGAAGCGAAAACGCACTCGGGCTTGCAGATCTTATCCAGCTCGCCGAAAGTGGTCTGCTTGACCTTCATATCCTCGAAAGCAGCCTCGACGATCAGGTCGCAGTCAGCGCACAGATCCTCTTTCAGGCCAGCGGTGATGGCAGCCATGCGGCGGTCAACTTCGGCCTGGTCCAGCTTGCCCTTGGCAACCAGCTTGGCGTAACCAGCGGCGATCTTAGCCTTGCCGTTGTCAGCCCACTCCTGCTTGATATCACACAGAGCTACAGTGTAGCCCTCGACCTGTGCAAAAGCCTTTGCAATGCCCTGGCCCATGGTGCCAGCGCCAATAACGCCTACCTTCATAGTAGTAACCTCCCAGTTTGTTCTAAATGTTCTTTTCAAAACGGCGGGATGCGGGGCGTTTTGCCCCGTCCCCGTTGGTGGAAAATCAGTTGTTGGTGAAAACCGGCTTCGGTTTCGGCTTCTCGCGGCTCAGGAAGCAGCCCATGCCCTCGACCTGATCGTGGGTCTCGAAGCAATCGCCGAAAAGCTTTTCCTCAACTTCAACAGCCTGTTCGATGGGCAGGCTGATGCCATCGTTGATGGCCTTCTTGCAGTTGCGCACGGCGATGGGGGCATTCTTGGCAATCTTGCCAGCCAGCTTGAGGGCGGCAGGCATCAGTTCTTCCTGGGTGTAAACCGCATTGACCAGGCCGATGCGCAGGGCCTCGTCTGCCTTGATGTTCAGGGCAGAGTAGACCAGCTGCTTAGCCATGCCCATGCCGACCAGACGGGCCAAGCGCTGGGTTCCGCCGAAGCCCGGGGTGATGCCCAGGCCAACTTCGGGCTGACCAAAGACGGCATTGTCAGAGCAGAGACGGATGTCGCAGCTCATGGCCAGCTCATTGCCGCCGCCCAGCGCGAAGCCGTTGACAGCAGCGATGACGGGCAGCGGGAAGTGCTCGATCATCAGGAAAACATCGTTGCCCAGCTTGCCGAAAGCCTCGCCCTCGGCCTTGGTCATGGTGGACATCGAGCCGATGTCAGCACCTGCAACGAAGCTCTTGTCACCGGCGCCGGTCAGCACGACACAGCGGACGGTGTTCTGATCGATGGCCTCGAAAGCAGCCTTCAGATCAGCCAGAACCTCGGGGTTCAGGGCGTTGAGGGCTTTCGGGCGGTCGATCGTCAGGACGGCAACGGCGTCCTGGATCTCGGTAGTAACAAAGGACATTTTTAATTCCTCCGGTGATTACATTTCAACGATGGTGGCGCAGCCCATGCCGCCGCCGATGCACAGGGTAGCCAGGCCTTTATGAGCGCCGCGATGCTTCATGGCGTACAGCAGGGTGACGAGGATACGGGCACCGGAAGCACCAACGGGATGGCCCAGAGCGATAGCGCCGCCGTTGACGTTCAGCTTCTCCTGGTCGAAGTGCAGAGCCTGGCCGACAGCCACAGACTGAGCAGCGAAAGCCTCGTTGGCCTCGATCAGATCCATGTCGTCCACCGTCAGGCCGGTCTTGGCCATGACTTTCTTGGTGGCGGCGATGGGTCCCAGGCCCATGACCTCGGGCTCAACGCCAGCCAGGGCACCGGCAACCCAGGTAGCCAGAGGCTCAACGCCCAGTTCCTTAGCCTTCTCCTCGCTCATGATGACCAGAGCGGCAGCGCCATCGTTGATAGCGGAGGAGTTAGCGGCGGTGACGATGCCGTCTTTCTTGAAGCAGGGCTTCAGCTTGCCCAGCACTTCCATACTGCTCAGGCGGGGGCCTTCATCGGTATCGAACACGGTGTCGCCCTTCTTGCCCTTGATGACAACGGGGACAATCTCATCCTTGAAAGCACCATCAGCGATAGCCTTGGCAGCCTTCTCCTGAGAATGGAAAGCAAACTCATCCAGTTCTTCACGGCTGATGGGGTTGTAGCCGTACTTCTTCTGATAGGTCTCGTTGGTGCAGACGTTCTCGGCAGTCATGCCCATGTGCATGTTGTAGCCGGTAGCATCCCACAGAGCATCGTTGACCATGGTGTCAACCAACTCGCTCTTGCCCATGGGGTAGCCCATGCGGTAGCCGTAACGGCCCTTCATCATAGCGAAAGGAGCCATATCCATGTTCTCCATGCCGCCAGCAACCACGATGTCGGCATCGCCGGCCTCGATCATCTGGGCAGCCATGTTGACGCAGTTCAGACCAGAGCCGCAGACCACGTTGACGGTGACAGCGGGGGTCTCGATCGGCAGGCCAGCCTTCAGAGAAGCCTGACGAGCGACGTTCTGGCCTAGGCCAGCCTGGATAACGCAGCCCATGTAAACATGGTCGACCTGCTCCGGCTTGACATTGGCGCGGTTCAGAGCTTCTTTGATGACGATGGAGCCCATCTCAGCAGCGGGGACATTGGCGAGGGTGCCGCCGAACTTACCAATGGCAGTACGGCATGCGCTGGCGATGACGATCTTTTTCATAATAAGTAGCCTCCAAAATGTTCTTTTCAAAGTAATCGGATAGACTATTGAGTAACTTGTTTATCTTCAAAGCCGATGCTCGGCTGTGAATGCAGGATTGGGTTTATAACTCCCCTGCCTCGCGCTTAGCGATAAGGGTAGCCTCCACGTTGGGCGGCACAAACTTGGAAACATCCTGGCCGTAGTGGGCTGCCTCACGCACGATGGTGGAGGAAAGGTAGCTCCATTTAATGGCTGTTGCCAGGAAGACCGTTTCGATGCCGGGGGCCATGGCGAAGTTGGTGTGGGCCAACTGAATCTCGTTTTCAAAGTCAGTGACCGCGCGCAGGCCGCGCACCATGACGGTGGCGTGTTTCTGCCTAGCGAAGCTGACGGTCAGTCCATTGAAAGAATCCACTTCCACGTTGGGGATGTCCTTGCAGCATTCCCGCAACATGGCAACGCGCTCCTCGACCGTAAACAAGGGCTTTTTGGCACTGTTGACCAGCACCGCAACAATGACCTTGTCGAACATACGGCTGGAGCGCTTGATGATATCCAGATGCCCGCGGGTAACGGGATCGAAGCTGCCGGGATACATGGCAATGGGCATATCGGTTAGACCTTTCGTAAGCCGCCCTAGATCGTTAAAAATTAAACATATCTAGGCGGAAATTTAGGCACCTTCGCCGCGTCTGGTTGCTGATTGTTACAGCCCAGGTGGGCGGCGGCCGGTGCCGCAGCAGTGGCGTGGCGGACACCCGCCAAGTTCACTACTATAGTTTTACCATCTTGTTAAGGTTTTGTCAATGCCTTATTTGTTAAATTTCAGACATATTTTGTCTTTTGTTTTGTAAAGCACTGCAAAAGTAAAGTTGTTGATGGGCTCAATTGCTTATATATAAATAGGTAGAAAGATGTCGTATTTTATTATCGCCCTTATCCCCTGGTTTTGTAAGGAAAGGGTCTTGTGTAGGGGGGGGGTGATGCTTGCATCGCTCCCCCAAAGCCACTTGTCCGTCAAATCTTTCACATCATTGTAGGTTTGTCAATGAAGCGTTACAGAGAAAAAGAAGATAGAACCTGTTTAGGCGAGAGCCAGTTAAGGGGGCGCATGGGAAAATTGTTGTAAGATCTTTCTCTGACAGCAAGCTGAGATTTGAAATCATCGAAAGAAAAAAATCTGTGAGAAGCATAGAACTCTTCGTTATCTTTACGGTGGCTGCGTTCCACCTTACCGTTATGTCTTGGTGTATAAGGACGGATCAGTTTGTGCCGAATCCCCAACTTAGCAAGTGTTAGTTCAAACAAGGTTGGTTTTAGATTTTTACTTGTAAGACGATTCGTAAATTCGGGGCCATTGTCGGTTTGAACACACTCAATGAGATAAGGAAACCTTTCTGCGCAGTGGCGAATAAATATAGCAGAAGAGTATGTGCTGTGTTCAGGAAATGCTTCAAGATAACGAAAACGGCTGTACTCATCGATAAACGTATACTGGTACCACTGCGTTGGCTCTGTCTGACCAACAATACAAACCTGCGGCACAAATTTCACATCGATTTGCACTCGCTGGCCGGGATACTTCATCTGCTCATAAGGCTTTGGCTTATATTTTTTGGGATTTGGCAGTTTGGTACCCATGGCATCGTGCTTGCGAAGAAAACGATACAAGCCCGATATAGAGCGTGTATATCCCCGCTGTCTCAGCTTGACCCAGAACACAACAAGCCCAGCGTTAGGATTTCTGTGGCGCATATTGAGAATCAGCTTTATTTCATCCTGCGTATGCTGATTTGGATGGC
>CAVAGJ010000004.1:0-99805 GCA_963588145.1 Coriobacteriaceae bacterium
TCAACGCTCGTGCTCTACTCGTCCACAAGCATAGCTTGTGGTTTTATAATAGAATATAAAGCGGCCCCTCACTGCAATGCGCAGGGAGGGACCGCTTACTTCTTTTTATGATTTCGGGAAAGTCACTTTGATGGTGGTGCCGCTGCCTACCTGACTTTGCAGGTCAATGCGGGCGTGGTGCAACAGGGCGATATGCTTGACGATCGCCAGTCCCAGGCCGGTGCCGCCAGTGGCTTTACTGCGGCTCTTGTCCACGCGGTAGAACCGCTCGAACACGCGGGCCTGGCTGTCTTGTGGGATGCCGATACCGTTATCCTCCACCTGCAGCCAGGGGCCGTCAGGACCGATGCCGCAGCGCAGTTCCACATGGCCGCCGGGCTGGTTGTAGCGGATGGCATTGTCGCACAGGTTGGTGGTCAATTCGGCTAGCAGATCCTTACTTCCCTGCACAGTGGCGGGCTGGGCGCTGTATTGCAACGTCACGTAGGCCTTGCGGGCGTTCACTGTCATGTTCTGGGCCGTCTCCTTAATGAGCGCGGCCAGATCCACCGGCACCATCTCCACCGGCTTTTCTCGGCTTTGGCTGGCCTGGGTGCTGTCCAGTTCGCTCAGCTGCAAAATATCGCTGACCAACGCAATCATCCGCTGGGCTTCTTTATGGATGCGCGCCGCAAAGGTGGGCACATCGGCGGGCTTAGCCATGCCGGTTTCGATCAACTCTGCGTAGCCGGAAATGCTGGTCAGCGGGGTCTTTAACTCATGGCTGACGTTGGCGGTAAACTCCCGGCGCATCGTTTCGTTATCCTCCCGCAGTTTGCGGTCGGTCTGGATGGTACGCGCCAGGGGGATCAGTTCTTCGTAGGGGACATCGGCCTCGATGGTATCCAGGTTTTCGGCCAGATGGTTGATCGGCTGCACCATGCGGCGGGTCAGCCACCAGGCCAGCACCGCTGTAGCTAGCAGAATGACCACCACCGCGCCGCAAAGCAGCGGCAGGGTGTCGGCGCTCAGGCCCCAGATGTTAGCCACATCCTCGCCCACGCGCAGCACCTGCGTTCCTTCTGGGGTCACGATGCGGCGGGCGTAGTAGTGGGTCTCCTCCTGCATGGTCTGGCTTTCGCGGGTCAGACTGGCGCTTCCGCTGGCCATGGCCGCGATGAACTCCGGGCGGTCGGCATGGTTGGGCAGTTTGGGGGAATCCACTGCGTAGACTTTGCCGTTTGCATCGTAAACAATGCCCGTTGCGGCTTCGTTGTCATACAGCACGGTACCATCGCCATCAATAAGGGTAAAGCGCAGGGAGGTATCGCGCTCCGGCAGCAGATTGGCCAGGGTCACAGCATCATGGGTGAGCTGGGTTTCGTACCCGGCGGCCACGCTGTCACAAATTTGGCGCAGGTAGGTATCTACCCGCACGGTGTAGCTGCGCTGGAACAGCAAGGTGGCGATCGCCAGCGTTACCACCATGCACAGCAGGCCCACAATAAGCAGCCCACGGCGGTAGCGGCGGGTCATGCTCAGGGGGCGCTTTTCCTTTTGCTGTTCGTCACTCATCGGTGCCCTCCGTGCTCAGCTTGTAGCCCACCTTGCGTACGGTGCGGATGGCCTCGCCCGCAGCACCCAGCTTTTGGCGCAGGGTGCGCACGTGCATATCGATGGTGCGGGATTCCAGCAAGTCATCGGTGTCCCAAACCTCTTTCATGATGCGCTCGCGGGCCAGCACCTGATCCGGATGTTCCAAAAACAGATGTAGCAGCGCGTATTCTTTAAAGGTGAGTTCCACGGGTACGCCATTAGCCTTGACGGTACGGGCCACATCATCGATGACAATGCCACCGAACTGCAGCGTTTTGGGTGCGGGGGCCGGGGCAGCAGCCGCGGCGCGGCGCAGCACAGCCTTGACTCGAGAAATAAATTCCATGATGCCAAAGGGCTTGCAGAGGTAATCGTCTGCGCCATGATCCAGCCCCTTGACGACATCGATCTCGCTTGTCTTGGCCGTGACCATGATGACCGGCAGGGTCTGGGTGTCGGGATCGTCCCGTAGCTTGGACAAAATCTGGTAGCCATCCTCATCGGGCAGCATCACGTCCAGAATGACCAACTCCGGCCGGGTCTGGTGCATGGCAGCCCAAAAGCTGGCACCGTCCTCGCAGCCGGCAGCCTCGTAGCCGTTGGTTTGCAGGGCATACTGTTCCAGTTCGCGGATGCTGGTGTCATCCTCCACAATGTAGATCATACAAGTTCCCCTCTCTTACAAAAACAGGGACCGGGCCATGCGCCCAGCCCCTTACGATTATGCGTCCTCTTCCGCGTTGCCGGGGGCCGAAACAGGCTGCATTTCGGCGTAGGTCTCCGGCGGGAAGGTATAGCGGTCGCGGTATTTCTCGTACCGCTGCTCAAATTTCACGCTGCCGCCATGTTTGACGGAAGCCAGATACTCATGGGTGTCGAACTTATCGGCGGCGACCTCGATCATCGCAACGGCAATGTTGGAGCAATGGTCGGCGATGCGCTCGTAGTTGGTCAGCAGGTCATCCAGCACAAAGCCGTACTCGATGGTGCATACACCAGCCTGCAGGCGGGCGATGTGGCGGGTCTTGACCTCGCGCACCAGGCCGTCCACGACCTGTTCCAGCGGCTCGATCTTGCCAGCGGCATAGACATCGCCTTTCTGAAAGGCATCAACGGTACGGTTAACGATGTCCTGCACAGCAGCTTCCAGCACGCCCAGGTCGCCCAGGGCTTCATCGCTGAACTGGATGGACTTGTCGCGAATCTCCTTGGCGGTCTTGATAAGGTTGACAGCGTGGTCGGAGACACGCTCAAAATCGCCAATGGTGTGCAGCAGGGTGTTGACTGTGCGGTTATCCTCGGTAGAAAGGTGTTTGGCGCTCAATTTAACAAGGTAGGTACCCAGCACGTCCTCGTAATGGTCAACGGCATCCTCTTTACGCTCGACCTCGTCGGCGATGGCATCGTTCCAATTATGGGTGGTGGACATGGCCTGCAGCAGGGCAGTGCGGCAGATCTCGGCCATATCGCCGCCGGTGAGCATGGCGCGGGCCACGGCCACGGACGGAGTAGTGAGCAGGCGCTCGTCCAGCAGGGAGTTCTCCTGCTGCTTGTCGGCAGGGGAATCGGGCACGGTCATGATGGCCATCTTTTCCAGCAGGCGGTTGAAGGGCAGCAGGATGGCGGTGGTGACTACGTTGAAGATGGTGTGTACGATGGCGATGCCAAAGGTGTTGGCGGTAGCGTTAAAGAAGCTGAAACCAATCAGTGCATGCAGACCGTAGAATCCGCACAGGAAGATTACGGTGCCAATGACGTTGAAATAGAGATGAACGCAAGCGGTGCGCTTAGCGTTTTTGTTGGCACCGGCCGATGAGATCAGCGCCGTGACAGTGGTGCCGATGTTCTGGCCCATGATGATGGGCACAGCAGCGGAGTAGGTGATTGCACCCGTGCTGGTCAGTGCCTGCAGGATACCAACGGCAGCAGAGGAAGATTGCAGCACGGCCGTCAGCACAGCACCGGCGATAACACCCAGGATGGGGTTGGTAAAGCTGAGGAAAAGGTTCATGAACCAAGGTTCGTCCGCCAGAGGGGACATGGCCGTGGACATGGTGTGCATGCCGGTCATCAGGATGGCGAAGCCCAGAAGGATCTTGCCCACGCCGCGCTTGCGGTCCTTGCCGACCATATACAGCCAGATGCCAATGAAGCCGAGGATGGGGCTCCAGGCGTTGGGGTTGAGCATTTGGGTGATAAAGCTTTCCCCCTCCAAACCAGAGAGCGAGAGCAACCAGCCGGTGACGGTGGTGCCGATGTTGGCCCCCATAATCACACCAATGGCCTGATGCAGTTCCATCAGACCCGAGTTGACGAAGCCGACCGCCATAACGGTGGTAGCACCGCTGGACTGGATAACAGCGGTAACGGCCAGGCCCAGCAGCAGGCCGCGAATGGGGCTGGAAGTCATGGTGGAGAGGATGCCCTGCAGTTTGCTACCCGCTGTCTGCTCCAGCGCTTTGCCCATCAGGTCCATGCCATACAGGAACATGGCGATACCACCCATCAGGGTGAACACATTAAAAATGGTCATCGGATTACACGTCCATTCTCTTTATTTCTCTATACCATTATGTATTATAACTTGAATAGCAGCCATTTCCCAGCAGGGATGCGTAAAGGTTTTGTAAAGTTTGTGTAAAGCAGTGAACGCATGCATACTTTATCTGTCTGATGCCGGGGCTGAATCGTACAAACGCTGTGAGACAACCCAAAATTTTACCAACTTTACAAATCTTTTGCAAAACAGCCGTAGGCTTTGCACAAGCTTTACGGCGATTGTACCTGACCATGGTCGAAACCTGCCCGGCGGCGCAGTACAATAGCTTTGCACCCGGGAAAAGCGGGGCCGGCCGCCTGGCCGCAATGCAATGCCTCTATGGGCAAAGGAGAAGTACACTTATGAAACGCAAATCTGTTGCTGCTGTTGTTACCGCCGCTGCTATGATGATGAGCCTTGCCGCCTGCGGCAGCTCCGCAGCTGATTCCACCCCCGTTGCTTCCGAAAGCACCGCCGCCTCCAGTGAGGCTGCTTCCAGCGAGGCCGCCTCTGCCGAGAGCACCGGTGATTTCGACACCGACCAGGACATCACCGTCATCTCCCGTGAGGATGGTTCTGGTACCCGCGGAGCTTTCATTGAGCTGACCGGTGTGGAGGAAAAGAATGCTGACGGCCAGAAGGTCGACAACACCACCGAGGCAGCCGCTATCCAGTCCAGCACCAACGGCGTTATGACCGCCGTTGCCAACGATGAGACCGCTGTCGGGTACATCAGCTTGGGCTCTCTGAACGACTCCGTCAAGGCTGTCAAGGTCGGCGGCGTGGATGCTTCTGCCGAGACCGTGCAGGATGGCAGCTACACTCTGGCTCGTCCTTTCAACATCGTCACCAACGGCGAAGCTACCGACCCCGTGGCCGTTGACTTCATCGCCTACTGCCTGAGCAAGGACGGCCAGGCCCTGGCTACCGAGGAAGGCTACGTTGGCAGTGAGGGTGAGGATTACATCTCCACCCAGCCGGAAGGCAAAATCACCGTTGGTGGTTCCTCCTCCGTCTCTCCCCTGATGGAAAAGCTGATCGAAGCTTACAAGACCGTGAACCCCAACGCTGAGCTGGAGCTGCTGACTTCCGATTCCACCACCGGTGTTTCCGGTGCCCTGGATGGCAGCTACACCATCGGCATGGCCAGCCGTGAACTGAAAGACTCTGAGACTGAGGGCGGCGCTATGGCTACCGTTCTGGCACTGGATGGCATCGCCGTGGTCATCAACCCCGCTAACACCGTTGAGGACCTGACCGTTGACCAGATCAAGGGCATCTACACCGGTGAGCTGACCGTCTGGAGCGACCTGCAGTAAAACCCAACCAAGCAGGGACGGGAACCATCCCGCCCCTGCTTTTGATTCTTGATTTAAAAGGAGTGTATAGGGAAATGAAGACCGCTCATCTGCGGGAAGGCATTATGCAAGCCGTGTTTACTGCCTGCGCCTGCATCTCGATTTTAGCCGTTGTGCTGATCTGCGTGTTCCTGTTTGCGAACGGCCTGCCTACCATCGGCAAGATCGGCCCGCTGAAGTTCCTGCTGGGCACCACCTGGAAGCCCGGCAACGACATCTACGGCATTCTGCCGATGATTCTCGGCTCGCTGTACGTCACCGCCGGAGCCATCATTGTGGGTGTGCCCGTTGGTCTGCTCACTGCCATCTACCTGTCCCGGTTCGCCACGCCCACCATCAAGCGGGTGATGCTGCCTGCGGTGCAGCTGTTGGCCGGTATCCCCTCGGTCGTGTACGGCTTCTTCGGCATGATCGTGCTGGTGCCCGCCGTGCAGGCCATGGTCAAGAGCGACTTTTTCAAAACAGTGCTGCATGTCAAGAGCGGTAAGGGCATGAGCCTGTTCACCGCCAGTGTGCTGCTGGGCATCATGATCCTGCCCACCATCATCACCGTCAGCAAGACCAGCCTGGACGCTGTGCCGGAAAGCTACTACGAGGGCAGCTTGGCCTTGGGCGCTACCCATGAGCGCAGCGTGTTCTACGCTGTGCTGCCCGCCGCCAAGTCTGGTGTGTTGTCCGCCGTTATCCTGGGCATCGGCCGCGCCATTGGCGAGACGATGGCCGTTGTGATGGTCGCAGGCAACCAGACCTGGATGCCCAAGGGACTGTTCCAGGGCCTGCGCACGATGACCTCCAACATCGTCATCGAGATGGGCTACTCCACCGACCTGCACCGCGAGGCACTGATCGCCACCGGTGTTGTACTGTTCGTCTTCATTCTCCTGATCAACCTTTGCTTCAGTGTTTTGAAAGGAGGCAAGGACCATGCCTGATACCATTGCCAACAACGGCACTGCTGTGCCGGACATGAGCCGTGCCGCCGCCAAAGCCATCTACCCCAACGGGGGCCGCAACCGCACCGGAGCCCGCCTGCAGGCCGCTTTGCTGCGTGGCCTGGTTGGCTTGGCTGCTGCCCTGACGGCCGCTGTGCTGCTGTTTCTGATTGGATACATCCTCGTCAACGGCATCCCCAACCTCAAGCCCTCCCTCTTCGCCTGGGAATATAACAGCGACAATGTCTCGCTGATGCCCGCCCTCATCAATACGTTGCTGATGACTGCTTTCTCGCTGGTCATTGCCACGCCACTGGGCATCTTTGCCGCCATCTGGCTGGTGGAGTACGCCCGCCGCGGCAGCAAACTGGTGCGCCTGGTCCGCCTGACTACCGAAACTTTGCAGGGCATTCCCTCAATTGTGTACGGTTTGTTCGGCATGCTGTTCTTCGTCACCCAGCTGCACTGGGGCTACTCGCTGGTCGCTGGTGCGTTCACGCTGGCGATTATGGTGCTGCCCGTTATCATGCGTACCACCGAGGAAGCGCTTATCGCCGTGCCGGACTCTTACCGCGAGGGCAGCTTCGGCCTGGGTGCCGGCAAGCTGCGCACCGTGTTTACAATCGTGCTGCCCAGCGCTATGCCCGGCATCCTGTCCGGCGTTATCCTGGCAACGGGCCGTATCGTGGGCGAGACTGCCGCGCTGATTTACACCGCCAGTTCGATGCCCCAAATCCCCAAGAGCATCTTCAGCTCGACCCGTACGCTGGCCGTGCATATGTACCTGCTCTCCAACGAGGGTCTGTACATCAACGAGACCTACGGCACCGCCGTAGTACTGCTGGTGCTTGTGCTGGCCATCAACTGCCTGTCCGGTTTTATTGCCGGCAAGTTAGCGAAGAAGTGAGGTTCCTTTATGAATAAATTTGAAGTCTCCAACATGGACTTATACTATGGCAGCTTTCATGCGCTGAAAAATATCAACATCAATATCCCGGAGCGGGAGATCACCGCTTTTATCGGCCCCTCCGGCTGCGGCAAGTCTACCTTTTTAAAAAGCCTGAACCGGATGAACGACCTTGTCGAGGGTTGCCGCATCTCCGGCGATATCAAACTGGACGGCGTGGATATTTATAAAGATAAGATGGATGTCAACGTCCTGCGCAAGCGGGTGGGCATGGTGTTCCAGAAGCCCAACCCGTTCCCCATGTCCATCTACGATAACATCGCCTATGGCCCCCGCACCCACGGTGTGCATAGCAAGGCCAAGCTGGACGAAATCGTGGAAAAATCCCTGCGCGGTGCCGCCATCTGGGACGAAGTCAAGGACCGTCTGAACAAGAGCGCCCTGGGCATGTCCGGCGGCCAGCAGCAACGTCTTTGCATTGCCCGCGCCCTGGCTGTGGAGCCGGAAGTGCTGCTGATGGACGAACCCACCAGCGCCCTGGACCCAATCTCCACCTCCAAGGTGGAAGAACTGGCGATGGAGCTGAAAGAGAAGTATACCATCGTCATGGTCACCCACAACATGCAGCAGGCCGCGCGTATCAGTGATAAAACAGCATTTTTCCTGCTGGGTGAGCTGGTAGAAATGGGCTCCACCGAGCGCGTATTCGCCACGCCCGTGGACAAACGCACCGAGGATTATATCTCGGGCCGTTTCGGTTGATACAGGGAGGAAGAGCCAAATGGGAACCAGTTTACGCAAAGTGTATGATGCCGAACTGATGGCACTGGATACGATGCTGGCCCGCATGGGCCACGCCGCAGGCGGCGCAATTGAAAGCGCCATGACCGCCCTGCGCACCGGCGATGCCGAGCTGGCCCGCAGCGTCATTGCCCGGGACAGCGAGATCGACGCCGCCGAGCATGAGATCGAGCACCGCTGCCTGACGCTTTTCCTGCGCCAGCAGCCGGTGGCGGGCGACCTGCGCAAAGTTTCTACCGCACTAAAGATGGTCACCGACATTGAGCGCATCGCCGACCAGGCCAGCGACATTGCCGAGATCACCCTGCATCTGCACGCCGAGGGCGCTGCCGCTGTCGGCGTGATGGATGATCTGTATAAAATGGGCGATGTGGCGCTGAACATGGTCAAAACCGCCATCGGCGCTTATGTGCAGGTGGACCTTTCCACCGCCGCCCAGGTCATTGCCAGGGACGACGACTGCGACGCGATGTTCAGCAAAATCAGCCGCGAAATCGCCCAGTATATCGCCGCACACCCCGATGATGCCGAGACCGCGCTGGATCTGTTCATGATCGCCAAATACTTAGAGCGCCTGGGCGACCACGCCGTCAACGTGGCCGAGTGGGTCGAGTTCTTAAAGACCGGCATTCACAAGTCCCGCAAGATCGTGTAACGCGGGCAATCAACTTACCATTCCCTCATTTTCCTATACCAACGGAAACGACCGTACCTATTGTAAGGCACGGTCGTTTTCGTTTTTATCCATTTGTATATAAACCGCTCAACGGTCTCCAACACAACGTCCTTATACAGTGGCTTGCTGACGTGGGCGTTCATGCCGGTGTCCAGGCATTTTTGCACGTCCTCGGGGTAGGCTTTGACTGCGCTCGCGCCGGGCTTTGGTGTAGACGTAATGCTTTTCCTGCATCTGCACACCAATTTTCGTTTCCTAAGGGTTGCGGGCCAGGTAGTCATCCATTGCTACCAGAATGCACTCGACCTGCGGGTAGCCTTGGTAGTCGAACACGAACGGATCCAGAATATCCCGCACAGCGTGGAACTCGCTCTCCCGGTAATGCAGCAGTGCCACAAGGTAGGCAGGGCTGTCCAAAGCAGCAAAACCAATCAATCAAACCAACATTTGCATATTTCCCCGCTTTGCGGTATGATACAGGTAACAAACCAACTAACAGAGACTCTCGCCATGAATGACCTGAGCAAAAGCTTGAGGATCCTGGTGGATTGCTATCCTGGCACGATGACCGAACTGGCGCGCCAGGCGCAGATCGACCGTTCTTCCTTACGGTAACGCAGCAGCTCTACTTACTGCTGATTCGCTACCTGCGAAGCGATGAAAAGCACCCGCTGATGCTTTTTCTCCCTTTTTTTGTGGGTGAGCATGCCTTGAATTCGATCCTTATCGGTGCCTTTTCAGCCGAAGCTACCCACAAACCGGTATGGCACCGGTTGCCTGGCCGATGTGGACCCGGCGCTGGCCGGACCGCTGTCCCCGGAAGCCCGGCGGGAACTGTTGCGAATACGCGCTGCCTGCGAGAACGGCCCTCGGTACTGCGCATCATCAGCGCCGAAGTATTCCCTCTGGATCCGCGCATTACCGCGGCCGCAGCGTGGTGTTCTGCACCCTGTCCGATGACCCGCGAGAGGGCTTCTACCGCGAGTACACGATGCAGGATGTCACGCTTGCTAACCACCTGGCCGATTATATGTCCAACCTGAAAGATTCCAGCCTCGTGCGCACCCAACGGTATACGTTGGAGTATATCGATTTATGCCTGCGCCCGCTGTAACTGCTATACGTAAAGGAGAGTTGCCCCATGCCGCATACTGAAACCAAACTGAAAAGCAAAGAAATCTTTGACGGGCACGTCATCCATGTCACGCTGGACACCGTTCGACTAGAGGACGGCCGCACCAGCCTGCGGGAGATCGTGCACCACCATGGCGGTGCCTGCGTGCTGCCCTTCGATGATGAGGGCTACATCTATCTGGTGCGCCAATTCCGCTACGCTTTGGGCGAGGAGATTTGGGAACTGCCCGCCGGCAAGCTGGAACCCGGCGAGGATCCCTTCGAGTCCGCCAAGCGGGAACTGAGCGAGGAATGCGGCCTGTCCGCCGACAACTACATCGACCTGGGTGTTGTCTATCCCACGGTAGGTTACGACAGCGAGAAGATCTACCTTTGGGCCGCCACCGGCCTGCATAAGGGCGGCCAGCACCTGGATGCCGGGGAGTTCCTGGACGTGGTGCGCATGCCCTTTGATGAAGCCCTGCAGATGGTGCTACGCGGCGAGATCAAGGACAGCAAGACCCAGATCGGCCTGATGAAATACGCCCTGCTGCGGGATAAGGTATGAGCGGCATGGAAATTTTAGACAACGGCACCAAAGTGCTGACCGCCCCTCGCGCCGCCTTTGGCACCGATGCCCTGTTGCTGGGCCGTTTTGCCCAGCCACGCCGGGTAGAACGAGCCTTGGATATGTGCAGCGGGTGCGGCATTATTTCGCTACTGTGGCACGATGCCGGGCATCGCGGTCCCTGCGCGGCGCTGGAACTGGACCCCGATGCCAGCGCCCTGTGCGCCCATGCGGTGGCGGAGAATGGCATCGACCACATTACCCCGGTGCTGGGCGACCTGCGGACATTTTGCGCCGCCGGGCCGGAGCAGGGAAAATATGACTTTGCTGCCTGCAACCCGCCCTACTTTACGGCAGGCCCCCAAAGCCCCGACCCCGTGCGGGCTGCCGCCCGCCACACCGTGACCTGCACCACCGAGGATGTGGCCCAGTGCGCCCGCCGCGCCCTGCGGGATGGCGGCCGCTTTGTGCTTTGCCAGCGCCCTGACCAGCTGGTAGAGGTACTGTGCGCCCTGCGCGCCGCCCGGCTGGAACCCAAGCGTCTGGCTTTTGTGCGCCAGCGCGCGGGCAGTATGCCTTGGCTGTTTTTGGTCGAAGCCCAAAAAGGACGCAAACCAGGGTTAAAGATGGAGTCGGATATCTTGATCGAGTCCGGCGTGGCGAGATACGGGAAATAAGAACAAAAAGGCATCCCCGAAAAATGGTGATGCCTTTTGTGCTGTTATGCTATTATTTCATCCAATCCTTGGCCGCATCTGCCATGGCGGTGTTGATGGCATCGGCAGCTTCCTCGCTGTCGGCCACGGCGGACAGGTACACCTTGATTTTAGGCTCGGTGCCGCTGGGACGGACCATCAGCTTGGCACCGTTGGTCAGGCGGTACTCCAGCACATCGGCGCGGGGCAGGTCGGTGCCGTCAGTGTCGTAATCCACCACTTCGGCAACCTCGTACCCGGCAATGGTCTTGGGGGCATTGGCGCGCAGCTCAGCCATGATGCCCTGCATCTTGTGCATGCCGGTCTGGCCCTCAAAGGTAAAGCTTTCCAGCGCATTGCGGTAGAAGCCGAACTCCTTGTACAGCGCGTTCACAGCATCCAGCAGGCTCATACCCTGGGCGGCGTAGTAGGCGGCAGCCTCACAGGCCAGCATTACGGCATTGACGGCATCCTTGTCGCGGACGTGGGCACCGGACAGATAACCGTAGCTTTCCTCAAAGCCGAAGATGTAGCGCTCGGGGTGGCCCTCGGCCTCCAGGAAACCGATCTGCTCACCGATGAACTTGAAGCCGGTCAGGGTGCGGCGCAGCTCCACGCCGTACTTTTTGGCGATGGGGGTAGCCATGTCGGTGGACACAATAGTGGTTACGGCCACGGGGGCCTTTGGCATCGTTCCGTTGCCAATGCGGGTGCGGCAGATGTAGTCAAACAGCAGCACACCCATCTCGTTGCCGGTGATGAGCCGGTAGCCGCCCTTGCCATCCGGCACGGCAGAGCCCATGCGGTCGCAGTCCGGATCGGTGCCGATCATCAGATCGGGTTTGACGGTGTCGCACAGCTTCAGGCCCGTCTCCATGGCCTCGCGGATCTCAGGGTTGGGGTAAGGGCAGGTGGGAAAGGAACCATCCGGCTTCTCCTGCTCCGGCACCACAGTGACCTGGGTCACGCCCATGCGGCCCAGCAACATATTGACAGGCTCTAGGCCGGAACCGTTCAGCGGCGTGTAGACCAGCTTGAGCTTGGAGACATCGTTGCCGGGGCGCAGGGCCAGCACAGCATCCACGAAGTCGCTCAGGCACTTGTCATCGATCCAGACAATCTTGTCGGTAGCCACGGCGGCATCAAAGTCGGTCAGCTTAATGGAGTCAAAGTAGTCGTGCTTGTCAATAGCGGCCAATACGGCGGCAGCGGCTTCCAGCGTGATCTGACAGCCGTCAGCGCCGTAGACCTTGTAGCCGTTGTACTTGGACGGGTTGTGGCTGGCGGTCACGCAGATGCCCGCGCCGCAACCCAGGTAACGCACCGCCCAAGACAGCGCCGGGGTAGGCTCCAGCCGGGGGTACAGGTAGGCGGTGATGCCATTAGCAGCCAGCACACGGGCGGCCTCCCGGCTGAACAGCTCGCCCTTGTGGCGGCTGTCGTGGCCGATGGCAACCTTTTTGGGCAGGCCCGCAGCGTTGACGTAGTCCGCCAGGCCTTGGGTGGCACGGCGGATAGTGTAAATGTTCATGCGGTTGCTGCCTGCGCCGATCACACCGCGCAGACCGCCGGTGCCAAAGGCCAGGTCGCGGTAAAAGCGGTCGTTGATGGCATCGGCATCACCCTGGATGTCGTTCAGTTCAGTGAGCAGATCGGGGTCCTCCACTGCGCGGGCGCGCCAGAGGTCAAACAATTCTGTATTGGTCATGGTAGAATATCCTTTCCCGGACCGGCGGCGCCACAATCTTGTAGCGCCGGCAAATGCGAGTAAAAATCAGTATAATAATTGTTATAAATTTATCACATCCGCCCCCGAATTGCAAGTACACCGCCCCCCGAATTTGGCCGTTGCAAACCAATATAAAAAACAAAAACTTTTTTGCTGCCGTCAAGAGGTTACGTAACAATTTGGTAGATTGAATAAGGCGGGAAGGGCTGCTTTGTTGAATATGTAGAGAAAATGGACAATTTTCTCATACGCTGCTATGTGTGGCTGCACGTTGCGCATCCACGCACAGCAACTGGGGGCGGCTGGGGAAAGATGTTTTTTCAGCCGGTGAGCAGCTTTTAGGCCACTCCGCTTTACGGGGTGGCTCTTTTCTTTTTTTGTTGTGCTCTCCGTCTGAAAAAACAAAAAGGTAGCCTGCGGCGCTGCATAATCGCCTAACAGCGGCGCATTCGCGCCTTTCTAGATGCGATGATTCGTCCGCGTTCGCGGACTTACAATTAAGGACCATGTGAAAGCCCTGCAGGCTTTCACTTTTTTAAATATTAAAGAATCTATAGACTTTCTGGGGATTCTTTAAGGTTAGTTTCTGCAATTCCTCTTTGAACAGGTCGCTGCTGCATCTGCCGTGAACATCTCTCGCGGGTAGCCGTTTATGAAGTGCTGGGCCATGGTGGCATCGCACTGGGTTTTGTTCTTCATGCTCTTTCCCTTGGGGAAGTGACGGCGCAGTAGTTTATTGTTGTTCTCGTTGCCGCCGCGTTCATGCGGGGCTTACGGGTGGCAGTAGTAGGTAGTTAGGCCAAGGGCATCTAGTCCTGTCTGGTCAGCGAATTCGCAACTGTGTATATGCTGCCCCAAGCGAAGAAACCGCCTTAGATCATCTGGAGGAGTTTGCCTCTAAATGGGATGCAAAATATCCAAAGATTTCCAAGAGTTGGAAAGAACGCTGGCCTATGCTTTCCACCTATTTCAAATATCCCAAGGAAATTCGCAAGATTATTTATACTACAAATGCAATCGAGGGATTCAATCGCCAGCTACGAAAAGTCACGAAATCAAAAAGTGTATTTCCGTCTGATGACAGCCTCCTAAAAATGCTATATCTAGCAACGGTGGATATCACCAAAAGATGGACCGGCCATCGAAAGGACTGGGGCCAGATTCATTCCCAATTAGAGATTTATTTTTAGGAGCAACTGGCAGGACATGATTATTAAAACGCACGTGACAGATGAGCCGGTAGCGGTTCATCTGTCCGGGCGTAACGCAGGGGGACGGGGGTGCGCAACCCCCGTCCCCCCGCTTGACATGTAAAATTCCTGCTTTATAATGCAGGTAAGGCATCAATCTCAATAGTTGAACCTGATGCCTTTGTCTTTATCAACATATCTTATGCCCAATGGTACCTGCCTGGCTGCGACGTTCAACGAGGAATTGAGTGAGGAACTCTACTCGATGGAAGGGCTGGAACTGCGCAAAAATCATGTTGACATGCTGCTGGGCCCCGGTATCAACATCCATCGCCACCCGCTGAACGGCCGCAATTTTGAGTATTTCTCCGAGGATCCGCTTTTGACCGGAAGGATGGCCTGCGCCCAGCTGCGCGGGCTGCACCGTTGGGGCGTGACCGGAACCATCAAGCACTTTTCCGCCAACAACCAGGAGCATCGCCGCCACTTTGTGGAGTCGGTCGTGTCGGAACGCGCTTTGCGGGAAATCTACCTGCGCGGGTTTGAAATCGCTGTCAGGGAGGGGCATGCCCGCTCAATCATGACATCCTACAACCCGCTGAACGGCTACTGGACAGCGAGCAATTATGACCTTGTCACGACGATTCTTCGTGGTCAGTGGGGCTACACCGGCCTTGTGATGAGTGACTGGTGGGCCGAGGGCAATGACCGCGGCGGCGCTGGCAGCACCAAGCACGTGGCCGCTATGGTACGCGCCCAGAATGATGTTTTTATGGTCGTGGCCGACCCGGAGCATAACTCCGGCGGGGATGATTTGGCCGCCGCATTGGCGGAGGGCCGCCTGACGCGGGGCGAATTGCAGCGCAGCGCGGCGAACATCTGCCGATTTTTGCTGCAAACACCCGCTTTCCGCCGCGGTATCGGCCGCACGAGCGCACTGGATGACCAGCTGGAGGCAATGGCCGAGCAGGATATGCAGCAGGCAGCCCAGAGCGGTCAGCCCTTGACGCTGCGCGACGGCACAGCCATCGACATTACAGCCATCGACAACGGCTACCGCCGCACGACGGCGTTCCGCGTAACGGCAGGCGAGGGCGGAAGCTACACCCTGCACCTGCGCTGCCGTGCCATGCCGGGCAACAGCCCGCTGGCCCAGATCCCGGTATCGGTGTTCGCAGGCCGTGCGTTCCTGAAAACCATGACCATCACCGGCGCTCAGACAGACTGGTGCGATTTTACCGTCAGCTTGCCCGCGTTGAACACAGGGGACGAGTTCTTCCTGCAGTTTTATTTTGGCCAGAGCGGCATGGAACTGGGCGCTGTTATACTGAAAAAATGAGAACTGCAAGTCGAAACGGGAAGGAGGCTGCAGCCTAATGAAACTTGACAGCATAAAACTTCCAAGGCAGAAAAGTGTGCGCGGCGGTTGGTTTTTATCCTACATCCTTGTACTGATCGTGCCGCTGCTGCTCTGCTTGCTTTTATATAATTACTCCACCGGTATTATTACGGCGGAGTCCAAGCGTATCTATGGTTCGGCGCTGGATCAGGCCCGCATCGACCTGGACAGCTACCTGACCGAGATCGAGCAGACACTTTCCCGCGCAATGCAGGACCAGACCGTGCAGCGGATGGTCACGACCAGGAAGCCGCTGGACGGTTATGATCAGCTGGCATTGGTCAACACCCAGAGCGCACTTTTGACGATTGAGACCGGACACCCGAATGTTACCAATGTGTGGGTCAGCCTGAACAATCTGGACAGCGTGATTTCCAGCCGGGGCTACCTTGATCAGCATCTGTTTTATCTGTCCCGGTTCAAAAACAGCAGCATGAGCGAAGATGCCTGGCATGAACTGCTGCATGAAAGCCACCCCCGGTGGGAGATGGTCCAGTTGGAGAACGAGAGTGGCACAGACTTTCTGTTTATCCGCTCTGCACTGACGAGCGGGCTGTCCTACGCCGACGCTACCGTTGTGGTGACGGTGAACAAAGAGCTGTTTGTCAAGCGGTTGCAGCAGTTCTGCTGGGACCCGGAGCTAGATTTCTATGTCTTAGCCCCGGACGGCACAGCCATTTGCAAAACGGCTGCGGGTGACCCGCCCGCCATGGACATTGTGCAGGCGGCGGCAGACGGTTCGTTTGCTTTTGGGCCGGTCGGTCAGCAAGCCTACCTGACCCGTGCCAGCAGCGTGACGGATTGGCAGTATGTGCTGAGCATTTCCAACAAGCTGCTGATGAAAAACACCCGCATGACCCAGCTGTTCACCTGGGGCGGCATGGTACTCTGCATGATGTTAGGATTGGGACTGTCTGCCGGGCTGACAAAGAAAAATTATCAGCCGCTGGGCGCATTGGTCAGCCCCTATGACGGCGCTGACGAAGCTCCCGACCTGGTCGAGAAAAACGAGTTTGAGCGGCTGGAATACTACAAGCAGCCATTCTTTCAGCTTGCCGATCTGCGCCTTGATGTCGCGGAGCAGACGGTTTGCCGCCTTGATACTGCGGTTCAGTTCGCCGCGCTCGGTGGCGATGCCTTTCTTCTCCATCTGTGACGCTGCCACGCCGATATGAACGGTTGGGATTTGGTCGATCCCCTGCCGTTCATAGCTGCGGTGGTCGATGCGCTCTGGGTGGTTGTTCCGTTCCAAAAACTCATTGGCAAGGTCAGCCCACACCTTGCGCCAGACCTCGGCGTTCTCTTGACTGTTCCAGTCCACAAGATCAACCTTTCGGGTTTTGTATCTGCCGCTGGACAGGCGGATTCTCTCGCCGTTTTCGTCCAGCACATATTCCTTTTTGGACTTCGGAAGCCACTTGCCTTGTGTGTCCATTGGGCGCATGGTGAGAAGGATATGAGCGTGCGGGTTGCCGCTTCCTGTGTCGTGAATGTTGAAGTCTGCGCACATTCCTCTGGAAACAAATTGAGAGGAACAGTACGCACGGACAAGCCGTACCTGTTCCTCTCTGGATAACTCTATGGGCAGGGCAACCTCCAACTCCCGCGTCAGTTGGGAGTTGCACGCCTTTTCAATTTGCTCCACGCTGTTCCACAGCGTCCCCCGGTCTTGAAAGTCCGGGGGCGCGTTGGGCGGCAGCAGGATTTCCGAATGGACGATGCCGCGCTTTCGGGTGTAGTCATGGATCATACCGTCCCATTCGTTTGTGATTTTCCCACCGCTTCGGTAGGCAGCAGCGGCAACGGCTGACTTGCCATTCCCTCGGCTGATGATCTTGATGCTGCAATGATAGATTGCGATAACGGTTTACCTCCGATCTTCGTGATTCAGCCCCATGAAACGGAACAGCTTGCCGCAGCAAGGCAAGGAAACGAGGGCTTCCTGCAAAGAGATAGTGTGGAACACAAAGGGTATGCAGAAGCGCGGAGCACTGACCGCAGAGAAGGGAAAGAACGAGACGGTGCAGTAGACCTGCTGGAAGCAATACTGGACAGGGATAACCTGAACAGAGCCTACAAGCGGGTCAGGAGAAACCACGGCGCAGCGGGAATCGACGGAATGACCGTAGAGGAAGCACTGCCGTGGTTGAAGGAACACAGGGAAGAACTTTTGCAGAGCATCCGGGACGGAGGCTATATGCCCAGCCCGGTAAATTGCTGGTAGCGTATTACGAAAACCGGGATAACGGAGAAATCAGTACATTTATGCGGAAGCAATGCCGGAGAACCTTTTAAGTGTAGGGAATATAATTTTGTATATTCCTGCCTTGGCGTGAGACCCAAACAGACTTTTTCTATAAGCTGGGGCTGTTGCACATTCCCCCCCAAAAAAAGAAAGACCGGAGTAAAAGCCACAAAAGGCTTTGCTTACTTCGGTAAGCAAAGAGGCTGTTGTCATCAAGTATTTAGAAAAAATTCCTCTATACCACTTCCTGTGTTGGTATAGAGGAATTTACTTATTTAACTAAGTGGTATTGGTGCAACGGCCTCGGTTTTTGTGGAAAAGCTACTTCTTGTGAGCGGGGTGAGGAGTTTCTCTTTGCAGCATCCGCCACAGCGTCGTGCGGCTGATGCCCAGGCGCTCGGCCGCACGTTTCTGGTTGCCATTCTCGGCTTGCAATGCCTGTTGCACGGCGATGTGCTCGATCTGCTCCAGCGTCAGGTCCATGGGCAGGGCGCGGGTCTGGGGCACAGCTTCGGGGTAGAAGATCCGTTCACGCTTCAGTTGGCCTCGCACTGTCTCCACTGAGATATAGGGTGTCGTGGTGCGCAGTACCAACTCATCCAGCACGCGGCAGAACTGGTCGTAGTTGCCGGGCCAGCAGTACTGCGTCATGCAGAGGGTGGCCTCCGGCTCAAAGCCGATGACCGCGCGGGCGTTGCGCATGTTCAAGGTGCTGATGTACAAACCCGACAAACGCGGGATGTCTTGCAAGTGGCTGCGCAACGGCGGCATTTCCAACGTCAGGCAGTTCAGCATGTCCACAAGCCGAGCATAGTGCGGGTGCATCGATTCTGTGCTGGGGCAGCTGGCAATGAAAAACATGCGGTTGCGCTCCTGGGTGTGCAGCGCCGCCACGGTGGAGAACAACTCGGTGAACCGCTCGTCGGTCAGCGCCTCCACGTGGCTTATCATAATCGTGCAGCCATCGCCCATCAGGGGGGAACGGTCGTTTTCCATCAGATACTTCCATCCGGGCTGCATGAGCATGGCGCAGTCGATCTTGACGAGCGGTGCGTTGGAGAGCGGTCCCTTGGCGTAGAGCATCCACACCATCTGGGGCTTGGATGTGCCCGGCTCGCCGTAGACGACGAGTGGGCGGTTGTTCTGTAAGTATTGTTCCAGTGTCAAGTTCGCGCAGGAGAAGGACTGGGTGATGCCGTAGAAACTGTCAAAGAAGGTGTCTACAGCCTGCTGGCGGTCGGCGTAGGTGATGCCGTATTTTTCCAGCGGGATGGACAATCGGCTTTTTTCGATCGTGACGATGTGGCGCAGTGCGCCCTCCATCTGGATGGGCGTGCTCTGCAAAGCATAGCGGATGCCGTCCTCTTCGATGCAGGAGCAGTGCGACTCGGCGGTGCGTTGCATGATGGCGGAGTGCGCTTTCGCCAGCACGCTGTCGGGCAGTTCGGGCGAGAGCGAGACAAACAGGTCCTGCCCGGCCTCGTCGCTGACAAGGGTGTCGTAGGGCATGGCGCGGATGACATCCTGGAAGAACTGCGCAAGTTCCAGCGCCTTGCGGTGGGCAAGCCCCTCCTGCACGGCGGTGTTCAGCGCGTCCTCCACACTCTCGATGCCGGAAGTGATGAGTAGTGCGGGGATGCCATACTCCTGCGCTAGGGCATTGGTGACAACATCGCAGAGCACCATTTGACAGCCAGAACTTTCCAGCTCTTGCAAAATGGTGCAGGCCTCGGCCTGGTTGTGGATTGTGTAGATATCCATATTGTAGCGCAGCACCTCGCACAGAAATGTCGCATTGCGGGTGATGGCAGGGAAGCCGATGACGGCGTATTTGCAGTTGTGGTTTTCCGCCAGCTTGATGGAGCGTAGAATGTCGTAGACGGACAGTGGAATGTCCACGACCTTTAAGTCTGTACTGCGGCGGATCGCCTCGGCCGTGCCGCCGCGGGAGAGGATGACGTCGTACTCCTGCTCGGCGGCTTGTACAGCGGCGATCTCCGCGCCGGCGGCCAGATCGCCGACGTGGACGTCGATCTGCAGATCGGTGCGGGACTCGGCGGCCTGCTGCATCAGGCTGGCGATCCCTTCATAAGGGGCAATGCCCAGGATTTTGATTGGGCGCATGGTAGAGATCCCCCCTTTTTTTTATAAGCTGTTTTAAATTGTAACTCTATCGTACCTGATTTATGTATCAAAGTCAATAAAAAGCAAAATAGTTTCAAAAAGAAACATAAAACGCCAAGAAAAGAAACAAAAACAATTGACAAACTACGTTGAGAATAGTAAGATTTAGACAAATCCGGAGAATAACGAAAAAATGCTGCAGAAAGATGCAAAGCCGGATGTAACGAAATGAAACGCCTTGGAGGAATCTATGGCACGGCTGACAGTAATCGCGGACGACCTGACCGGCGCACTGGATACAGGCGTACAGTTTGCCAATCGTTGCGTTTCCGTCCGAGTGGCCGCTGTAAACGAAACCGCCGCTGTGCATGAGGAACTCTTCCAAGCGGACGTAGCGGTCATCGACGCGGAGGTTCGCCATAAGACCCCGCAGCAGGCCTACAACGTCTGCTTAGGGCTCGTGCAGCAGGCGCTGCGCTGCGGGACCGGCACAGTTTACATGAAAACGGACTCAGGCCTGCGGGGCAACATCGGCGTAATGTTCCAGGCAGCGTTGGACGCCAGCGGCGCGACGGCTGCCTACTACGCACCGGCGCTGCCCCGGATGAACCGCCTGACAAGAGGCGGCATCCAGTATATCGACGGCGAGCCCATCAATGAAAGCGTCTTCGGACAGGACCCGTTTGAGCCGGTCCACTCGCCCTATATAAAAGACTTGTTTACAAACTGCCGGGCGACGGTCGTCAGCTGCCAGCCCCGCAGTCTGCCACCACCGCCCCAGACCGGCCAGCAGATCGTCATCTGCGATGCCGAGAACAGCGTGGACTTCAAGTGCATCGCCATGGAACTGCAGCGCACAAACGGCTTGAAGATCTTGGGCGGCTGCGCTGGGTTTGCGGCGGCACTGCCGCCTTTCTTAGGACTAGTCGGGGAACCGATCAACTTGCCCTGCATCAACACACCGCTGCTGGTACTCTGTGGGAGCCTCAACCCCATCACGAAGCGGCAGCTGGAGTACGGCACAGCCCATGGCGGCATCCGCATCTCGCTGCAAAGTGAGCAGCTGACCCCCGGTTACTTCACAAGCCTGGCGGGCCAAGACTTCCTGATACAGATCGAGCAGCGGATGCAGGGCGGTTGCGATATACTGATCGACACCGACGGCACCGAGACTGCCGCAGACGCCGACGCAGCCGAACAGCTGCGCGGGCAGATTGCTGAGCAGCTGGGCCTGCTGATGACTTTGCTGCTGGAGCGCCCCGCCGCAGACAACTACCTGCCGATGATCATCGGCGGTGACACTTTGATGGGCTTTATGCAGCAGCTACCGGAGGCGGAAATTTCGCCTCTGGGCGAGGCTGAACCGGGCGCGGTGCTCTTCACCGCACCGCTGGCCGCCCATGTTTCCCGTATTATCGTCTCCAAGTCCGGCGGATTTGGAACCGAAGACCTGCTCAGCAGGATACGTCAGAATTTGCAGAAAGGAACGGAAGATGAAGCAGTATCACCTTGCCATGCCACAGCAGGTATTTAGCGGTGAGACCGGGATGCAGGCGCTGGAAGTGTTGGTGGCCGGGAACAAAAAAGCAGCCGTTTTTACGGACGCAGGCATCCGGGCATCCGGCATTCTGGAACGCCCGCTGGCCGAACTGGACAAGGCGGAAGTACCTTATGTAGTTTACGATACCTTGCCCGCAGAACCCACCTGCGATCAGGCGCAGCAGATCATCGATACCTTCCGCGAGAGCGGCGCTGATCTGATCGTCGCTGTAGGCGGCGGCAGCGTGATGGATATCGCTAAGTTGGCATCTATCACGGCGGACGGTAGCTGCACGGTGCGCGACCAGCTGAAAAAACCGCATATCGGAAAAAAGACCGTCAAGACTATTATGATTCCCACCACGGCAGGCACCGGCTCCGAGGCAACGCCCAACAGCATTGTGGCGGTGCCCGAAGAGCAGCTAAAAGTCGGCATCGTCAACCCGGAAATGATTGCGGATGCGGTCATTCTGGACGGCGAAATGATCCGCCGCCTGCCGCGCAAGATCGCGGCATCCACCGGCATCGACGCACTGTGTCACGCCATTGAGTGCTACATTTCCGCCAAGGCAAACCCGTTCAGCGATCTGTTCGCCATGCAGGCGCTGCGGCTCATCTTCCCGAATCTGGAAAAAGCCTGCGACAGCTCTGACGCGCTGGACGCGAAGGAAAAGATGATGCAGGCCGCCTTCTACGCGGGCGTTGCCATCACCTGCTCCGGCACCACGGCCGTGCATGCGCTGTCCTACCCGCTGGGTGGTCGGTACCACATTCCCCACGGCGTGGCAAACGCTATCATGCTAATGCCGGTTATGCAGTTCAATAAATCCTGCTGCATCGAACGGTTCGCCGAAATTTACGATGCTGTCGGCGGCACCGGCGCTGACACCGACGCTGAGAAGGCCGACTGGGTCATCAAAAAGATGGCTGCCATGGTGAAGCACCTGGACATTCCCACATCCTTAAAACCCTACGGTGTGACCGAAGTCGACCTGCCCGCGCTGGTGACCGCTGGCATGGATGTGCAGCGGCTGCTGGTGAACAACCCACGCATCGTCACGGCGGCCGACGCCGAGATGCTCTACCGCGAGATCCTGTAAAGGGAGACTACAATGAAAGAGATAAAAGGCATTATCGTTCCAATCTTAACGCCGATGAACGAGGACGAGACCGTTAATTATGAGGAACTCATCAACCAAATCGAGCGGCTGATCGCCGCAGGTGTCCACGGCATCTTCGTTTTCGGCACCAACGGCGAGGGCTACATCCTCGACGAGGAGGAAAAGACTGAAATCATCCGCGTGGCGGTCAAAGCCGTCAACGGCCGCGTGCCGGTCTACGCGGGCACGGGCTGCGTCAGCACCCGTGATACGATTTGCATGTCTCAGAAAGCCAAGGAACTGGGCGCGGACGTGCTCTCCATCATTACGCCAAGCTTCGCTGCCGCCTCGCAGGAGGAACTCGTCCACCATTATGAGACGGTCGCGAACGCGGTGGATATGCCGATTTTGCTGTACAACATCCCCGCCCGCACGGGCAACGCCCTGGCTTCCGCCACGGTGCAGAAACTCTCCCAGGTGGCTAACATCGTGGGTGTCAAGGATTCTAGTGGCAACTTCGATAATATCCTGCAATACATCGAGAAAACGCGCGGCGGTGACAAGCCGTTCACAGTACTGTCCGGCAACGACTCACTGATTCTGTGGACGCTGCTGGCGGGCGGCAAGGGCGCCATCGCAGGCTGCGCCAACGTCTTCCCCCATACGATGGTGAGCATCTACGAGAAGTTCGTCGCTGGGGATATCGAGGGGGCGCGCAAGGCACAGGACAGCATCCGCCCCTTCCGTGATATCTTCAAGTTTGGCAACCCGAACACTATTGTCAAGACAGCGGTCAAGGAACTGGGGTACCCCGTGGGCCTGTGCCGCGCACCGTTCAACCGCTTGTCCCTTGCCGGGCTCGAAGCCTTGCGCGGAGCTTTAAAGACCTGCCGTGACAACGGCCTGTACTAAAGGGGGCCGGACATGCGCAAGATTTTAGGTATAACGATGGGCGATCCTGCAGGTGTCGGGCCGGAGATCACGGTCAAGGCCCTACAGGATCCCAAAGTATACGAAACCTGCAACCCCCTGGTGGTGGGTGATGCCGCCATCCTGGAGCGTGCCTGTAGGCTTGTCGGTGCGGACTGCACTGTCCATCCCGTGGCCGACCCCAGGGAAGGGCTGTATGAGCCCGGTACCATCGATATCCTCGACATGGGGCTGCTCAAACCTGAAGATTTCGGCATCGGCCAGGTCAGCGCGGCCGCAGGTGACGCTGCCTTCCAGTACGTGCGCAAGGTCATTGAGCTTGCCATGGATGGAAAGGTCGATGCCACTGTCACGAACCCGCTGAATAAAGAGGCTATGAACCTGGCTGGGCACCACTTCTCTGGCCATACGGAAATCTACGCCCACTACACGGGCACGGAACACTACACAATGATGCTGGCTCACAAGGAACTGCGGGTCGTACATGTTTCCACCCACGTTTCTTTGCGGGAAGCCTGCGACCGAGTCAAGAAAGACCGAGTGCTGGAAGTCATAAGCATCGCGAACAAGGCATGCCGGGATATGGGTATCGTGAAGCCTCGTATCGGTGTGTCCGGTCTGAACCCCCATTGCGGTGAAGGTGGCCTGTTTGGCCGGGAGGAAATCGATGAGATTGTGCCGGCTGTTGAAGCTGCGCAGCGAAAAGGTATTGATGTTCAGGGACCCATTCCGCCGGATACGATTTTTTCCAAGGCACTTGGCGGATGGTATGACATTGTTGTGGCAATGTACCACGATCAAGGACATATTCCGCTAAAGGTTGTCGGTTTTGTATATGACCGTGAAAAGCACGTGTGGAGCGCGGTAGAAGGTGTCAATATCACGCTAGGGCTCCCTATCATCCGCACTAGTGTAGACCATGGCACAGCCTTTGATCAGGCAGGAACAGGCAAGGCTAATGAGTTGAGTCTGAAAAATGCAATTGAATACGCTGTTCGCTTTGCAGCCAACCGCTGAAAGCAAACAGATATTATAGAAAAAAATTACATTTGCAAGGAGGAAAAGTACATGAAACTCGCAAAACGAATCAGCGCTGCCGCACTGGCTACTGCTATGGTCGGCATGCTCCTCACTGGCTGCGGTGGAGGTTCCACCTCTACGGGTGCCTCCACGGAGAGCAGTACCGCTACCAGCTCAACGGAATCTTCCGGCAACGGGGATAATACCTATACCATGTTCATGCGCTCAACTTATGTAGACTGGATTAATGAACTGAAATGGTATGATGTTGCTGAGGAGCGTACAGGTATTCACGTTGAATATATTTCCGGTCCGGAAGAGTCCTCGGATGTCTACTCCGAAATCGACCAGCGCGTTATCTCTGGTGATTTGGCCGATGCCGTTATGACAAAGCTGGCACAGACCAACGTTTATGGCCCTCAGGGCGTTTTTGCAGATTTGGCTCCCTATATTGAAAAGTATGCCCCCAATTTGCAAAAATACATAGATGACAATCCCGACTATAAGGCACTTGTCACCGATGCCGACGGTCACATCTATGGTCTGTGCAAGGAAACGCCTATTTTTGCCGACCTGATTGGTTACCGTGTAGATCACTTCCAGGCGGCAGGCATTGATCCAGACTCTATTGTCACCATTGATGACTTCACCAAAGCGCTGGAAACACTGAAGGCCTACTATGGCAAGGACAATCCCAACTATTACCCACTGACCGGTCGTGAAACAGCCATCCGCTTTGCATCTTGGTTCGGCGCAGCCAGCAATATTTCTTCCACCGAATCCAATGGTATCTATATCGACCACTACAAGGACGGCTCTATCGATATTATGAGCGATGGTGCCTACAAGATGGTCGAGACCATGAAGAAGTGGTACGATGAGGGCTTGATTCAGCCTGAGTGGGTTGCGGGCACCTTCGGTGAGGCCGATTGGGAGGCCGCGATGCTCAATGGAAACGGTAGCGTCTTTTATGACTACTATAACCGTGCTGAGTGGTTTATGGAGAACGGCGGTCCGGACAATGATCCCAATTACCAAATGGGTGTCCTGAACTTTATCAAGGACGATAACGGCAATGCTCAGAAGATGACCGTCAGCATGAAGTACAACGACTCGTGTGTTACTGCTGTCAATGCAAATTGCAGCGAGGACAAAATTAAGACCATCCTGACCTTTATCGACTACTTCTACACCGAGGAAGGCGAAATTTTAGCCAATTACGGTGTCGAGGGTGAGAGCTATAAGCAGGACGACAACGGCGAAAAGGAGTTTATTGTCGACTACCAAACTGAAGAGGCAACGCAGTCCGGCGAAAAGCGCTGGAGTTTCCTGAGCGATCGCTTCACTGTCTGCAAGCCTGTTGACAACGAAGCTTTCTTCAAGTGGAATGCGCCCCTGATTGCAGAAGCTACCGGACGCCTTTTCACCGAAGAAAATCTGGGCACCGCTTATGTGCTGAAATTCACCGATGAACAGAGCAAAGAAGTTACCAATTTGCTGGCCTCCGTTTATGATGCACAGATGTCCGGTATTGCGCAGTTTATCGATGGCACTCGCGAACTGAACGAGAATAACTGGGCAGCATTCCAGCAGGAAATGAACGATCAGGGCCTGTCCCGCATCGAGGAAATCCAGCTGACTGCTTTTCAGACAATGTATGGTGCCTGATGCCTTGACCAGGGGCAATGCCCACGTATCATTCCCACTTGTACGATGCGGTAAAAAGCTGCACTGCTGGAGGATGGTCTGGGTAAATTGGAAAGGAGGGTCCCCATGCCGAAATGCAAAGAACAACCAGCGGTGTCCGCTGCTTCGAAAGTATCCATCGGTGCGCGGATCAAAAAGGATATTGTCAAGAATTATCAGTTGTATTTGCTAATGATACCAGGTTTTCTTCTGCTGATTCTGTTTAAAATCGGACCTGTCGGTGCAATGGTGATTGCGTTTGAGGACTTCTCTGCGGCTAAGGGAGTGTTCGGCAGTACATGGGTAGGGTTTGAAAACTTTAAACGTATTCTGCAAGATCCTTATATTTGGAAAATTACAAAGAATACAATTGTTTTGGCATTCCTGTCCGTAGTTGTTGTTTTTCCGATTCCGATTATTTTCGCACTGTTTCTCAATGAAGTCCGCACCAAGTGGGTGCGCAATACGGTGCAGTCCCTTAGTTTCCTGCCGTATTTTATCTCAGCGGCGGTCATGGTTAGCATCATGTACACGTTGCTGTCGCCTACTTCCGGCCTGGTGAACGTTATCATCACAAAGCTAGGCGGCACAAGTACAAACTTTATGGCAAAGCCAGAATGGTTCCGCCCGCTCTACGTGATATTGGAAATCTGGCAGACCTTCGGGTATTCAGCGATCATCTACATTGCTGCTATGATGAACATTGACCCTACCTTGTATGAAGCAGCTGAGATAGACGGTGCATCACGCTGGACAAAGATGTGGCGCATTACGCTACCCTGTATTTCGACCTCCGTCATTACGATGCTGATTATCAGTGTTGGCAACATTTTTACCGTTAATTTGGACCGTATTCTGCTAATGTACAACACTGGTACATACTCTACAGCCGATGTCATCCAGACATACGTTTACCGCATTGCGTTCCAGTCCACAGGTTTCCCGGATTACAGCTATGGCACTGCCGTAAATGTGCTGAAATCCATTATTGCCTTTGTGCTGGTCTCCGTTGTTAACAAAATTGCCGATAAAATCAGCGATGCACGCTTGTTCTGAGAAAGGAGCGTATAGGCTATTATGAGTAAGCAGCCAAAGTCCCCTCTCAAACGGCTGACAGCGTTTGATTACATTAACAGCGCGATTCTGTTGCTGGTGGCCGTGTGTTGCGTGTACCCGCTGCTGTACGTGTTTTTTGTGGCTACTACGGACGGCACCTATCTGGCACGCGGCGAAATGACATTTCTCCCGTTGGGATTTAACCTGAAAGCTTTCGGTTACATCCTGACAAACCCGCGCTTCAATGTGTTTTCCGGTATGCGCAATTCTTTCCTGTATACGGCATTGGGTACACTGGTGGCGGTGGGCTGCACTTATGTTACGGCGTATGTGCTCAGCCGTCCGCGCTTCAAGCATCGCTACTGGCTGATGTCGCTGTTCATCATCACATGGGTTTTTGATGCAGGCATCATTCCGCAGTACATCATTTACAATAAGTTTGGATTTGTCAACAGCCCGTGGGTTATGATTGTGCCCGGCGCAATTAACACGCAATTCCTCATCATCACAAAAACCTTTTTGGAGGGTATACCAAATGAGTTGGAAGAGGCTGCCGTTGTGGACGGTGCAAGCGACATCAAAATTCTGACTCGAATATTCTTGCCTCTTTCCCCAACTGTACTGGCAACTACCAGCCTGTTTTATGCGGTCTCCATTTGGAACCAGTACCTCATTCCGCAGATTTATTTGAAGGATAATGACATCAAGACCATTCAGCAGGTACTAAAAAATGTCGTTATTACAGATGGCGCATCGGGAACAACCTTCAAAAATGTGATTTTGGATGGTATTACACTAAACCAGCAGAACCTGAAGGCCGCTGCAATTTTTATCGCAATGCTCCCCATCATCTGTGTGTATCCGTTTGTTCAGAAATACTTCAAAAGAGGTATTCTCATCGGTTCTGTCAAGGGCTGAGAAAGGATTAGCAAATGGCTCATAACATTATTGATCTGCCCACTTTGGGAGATGACGGCAAGCTCTACCGCGACACCGCCGTCGACCTGGTGGAATCCCTGATCCCCAACCCCTGGAAAAGCTGCCATGCACCTGATTTGCTGGAATTGGAAAACGGCGACCTGCTCTGCTGCTGGTTCGCAGGCTCCTGGGAGGGCCGCGCCGACATCAGTATCGCGGTATCCCGCCTGCCCGCCGGTGACAGCCAGTGGGAAGAGCCGGTCATTGTCTCTGACGACTCGACCCGCAGCGAGCAGAACCCCTCGCTGTTCCAGAACCCCAACGGTGACATCTGGCTGATGTACACCGCCCAGGCCGCCAAAAAGCCGAACGATACCAACCACGACAGCCTGCAGGGTACGGCGGAGATCCGCTGCAAAGTCTCCCACGACGGCGGCCACACTTGGGACCCGACCGAAACAATGTTCGACCGTCCCGGTTCCTTCTGTCGCCAGAAGATACAGGTGCTCTCAAACGGGCGCTGGGTGTTCAACAACTTTATCTGTGCGCTGGACGGCAGCCGCCTGGGCAGCGACGTGACGGTCATTCAGATCTCTGACGATCAGGGCAAGACCTGGCGCGGCGTGGAAATCCCCGAAAGTCGCGGCCGCGTCCACGGTAACGTCATTGAACTGGAACCCGGCAAGCTGGTCTGCCTGCTGCGCAGCCGTGCTGCCGACCACATCTACCGCTCGGAATCTAACGACAGCGGCGAAACTTGGAGCGTGCCGGTACCCACCCCGCTGCGCAACAACAACGCCAGCATCTCGGCCATCAAGCTACAGAGCAGTGCGCTCGCCATCATCTACAACGATGTCTCCTTCAACGAGGACGGCAGCCGCACGGTCTGGCCTGACCAGCGCTGCCCCGTGGCGATGGCAATCTCCGAGGACGGCGGAAAGACCTGGCCGTGGCGCCGCATTGTGGAGCATGGCGAAGGTTTCATCGGCCCCTGGAACGATGTGAACAACCGCCGCTATGAGTACCCGGTTATGATGCAGAGCAAGGATGGCAAGATCCATGCAGCCTATGCGTGGGGGCGCCGCGTGCGCATCAAGTATGTCTGCGTCGATGAGGCGTGGATTCGTGGTGAAAAGGTTTGCAAGGGTGCCGAGGATAACCCCGAAATGCCCTGCAACCGCTGATAATTCGCAACATTGCCCTGTGGTTTTTGCCGCAGGGCATTTTTGGTAAGGAGGCTTTGTATGCTCAGTCCAGAAAAACGTGCCTGCTGGCAGGCATTGCAGCAGGCCATCACCCTGGCACCGCAGGAGAAAGTCCAGGGCGGCGATATGCCCGGCGATACGGTGCGTATCTCGGCCCCGGTCTGCCGCCGCGTGGAAAAGTTGTTGCCACACCTGGCCGCGAAACTTACAGAAAAATACGGGGACGACATCCCTGCCAAACTCGTCATCGCCGTCAGCGGCGGGTCGGGCTCCGGCAAGACCAGCGGGGCCACGGCTCTGCGGGAGGCCTTTGCCCGGGTCGGCTTGAAAGGCTACGTCCTCTCCGGTGACAACTATCCCCGCCGCATTCCCGAACACAACGACGAGGAGCGGCTGGCGATCTTCCGCAGTGCAGGCCTCAAGGCGCTGCTGGCCGCAGGGGCGTATACCCCCGAACGGTTTGCCGAATTACAGCCGTTGCAAAAAGCTGGGATCGACAGCGACCCGCAGCAATGTGAAGCATATCCTTGGCTACAAGTCTACCGGCAGGGTGGCCGCGCCGCGCTGGCGGAGTACCTGGGCCAGACGGCTGAGCAGGACTTTGACGCGCTGAACGATGTGTTGGCACAGTTCCGCGCCGGTGCGCCGACTCTGTGGCTCAAGCGAATGGGCCACAGAGAGTGGGAGCGCTGGTACGAGCCAAAGGACTTTGCCGATGTGGACGTGCTGCTGCTGGAGTGGACCCATGCGGGCAGCGAGAGCCTAAAAAATACCGACTTAAAAATATTCTTCAACAGCACGCCGGAGGAGACACGCGCCTGCCGCGTGGCCCGCAACCGGGACGCCGGGGGCGACAGCCCCTTTGTGATGATGGTGCTGGAAATTGAGCAGGCCTTGCTGAACTGCCGCGCCTGCGGCGCTGATCTGATACAAAACCGCGATGGCACGATGATTGACGCGGCGGCCTACGCCGATGCCCAGGGGAGGTAAGAACGATGGCGAAAGCAAAGAAAAATGAGTTCTCCTTATCGCCGATGTTGAACGCCTACCCGGACAGCCTGGGCGGAACACTGAGCGACATTGCCGATTTGCTGGAAAGCGGCTGCCGGGAGGCATTCGGTGCGTTTTACATTCTGCCCAGCGTCTTCAACACTGATCTGGACCGTGGATTCTCGGTCATCGACTACCAACTGAACGAACTGCTGGCGATGCCGCAGGACTTGGAGCGTATCCGCGCTTTGGGCGTGCGGCTGAAGTTGGATTTTATCTTGAACCATGCCTCGGTACTGTCGCCGCAGTTTCAGGATTTGCTAAAAAACGGCGAAGCGTCGAAGTATAAGGACTTCTTCGTTGATTGGAACGCTTTCTGGGCGGGCTGCGGCGAGATGACGCCGGAAGGGTACATCCAGCCCGCGTCGGCGTACCTGCACAAGATGTTCTTCCGCAAGCCGGGGCTGCCGATTTTAATGGTGCGCATGTCCGACGGCACCGAGAAGCCCTATTGGAACACCTTCTACCAGCAGGTGGACTATCCCTGCCCCGACGCACGAGAACTGGTTGCCAAGTTAGGGATGCAGTACCAATCCGCCTGCACCCTGGCCGAAAGCCTGCAAAGCCAGCTGGCAGCGGGCAAGCGCCCGGCAAAACTCGACCTCGGACGCTGGGAGCCGCTGCGCAGTGAACTGATCGACCTGCTGGAATCCCGCCGCCGCTACCTGGGGCAGATGGACTTGAATGTCGTCTCGCCCCTGGTATGGGAGTTTTACGCCGACACGCTGCACACCCTGGCCGAGTACGGCGCGTCCATCGTGCGGCTGGATGCCTTCGCCTACGCCCATAAGGCGGTGGGGGAGCGTAACTTCCTGAACGAGCCTGGCACCTGGGATATCCTAGCGCGGCTGCAGGCGATGGCCGCCGCCGATGGCGTGACATTGCTGCCGGAGATTCATGCCTCCTACGGAGAGAAAGTCTACGAGAAGTTGGCCGCCAAGGGCTACGCTGTCTACGATTTCTTCCTGCCGGGGCTGCTCATCGATGCATTGGAGCGAGGCAATACCGACACGCTGGCCGCCTGGGCGCAGGAGATTTTGGATAAGCACATCCTGACTGTGAACATGCTGGGCTGCCACGACGGCATCCCGATGCTGGACCTAAAGGGCCTGCTGCCGGAGAAGCGCATCCGGGATTTAATTAACTTAATTGTCGTGCGGGGCGGCATGGTGAAGAACCTGCACGGCCAGAAAAACGTCTACTACCAGGTCAACGCCACCTACTACAGCGCCCTAGGCGAGAGCGACGCCAAACTGCTGTTGGCGCGGGCTATTCAGGTGTTCATGCCTGGCAAGCCCCAGGTGTGGTATCTTGACCTATTCGCGGGCAAGAATGACCACGATGCCGTGACCCGCGCGGGTGAAGGCGGCCACAAGGAGATCAACCGCACGAACCTGACGAAGGAACAAATCGCGGAAGCGCTGGCGAAGCCCGTTGTACAAAAGCAACTGGAATTGCTGCGTCTGCGCCGCAGCTTCCCGGCCTTTGTGCCCGATGCGGATGTGTCCATCGAAAGCCGCGGCCCGGCCCTGACGATAGAATGGTGCAACAACGGCCACATCGCCCGTTTGCAGGCCGATTTGCAGGAATTGACGTACAACATCACAACCCTGTAGGGGGCATCTGTGTGTGCGCTCGTGCCTGCTTGCCTGGCATGAAACATGAAAAAGGAAGCTCCCTATGCCCCCCAGATTGGCTAACAGAATTAAGACAAGAGGCCGTCCGCAGCAACGCGGTGTATAATTTCATCAAGACTGTGCGGAACAAGCAGTTTTTCTACATCAATATGTGTATCTGGCGGCAGAGACCAAAAAGTACGGTTCGATTCCCGTCGCCATACTGGGCGGCCTGAACGACCCCGCACAGATAGAAGAAATCATTGCCAGCGGCAAGGCGGACATTGTCTATATGGCCCGCGCTCGGCTGGATGACCCGGAGCTGCCGCGCAAGGTGACGGAAAACCGAGATGCTGATATTGTGCGCTACCTGCGGTGCTTACCTTGCATGGCGGAACGCGTAGCAACCTCGACCCGGCGCTGCACGGTCAATCCGCTGATTGGCCGCGAGTGCGGTGGTACTGAGGTGTTGCCCGCACCGACGCAGAAAAAAGTCCTTGTGGTGGGCGGCGGGCCGAGTGGTCTGTACGCGGCCTACCAAGGCACGGTTGGTGTTCGGAACAATTCCAACGCACATCTCATCCAGTTTAACAGCTGGAACTATTTTACCGATTGGAACTGGGGGAATGCTGTTGAAAACGAGTTCAAGGTATCAAAAGCGAACAATAACTGGGAAGGCATTTCCAATGCCTATCAGAACGACATCGACAGCGGCAATATGAAACTTACAGTTGCACGTAAGGGCACAACCTTCTACATTTACGCAAACGGCGCGGACATTGGTGAAAAGACCTTCGCATCAAAGTATGAGAAGATGGCTTGCAAAGTTGCTGTTGGTTGCACCAGCTATAAGGGCGAAAGCACGGAAATCCATTGGAACTACGAGTTGAGCGAGGACATCTCCAAGTGGACTATGGCCAATACCAATGCCCCGCTGCAGATGCAGAACTACAAGGGCGACCCCATCAATGTCCCCAACGACACGGATGTCGCAGCATTTGACAGTACCGGCAGACAGATCACTACCGCACATACGTTCGACGGAATGGTGGTTCTCGGCGGACGGGCAGAAGGCGAGTACCCCCCTCAGCTTTACGGTTAAAGGAACGACGTATACCGGCAAGATTACTCTATGCCCGCCATGATTATGGGCACGGGCAACTACGCGATGAAAGAATTCTGGAAGTTCATGATCCCGCAGTATTTCATCCGCTTTTTGTTCTTGACGGTCGGCGCAGTGCTGATTTTCCCGATGGCATAATGAGGAAGAGCTATGAAAAACAAATTTGAGTTAGAGCATATCGGCATCAATGCGCCAATGCCGAGGAAGCCGCCAATCTTGCGCAACTGTTGAGCATAATGTTCAACCTTGAGCCGCGCCACGGCCAGAAGTTCGAGCTCGGCTGCGCGTACTTCGAGTGCATGAAAGCACCTTTCCAGGGCAAGAATGGCCACGTTGCCATGCGCACGACTGATCTGGCCGCTACGATGGAGGAACTGAAAGAAAAAGGCTTCACCTTCAACATGAACACCGCCGCCTACTTTGAGGACGGCCGCATCAAAAATGCCTATCTGAACGGTGAGTATGGCGGCTTTGCCATCCACATCATGCAGAAGTAACCCAAAACCATAAAGCCGGGGCCGCCGCAAAGTCCTCGGTTTTATGCGTAAACGGCGGCTTTTGTTGCATTGCCTGTCCGGCCGCAGTACAATAGCAGTGCTGTAGCAAGGAAATACAACAAAGAAAACAATAGCCGTGACTGCGGAAGAGTGTGTGCGCTATATGGCACAAGCGCCGGTGCGCTGCCTGATTTTGGAAATGTCTGCGCCCACGGTCATCAGTATGCTGGTAACAAGCTTTTATAATATGGCCGATCCCATGTTATTTGTGGGGTAGCTGGATCCCCGGTCCACGGCGGCGGTGGGCGTGGCTTACTCGGCTATGGCTCTGTTGCAGGCCATCTGCTTTTTGTACACTGAAAACCACTCGCTAGGGGAGTGGTTCAGATGAAGACTTTTGTCGATAATGAAGACAGAAAAACTCCCATTGCTTTATAATGAAAATGCGGTATGGCAACTGCATAAAAATAAAGCAATGGGAGATCATCAAAAAGAATGGCGTAAATAGTTTATCGCATACGAGCTGAATTGCAAATATCACATCGTATATGCCCCAAAATACCGGAAAAAGTATTTTACGGACAGAAGTGGAAAGAAATAGGAGAAATTTTGAGAAAGCTGTGTGAATGGAAGAAAAGTAAATATCATTGAGGCAGAAGTATGCCCGTACCACATCCACATGCTGGTAGAGATTCCGCCGAAGTATTATTTGGGTCAGCAGGATGGTATGGCGGGCGTTCTTGTTCTTAGGTGTGCCGAATACGATTTCGGTTTTATTTTCTCCGCCGTGGGCTTCGTACTTGGCAAGATGGTTGATGGTGCGGCGTTCATGAAGTTGGGCTGTGTTGAAATCAATATCTTGCCTAAGCGAGTTCTCCTTTCTATATTGTTATGCCCCATCCACTGTTGTAGAAATTAAGAAAAGCCCCGCCAAGATTGGCGGGGACGCAGGAAAACTATAAGTTTTTTACGCCTGGTCGTACTTACTGGGCACGGCGCGCAGCAAAATTGTTCGGTCAAAGGTGCTGTATGCGGTCAGGTAGGCGGTAAAGCAGCCGGTCATCCGGCCCATGCTACCCTCCTTGCCGGCGGTGTAGTTGTGCTCGGCAAAGCAGGGGCCGACCAAAATGCCATTTGCGCCCTTGGATGCGACCAGCGTGCCATCCTTGACGACGATACCGCCGCCGTCATTGCCTTCGAGCATGAAGTGCTCGTTCTCAACACGGCAGCCTGCGATGAAGGCCAGCTCCACCCGCAGCGGGGCGCGATCAATGCCGGAGTTGACGATGTGGATTTCCAGGCCGTTTTCGACCTCGTTCACCTGCACGTCAAAAACCATGTCGGGCCCGTAGAGCTTCTCACGGTGGGCGTTGTCCATCTGCCACCAATCGCTGGTGGCGGGCTTTTCTGCAAAGGGCAGGTAGTACCAGCCGGTCATGGTCTGGTGCAGGGCGTAGCCGCCGTCCTTGGGGCCCAGGGTCGCAGGGACAAAGTTGCGGTGCTCGCAGAAGCTTGCGCCGATGCGCACGGTCAGCGTGAAGTCGCCGTGCTGGAAGAACAAAAAGCTCGGGCTGTTGTTCAAAATTGTGTAGGACCATTCGCCGCGGCGGCAGCGCACAATGCCCGACCCTTCGTAATATTTGTGGTAGTTCGTCGGGGTGGCGCAGCCATCATGCTCCAGCGCGGCCAGCTCAGGCAGCAGCATTAGGTTGATGAGGCAGTCAAAGCTGCGCAGGGCGTGGCGATCCACCATCCGCATAATGGCGTTAGCGGCATCCAGCAGTTCGGGCTTGCGGCAGGTATAGCCCATGTAGAGGTATTCAAGGTAATACTCCCGTGGGTAGATCTTTTTGCCCATGTCCCAGCGGGTGGAGTTGTTGGTAAAGATGCTGTCGTCCGGGTCAATGTAGGTCAGCATCATTTCCAGATTGCGTAGCACAGGCTTGTAGTAGCTCTCGTCGCCGGTGGCCACGGCCAGCATAATCATGGCATCGTTGTTGATACGGTTGTAGTTGCCAGCAGAGCGCTCGGCGTATTCGCCGTCCTCGTTGCAGTCGTTGCCCTCTTGTAAGATGGTCTCGGCAGCGGTGCGGCATTCGGACTTATCGAACAACTTCGCGCAGAGCATCAGCACCGACGCGATGGCCCAGCGGTGGTTCGGGGTGTGGAAGCCGCAGTGGCACAATGCCTCGGCGGCGTCGCGGATGATGGCTTCGTACTTCGGCTTCAGTTCTGCGGCAGCGGCCTTGGCTTCGGACGCGGCGGGCAATGCGCCGTCCACCACCTTGCACAGGTAGACATAGGTGGGCAGCAGCCGTTTGGTGCAGAAAGCTGTGTCCGGGCCGGAGAAGAAGTTGCAGTTGATGAGGTCAAAGTAGCCGCCGGGCCGTTGGGAGCGGCGCACAAAGACCAGCGCCAACGCCAGGCGGCGGCCCAGCTCGGCGTCCAGATAATAGAGGCTGTCGGGGTTTAAGTAGCAGGCCGTCATCGTCGTGGCGCGGTAAATGGCTGTTTTCGGCTCAGCCAGGCTGTCTGCCTTGGGAAAACCGCCGCAGAAAGGGCTGTTCTCGTCCAGAATTTGAATATCGAGATAGCGCTGCACACGGCTTTCGCTGTCGCGCAGGATACGTTCATAGTGTTTGCGCATAGATCTGCTCTCCTTATTTGCCTTTGCCCAGCAGGGCCGCGCCGATGATGCCCGCATCGCCGAACAGCTCGGCGGACATGATGTGGGGCTGCTTGGGGCAGCTGCGGCCATAGCTGTGGGCGGCGTTGAACGCCCGGATCGGCTCGACCAGTACGTCACTGCGGCGGCTGATGCCGCCGCCCAGGCAGAGCACCTCGGGCTGGAAGATGTTGATAATGCTCGTCACGCCGACACAGAGGTAGTGGACGTAGGTGTTGACCACCTTTACGGCGGTCTCGTCACCCGCGTCATAGGCGGCCAGAATGACCTTGCCGTTGACATTTGCTTCATCGTTTTCCGCCAGCGTCCAGAGCTTGCTCTCCTTGTGGGCGGCCATGGCCGCCTGCGCCTGGCAGATGAGTGCCGTGACGCTGCCGTACTGCTCAAAGCAGCCGCGCATACCGCAGTTGCACTCTTTCCCGTGCATATCGACCACAAAATGGCCCAGCTCAGCCGCTGCACCGTTGCAGCCGGTCAGCAGCTTGCCGTTCAGCACCACGCCGCCGCCGACACCGGTACCCAGCGTGACCATGACCATGCTGCTGCTGCCTTTGCCTGCGCCTGCGCAGTATTCGCCCCAAGCGGCTACATTGGCATCATTGTCCACATAGACCGGTATGCCGGTGCGCTTGTGTACCATCTCACCCAGCGGGACATTGTCAAATTCCAGATTGTTGGCGTACAGCACAACGCCGGTGCCTACATCAACGCTGCCGGGGGCACCGATGCCCACCCAAGCGGCATCACTCAGGGCCAGGCCTAGGGCAGCCGCCATGCGGTGGCAGAGCAGCGCGATACGGTCGGCAATGTCCGATGCCGGGCAGGGCAGTCCGGTTTTGATGCTGTCGGTCAGCAGCAGCTTACCGTCCAGGTCGGCGATGCCGCCCGCAATATTCGTGCCGCCTAAATCGATACCTATACAATAACGCATGATCCACCTCGGTTATTTTAATTGTTGCGTTGGTTTGCAGAATTTGGTAAACAGCATAAACACAATGAAAAATGTCAGCATGGACAGCGGCAGGATTCGGATGCTGACGGCGTAGCCCGTCATATCTACCAGCTTGCCGAAGCCGACGTTGAACAAAATATCCGCCAACGATGCAATGCTTAAAATCGTGCCGGCTGCACCGGATACCTGCTGCGCCGGGAAATAGAGCCGGATACTCATGACCAGCGTGGGGTACAGAATCGAGAAGGACAGGCCACTGACCGCCCAGATAGGCATAGCCGCCGCGCCGCCCAGCGAGCCAATTAAGTAGAGCACGCAGGATACGCCGCCGAAGGTCGCCAGACTTTTGATGGCACCGAGCTTGTCCACCAGCGGGGATAGACAGAGCCGTCCGATCATCATGCCGCCGAAAAACACGGATAAATACTTGGCTGCCGAGGCCTGCGGTAGGCCAAGACCGTCCACGCCGTAGGCGACCATCCAATTCATGACGCCGTGCTCGGCGATAAAGTAGAACCCGAACACCAGCACATAGGGCACAATGATACGCCAGTCATAGCCGTCCTTCCGGACAGGGGCATCCGCAGGGGTGACCTTCTCTGGCACGCTACAGAAGAACAGTAGCACAAAGGCCACCGCGCCCAGAATCAGCAGCACCAGATTTGTGTGCTGCCAGAAGGCAAAGCCGTCGGCGCGGCTGCCCAAAATATACTGGCTGACGCTCGTGCCGATTTCCTGGGTGAAGAACAGAAAGTTGACGAAGAACCCCGGTGCCGTGGCAAACAGCAGCGGCGTGATAAGGTTCATTGTGGTGTTCAGCAGCGTGGAAGAGCCCAGCGCCAATGCCATGCCGATGAGCAGTACCACGTAGTTGCTGGTAAATGCAAACAGCGCCAAAGCGGCCATCCAAATCAGGATGAGCACCTGCAGTACGCGCTTTTTGGAAAAGCGCGTGCTCAGGTTGCCGCCCACCAGCAAAAACACCAGATTGCCGATGTAGCTTGCCGTGACGATCAGCCCCAGTTGGGTCGTCGTCAGGGAGAAATGCTCTTGAAAGATTGTAAAGAAAATTCCACGCAGACTGTCATTGCTGCCAAGCCCTACCATGAGAACCACAAAGGCAAAAAAGGTAAGGCGGTTACTCCATTTTTTCGACATCAGACCTGGGCCTCGGCTTCCATCAGGAACAAAATTGCCATCGCCTGGCCGTAAGGCATTGGGTGCAGGGGGATCTGCTTGTAGAAGTCCTTGCTCTCGCGGCCCATCGGGGTACCGTAGGACACTTGCTGAACAACGCCTATGTCATCGATGCAGTCCAGAACGGGCTGCAGGGCGCGCATGGCGTTGGCGCGGTAGCTTTCGGGCACGATGCCCTGTTCAACGGCCTTCAGGATACCGAAGCCGAAGCCGCTGGTGGCGCTGGCCTCAAGGTAGGAGGTCGGGTCATCGATCAGGGTGTGCCACATGCCGCCCTCGTCCTGGTACTTGGCTAGGCTCTCAATCTGGCGCAGCAGCGCGTTCTCAAGGATGCGGTGGTCAGGGTTGCCAACCGGCACGATTTCCAGCAGCAGCGGGATGGCAGCAGTCACCCAGCTGTTGCCGCGGCCCCAGAATGCCCCGGCAAAGTTGTGGAAACCATCAAAGCTGAAGCCATGATACCACAGACCAGTCTTTTTGTCAGCCAGATACTTGGTGTGGACAAGGTACTGGTAGACGGCCTCGTCAATGTAGTCCTGGCGGCCCAGGATGCGGCCAATATTGGCCAGCGGCAGCACGGCCATAAACAGGGTGTCGTCCCACAACTCGCCATCATTGACGCGGTCCGATGTGACATGCTGGAAGCCGCCCTCACCCGCGCGGGTCAGACCGTACATAGCCCACTCGGCCCACTCTTTGCAGATGTCGCCGTACTTCTCGTTCTTGGTGTATTCGTACAGGTAGCTCAGGGCAAAAATGGGGGCCATCGTGTTGATGTTCTTGCCGGGCAAGCCCTCGGCAATGCGGGCATCATAATATTCGGTCAGCAGATCCAGACAGCGCTGGTCGTGCTTTTTCTCAAACAGTTTCCACAGGCCGTACAGACCCACGCCCTGGGTCCACTCCCACAGCATATAGCGTGCCAGATTGCCTTGATCCATGTTGGACTTTGCCATGTTCTCCAGGAAGGTCTCATCCTTTTCATACAGGACAGATTTGAAGCTCTCGATGCAAAGCTCCAGTTTGTTTTCGATATCAGCTTTCTGCATGGTGGTTTTCTCCTTATTTTATTATTATATATAATAGGTAGGCATAATGTTCAAACTTGCCTAAAGTATAGCATAGGGACAAAGGCAAAAACCACTCTGATTTTGTCTTTGTTTTCGAAATATATTGCACTTTTTGCGGGCAGGGGTATAATGGAGGCAGGAAAACTTTTGACGGAGGCTGCCTATGTATCTGGATGACGCATTGCTGTACAACCAGGGGTACATGATTTCGATAAACGATCTGGATTCACCGCTGTTTTATCTGTTCGACTACGATTCGAGGTCGTTCAAGATCAACATGAGTTTCCAGCATTTTCACCAGTTTCACGAGATACACATTCTGTTGCGAGGCCGCGCGTCGCATATTATCGAGGGCGATTATTACACCTTGCAGCCCTACGACATCGTATTGCTGCGCCCTTCGCTGCTGCACAAGACTGAGTACCCGGCGGGCGACGACTGCCGGCGGCTTATCATCAACTTCCGCGTGCCGGATGATTCCCCCGCGCTACACGATATGCTGCAAAGCTGTCTGCAGCCCTTCGGGGCCGAGGTGCCTATCTACCGCTTCGGCGGTGAGACGCGAACCGAGGCATTCTCGCATCTGAACGCAATTTTCACATTGGGCAAGCAGCCGATGACTCCGCTGACGCAGCAGTTCATCCACTGCCATTTCCTGCAATTTCTGGCTACTGTAGCCCAGCACGCAGGCGAGAGCAGCTATGAGCCGCAGGAGCTCAGCGACTCCATCACCCAGAAGGTCTACGCCGTGACCAGCTACATCCACCGGCATTACGCCAGCGAGCTTTCGCTGAAATATCTGGCGGAGAAATTTTTCGTCAGTCCGTACTATTTATCACACCAGTTCCGCCGGGTGACAGGTTTCTCGCTTATCAACTACATCCAGATCACCCGGGTGCGCAACGCCCAGCAGATGCTGCTGTACACCGATATGAAAATTGCCGATATCACGACGAGATGCGGCTTTACGAGTTTTTCCCAGTTCAACCGGGTGTTCAACAAGTTCTGTCACACCTCGCCGTCCCAGTTCCGCGTCAACGGCGTCGTCACCCCCATCACCGCCATCCCCTACGAGAGGGAGCCCTCTCCGGGGAGTGCGAAGGTGTAACATTTCCGGTGTCCGCCCCTCCCAGGGAGCGGACATTTTTTTATTTGTCCTGCATCGTCAATTTGCCGTAATTGTCGAACCCGCTGTACTGCATCGGGGCGTCGTTTACATACAGCGTATCGCCCCACTGGCAGTGCAGTTTGCCGTAGACAGGGTCCACAAAGCGGTAGCGGCGGCCCTCGGCATCGGCATCAAGCGCAGTCCCGCGCATGGCTGCCTTGAAATCCTCAAACGCCGCAAACTCGTCAGCCTGCGCGGCACGCACCAGCCAGATGCAGCGGCGACCCTTGGCGATGCACTCGCGGTCCCTGTTGGAGCCAAATGTCTGCATCCGCATCCCATTGCTGCAATACACCGCCGCGTAGGCGCTGCCCAGTTGCACAAAGGCCCAGTGCTCCTCGACCTCGCAGCAGTCAAATTCCATTGACGGCAGATACAAATGGGTGAAATCGACGGGGTGCTCGGGATCAATATCATAGATCAGCCCCGCAAATGCCTTGTACTGGTTGACTTTGGGCAGGGTACCGTTGCCAGCCCAGTAGGATGGCCGCGCCGCGCCGAAGAGTACCCGCTCACCGGGGTGGGTGACCCACAGCTGTGCCACAGCGTTGAAAGTGAGTTGGAAGGGGTTCTCCTGATGGCCCGGCTCGCCGGGGTGGAAGTCATCGGCGCTGGTCATCATGTAGTCGGCGGTTTTGTAGGTGTACAGGTCCACATAGCCGTCATTGCCCTGGGTTGCCTGGCAGATCATTTCCCTGCCCGGGGGGATGCTGAACCACTGGGCAAACTTCCTCGGCGGCTCATAGTCGGACAGGCAGTAGGAGGTGATACCCTTGCCTGCGTGGCCCGGCGCGCCATACCCATAGCCGATCCAGCTCAGGCCGGAGGGGCAGTTGGACCAGTTGCCGAACTGCTCCTTAATATAGGTGCGCCCGGACGAAGCAGCAAAAATGCCCTTTTGGCTGTGTACAGCCAGAAGATAATAAGCAAAGTCCATACCCTCGCGCCCCAGCTCCCGCATGGCGGTGTCCTCGGCAAAGGCGTACAGGCTGCCGAATCCAAGAGTATCAATGGGCAGGTAAGGGCTGGAATTCCACTCGGTAAAGCCCTCCTTGCGGAAGGTGACGAACCAGTCATAAAGCATGTCCTTGGCCTTGGCCTGCATCTGGCGTCCGGTCAGCCCGCTGTTGGTGAAAATTTCATCGGGGAACAGCTCGCCCGCCAGCAGCTGGCAGGTGTGGAACATCAGGGCGTGGTTCTCGCTCCAAAACCACATGGCGTCGTTGCCCGGCTCGTCGATCCAGTAGCGGAAACCCAGCAGACAGTCGGTTAGCTCGTTCTCGGTCTTTTCGGACAAAATGCCGCTACCGCGCTTACCGAAGGTGCGAAGGATGTAGGGATAGTAGACGAGGTAAAAGTCGCTGCAGTCGAAGCGGTGGCGGATGTAGTCGGACTGCACGGCCAGCAGCTTTTCCGCCTCGGCGATGTCGCCGCCCGTTGCCAGAATGGCCAGCGCACGGTTCGTGTTCTGCTCGCCCCAGCAGGCCAGCAGCTCCAGCGCCTGGCGCTTGCGCTCGGCCACGGTGGGCAGGGCGCGGGGCAGCACGCTCTCGGTGTGGATTTCCACGCTGATGGGGCGGGTCAGCTGAACGCCCTCGACCTCGGTACTGACCTGCAGTAGCAAAAATGCCAGAGGGAAGGTCTTGCAGTCGCCCAAACTGATTTGACCCGTGTGGGGGAGGGTGTCGACCTCGCGGCGGAAGAATACACCTCCCTTGGTGTTTTCCTCGGTGCCGCCGACAAAGGCCAGGTGATAGCTGTTGGTAATATCCGCACCGTCATAGTCCAGCAGCACAGGCCCGGAGGTGAAATGGTTGCGGTGGAAAGCAAGACTGCACATCAGATGCTCGGCCTCGGCCAAGTGGGCCGCATCGGCTTGCCCCACCGGGATGACCTGCTCGGGCGCAGTGCCCTCGCCCTTCCAGCGCAGTCGCAGAATGATCGTGGCATCGCGCTCGGCGTAGTTGTCAAAGAACACAAGCAGTTTGTTGCGGCCCTTTTGCAGCGGCAGGGTCAGCGGCGTGGGGACCGGCTCGTTGTGGTGGTAGGGGGTCACTTCAATCAGCTTTTCACCGTTCAGCCAGAGGGCCGCGCTACCGCAGGTGATAAGTTCAAACGGCACGGTGCCCGCCTCGGCGGTATCCAGCTCGGTGTAGGCCCAGGCGCTCATGCAGGCAGGGGTTTCGCAGTCCCAAGCATAGGTTACGCCGATATCGTCAAACGGCCAGTAGACGGTAAATGGGGTGGCGTTGTCCGCGCCGCCCACCAGCCCACCGGGGCAGGTGTCCAGCTGCGCGGGCCAGGCAGCGGCCCTGGCGCGGCGCTCGGCCTTGAACTGTTCTTCGCCAGGTTTATCCTTGGGGGCAGTGTTCAGCTTCTCATTTTCGGCACCGTGTAGGGCCGTGGGCTTGGTGATGACAGGCGTTTCGGTCACGCCGCTGACCAGCCAGCGGTCCACATACCCGTGAAACAGGGGAAAATGCAATTCGTTTGCCATACTTCGGCTTCTCCTTTGTTGAAAAAACAACAGACACCCCGTCCGGTTTGGGCGGGGCGTCTGTTCGCCCTGAGGGGGATTACTTCCCCTGTTGATTCAGTTGATTAGTGTGCCCAGCCGGCCTTGTCAGCCAGTGCGGTAGCAAACTCGGTCAGAGCGGCAGACGGAGTCAGGTCGCCGTTGACTGCCTGCTTCAGGGCGTCACGGTACTCATTGTCGTAGTAGTTGCGCCACTCGGAGCTCTCGTCGATAGCGAATGCATCGGTGGTCTGAGCAACCTCAGCCTGCAGGACCTTGTAGTCGGCAGCCTGATCGGGGTCGGAGGGCTCATAGGTGACAGAGGTCAGAGAGGACAGTCCCTTATCGAGTGCCAGATAATCGGCAAAGTTCTTGTCGGTGTAGAACCACTTCAGGAACTCAATAGCCAGATCCTTGTTCTTTGCGTTGGTGGGAACGGCCAGACCGGCACCGCCCAGGATAGCGGAACCGCTTGCAGAGCCGACAGGAGAGGGCATGACACCGAAATTGAAGCTGGTGATTTCCTGCACGAAGGGGTTGTAGTTCCAGGAGCCGGAGAAGTAGATGCCCACATCACCGTTCTTGAAGTAGTCGCCCGGGTTGTCGCTGGAGCCGCCGGCCCAGATGGCCTTGGGCATGATGCCGCTGTTGTTAGCATCGACAAAGGCCTGCAGAGTGTCAACGTTCTGCTGGCTGTCTGCAACGACCTTGAAGGAGTCGCCGTCCTTCTCGACCAGAGAACCGCCGTTCATGTACATCAGGTTGTCATAACGGGCACGGGAGGCATCCATGGCCATGCCGTACTTGACAGCGCCGGAATCCTGCAGCTTCTTGGCCGCCTCATAGACCTCGTCCATGGTCCAGCGATCGTCCACCGTCGGGCACTCGAGACCAGCAGCTTCGAAAGCGTCCTTGTTGTAGAATACATTGGTGATGGTGAACTGCTGGGGGAGAGCAGACAGCTTATCCGTCAGGTAGTTCTGGCTGATGATCTGTAGCGCCTGCGGCTCAAAGATAGAGGTGTCAATGTACTGGCCAAGATCCTCGAACTCATCGGAATACAGATGAGCCAGACGGGTGGTGGACAGCAGATCCGGCAGGTCGTTGTTCTTGGCCATCAGGGGAAACTTGGTCAGCTGGTCATCGTAGGGGATGACCATGATGTCAACGGTGTTACCGGTCTCATCGGCCCACTTGTTCAGCGTGGTGGCAAAAGCGTCACCCTCGCCGGGCTCCTCGGACAGCATGACCTTCAGGGTCTGGCCACCGGAAGAAGCGGCACCGGAAGCTGCTGTGTCCGTTGTTGCAACGGAACTGGCCGAAGATGCAGCAGAAGAACCGCCGCAGGCCGCCAGAGAAGCCGCCATCGCGGCTGCCAGAGCCAGAGAAAGTGCCTTTTTCATGTTGGTTTTACCTCCTGTAAAGTAGAAATAAAAAATAGAGTATATCAGCCGGGCCCTCACCCGGTTTGCACCGTTCCAGGGCTTGGGAACTGGGCTTTTAGCTCCTTAAGTGTATCCATAGTGTACCATTGCGGCGGGTGGATTCTCTACGCCTATTTTGCTGATTTGCATTGTGACACATTGCATTTTTTGCGCCGTGATTTTCCGATCTGTCAAATTGCATTAAGAAAAAAAGCTGAAATTGTGCACATTTCACACATCGTTTGCTCTAACGATGCCAAGTTGCGTTTATTTTGCGCCGAGACTTGTTTTTTTAGCAAAAGAAATGCGATGTTTCTGTAACTGTTTTTAATAAAAAAACGTCGCTTTTTTTGCAGGCAATAAATGCGCACAGTTTGCCTCCTACCGCGCAAAAACTGCATTGTCTGCACAGCTTTGTGATGTTATACTGTGCTTGAATAAAGTCTTTGGAGGCCGATCCCCCCTTGCAGTGGTCGGCGCCTCCAACGACCCGCACCGCACAGTATTCCGTGGGGCGGGGTTCCCGTCCCACCGCTGTCTCCCTTGCACACACTTATCTTATAAAAAAGAAGGAGTCGCCATGCAAAACACTGAACTTCGCCGCCGTGCGCGCCCGGTGCTGGATGCCCTGCGCACTTTGGCACTGCAGGGGCGCACCCCGGTCTTGGGGCTGCTCAAAAAATCCTGCACCTACCACAGCTGGGACACCGTGCGGGAGGACCCTGCCACCGCCCCCGGATGGACCCCCTTTGTCCCCGGTGATGCCATCGGCGGCGTGGAGGCCCACTACTGCTTCCAGGGTGGCATCACGGCCCCTGCGGGCAGCGCCGGGCGACATCTTGTCTGCCTGGTCTCCACCGGTGCGGACGATATCTGGAACAACAATAACCCCCAGTTCCTCGCTTACTTAAACGGCGCGCTGGTCTGCGGACTGGATGTCAACCACACGGAGTTTGACCTGACCCCCGCCGCTGCCGAAGGCCAGACCTGGCAGCTGGGGCTGTACACCTACTGCAACACCCCGGCTCAGGATGTCTTTTTAAAAGTCGAGACTGCCGTGCGGGACGATGAGATCACCGGCTTGTACTACGACCTAAAAGCCCCCTGCGAGGTGCTTGTCCAGCTGGACGAGGGCGACACCAACGCCATCGGCATTGGGCGGTATCTGGAAAAAGCGCTGGATATGCTCGATCTGCGCGACCCGTACAGCGCCACGTTTTACGCCAGCGTCGCCGCCGCCCGCCGTTATATGAAGGAGGAATTTTACGAGAACTTCTGCCAGCGCCAGCCGGTCACGGTGGACTGTGTCGGCCACACCCACATTGATGTGGCCTGGCTCTGGACGCTGGCCCAGACGCGGGAAAAGGCTATCCGCAGCTTTGCTACCGTCAACTACCTGATGGACCGCTACCCCGAGTACAAGTTCCTGTCCAGCCAGCCGCAGCTCTACGATTTTGTGCGCAGGGACTGCCCCGCGCTGTTTGAGAAGATCCGCACCCGCGTCGCTGACGGCCATTGGGAGCCGGAGGGCGGCATGTGGCTGGAATCCGACTGCAACATGGCCAGCGGCGAGAGCCTGATCCGCCAATTTCTGCACGGACAGGATTTTTTCGGCAGGGAGTTCGGCAAACGGGGGCACATCCTGTGGCTGCCGGATGCCTTCGGCTTCAGCGGGGCACTGCCGCAGATTATGGCCCAGTGCGGCATGGACTGGTTCATGACCACCAAGATGGCCTGGAACGACACCAACTGCATGCCCCACGACCTGACCCGCTGGCGCGGCATCGACGGCACCGAGGTACTGGCCTACTTTATCTCGACCAAGGACTACGATAAGCGCCCCGACCGCAACCCGAGGCCGAGCTTCAACACGACCTACAACGGCCTGCTGAATCCCAGGCAGGTCATGGGCTGCTGGCAACGCTTTCAAGACAAGGAGCTGACCCAGGATGTTCTGCAATGCTACGGCTACGGTGACGGCGGCGGCGGCGTGACCGCTGAAATGCTCGAGATCAACCGCCGCATGGAGAAGGGCATCCCCGGTGCGCCCCAGACCCGCCTGACCCACGCGGCCCCCTACTTTGACAAATTGAAGCAACACCTCGGCGAGACGCAGGCCGATCTGCCCTGCTGGCACGGCGAAATGTACTTTGAGTACCATCGCGGCGTGTTCACCAGCCAGGGTCGCAACAAGCGGGCCAACCGCGCCGCCGAGTTTGCCAACCTGACCGCCGAAACCGCCGCAGCCCTGGCCGAAAGTCTGTGCACCGGCTATGCCTACCCCGCCGCCGCGCTGCACCACAACTGGGAGCTGACCCTGCTGAACCAGTTCCACGATATTTTACCCGGCTCGGCATTGGGTGAGGTATACGAGGTCTCGCAACAGCAGTACGGTGAAGTTCTTGCATCGGACAAAAAAATCACCGCCGACGCGCTGCACACCGTTGCGGCACTTATCAAGACGAGTCGCCCCGGCGTGGTCGTGTTCAACCAGCTCGGCTTTGCCCGGGATGCCGTCGTGCGCGTCGTCTGCGGGGCAGCCGGAATCACCGACGGCGGGCATCCGCTGCCCTGCCATGCCGAAAACGGTGTGCTGACCTTTGTTGCTAGAAATCTGCCCGCCAAGGGCTGGCGGTTCTACCCCTTTGCCGACGCGGAACCCGGAGCCCCCTGCGCTGAAGTAACCGAAAATGACGGCGGGTACATCATCGACACACCGTTCTATCATATCATGTTCAACGGTTGCGGCGAGATCATGTCGCTGTTGGATAAAAAAACAGACCGTGAGCTGATCCCCGACGGGCAGTGCGCCAATGAATTGCAGCTGTTTGAGGACCGCCCTGATGAGTATGACGCCTGGAATCTGGAAAAATACTACCGCCGCCACCGTTTTGCACTGGACGGCGCGGCCCGTCTGACCGTGGCCGAGAACAGCCCGGTCTACTGCCGCCTGCATCTGGAACGTACTATTTCTCGGTCACAGCTCGTGCAGGATATCACCCTCTACCCTCACAACCGTCGCATTGACTTTGCCACCCACATCGACTGGCACGAGCAGCACGTCCTGCTGAAAGCTGCTTTCCCGGTGGATATCTGCGCAGACCGTGCCCAGTATGACATCCAGTTCGGCAGCATCGCCCGCGATACCCACACCAACACCAGCTGGGATGAAGCTCGCTTCGAGGTCTGCGCCCACAAGTGGGCCGACCTGTCCGAGCCGGGCTACGGCGCGGCGCTGCTGAACGACGGCCGCTACGGCTATGATGTCCACGACGGTGTGCTGCGGCTCTCGCTGCTGCGGGCCGCCACCTACCCGGATCCCCACGCTGATCAAGGGGTGCACGACTTTACCTATGCGCTGCTGCCCCACCTGGGTGACTGGCGGCAGGGCGGGGTCATCCCCGCAGGGTACGACCTGAACGGCCCAGCGCTGCCCCTGACTGTAACCGCCCAGCCCGCCGGCACGCTGCCCGCCGTGTACAGCCAGTTCAGCGTAGACGCGCCCAACATCGTGTTGGAGACCGTGAAGAAAGCCGAGGACGGCTCCGGCCTGATCTTGCGCCTGTACGAGAGCTGGGGCACCCGCACCCGCGCGGCGTTGACCCTGCCGGACGGTGCCACTGCCGTGCGCTGCACGCCGATGGAACAGCCTCTGCCCGGAGAAGAAGCCGTGCAGCACAGCCTGCCGCTGACGTTGCATCCCTTTGAAATTTGCACAATTCATGTACAATTTGTGCAGCGATATTCACTGTGAATGCATGATTTGACGGTTTGCATAATTTCAAACAGCTTTGTTTGTACATTCTCGCCAAAACAACGGTCGAATTTTGCGTTACCTGCCAAAACTGCGCAAAAAATGCAATGCTTTTTAGGGCAAGCAAGCAAAAAAGCGGTGGTATTTGCGCCTTTTGCAATGCTATACTAAGCACATCAAAGGGACCGGGCGGTGGAAGCCCAACCAAAGAGAATAAAAGGAGGAATGAATTATGAAGAAATCGTCGCTGAAGCACACCGGCGCGTTTTGGGCGTTCTGTGCGCCCTGCTGCATCCTGTTCGGGGTCTTTTTCCTTGTACCGCTGGTGCTCAGCATCGCTTTTTCCTTCACTAACTATGATGGTTGGAAAACCATGGACTTTGTGGGGCTGACAAACTACATTACATTGTTTAAAGATTCCAAGTTCTATCTGTCCCTGGGTCGGACGCTGCTGTACACTGTCTGCACGCTGCCGTTCCGCGTCATCATCCCGCTGCTGGTGGCGGTGCTGCTCTGTTCCAATCGCGTTGCAGCCAAGAGCCTGACCCGCACGATGGTCTACATCCCCGTTCTGATGAGTGCGCTGGTCGTCGGTATCACCATCAACTGGATGTTCAGCCAGGAGTACGGGCTTGTAAACTTTATCATCCGTTCGCTGGGCGGCACCGCGCTGGAATGGTCGCTGAACCCGCGTCTTGCCACCTTTGTCATCGCGTTCGCATCGGTCTGGGCGTCCATCGGCTTCAACATGATCCTCTACATCGGCGGTATCAACAGCATCTCCAACGATCTGTACGAGGCCGCCACCATCGATGGTGCCAGCGGCGTGCAGGCCTTCTTCCGCATCACGGTCCCGATGCTGGCCCCCACGACATTCATGGTCGTGCTGCTGTCCACCGTCAACCTGCTCAAAGAGTACGCCCTGGTTCAAGGTATCACGCAGGGCGGCCCCGGCCTGAGCACCACCTTTATCATCCAGTACATCTTCGACAAGGGCTTCAATCAGATGCAGTACGGGTATGCTTCGGCTATTTCTACCGTTGTCATGGTTATCTTTGCCCTGATTGCCTTTGTCCAGTTCAAGGTCAACAACGGAGGTGAAACCTGATGAAAGACAAGCGCGTCAGCATCCCGATGACAATCCTTTCTCTGGCAATCGGCATCATCGTGATTTTCCCTATTATCTGGCTGGTGCTCAGCTCCTTCAAGCCGTCCGGTGAGCTGTTCACCTATCCGCTGCGCATGTTCCCCTCCACCCCAACGTTGGAGCATTACTCCTCGGTTCTGGCGGGCGGTTTCATGGGCTATGTCAAGAACAGCTTGTTCCTGGCTGTGGTCGGCACCCTCATTACGCTACTCATCAGCGCCATGTGCGGCTATGCGCTGGCCATCTACCGCTTTGAGATCAAGTATGTCAACCTCGTGTTCGGCGTGTTCCTGCTGGGCACCCTGATTCCTGGAGAGACGCTGACCATCCCCCAGTTCAGCGTGATTAGTGCCATGGGTCTGTACAACAACATCTGGGGCGTCATCCTGCCTGTTGTCACCACCACAACCGGTATCTTCATGTACCGCCAGCATTATATGTCGCTGCCGTTGTCTCTGGTCGAGGCTGCGCGTATCGACGGCGCCAGCGAGTGGAAGATCTTCTCCAACATCATGCTGCCCCTTGGCTCCAACGTCACGATCACGCTGACGATCTTCAGCTTTATGTGGCGCTGGAATGACTACATTCTGCCGCTGCTGGTTCTGTCTGACCAGAAGAAGTACACGATTCAGATCGCCATTAAGAATTTCATCGGCAACACCGGCGTTGACTGGAGTTCGATTCTGGCGGCATCGGTTCTGTCCATCCTGCCCATCGTCATCCTCTTCGTTATCCTGCAAAAATACATTGTCGGCGGTGTCTCCGCCGGCGGCGTCAAGGGATAAGATTCCCTCTCTCCCTTGCCGCTGGTGCCCTCCGGTTTGCCGGGGGGCATTTTTCGAACGATGCCGAAAGGGCGAGGAGTTGCCGCCGTAAGGCTGAGGGCCGCACAAGTGCGGTCTCTGCATAGCGGTCTCCCGGCCATCCACCCAACCGTGTCTGCACATTTTATTGTATAAGGAGGTCCCTTCCCATGAAATACGGTTGCCGCGCCCATGATTATGGGTGCTTTACCGCCCAAGGCCTGGCCGAGGTGCTGACCGCTAACGGCTACAACGCTGCGCAGCTGGCGATACCAAAGGCCATTCAGGGCATTGCCGATTTTACCGATATTACCCCCGCCCAGCTCGCGGACATCCGCACGGCCTTCGCGGAGACGAACATTGAGATTTCGGTGCTGAGCTGCTACCAGGATCTGAGCTGTCCCAACCCCGCCATCCGCGAAAACGCCGTCGCTGCGGTCTGCCGCGCTCTGCACTATCAGAAAGCCGTCGGTGCCAAGCATGTCGGAAGCGAAAGCGCCTGCCGCGATTTGACCGAGGATGAGAAAAGCGCCGCCCTGCCGCTGCTGACAGACAGCATCCTGCGCATTGTGGAGCAGGCCGCAAAACTTGATGCCTGCTTTGCGCTGGAGCCCGTATTTGTCCACACGCTGGGCACTGTGGAAAAGCTGCGCACGCTGAAGGAGACCGTGGCCGACCACAATCATTTCCACATCATCTTTGACCCGGTCAATGTCCTGACGGCAGCGGATGTGCGCGATCAGGCCGTCTTCTGGTCCGATTGGTGCGAGGTCATCGGAAAAGATTTGGCCTGTGTCCATGTGAAGGACGCTGTGTTCCACCCTGACGCGCCGCGCACCCCCACTGCCCTGGGTGCGGGTCAGATGGACTACACCGTTATCCGTGAATGGCTCCACCACGACCATCCCGGTGCCGCTCTGCTGCGGGATGAGGTCATTCTCCCTGCTGCGCAGGAAGATTTGTCCTATATCAAAAGGATGTAAGACTCCCATGGTGTCGCAGCGTACAGCCCGTCTGTGAATGTGCCCGCCTGCGTGAGATGCCCCGTGAGGCTGGCGTTCAAATTCCTCAATGAGACCAAAGATACGTATTTATTTGTGCGGTGCGTGTGAGAATCCGTCTCACAGATGCGCCCCTAAAACTGCCCCCCAAAAGGGATTGGAACGGTTCGATATGTTGCGGAACTTGTTTGTACACATGGGACAAAATCCATTTCGAGCCTTGGTACGCAATACCGCCAACCCCAACGAAATAGTACGATAACGCACAGATTTTGAGTTTCTCACAACCTGGAGGTCGCAGATTCAAGTTCTATCCGTGCAACTGCAAAAAGTTCGTTGAAGCGTAGGTTTCAACGAGCTTTTTGCTTTCGGACGTGTTCCCGAAAATCCTGAGTTTTGATCCAAAAACGGGAAACGATTGTGCCCGGACGGTTGAAATTTTCAACCGTCCGGGCACTTTTTGTGGATAAATCTTGCTGAGTTCGCAGGTGAAAATACGAGCGGTTAGTCTGTCAGTATTGGAATTTCGCTTTGCATCACTTGCTGTGGAATCGGTTACACTTGTCACAAAAGAATATCTGCCATAAGTGGGGGCATCTTTTGCGCAACGGAAGCAAAATAGTTCGGGAACTGTTCCAGCAGGCCCGTTTTTTCAATATTGATTTTCTGCACATGGTTCAGCAATTCTTTCCGCAGAGCCTCTGTATTCCCAATACGAATATGCTGTAACATGACCTCGTGTTGGCAGACCGCACCGTAAAAAGTCTCTTTATTGCGGGTCGTCAATACACGCAGTCGATTGTAATGGCTGTTGGTGTTGATAATAGTTTCCCAGCTTAGATCCTGTTCTGCTACATCGAAAAAAACTTTGTGGAACAGATTGTCATAGGACAAAAAACTCATGGAATCATCGGCGTCATAGCAAGCTTTTTGTTTGACAAGCAACTTATCAAGTTCGTGCAGATCCGCATTGGTGAACTTCTCCATAAAAAGGGGAATAATTGCGACCTCCAGACTTTCCCGCAAAAAACGCTCCTTTTCTGCTCGGATAAGATCGATCAGGGAGACCATTGTGTTTTTCTGTGGGGCAATCACTACGAGATCTTCCTTTTGCAGGCGGATGAATGCCTCCCGCACAGGTGTGCGGCTTACGTTCAGTTTCTCGGCCAGTTCCTGGGTGCTTACTGTGGTACCGGGGGCTAATTGAAGATTAGCAATGTTTTTTTTAATAATGTGGTAAACATTTTCGCGGATCGAGTTATTCTCAGCGCGGGTTGATACGGAAACCATGGCAGGGATACTCCTTTGTAAATTTTAATGCTAGCATGCTAGTGTACGATTTCGGCTAATCGTATTGTAACATAGATTATATTGGAAAAGCAATATCAAATCACAAAGGGGGCAGGCATGCGTAAGGAATGGACAGGACAGAAACTGGTACTGTTAAAGCTATAAATAACGATACTACGAAATCCGTTTTCGAACAATGCAAAAATAGACAAAAATAGAACGGCTGATTCAACACTAAAATATGATAAAATTCGGCATCTCGAACAAAAATAAGTACAATTTTTTAGAACAAACGATGAAAAAAACTGGAAGTATTGACGGGGGGGGGTAATATGCTAGAATACAGACAACAGAACTGACATGCAAGAATGTGAGCAGGTCAGAAAGAAGAAAAATGGAGGTAAACACAATGAAAAAGTTACTCGCTCTTATGACTGCTGGTGCGATGGCGCTTAGTCTGGCCGCCTGCGGTGGTTCTGCTTCTTCCGCAGCTGATTCTACTGCAGACGCTTCCTCTACGGAAGAAACCTCTTCTGCAGCCCCTGCAGAGGGCGGAAAATCCTACAAGATCGGCTTTACCGATAACTACAATGGCAACAGCTATCACCAGTCAATGGAAAAGTACATGCAGGAAGCTGCTGATAAGCTGGTAGCCGATGGCGAAATGGGTGAGTTGACCATTGTGGAAGCCAACCAGGATGCCGCCAGCCAGATCTCCCAGATTGAGGACTTCATCACCCAGGGATATGACCTAATCGTAATCGACCCCTGTTCCACCAGTTCTCTGAACAATGCTGTGCAGGAAGCTGTTGATGCTGGCATCCCCTGCTTGATCATCAATGATGGCCCCATCGACTTTGAAAATGACCTGGTCTATCAGCTGAACTTCGACTTCGTTGACCTTGCCAAGACCCTGACTGAGCGTGTCTGCGAAGAGATCGGTGGTAAGGGCAACATCATTGAACTGCGCGGCACGGCTGGAACCACCTGTGACACTGATATGCATCAGGGTGTTTTGGATGCACTGAAAGAATACCCCGATGTCAAGGTTGTTTCTGAAATTTACACCGACTGGACCGGCTCCAAGGCTCAGACCGAACTGAACTCTGTGCTGCCCACTCTGGACCATGTGGATGGCCTTGTCACCCAAGGAGGTGACGCCTACGCTGCTGTTCAGGCATTCCAGTCTGCTGGTTACACTGAACTGCCGGTCATTGCAGGTGATAACCGCGGCTACTTCATCAACTGGTGGAACAACGAGGCTCCCGAGGGCTACTCCACGATCTCCGGCGCATGCAACCCCTGGGACGGCGCAATGGCAATGTACATCGCTGTCGATATCTTGAATGGTGAAGAAGTTGCCAACAACATGAACTGCCCCTTCGGCTATATCACTGCTGACAATGTTGGTGCCTACACTGATATGGCTGACGAGGACGTTGCTGCTACCACCTATGATTGGGAAACAATTCGCTCTGACATTGAGAAAAACTGATATAGCCTAATGTAGTCCTGATTCTGAATGCCTGCGGGCGTTGCGTCATACGCCGTGTGCATGTGACACAGCGCCCGCTCTTTTTATTGCAGAAAGGTGAAAGACCATGGATACGCCAAACGAAAAAACAACAGCGCTGCTGCAGCAGTTTCTGAATGCTGCTTGTACAGTGGATATGAGCCATCCGATGGAAGCTGGCATGCCCAACTGGCCCACCCAGCCGCCGTATGCATATGTGGACATCAACCGTCTGGATTGGGGCTATGGCTCTTTTCACCGCGGTGTCAGCTTCAGTGAACATACCGGTACGCATATGGACGCCGGTGCCCACTTTGTGGCAGGCAAGCCAACAATTGATCAGGTCCCCGTGACCCAGATCATGGGCCGCGGTGTGAACGTAGATGCCACGCATACACCGCCCCGGGGCGATTACCCTCTTAGCGCTTTGAAACGGTGGGAATCGGAACATGGCGAAATTCAGGAGGGTGACATTGTATTCTTCCGCTTTGGTTGGGATGATAAGTATGGCATCCAGCCGGAGGGCAAAGAATTCTACAACGATTGGCCCGGCATTTCTACCGAAGTAGGCGAGTATCTGCGTAATAAAAAGGTAAAAGCTGTCGGAACAGACACCATGGCATTGGATGCAGATGGTACGGATTATCCATGCCACAGCATTCTACTGGGAAGCAATATCAACATTCTGGAAAATGTGAACAAGCTTAAGGAGTTACCGCCTTTCTTCTCGGTCATTGGCTTGCCCCTTGCCTTTAAGGGCGGTTCAGCCTCTCCGGTACGGCTGATTGCATTCCTTGATAAATAATATGAGGAAGTGATGAATTTGAAGAAGCAAGAAAATCAGATGCCGTATCTGGAACTTTCCCACATTGATAAATTTTTTGGCGTTACTAAGGCACTGCAGGATGTCAGCCTGAAACTGTATGCGGGGGAAGTCATTGGTCTGATCGGCCCCAACGGCGCCGGCAAGTCTACTTTGATGAAAGTCATGACCGGCGTTTTGCAGCCCACCCATGGCGAAATTTCTGTGGAGGGCGTGAAGCAGGAACATTACAGCGTTAAGACTGGTAAGGATATTGGCATTGCCTGTGCCTATCAGGATTTGTCCCTTTGCACCAATCTGAGCGTTTTTGAGAACTTTGCCCTGCTGAATGTCAGCCACAATGCCGGTGTGGCGGCTGGCTGGCGCAGCAATGCAAAAAAGCAGGCCCAGGAACTCCTGGAAAAATATTTTCCAGGCAATGACATTGATGTTACGAAGACCGTAGGCGAGTTGAGCCTGGCGGATCAGCAGATCGTAGAGATCTGCAAGACCTTGATGACTGAAAATCTACATATTCTGGTACTGGATGAGCCGACCAGTGCATTGTCTACCGATAAGGCCAACCAGCTGCACGAAGTGGTACATAAGCTGAGCAGCGAGGGTGTAGCGGTCATCTATATTTCCCACAAGCTTGATGAAATCGGCAAAGTGTGCGACCGCATCGTTATGCTGCGCAATGGTCAGAACGGCGGCGAGTGGGATGCTGCAGAAGTTACCCAGGCAGACCTGATCAAGTTTATGGGCAGTGGTGAGCGCAAACATGCTGGTGCCGCTAAAAATACGTCCGTGGGCGAAACGATGGTCGAGATCAGCCATCTGACGAACCGTGTACTGAACGATGTGAACATGGTGGTGCATAAGGGCGAGATCGTGGGCATTTCTGGTCTGGCTGGATCCGGTCAGCAGGAACTGCTGCAGGCAATCTACTCGGCACGCAAGCATATCGGCAAGGCAGGCAAGAACGGTGTTAAGCTGAACTCCACAATCGCTTATGTTTCCGGAGACCGTACCAAAGAGGGTGTGTTTCCGCTGTGGAGCATCAAAAACAACATTCTGGTTGCCAACTTTGATCGTGTGAAGGGTAAGTTGCTTCTGAATAAGAAAAAGTGCGATGGTTCAGCCCAGGAGTGGTATGACAAACTAAAATTCCGTGCAGAGGGCATCGAAAGCAACATTATGTCCCTGTCCGGAGGTAACCAGCAAAAAGCGCTGATCGCCCGAGGTATTGCCTCGGAAGCTGATATCATTATCCTGAATGATCCCACGGCGGGCGTTGACATTAACACCAAGCAGGATATTTATGACCTGCTGGAAGAAGTCAAAAAGCTGGGCAAGGCTGTTATTCTTTACTCCACAGAAGATGCCGAGATCGAGATCTGCGATCGTGCATACATCATGCATGACGGTGCAGTGACAGAGGAACTGGTGGGCAACGATATTACAGTGGCCAACATCGTCATGGGCTCCTTTAAAAAGGTTGCCAAGCGCCAGACTGTGGAAAAGAAAACCAACCCTCTGCAGAAACTGTTTACTTCCCGCCTGACGCTGCCGGTGCTGACGATGTTGCTTATCCTGGCGGCAAACGTGGCCAACAACCCAAACTTGCTCAGCTACACAGGTCTGCGCATGAAAGTCAGCTCCACCATGCCGCTAATCTTTGCAGCACTGGGCCAGATGTTTATCGTTTTGTGCGGCGACTGCGATATGGGCAACGGCTACTCCATTGGCCTGGTCAATGTGCTGGTAGGTATCCTGCTTACGGGGAGTCCGTTCGTGGGTTTCGTTTCGCTACTGATCTTCATCGCAGCTTACATGGGCATGGCAGCACTGATTCACCTGCGAAATATCCCCGCAATCGTTGTTACCCTGGGTGCACAGTTCGTCTGGTACGGCTTGGCATTGATTATCTGCCCCACACCAGGTGGTAGCTGCCCAGAATGGCTCAGCAACTTTATGCGCATCAAGACCCCGATCATTCCATTCCCCATTCTGCTGGCTGTACTGGCTGGCATGCTTTGCTGGTTCTTGCTGTTTCGCTGTCGCTATGGTATGGTGCTGCGCGGCATCGGCAGCAACCCCAATTCTGTGGAACGTTCCGGTTGGAATTATTTGACCGCTAAAGTTACCAACTACGGTTTGGCAGGACTCTTTGTGGTACTGGCCGGTATGGCTTACACCTCTACCAGCAATGGTGCCGATGCCAACAGTTCGGCAAACTACTGCATGATGTCTATCGCAACGGTCATTCTGGGCGGTTGTGAGATGGCCGGCGGTGTGGCAGAACCCATGGGTGTTGTGGCTGCTGCCGTTGCCATGAACCTAATTAATTCGCTGCTGACGGCTATGAAGGTGGATTCCAACTATCAGACGGCAATTATCGGTCTGATCCTGATTGCCGTTCTGGCTGTCAAGTATTTTGCACATCGGAAGGAGGTCGCAGGCAATGAGTAAAGTGAAAGAGTACATTTCCAAAAATGCCTTTATCTGGCCAGTGGTCGGTTCTGTACTGCTGTATATTGCCATTACGATTGTGACCGGAAAGTTCAATCTGGCTGTGCTTGCCTCTGCTTCCAAGCTATGCACTTTTGCGCTGTTGCTGGCTTTAGGTCAGATGGTCGTTGTTACCAGCGGTAATGGTGCCATCGACCTGTCGCAGAAATATATCCTGACACTGACGGCTTATGTAGCCAGCGCTGCCATGCGCGGCAATGTTATCGTAGGTCTGATCGCCGCCATCGCGGTTGGTGCGCTCTGCGGCCTGATCAGTTCCTGCATTAACCTGTACCTGAACGTTCCCGCCATGATCACTACGCTGGCCACCGGTTATCTGTTCTACACGGTCATCTTGATTGTGTCGGCCAAATGGCCCAGCGCACCGGTCAGTAGCTTTGTCAAGTTTGTTAATGGCAGCGTTCTGGGACTGAACAACATGACCATTGTCTGCATTCTGGTGGCTGTTGTGCTGTGGTTTCTGCTTTATTGCACCAAATATGGTATGAATTTGCATGCAGTCGGTCAGAAACGTGAAGCGGCCCGCTTGGCTGGAATCAATGTCAATAAGACGGTCATTACGGCATTCGTGATCGATGGTGCCCTGTGTGGCCTGGCCGGCGCCCTGTGCGGTGCTTTTTGCGGCGGTGCAAACCAGGATCTTGGCACAACCTATTTCCTGCCCAGCGTAGCAGCGACTTTTGTAGGCGGCACCAATGCGGCGGGTGGCAAGTCTAGCGTGGTTGGCGTCAGCGTAGGAGCATTGATGATGACCCTGATGTCGACTTTCCTGAATGCTGCTAAACTGGATGTTGGCTATCAGCGCCTGATCCAGGGTGCATTCCTGGTATTCCTGCTGGTGCTGGCTGTGTCCGATGCAGCAAAGAAAAAGTAAACCTACCATTTTGCAGAGGTGTATAAACATATCCATCAACAACGTAGTTATGTCGCTGGGCGGCCTGCTGGCAACATTTATTTGCGGCCTGTGGCTGTAAAATTCCTTCACCATCCTCATAAAAGCATATAGCCTCTTACCAAGAAAGCAGGAGGAGCGGCCTTTCCGAAATCCAAACGAGAAGACCGCTCCCTTGCGTTGTGTACAGGTCAACTTGTTTTGACCTGTACAATGTTAGCAGGCCCTACGATTTGATCTTTCTTAGTAAGGACGGGTCAGTTTGACAATTCCGGCGAAAAGTGGTATTTTTCTTATTGTGAATTTGTTCACAATAAAGGAGGAACGCATGATGACCTTTCCTGTTACCATGTTGGCGTTGCTGGCGGCTGCTATTGTTGTCAGCTCCATCGGCTTTAAAAACTACGTGTGGTTCATCTCGTTAGGCTATGGTTTTTCCATTGCGGCCGAGGGTCTTGTGATGCTGGTGCTGTTCCGTGACAGCCTGACCGCCGGCACGTTGCTGTGCTGTATGCTGTTCATCCTGTACGGCTGCCGCCTGGGCGGATACCTGGCTTACCGCGAGATCAAAAGCACCTCCTACAAAAAGAACATGAAAGGCGAGATCAAAGACGGCAGCAAGGTCTCGATGGGGACCAAAATTGTCATTTGGCTTAGCTGCGCCTGCCTGTATGTGACCCAGGTTTTGCCGGTGTTTTACCGGCTGACCAACGGCACTGGCACCACCGTGACCAGCTGCATCGGTGCGGTCATTATGGTGTGCGGCCTGGCATTGGAAAGTGCCGCCGACCTGCAAAAGAACGCTGCCAAGAAAGCGAATCCCAAGCGCTTTGTGGACACCGGGCTTTTCCGGCTAGTGCGCTGCCCCAACTACCTGGGAGAGATGCTGTTCTGGACTGGCGTGGTCGTTTCCGGCATTGGTGCGTTGCAGGGGGGCGGCCAGTGGGTGCTGGCGCTGATCGGCTACCTGGGCATCATCTTTGTCATGTTCAGTGGGGCACGGCGGCTGGAGATCCGGCAGAATAAAAACTACGGCACTGATTCGGAGTACCAGCAGTACGTAAAGACCGTGCCCATCTTGTTGCCCTTTGTGCCGCTGTACAGTGTGGAAAAATACAAATGGCTGGTCGCGTAAAACAGGGAAATCCAAAGGATTTCACCCCGGCGCTGGCACTGGTGGATGCGCTGCCGGTGCTGTTTTTCGGCATCAGCATGCTTTTGGCGGCCCACAGGCTTCAAAGTGTACTATTTGCCGTGGGTGTGGCGCTCATTACGTTGGCAGGTTGTGGCAAGGTGCTGTGGAAACTGCTGCTGGCTGTGTGGAAAAAGGATGCACCCTGGCTGAACCGCTATTTTATCCCTTGCCAGATGCCTGGCGCTGGTGATGGGCCTGGGCCGCCTTGACTGGGCCGGGCTGGTGCGTTTTCCCCGCGTGGGGTTCTGGCTGCTGTGGCTGGCGGGCATGGGCGTTATGTCCTGGTACCGCAAGCACAGATTTGATGATTCCCTGGCTGCCAACTGGACGGCGCAGTTGATCAACACCGCCACCCAGGGCGCACTGCTGATCGCCATGCTGCTGTAATTTTTTAACAATTTTATATATAAGCCCTCGCCCGATTTCCTTTGGGCGGGGGCTCTCTTTGTATCTCTACCGCCTGGGCCCTGATACTGATCGAAAGTTGGTTTTTGCAAAAAGGCTTGACTTTCCCGGACATTCTCCTTATAATTATCAATTATAATTATCAAAAGTAATCATTGTCCTAAAAGGAGAAATCTGCATCATGGATATCGAACTCGTTAAGCGGATGCTCGATGCCTGCTACCTAGCCAAACGAACGCGGGAAATGCTGCCGCCGCTGCCAGACGGCGTTATGCCCTCCTACATCCAGTACATCGATGTGATCAACACGCTGGAACAGCAGGGCAAAAAGGCAAAAGTATCGGACATCAGCGATGCGCTGGACCTGCCCCGGCCCGGTGTGACCCGTTCTATCAAGGAGATGGAGCTGAAAGGCTACCTGCAAAAGACCTCCTCGCCCGAGGATGGCCGGGTGATTTACCTTACTGTTACCGAGGCCGGTGCCCAACTTTCGCGGAAATACGATGAGGAATTTTTCCACTCGCTGGCACCGTCCTTGCAGGATATTCCCGAGGCGGATATCAAAACCGCGATCCGCACCATTGAAGCATTTTATAAGGTAATGTATGAAAGGAGAAATCACATTGACGAGCAGTGAAAAAGGCGATTTTACACAGGGCAGTATCATCAAAAAACTGGCGCTGTTCATGCTGCCCATCCTGGGGGCGCTGGTGCTGCAGGCGGCCTACGGTGCCGTTGACCTGCTGGTGGTAGGCCGCTTTGGCTCAACCTCCGGCCTGTCGGCTGTTTCTACCGGCAGCCAGGTGCTGAACCTAGTCACTTTCGTGGTCACCCAGCTGGCTATGGGTGTTACCGTGCTGATCGCCCGCTATCTGGGCGAAAAGCAGCCTAAGTTCATCGGCCCTGTCATCGGTGGTGCCGCCGTGGTGTTTACCATCCTCTCGGTCATTCTGTTTGCTATCATGGTAGGCTTTGCCCGGCCCATCTCAGTGCTGATGCAGGCCCCGGTCGAAGCCGTAGACCTGACCGCTAGCTATGTGCGCATCTGTGGTGGTGGCATTTTCTTCATTGTAGCGTATAATATGTTGGCAGCCATCTTCCGCGGCCTAGGTGACAGCAAGTCCCCGCTGCTGTTTGTGCTGGTTGCCTGCGTCTTTAACATCATCGGCGACCTGGTGCTAGTGGCCGGTTTCCATCTGGATGCCGCCGGTGCTGCCATTGCCACCGTGTTTGCCCAGGCGGTCAGCGTGGTCTTTGCTATTGTTATCCTGCTGAAAAAGGACCTGCCATTTAAAATTAAAAAATCTGATCTACGGCTGAACAGCCAGTGCGGCAAGTTCCTGTCTATTGGTCTGCCGCTGGCCTTGCAGGAGTTTTTGACCCAGCTGTCCTTCCTGGTGCTCTGCGCTTTCGTCAACCGCCTGGGTCTGGAAGCATCCTCCGGCTACGGCGTTGCCTGCAAGATCGTCAACTTTGCCATGCTGGTGCCCAGCTCGCTGATGCAGTCGATGGCATCTTTCGTTTCCCAGAACATCGGTGCCGGCAACCGACAGCGCGCCCAAAAATCCATGTACACAGGCATCGGCATTGGTCTGATCATTGGCAGCTTCGTCTTTGTTCTTGTTATGCTGAAGGGCGACCTGCTGTCCAGCGCCTTTACCAGCGATGCTGCCGTTATTGCCAACGCCTACGCTTACCTTAAAGGGTTTGCACCGGAAACGCTGGTCACGGCCGTGCTGTTCAGCATGGTAGGCTATTTCAACGGTAACAATAAGACCGTCTGGGTCATGATCCAGGGCCTGGTCCAGACTCTGCTGGTCCGTCTGCCCATGGCCTACTTCATGAGCATCCAGCCCAATGCCAGCCTGACCAACATCGGTCTGGCCGCCCCGACTTCTACCGCCGTGGGCATTGTGCTGAACGTCTGCTTCTTCCTGTACCTGGAACGCAAGAGCAAAAAAGAATCTGCCCTGGCCGCATAACGTGGTTGGAAAAGGGAATCGAAAAAAGATCCCCCCTATGGTATAATTTGCCGTGGTCGGGGGCATCCTGTAGAAAAAGGCTGTCTTGGCGTGATTGCTGAGACGGCCTTTTTCTCTTCTGGAAGTGCAATTAGATGCATTATGCAATTGTTCAATTGCACCTTTTCTTGTAATTGATTTCTTTTGCTTTGTCAACTTCAATATCAGTTCCGTATAACGCAACTTGTCTATATCTATTTGACGAGCATACTTAGTCGGATCCCTATAAACTTTTGCACTCAAAATATATGATCTACTACGTCCATTGCCCACAGCTTCAATCAAACCTGACTCTATGAGATGTTCAAGTTTGTTAATTCAAAGTTTGCACGCGTGCAAGTTCGTGCAAGTTTCCATGAAACAACAATTGTTACAAAGAATCTGTATGGGCTGACGTTGAAACGTAAATTTTGTTTGTTCTGCACAGTTACCGCCAAAGCAAGAATGGTTAAGTGATTTTTAGGATTATTGGACTTTTATTGACAATTCTCTGTGCATTTGATATAGTAAACCCATAGTGAGCAAAGCAGCTCGGAGTTTATCCGGGCTGCTTTTTGTTTTCGGAGGGGACGTTTATGCCGGAGTCAATCACCGCTGTGCTTTTGTTTTTGGTACTGCTTTTTGCCAATGGGATACAAGCCATCACCGGGTTTGCTGGCACGCTGCTAGCCATGCCGCCGTGCATACGACTGATTGGGGCGGACGATGCCAAGACTGTGCTGAACCTGCTTGCACAGGCGAGCTGCTTTCTGATTTTACTAGGCAGTCTGCGCAGCGTGAACTGGAAAGAACTTGCCAAAATACTCCTGCTGATGCTTACGGGTATGGCTGTGGGCGTGTGGCTGTACCGGCAGCTTCCGCTGGACTTTTTGCTGACGGTGTACGGTGTGCTGATCGTCGCGGTGGCGTTGCAAAAGCTGTTCTGGCCGCAGCTTTTCCCGCAGAATGCAAAGTGGCTGACTCTGATGGTGCCGCTGGCGGGCATCATCCATGGGATGTTTGTCTCCGGCGGAGCGCTGCTGGTTGTGTATGCCTCGGGCGCACTGCCCCGCAAGGAAGAATTTCGCGCTACGATGGCAGCGGTGTGGTTCTTTTTGGGCTTCTTCTTCACGGCTGCGCAGGTGCAAAGCGGCGTTGTCACGCCGTATGTCGGGCTGCTGACGCTTTTCTGCCTGATTCCAATGGTGGCGGGAACACTCATAGGCGGGCGGCTCGTAAAGGACATTTCGCAGGAGTTGTTCAGCAAGATCACCTATATACTGCTGCTTCTTTCGGGAATTCTAGCAATTTTTTAAAGCAACTATTGTGCAGATGCACAAGAAAGTTTGTGTCGTTCTCCAATTTACAAACATACACGGACACGCTATACTAGGTTTATGCAAAGAGACAGCGATGTCCGCACGGTACATCGTTGTCTCTTTCTTTAATTTAAATTGGAGCAAGGGAAAGTGATTCATATGTCTATGACCGGTAAAGATGTAGCAGCAATGCACCAAGAGTATGTTATGCAGTCCTGGAGCAAGAGTGGCATGCCCGCCCTGCCGGTGGAGCACGCCGAGGGAATTTATTTTTGGGATTATGACGGCAAAAAATACGCCGATATGTCCTCGCTGCTGGTTTGCTCCAATCTGGGCCATCAGCTGCCAGAGATCGTAAGCGCCATCAAGGAACAGGCTGACAAGATGTGCTTTATGGCTCCCGCCTACGCCAGTGAGCCGAAAAGCAAACTGGCCAAGATGCTGGTAGAGGTTGCCGGTGCTGACACCTACCGCCGTGTGTTCTTTACAAACGGCGGTGCCGAATCCAACGAGAACGCCATCAAGATGGCCCGTATGGTCACAGGCCGCACCAAGGTGTTCAGCTGCTACCGCAGCTACCACGGTGCCACGCTGGGGGCCAGTAATGCCTCTGGCGACTGGCGGCGCTTTGCTGCCGAGATCGGCGGCGCGAACGGCTTTGTGAAGTTCATGAACCCCCACATGTATCAGGACGGCTACACCCGCGGCGTGGATGATGCCGAGTGTACCAAGAAAGCGCTGGAGGCCCTCGATTTGCAGATGCGCTACGAGGGTCCGCAGAATATCGCCTGTGTCATCATGGAGTCCATTGTCGGCGCGAACGGTGTCATTCTCCCGCCCGACGGTTACATGGAGGGTGTACGTGCCCTGTGCGACAAGTACGGCATCCTGATGATCTGCGACGAGGTCATGGCTGGCTTTGGCCGTACCGGCAAAATGTTTGCCTGGCAGAACTTTGATATCAAGCCCGACATCATCACCTTTGCCAAAGGCGTTACCTGCGGCTATATTCAGCTTGGCGGCTGCATTGTGAACGAGCGGGTTGCCAAATATTTTGAGGAAAACGTCTTACAGTGCGGCCTGACTTACAGCGGTCACACGCTAGCCTGTGCTGCTGGCTGCGCCAGCGTACAGTATTACCTTGACCATGATATCTGCGCCCACGTCAAAGAAATGGAAGACATCCTGAAGCCGTTCCTGGAGAAGATGGTCGAAAAGCACAAGTGCGTTGGCGAGGCCCGCTGCATCGGCCTGTTCAGTGCGTTGGAGATCGTCAAGGACAAGGAAAAGCGTATCCCGATGCAGGAGTACGGCGAGCATGGCCCCGAAATGGCAAGCATCCTTGCAGAATTGAAAAAGCGCGGCTTCTCCACGTTCGGCCGTGAGAACAATATTAACATCTGCCCGCCGCTCATCATTACGGCGGAGGAACTGAACGAGTGGCTGCCCGTGCTGGACGAGGTTTTGACATGGGCCGACGAACAGTACTGTTCCTGAGGAGGCGAACCTATGAACTGGGAATATTTGCAGCCTGTCACGATAGAATTTGGTTGCGGCCGTGTGCGGGAGCTGAAAGCGATTGCCGCAAGACTAGGCTGTCACAAAGGCATTCTGGCCGCTGATCCGTTCTTTTTGCAAAGCGGTCTTGCCCAGAAGCTGGTTGATGACAGCGAAGGTGCACTGACCGCTGTGTACGGCAAAATCAGCCCCAACCCCGATGTGACCGAGGTTGATGCCTGTGCGGCTGCCATCAAGGAGAGCGGCGCGGACTTCATCGTGGCATTGGGCGGTGGCAGCAGCATGGACTGCGCCAAGGCGGCCAGCGTCGTCTGCCTGACAGGGGAGAGCATCACAAAATACCATGGCACCGGTGTCCCTGTTCCGGCGGAGCATCTGCCGATTCTGGCTGTGCCGACCACCGCAGGAACCGGCAGCGAAGTGACCTGTGTCTCGGTGCTGACAAACCACGCCGAGGGTAAGAAGTGCCCCATCAATTCAAACTCGTTCTACCCGGCTATTGCCATCATTGACCCGGAGCTGACGGTCTCTATGCCGCCCAAGGTCACGGCCAGCACCGGCATTGACGTATTGTGCCACGCGCTGGAAGGCTTTTGGAGCAAGGGTCACCAGCCCATCTGCGACGCGCTCGCGCTGCATGCCTGTGAGCTGGTATTCCGTTGGCTGCCCATCGCCTACAAGGATGGCAGCGACCTGACCGCCCGTGAAAAAATGGCCGAAGCCAGCGTCATTGCCGGGCTGGCGTTCACCCTGCCCAAGACGACTAGCAGCCACGCGTGCAGCTTCCCTCTGACAAACCTGTACCACATTCCCCACGGAGAGGCATGCGGCCTGACGCTCGACTATTTCACCCGTGTCAACGCGGACTGCGAGGGCGGCCGCGTGCAGAGCTTCGCCGAAAAACTAGGCTTTGCGAATGCCGTCGCCATGGCGGATGCCATCCACGCGCTGAAGGCTGAATTGGGGTTGCGGTGTGACCTGAAAGATATGCACCTAACCGACGAGCAGGTCGATGAGCTGGTGCGCATCAGCCACCACCCCAACCTGCTGAACAACCCGGTAGAGATTACTGACGAGATCCTCTACGACATGTACAATTCGTTCCGATAAAATAAAAGTAAAAAGGACAAAGGTGTCCCCGTGAGGACACCTTTGTCCTTTTTACTAGAAAGTGGTGTTATACAATGGACGTATTATTGGCCTTTGGCATTGCCAGCATCATGATTTTGCTGGGCATGGTCATACGCGGCAAATTCAAATTTGTGCAGAATATGCTGATACCAGCGGCCGTAATCGGCGGTGTGCTGGGATTCATCTGCATGAATACATTTCTACCGCTACTGACCGACAAAATCAGCTTTGACGGATATACCACCATTGTCAATACGCTGTTCACTGTCTCGTTTATTTCCATCGGTCTGACCCGCCCCGCCAAACAGAAAAAGGATCCGATGGATACTGGAGAGGTCGTGTTGGACAAAAAAGGACGTCCAAAGAAGAAAAAAGGCGGGCCACTCTACCGTGGCGCGATGGGCATGGGCCTTGTCTGGTGTATGCTGTTCGGCCTACAGGGAGGCATTGGCATCCTAGTGGCCGCTTTGGTTGGCCCGCTGTTCGGCATGGATGCCATCTACGGTATGTTGATTCCGTTTGGCTTCTGCCAGGGGCCCGGCCAGGCGGCCACGAATGGCACCGTGTATGAGAATGTGTACGGCGTGACGAACGCCTCCCAGGTGGCTATTGCGTTTGCTGTTTCTGGCTTCTTGGCTGCGTTCATCGTTGGTGTTCCGATTGCCAAGTTGGGCATCAAGCTTGGTTTGACGAAAAATAGCGCCAAGCAGCTCAACGGCTCGGTTGCACGCGGCTTCTATAGCAAGGAGGAGCAGCGTCAGCCGATGGGCAAGGTCACGACCTACGCCGGCAATATCGAGACGCTGGCATTCCATGTGGCGCTGATTGGCGTTTCCTACATGGTGGCGCTGATTTTCTCCTGGCTATTCAGCTTTATCCCAGCTATCGGCGCGGCTATGTCGGCCATGATGTATTTAAACGGTCTGCTGGGTGCGTATGTGGTCAACGCCATCGTCAAAAAGCTGGGACTGGACTATCTACAGAACAGCACACTACAGAGCAAAATCACCGGCTTCTGTAGCGACTACCTGGTTGTAATGGCCTTTATGGCTGTGCAGCTGGGAGCGGTGGGCAGCTGGATTGTTCCGATTCTGATCATCGCTGTAGTCATCACGGCGGTGACGGCGCTCGTCTGCTTGTTCTTTGCACAGCGCTTTGGTGATGCCAACGACTTTGAGCGCTTTTTGGGCCTATACGGTACGGCCTGTGGCACAACACCCTCTGGCCTGTCGCTTGTGCGTATTGTGGACCCGGTGCTTTCCACAACCACCGGCGCGGAACTTGGCATGATGAACATGCCGGAGTTCCTCTCGACTTTCTCCTCCATCGTGATTATGCTAATCGCCAGCGGCGTGCTGCCGGTGCTGCCGGGCGCGATTCTGCTGATTGCCCTGACACCCGTCTACATTATTATTTTGAAGCTTACCGGCTGCCTGAACAAGCGCACCTGGTCGTTGAGCGCCAAGTGGAACGCCGAACATCCTGGCATTGCCGCTGCGGCGGAGACTGGCAACAGCCGCCTACAGGGCAGTCTCACCATTCCGCCGGAGCAGACCGAGGAAGCAATCCAGTCCGCTATGGCCTAACTTTTGAAAAGAGGTATGTATTATGCTGTTGATTACTGCTGTTGTTCGCCCTGAAAAGACCTACGCTGTGCTGGGAGCCTTAGCCGATGCCGGGTACTACGGCATGTCCCGCTGGGATGTGGTAGGCCGTGGCAAAGAAAAAGGCATCACCGTGGGCGATGTCAACTATGAGGAAATGCCTAAGAGTATGCTGTACATTGTGGCCGATGAGGAAGACAAGGATGCCATTGTGGATTTGATTATCCAGAACGCTCAGAGCGGCGAAAGCGGTAACGCCGGTGATGGCCGCATTTTTGTAAGCCCCATCACCGAGGCATACACGATTTCTTCCTCCAGCAAGGATTAACCACGGCAAACCGTCGGAAAGGCCGGATGTGTACACATCGGCCTTTTTGGCGTTTTCCGAAGTCCCGAAACAACGAAAGGAAACCGCGATGAAACAGGAAATTTTGTTTTACGGCGGCACTATGCTGCCGATGACCGCCCCCGATGCAGCCGCCGAAGCTCTGCTTGTGCGGGATGGACGCATTGCCTTTGTGGGCGCACTGGCCGATGCTGAAGCACAGTGTGCAGCGGACGCGCAGCGTGTGAACCTGCATGGAAAAACGCTGCTGCCGTCGTTCATTGATGCGCACAGCCACCTGCCAATGGCCGCCCAGTTTGCGGCGTTTGCCGATCTGGGCGATTGCACTACACTACCGCAAATTGCCGATACACTGCGCCGTTATGCCGCAGAAAAGGAGATTGGTGCGGAAGGAGCGCTCGTCGGCGTGAACTATGACAATAACTTCCTGGCCGAGGGTGTCCACCCGGACCGCCAACTGTTGGACAGCATCAGCGCGGAGATCCCGATTTTTGTGCTGCACGTTTCCGGCCACATGGGTGTGGCAAACACGAAGCTGCTTGCGCTGTGCGGCTATACCGATGCCAGCCCTGACCCGGAGGGCGGCCGCCTGGGCCGCGATGCAGACGGCTATTTGACCGGCTATCTGGAGGAGGTCAGTGCCCTGACCCCCGCCATGATGCAGATGTTCGAGCGTATCAAGATGGACATGCCTGCACAGATCGCCGCCGCGCAGCAGCAGTATCTGCGCTACGGTGTTACCACGGCGCAGGATGGTGCCAGCAGCACCCTGACTATGCAGATGCTGGCCGCCTTTGCACAGGCAGGGCTTTTGCAGATGGATGTTGTCTCCTACCCAATGGCAAACAACGACGTGGAGCCGGATATTTCAAGGCTTGCGGCCTACGATGGGAAATACAGCAACCACTATAGGGTCGGCGGCTACAAGGTCGTGCTAGACGGCTCGCCGCAGGGGCGCACGGCCTGGCTGTCCCGCCCATATGAGGGTAGCGACGACTGTGCCTACCCCTACATGGTGGATGATGCCCTGCTGGATGTCTGCCGCCGTGCGGTAAAAAATCACCGCCAGCTGTTGGCCCATTGTAACGGCGACGCGGCCAGCCAGCAGTTTTTGGACCAGTACACCAAGGCATGGAGGGAAAGTCCGGACAATCCCATGCTGCGTCCGACGATGATTCACTGTCAGACTGTGCGGGAGGACCAGCTCGACCGTATGCCGGAGTTGGGGATGATCCCCAGCATTTTTGTGGGGCATATCTGGTACTGGGGCGATGTCCACCGCAAAAACCTGGGCGAGGAACGTGCCGCCCGAATTTCGCCAGTGCGCAGCGCATGCAAGCGGGGATTGGTGTACAATTTCCATCAGGACACGCCGGTCACAAAGCCTGATATGATGCACAGCGTGTGGTGCGCCGTGAACCGCCGCACTCGCTCCGGCTACCAACTGGGGGCGGACCAGACCATCGGCGTGTATGACGCGTTGAAAGCCGTGACCTGCAACGCTGCCTACGCCTACGGCGAGGAAACGGAGAAAGGTACGCTAGAGGCGGGTAAACTGGCAGATTTGGTCATACTGGACGAAAACCCGCTGACCGTCGATCCGGCCAACCTCAAGGATATAGCTGTGGCGGCAACCTACAAGGAGGGTGTCTGCCTGTACGGCGGCATGTAATAAAATAGAAAGGGAGAGTGCTTTACCGTGGCAGTACCTTTGGTGCAACTGTTGGCGACCGTGCCCGACCAAGAAATCCGGGTCGCGGCAGGTGTCAACGGCTTGCAGAACCCCATTCGTTGGGTGCATATGGTGGAGGGTGTCGAAATCAGCTCTTTTCTCGAGGGCGGGGAACTTGCTTTTATCACAGGCATTGCCCTAAACGATGATTGCACGCTGAAACACCTGATATGCCAGATACAGCTACACGGTGCGGGCGGCGTGGTGGTGAACACCGGCCCTTATATCAAAACGATCCCTCCGGATGTATCGGCGTTTTGCAACGCGCAGAATTTCCCACTGCTGGTCGTGCCATGGCGTGTGCATATGGCAACCATCATGCGGCGGTTTAGTCAGGCGCTTTTGCACAGTGAGCAGGAGCAGACCGAGTGGGCCGCCGCCGTAAAAAACATGATTTTCCGCCCGCAGGAGGAATCGCTCTACCGCCCGGCACTGGAAAGCCGCGGCTTGCAGAGTGAGTGGCCCTATTGTGTGACCCTGCTGGAACCCGTCGATCCTGCGCACATGCAGGACTATCTGTGCGCAGTCGAGGATTGCCTAACCGCACGGGACACAAGGATGTATTATGCCGAACTGAATGGGCAGATTGTACTACTCTCAGCAAATTGTACGACGGAGGAAATTCGTGCGGATGTGTCGGCCGTGATACAGGCGTGCAGTGCGGGCGTTTATGCGGGAATCGGTCGCGCGACGAAAAGTATCCGCTGCCTTGCGGTCAGCTATCATCTGGCACAAAAGGTGTTGTATTTGCAAAGGAAACGTCAAGCTGTTGGTGAACCGGCATTTTATGCCGATCTGGGTGTGTACCGCCTATTGATGTCGGTGGAAGATCAGGAACTGCGGGAGTACACCACAGCCATCCTAGGCCCGCTGCAAGCAGCAGATGCCGCTGGCGGCACAGCGTATATGGATTTTCTGCACACCTGGCTCAGCTGCGACTGTAGCACCCAACGTACAGCAGAGCAGCTATTTTTGCATCGCAACACTGTGGAATACCACCTGCGCCGCATCGGTGCACTGCTGCACATGGATATGGGAAATCTGAATGTCCGGCTGCAACTGAGTTTGGCGCTGAAAATACTGGATATGAACTAAACGATATCCCTGTTTGTATATTTTTCCACCGCAACACTTGACGAGAATGATTCTATTCGCTACAATAAATACATACAAGGCGAAGATGCCCCATTTGGGTATCTTCGCCTTTTTCTATGTTGCAGGGAAAGAGGAGAAGCAGTCTATGCAGGAACTTATAGAACATCGGGACAGTATCAACCGCCAATTGGCGCGGTATGGTGTCAAATTCGGTATTTACAAAAACGGCAATTTTCAAGAACGGCTGTTTCCCTTCGACCCGCTGCCGCGCATCATCACAGCACAGGAGTTCGCGACACTTGACAAGGGGCTTGTGCAGCGCGTCACGGCCTTAAACCTGTTCTTGCGCGACTTATACGGCGACAAAAAAATCATCCGCGACGGCGTTGTGCCGGAGGATTTTGCCTTTGCCGGTTCCGGGTATCTGCCCGCCTGTGACGGTTTTACCCCGCCCAAGGGAATTTACAGCCATATATCCGGCATTGATTTAGTACAAGGCAAAGATGGCGGCTGGTTTATTTTGGAGGATAACCTGCGTATACCATCCGGCGCGTCCTACCCGCTGATTGCGCGCGAGCTTTGCCGCCGCTGTAGTCCGGCTACGTTCCGCAGCAATGATATTGTAGATAACCGCAAGTATGGCAGTTTGCTACGCGGTGTGATGGACAACGTAAACACGGGCGGCATCAATGTGATTTTCACCCCCGGCCGCTACAATGCCGCATACTTTGAACACAGCTATCTGGCGGAGCAGACCGGGGCTGTGCTGGCAGAATCCGGCGATTTGTTCGTGGACGACAACAAGGTTTACTACCGCGGGCAGCAGGGGCCGGAGCTGGTCGGCGCGATTTACCGCCGCATCAGCGACGAGTACCTTGACCCGACGACCTTCCTGTCGGAAAGCCTGATTGGCATCCCCGGCGTTATGGGGGCTTACCGCGCCGGAAACGTAGCCCTGCTGAATGCCCCCGGCAATGGTGCGGCGGATGATAAGGGCATTTACTATTTTGTGCCCAAGATGATTCGTTATTATCTGGGTGAAGAACCAATTTTACAGAACGCGCCGACCTATCTGCCTTTTTATGAGGAAGACCGCAGCTATGTGTTGGCCAATCTGGAAAAGCTGGTTGTCAAGGATGTGGCCGAAGCGGGTGGCTACGGCGTAGTGTTTGGCCGTGATCTTACACAGGAAAAACTCGCTGATTTGGCTGATTTGATAAAGCGTGAACCGCGCCGCTTTATCGCGCAGGAAGTAATCGACTTCAAGGATCTTCCCATTATGGAAAACGGCAGAGAGGTGCCGCGCAAAGCTGACCTGCGGGCCTTTGTGTTAGCCGGAGAGAAAACAACAGTATGGCCAAGCGGTCTGACGAGGTTCAGCCGCGATGCAGACAGCTTCGTGGTAAACAGTTCGCAAGGAGGAGGTTTTAAAGACACATGGGTACTGTCACGCTAAATAAAACAAACCGCATGTATTGGCTGGGCCGCTATCTGGAGCGGGTCTACACGACGCTGAAGGCCACCCGGCCCTTGTTCGATGCTTATACCGACGGTACAGAAACCGATTTTGCCGCCTACTGCACGGCGCTTGGTATTCCGGCGGACTACCGTGACACGGCGGATTTTATCACGCGCTACTATTTCGATATAAATAATCCGTCTTCTGTAGCGTCATCCCTGAGCTATGCGTATGACAACGCCATCGTCCTGCGAGAAATGCTCACGTCCGAAACGCTGGCCTATGTGCAGATGGCTGTATCTGCGATGGAACTTGCCGCAAAGAGCAGCGGCCCCGCAGTGGAATTGCAGTGGGTGCTGGACGATATTATGGCATTTCGCGGTGCGTGCGAAGAAAAAATAACCGATGAAAAAAGCCGCGGCATCATAAAAACGGGGGCCAGTCAGGAGCGTGTAGACCTCTACCTGCGGCTGGATTATCCCAAAGACGCTGTCAGGAAGGAATTTGAGCGGCTTTTTAACCGCCTGTACAAAGCACCGCTGGAGCCCGCCAAAGAACCGCTGGCCTTGTTGGTGGATGCCCTTTTGGATACCGAAAAGCCTACCCCGCCCGTTCCGATTCTGGTGCAGGCAGTGGAGGGGCTTTTTCCCAACATATAAGACGAAGCGGCAAAAATTTCTCCTGTCGCCAATAAAACAACAATGAAACGCTTACAATTTTCTTTCAACACAACGGTACAGTATTCCGCACCTGTGACAGGCCACCAACTGGCCTTGCGCTGCGTGCCGATGACTGATGCAGTGCAGCAGTTGGAACAATGCACCGTCACCATAGAACCCGGCAATACGCCCCGGCCTTTGCGGGACGGTTTCGGGAATACGGTCTTCTGGTACAGTGCATCAGAGCCGCACACGACCCTGCGGTACACCAGCAGCGGCGTGGCGGCTGTGGATAAGAGTAAGGAGGACGAAACGTTCCCAAACCCGGTGTTTCGGTACCCCGGTCTGCGTACCACCCCGGGGCGAACGCTGCTACAGATTTCTTCCGCCATGCCAAAAGACGGCACTTATGAGGCTGCCGAGGCACTCTGCCATGCCGTACACAGCCTGCTGCAATATACGCCCGGTGTGACCGATAATGCCACCACTGCAGAGGAAGCGCTGCGCGGCGGGGTCGGTGTATGCCAGGACTATGCGCAGGTGTTTGTGGCACTGGCACGGCTGGCGGGCTGGCCCGCCCGGTACTGCATGGGGCTCAGCGTTGGGGAGGGAGCCACCCATGCGTGGGCGGAGATTTACCATAACGGCGGGTGGCGCGGCTTTGACCCCACGCGGGATTGTGTCGCCGACGAGCGCTATCTGCGCTTTGGCATCGGGCGGGATTCTGCCGATTGCCCGGTGGAGCAGGGAGTTTTTTTCGGGAATGCAGCGCAAAGACAAAGTATCCGTATGCGCGTGGCTGAATTGCAGGGGGTGTGAGTAAGATGGATAAGATTGTAGCCGACTTAGGGCTTTCCGTACATGAGCGGTGGGAACTGCACAAAAATCATATCACGCCCTTGCATGGCAACGACGGGGGCAAGCGTCTCTGCGTTGTGACCGGCATCCACGGCGATGAACTGGAAGGACAGTATGTGGCGTTCCTGCTGAACCAGGAACTTCAGCAGCACCCGGAATACCTGCACGGCACTGTCGATATTTACCCGGCCATGAACCCGCTGGGCATCAACACGATTCAGCGCGGCGTGCCGCTGTTTGACCTGGACATGAACCGTATTTTCCCCGGCGCAACGGACGGTCCCGCGGCGGAGTATATCGCACATGAGGCTATCGAGGATATGCGTGGTGCCGATATGGCCATCGACATTCACGCCTCCAACATCTATCTGCGGGAGATGCCGCAGGTGCGCATCTCGGAGGAAACAGCAGATGCGCTGGTTCCGCTGGCGAAAGAACTGAACATTGATTTTGTCTGGATTCACGCCGCCGCTACGGTGCTGCAAAGCACGCTTGCCCACAGCTTAAACGAAATCGGCACAAATTGTCTGGTCGTTGAGATGGGCGTTGGTATGCGCCTGACCCCCGGCTATGGGGAACAGCTGACACAGGGCATCCTGAATTTGATGCGTACGCAGGGAATGTGGACAGGCCCGACCATCACGCCCCGCACTCCTCTCGTCAGCCGGGATAAAGTTGCGTTCCTGAACGCCGATGTACCGGGTATTTTTGTGCCGGAACCCGTACACAGCGGCAAAGTAAGGGAGGGGCAGCGGCTTGGCATTATTGCTGACCCGCTGTCGGGTACAATTCGCCAGACAGTCACAGCACCTACGGCCGGGCTGCTTTTTACCCTGCGGGAATATCCTGTGGTGTACCCCGGCAGTCTTTTGGCGCGTATTTTGATGGAGGGGGAGTCGGAATGAAGCAGGAAATTCTTTATGAATTGGAAACGCCCTACCGTCAGCCTTTTCGCCTGGAGGGATTCCGTTTTGGCGAGGGGGAACATTCTTGCGCCGTTGTAGGCGGCATCCGCGGCAATGAGATTCAACAGATGTATGTCTGCGCCCGTCTTGTCAAGGCGCTGACCGCGATGGAAAAGCAGGGGATGATTCTGCCGGGGCACGAGATTCTTGTTATTCCCTGCGTGAACCGCTATTCTATGAATGTGGGCAAGCGGTTCTGGCCGATGGACAATACCGACATCAACCGTATGTTCCCCGGCTATATGCAGGGCGAGACAACCCAGCGCATTGCGGGGGCGCTTTTTGATGCGGTTAAAGGCTACCGCTACGGCATTCATTTTGCCAGCTTCTATCTGCCGGGTGACTTTGTACCCCATGTGCGCATTATGGATACAGGTTACCAGACTTCCTCCCTGGGCAATCTGTTTGGGCTGCCCTACGTTGTCATGCGTACGCCGAAGCCCATTGATACCACAACCCTAAATTATAACTGGCAGATTTGGGAGTCAAACGCATTCAGTCTGTATACCAAGGAAACGGCGCATATAGACGAAGAAAGCGCGGCGCAAGCCGTCAGCGCCGTGCTGCGGTATCTGAGCCGCGTTGGTGTGATGAAATACACCTGCCACAGCGGGTATCTCTCCACAGTTATCAACGAGAACGACCTTGCCACGGTGCTGACCCCGGCAGGCGGTATTTTCCGTGCCCTGTGCGTACCGGGGCAAGAGGTAGAATACGGCGATACGGTTGGAGAAATTCTTGACCCTTTTACGGCAGAAATTATAGCGCCAGTGACAGCCACCACCAGTGGACTTGTGTTTTTTGCCATTGATAAGCCGCTTGTTTTGGAGCATGAGGTAGCGTTCAAATTGATACGTCGACTTCACGCCTGAAAATTCACAAATTGGATATTCATCAGGCGCCAGCAGAAAGCTGCCCATACAAGCATAGAGAGCCGACCTCTTACACCACCGTGCGTACCGACCGGTACACGGCGGTTCAACCGCATATAAGTGCAAGAACTCGTAGTAGTTTAGGATGCTAAAGTATCCTGCTACTGCGAGTCTTTTGTTTGTAAACAAAATTGCAATGCTTGGTTAAAATTGAATACACATTTACCCAAGGGCCTGCCGAAAAAGGTCGGTCCTTGCTTTCGGGAAAAGACGACGCACTTTTTATGGGGTGGCTCGTCATTTTTGCCTTCCACATACGCTGTTTCGACAAATTTTGACATGGCATTCTTGTATACTGAAAATATCTGCATGGCGTGAAAAAGCGCAGCTATTTGTAGGAAAAACAAGGAGGCAATACAGATGACAAAAGGAAAAAAGCTGACCGCGGTGTCGCTGCTTTTGACGTTGTTCATGCTGCTTGGTGTTTGTAGCACAGCATTTGCAACAGAAGGAAGCGACGAAAACGCGGGGGGGGGACAGAATGATCTCCCGGCATCGACTTCGGTACCATCAGAATCGACTCCGACAACGATTGATGCGAGAGAAATCTATGTCAGCAGCGGCGGTGACGATGAAAGGAATTCTGGCACAGTAGGCTCCCCCTTCGCCACATTGACTAAGGCGGTTGAAGTGGCATCCGATGGTGCGACTATTTATGTTATGAGCAATCTGGAAATGAAGAGCTGCGCCCGCTTTTACGACAAGCATCTGACCATCACCAGTTACGGAGAAACCGCCGTTACGATCACTCGTGGGGATGGCTTTGCACCGCAGCAGGATAATGCTCGCAGCACATATAACCCCGCCATGATTGAGGTGCAGAGCACTTCGGCAGAGTCTGTCGGTCTGAGACTGGAAAACATCATCCTTGACGACGCCAACCGGAGCGAGGGCACAGTCTTTGCACAGGCCATTAGCGATGGAGGTAAGACAACTAATATCGATTATGTGCAGGACGCTATCATTGCCTCCAACGCCACCGTTCCCTGCACCATCACGCTGGGCAAGGGCGCGGTGCTGCGTAACTTCGGCGGTATGTCCGCCCTCCGTTCTACCGAACGGGCCGAGATCGTTATGGAAAACGGCAGCGTGATCGAGGACACGATTAAAGATCTCACGAGAACGAAAGGCACTGATGCTGGTACGGTCGGTCCCGCGGGTGCAATCTGGATTCAGGGCGGCACGCTCGTGATGGAGAGTGGCTCGACAATTCGGAATATCAACGGCCGTGCGGTCTATGCAGACGGCGGTACGGTCGAGATCGGCGGCACCATCAGCGGTATTACTGCAAATAAGGACGCGATGTGGCAGGCAGATAATGGTACAGCAATTCATCTGCGCAACAATGCAGAGGGAACGCTGACAGGAAAAATTTCCGACTGTACAGATGGCGTATTGGTTTTTGTTGATAAGGCAACCTTTGAAATGAAATCCGATTCTTTCCTCGGCAATTCTGCCGCAGCCGGTATCAAAACAAATGAAGATCCTTTGCCGAGCGTTGCCGATATATCCGATTATAATACAAACCGCAACACGATCATAATCGACGGAGAAATAACCGGCATCACGGGCAATAAAAATCCGATACAGTTCAAATATGGCCAATTAACGATTGGCTCCAACGCAGATATCCATGACAATGAAGTCTTCTATGGAACGCTCTACATTCAAAAAGAGGCCATTGTTGATATATATGGTAAGATCAACAATAACGATGCAAAAGAAAAAGGCGGCGGTGTTGCCACCCCTGGCCACGGGACTGTGACCATTAACATGCATGAAGGTGCTGAAATCAAGAACAACACCGCGGGTGAAAGTGGCGGCGGCATCATGATCAGTGGCGATACAACTTTCAACATGTATGGCGGTGTAATATCGGGGAATATCAGTAAAGAGGCCGGCGGTGGAATTTATCAGAACAAACCAAGTTCCCAAATCCGGATTTTAGGCGGTACGATCAAAGATAATAACATGAATGCCACAGACATCAGTGATTCCACCACTGGAGTAAAAAATGATCTTGCAATAAGTGGCAATGAATACGGTAAGGAAGAGCATTTCTTCTACGTATCCGATGATATTGATCTCGGCAACAAAGCGGTCTATTTCCAGACCGATGCCAAGACCGTCTCCCCTGCTGATGACAGCCTTAACATCAAGCTGGGCAACGCAAGCAATACTGCCAAAACTGCCCTGACCAACGCTTCAAATAGCAAGGATTGGGAAAATCCGCTGGCCACCTTCTGGGCGCAGCGTGACGGCGCGGCAACGCTAACTGTCGGCAATCTGACGAACTTGAACAGTGGACTGCCCGTTTATGTGCTGGCGCTTGAGGTAAATGATAAAGGTGAGCCAACCGGTACTGGGGTGCAGATTTATGCGGCGCAGAAGAGCAGCGAAGTAGATACGGTTAGCTTCACCCTTCCTGATATATCCGGCAACGGCTATGCAATCGCTGTTGTTCAGCCTACGGCGGATTACGGTACGCTGACCATAAGCGGACCTGAAACAATCACGCAAAATAAAGCTGTCACTGACTATCCCGTGACCTATACCGTCACGTATGATATGTCTGAAAGCATGAAAAACAGTATTGAACGATCGGGTGGTGAGGCTAAATATGCCCTTGAGATCGCTCAAGATTCCCGCCTTAGCTTTACAGGAGATCCCAGCAGCTTCAATGGTGAAAGTATCGCGGTGACATATAGTCTGCCCAACGGTAAGTTCAAAGCAGGTGACTTCCTGCTTGCCTCTGCAAAGCTGAAAATCACGGCTGGACAGAACGAATATATTGTTCCCTCTAATGTGACGAAAACACAGATGGTTGAGAAAACAACCTATAGCCTGACAACACAGGTGAATGGCGGGCACGGAACGATTTCTGCAAGTAAAACCGATTTGGCAGCAGGATCGCAGGAAACCATTATTTTTACTCCCGATACCGGCTACGAAATTGACACTGTTATGGTGAATGGTGTTAAAGCAGAGGCGACTTCCAATCGTTTGGTGGTTACCATGGATGCAGACAAGACCGTTATTGTAACATACAAGGAAATTCCGCACACCCATACCCATAGCTATGGGACGGAATGGAAGTCCGACGCAGATAACCATTGGCATGAATGCTCCTGCGGTGCCAAAGCAGACACAACGCCGCACACCTTCAAGTGGGTTACCGATAAGGAAGCCACTGCAACCGAAGAGGGCTCCAAGCACGAAGAATGCACCGTCTGCGGCTATAAAAAGGCTGCCGTGGAAATTCCCGCAACGGGATCTGTAACGAAGACGACGAATCAAACCACCAATCCTGGTAATACCACATCGCCAAACACCGGCGACACCAGCAATGTGATTCTGTGGGTTGCCCTGCTGTTTATCAGCGGCGGTGCGATTATCAGCATGACGGTTGTACACAGAAAGAAAAAGTACAACAGCTAAAACATTCTAATTTACCCAAGGGCCGGCCGAAAAGGTCGGCTCTTGCTTTTTTAGGAAACGGTAACGCACTTTTTATGGGGTTGTTCGTCATTTTTGCCTTCCACATACGCTGTTTTGACAAACTTCGACACGACATTCTTATATACTGAAAATATCTGCATGGCGCAAAAAAGCGCAGCTATTTGTAGGAAAAACAAGGAGGCAATACAGATGACTAAAGGAAAAAAGCTGACCGCAGTGTCGCTGCTTTTGGCGTTGCTCACGTCGTTTAGTGTTTGTAGCACAGCATTTGCAGCAGACGAAAATGCGGGGGGGGGGCAGAGTGTAAATCCCCCTGTATCGACTTCGTTACAATCTTCGACACCTGAAGTAGTCACATGGGATATTTCCAAGTCTAAAGAGGCCACGAATCTGGACACGAACTTTGAATCCCGCGTCACGCTATCTCTGCCTGCCGGGGATTATAAAGGCGATCTGGACGTAGTATTTGTTCTAGATGGATCGACAAGTACCGACGAGGATGATCTTGCGGAAAACGCCGCAGGACTGCTGGAAGAGTTAGCCGGTTTTAAAAATCTAAATGTTAAGGCCGGTCTGGTGGTTTTTGGTGGAAGCGTACCGATTCTTTATAAAGATAACGAGCTGCTAGTTCTTTCTGAGACCGACAACTTAGACAGGATCAAGGCGGCAATCACAGATAAAAGCTACGATGGAATCACGGGTCGAAGCGGCAGCAACCTTCAGGCGGGTGTAAAGGCTGCTCAAGAGCTGCTGGATGCTGACGAAGCGGTAGATAATGCCGATAAATACTTGATTCTTCTTACAGACGGCGGTGCCCGTATGTGGGTGAACGATAACGGGGAGGCTCTGTTCCAGACGTACGTTCCGAACGTCAGTATCTTCTGGAACTCGAATGAGGACTCCTATCAACGTTACATAGATCCTCAAACCAAGGAATTGCGTAAATTCGATGAAGTCTGGAATGCCGGTAAGAATTCTGATTTCAGCAAGTATGCGATGACCGAGAGTGAGTCCAAAGAAGAGGGTGCTGTTGATAGGGCAGCTTCCTGGGACACCGTCCTTTATGATGACAATTATTACACCGCTCTTGAAGTCTCGACCTACTATGCTGCAACATCTATCATCGAGGCGTCTCAGAATTCCCATGTCATTTGGGTGGATTATCCCTATCACAATGGTTATTATAAAGAATACACCGATTCTTTTAAGTCCTGGATGGCAGACCAGAAGTACGTTACCCGTTACGATAGCACCAAACTTGACAATGTTTTCGATGCAGTAAAGGATCAACTCATCTATCTTCTGGATGCCGGTTCTTACGTGGTGGATTACATGGGTTATGTGGAGGGCGACTATAACCTTGATTTTATTAACAAGGCTGAGACCCTTACTCTTACCGTTGGCGGCACGGAGAAAACGGTTGTCCCGCTGAGCGACGACAATTCCTACGGATTCGGTAATCGGCTCGATAGCGGTAATTACGAATATGAACTGACCTATTATCCTGCCAACGATGGCAATGAATACTTCCAATTGGACATTTATGTTCCTATTACCAGGGATAAACCTGTAAAACTTGCTTACAACGTCAAACTTGTTAACCCTAAGACGGCTGCTGGCACCTATGGCATTTATGACCAATATGGTGAAAATAACGACGGATCGCCCAACTACAACCTTTATACCAACAACAGGGCCACGTTGTACCCCATAGACTCTAACGGCAACGAGGGCAAATCTGAAGACTTTAAAAAGCCCACTGTATCGTATGTTGTTGAGTCTACACCGACTCCGACTCCCACGATTACCCCAACTCCTACGGCTGCACCGACCCCGACACCGACTGTTGCCCCTACGGCGACCCCTACGGTTGCACCAACTGCCACTCCGACTGCGACGGTCAGGCCATCTTCTATTCCCCAAACTAGTGATTCTTTCCCCGTTGAGGGAATCTTGATTCTGCTTGCTGTGGGTGCTGTAGGCACCACAGCCACCGGATATCTGCGTAAAAAGCACCATTATTAAAGCAAAAGGAGCTGTCGCACATGCGACAGCTCCTTTTTTTCTATTATAAAACCACAAGTTATACTGCTTCGGTGTGCCAGAGGACTACAAGGGCAACCTGCACCCCGGCAGTCGTGTGCGTGTGCCGGTGCCTAATTGCCGAGATAAAATAATCCGGGTTGTGGTGCGCGTGGAAGAAGCAGAAGCGCCCCCGCAAGGCTTGAAAATGATCGGCTATACGTACGGTCTGAAGCTAATCAAGCTGCATAAATGTGCGCCACGTGTGCTGCGTGAAATGCGGCTCTGCCGTGAAGCTGGTATGACCGGCGATCAGATTCGCCCTTACTGGGCGCTGGGGGAAAAAAGTTACGAGAAATACGGGCAGTTTTCCAAAGAGAACAGAACGGCGATGACATTGATGTACCCGATGCGGAAATATAACTGGTATTTGTTGCCCAGATACTTTTGGGTGTACAGAAAGTTGTACGTTTCTTCTTGACAAGCGCTTCCATGTACGCTATAATGTACGCGTGAGGAGGGAGCAATATGCTGAACATCAATGTTTCTAACTTTCGGAAAAATATCTTTGGTATTCTGGAACAAACGGTAAAGTATAACGAGCCTGTGAACGTCAGCACCAAAGAAGGAAACGCTATTATCCTCAGCGAAGAAGATTATAATGGGCTGATAGAAACACTCTATCTTTCCTCTAATCCCCGGGTGCGGGACGAGATCATTGAGGGGCTTAACACTCCGCTCGACCAGTGCCTGTCGGAAGCCGAGGTGGCATGGTAATGTATAACATTGTCTACACCAAAAAGGCGTCTGGAGACATTCCTAAGCTCAAAGCCGCAAAGTTAGATAAAAAAGCGAAGGCGTTGATTGAGCTGGTGCGGAAGAACCCCTATGAAACACCGCCACCATATGAAAAACTCGTAGGTAATTTGAAGGGAGCTTATTCCCGAAGAATCAATGTTCAGCACCGATTTGTTTACGAAGTCGTGGAAGATGCACAAACAATAAAAATTATCAGCCTTTGGACACACTACGACTTCTAAAGCTATTGTGCAGACAAAAAAAGAGAAGCCAAGCAGTTTGCACCGCTTGGCTTCTCTTTCTAATCTGCTTATAATAGTTCCGATGAACTCCACATTGGCAACCATATAAACTATCTGGCGAGACCGTTTCAAGTTTTGTGTAAACTAAAAAACTAAAAAACCGATATGGCGAAAGCAACCGTGCCGCAGTCCATACGGATACCGCTGGGGCCGTCGGAGCAGCAAGCCGCAGGCAGACCATAGTGCTGCAAAGCATCGCTGACACCGCCGATGGCCCCAGCTGTCCCCGGCGTGACGCGCGGGGAGTTCATCCCCTCGCCCCGGACAATCGTGCAAAGCTCGTCGTCGCTGAACTGCGCGACAAAATCAGCCATGTCCACCTTGCCGTCAGCCACATCCTGCAAGCGGATGCCCTTGTCCCCGGTCTGGGGGTGCTCTTTCGGCAGTCGGGCCGCGCGGCGAATCTCGGGCAGTTCGGCCTCAGTAGGGACAGGCTCCCACGCGAGGGAACTGTCCGCACCAAGGCGCACCCGCTCAAACGCTGTGGCGGGTGCAGCGGCGGATTCCAGCTGCTCCACCACCATCAACGGCAGTGTGACCGTAAAGGCCGCCGCGGCATTGCGCACATCGGTACCAAGACTGAAAGCATAGTCACCGGCTTCCAGCACAAAGGCCGACTTGTGCCCGGCAGCACCGCTGTCATCATAGCTGGCAAAATTGCGCCACGGTGCAGTCAGCGTCAAAGTCCAACTTTCCCCGGGGGCCAGTGTTTTGGTCTTGGCAAAGGCGCACAGCACCTTAGCGGGCTTGCCCAGAAGCCCCTGCGGCGCGGTGCAATACAGCTGTACGACCTCTTTGCCGGGGCGGGCGCCGATATTTTTGACCGTGGCGAAAGCTGTGACACCATCGACATTTTCGTCCGTGCTCAACAGCTTTACCTCAAATTTTGTGTAAGAAAGACCAAAGCCAAAAGGATACAGCACTTTTTCCGGTGAAAATGTTTCAAAGTAGCGGTAGCCGATGTAAATATCCTCAGCATAGAAATTGCGGTTGTCCGCACCGTAGTGGTCAGCGGCAGGATAATCCGCCGGGGTGCTGGCGATTGTGTCGGGCAGTTTGCCGCTGGGGCTGACCGTGCCGTTCAGCACATCCAGCACGCCGCGGCAGCCCTCCTGCCCGCCCTGCCAGATGTAGGCTACCGCGTCGGGGTCGTACCGCGCGACCCACTGCATATCAATGATGTTGCCAACATTGAGAAGCACAACAGATTTATTGAAATAGCGGCATACCAACGCCAGCATATTTTCTTCGTCCTCGGTCAACAGAAAGCTACCGGGGGTGTTCGTGTTGTCTTGGTCCTCGCCCGCTGTGCGGCCAATGACGATAAACGCCGTGTCGGCGCGCCGGGCGGCAGCGCGGACAAATTCTTCGTCCAGCGGCATTTCTGGCTGAAACCACGGTTCCTGCGCCCAGCCGGTGCCCATCTCGTAGGGGTGGTCTACCAGCCATGCGACATAGCGGGCCTGCACCTCGGCATCCAACCGGTAGCCGCCGTCACCGCTCAATATCTCCGGCAGATTCGGCACATGGGCCACATTGACCAGTCCTCCGGACCCGGTGCCGCTTTTATAGTAGTGAAATTGCGCATACCCAAACAAGGCCGCCCTGCCGCCGGGAGCCAGCGGTAAGACAGCCTCATTTTTCAGCAGGACAACACCTTCCGCCACAGCCTGACGAGCCAGCGCCGCATAGCGGGACATTTCCAACATTGTATTTTTCATAATACTGAAACTCCGATCCCAATGGATTGCAAATTTCAGCGCCACACCTATAATAATACAGGATTTTTAGAATTTGGCAAGGGGGTAACGCGGAATGTTTTGCGGGAAATTTTCAAATCAGGTTGATGCCTTTCGATGTAGATTTCTTCCTGTTGTTCAAATTGTGTCGCTTCTGAAAGAGTGAATCAGAACTGATTCACTTTTTCGAGTCAAGATTTTTGGATGAATCAGAAGTGATTCACTCTGAGGTTTGGCTTGATTGGGGGGATTTTTCGCTATTAGGGGCAAAGTGAATCAATCATTGGTTCATACTGACGAGTCAAATGTTTTTTGCGAATCAACGGTCGATTCACTGTGGAGAATATACGAATTTGTATGAGTATCCGGTTTAACTGCCTTCGCTTTGTGAGTAGACGTGTTTTGCAAGCACAGCATGTGGATATCCACATGCACATTTCTGGGGTGTACCCCAGACCCCCGGCGCGGTTCTCACGTGACGGTGGTGACGATGCTTCCGATATCCCCCTGTCACCATATCCCATAAACATCGTCACTGTCGTCACTAAAGCAGGCAAGCCGTTTTAATCTGCGGCTTGGCTGCTTTTATTTTTGAGTTATCTGTTTACAACGGATAACAAAAATAGCAAAGATCGTTTTGTGAAAGCACTGTTTTCTCTGCTTGCTTCCAAACCTTTTGTGTTCGGCAATTTAAAATGTTAGCAAAAGGCCTCTTGTGAACAAAGCGTGAACGATGCAAAAGTATGCACTGTCTACCTTTCCTCCTCTTGATTACACATAGAGCTGGATGAAGCCACATTTGATGCGGTATAATTTACTTATCTCTTAACGCACAACAACCCGGCCAGCACCAGCATTCCTACGCACGGTAAGACATTTACCGCCATACCAATGCGCAGGCCAGCAAATTGCGCTACAAAACCAATTAACCATGGCATCAAAATAGCCCCCAACCCGGCGGTGGGCAGCATGATGCCCATGCTGGCGGCGGTAGTCATCTTGCCTGCGCAGGCCACGATCATGGGGTTAAGCCCGGCAATGGAAAGCGAGAAGCCCAGCAAAAGCAGTAGCGCCGGGGCCTGGCTGCGGGTCAGCACAAGGCCGATGTAAAATACGGTGCATCCGGCCGCCATCGCCAATATGGTCCGCTGGGTGTTTTGGGGCGGCAGAATGAACGCCAGCACAAACCGTGCTGCCATGGTGGCACCCCACAAAAGCGTGACGGTGTAGGGGCTAACGGTGGCGGAGAGCATGCCGCTGTCCTTAAAGTAGGTCACCAGCCAGCCGGTCACGCCGGTTTCGGCGGCATTCTGGCAAAAAAGCAGTGCTGTCAGCAGCCAGAAATACCCACTGCGCAAAAAGCTCCAATCCGTAGTGTGTGCAATTTCCCTGCGGTGCGGCTCCAACGGTGCAGCGGTAAATACCAGCCACATCGCACCGCCCAACAAGGCCAGCTGCACCAATGGAGCATCGGGAGCAACGCGCCCGGCAAGCCCTGCCAACACCGGGCAAAGCAGTGCCCCGCAGGCGTAAAAGGTGTGCAGCATGTTCATGCTGCGGGTCCGGTCGGCAGAGTTATTCCCTACCAGCAAGGTGCAGGTATTGATGGCGCAGCCTTTGGCAAGTCCCACCAGTAGCCAGCCAACTGCCAGCAGTGCGATGCCCGCCCGGAGCAACATTAGGGCATAGCCCAGCGCATACCCGGCGGCCAGAAGCAGCACGGTGGGGCGGGTGCCGATCTTTTCCGGCAGGAACCCCCGCAGAAAGCCCGCCGCCAGATAGCCGATGCTCATAATAGAGAGCAGCGTACCGCTCATGCCGTAATCCAGGCCACGGCTCTCCTGTAACAGGCTGACGACAACGCTGGAGCTGATGGCACAGATGCCGCTTAAGAAAAACGCCAGAAAACCTGCCCGGCGTGCGCGATCGTTCATAGGAGTCAACCTCGTATTCCACATTATTATAATACCACCACAGGCGGGCCGGTTTGCATCGGCCCGCCTGTGGCGTTGTATGAGCAATCAGGAGATAGAAGGGATTAGAACCATGCGGGGGTCACGCTGGGCACATAGCCGCACAGCTTGGGGATCAGCAGGCTGATGTCCGGGATGAAGGTCAGCAGCAGCAGCGTGATCAGCATGCAGGCGTAGAACGGCAGCGTAGCCTTGACGACCTTTTCCATGGGGCGCTTGGCAACGGCAGAGCCGATGAACAGCACCGCGCCGACAGGAGGCGTCAGCAGGCCGATGCCGCAGTTCAGCACGACGATGATGCCGAACTGGATAGGATCGATGCCGATGGAAGTGGCAATGGGCAGCAGAATCGGGGTGGCGATCAGGATGATGGGGGCCATATCCATGATGCAGCCCAGCACCAGGATGATGAGGTTGAGCAGCAGTGCGATGATGATCGGGTTGTCCGTCAGGTTGGTGATGGCGGTAGCAGCCAGATCAGGCACATGCAGGGTGGTCAGGCAGTAGCCGAAAGCATTGGAGCAGGCAATCAGGATCAGCACGATGGACAGGGTGTTGATGCACTCGCCCAGTTCATTCCAGACACCCTTCCAATCCAGGCCTTTGTACACAAAGACCGAGACGATCAGCGAGTAGATAACTGCGATAGCGGCGGACTCGGTAGCGGTAAAGACGCCGCCGACAACGCCGAACACGACGATGACGACCGCAGCCAACGCCCAGATGGAGGTGCCCAGCTGCTTGAAGAAGGTCTTGAAGCTGAACTTATCGCCCTTGGGATAGTTGCGCTTGACCGAGATGATGTAGGAGCCGATCATCAGGCAGGCAGCCAGCAGAGCGCCGGGCAGATAACCGGCCAGGAACAGGCTGCCTACGCTGATACCACCGGCGGTGGTAGCGTAGATGACCATGTTGTGGCTGGGGGGAACCAGCAGACCCTCGCAGGAGGAAGTGATGGTAACAGCGGTGGAGAAGTCGGCATCGTAGCCCTGATCGACCATCATGGGGATCATGATGGAGCCGATGGAAGCGGTATCGGCGGAGGCAGAACCGGAAATGCCGCCGAAGAAGTAGGATGCCACGATGTTGACCATGGCCATGCCGCCGCGCATCCAGCCAACGCAGGCGTTGGCAAGGGCTATCAGCTTTTCACTGATGCCGCCGGAGCCCATAAGTACGCCCATGGTGATAAAGAACGGGACGGCCATCAAACTAAAGGAGGAAATACCCTTGACCATCTGCTGGCACAGGGTGTTGAAGCTAAGGCCCTGCACACCCAGGCAGAGCACGGTGGACAGCGCCACCGCGTAGGCGATGGGAAAGCGCAGGAAGATCATAACAAAGAAGCTTCCGAGCAGCACGAGAATAGCAAGTGCCTGCGGATCCATTATGCGTCAGCCTCCTTTACAAAAAAGCTCTTGATGTGGTTGTACAGCGCCTCGACCTCGAAAACAATCATCGCGGCACCGGCCAGCGGCACGGGGAAATACATCCAGAAGCGGGACAGCCAGGGCATCGAAACATAGAAGCCGCGGCCGCCTAGGGTGGAAGCGTAGTTCCAGCCACAGACCAGCATGATGATGCCCAGCGCCAGCACGGCGGCATCGGCCAGGATGTCAAGCAACTTTACGGCAATCTTGGGCAGATACGGGTCAAACGCCGTCATGCGGATATGGGCACCGCGGCGGATGGCCAGTGCGGCCGAAAGCACGGCCATGTAGCTCATCAGGGTAAGTACGACCTCCTCCGACCAAGAGGGATCAGAAATAAACGGAATGAAACGGCCCGCGACTGCGTAGGAGGTGATGAGAATATCCGCAATCAGCAAGATCTTGCAGACAAACAGCACCACTTTGTACACTATGTCATAGACCGGACGCACTTTGTCGAGCGTCTCAAAGATTTTGGGCATCCCGGCATCCTCCTAACAAATAAGGGCGGTGCGACCCGGCTACGCCGCCCTGTGTGGTTACGGGTGAATTTCAGGCAGGTGACTTATTTTGCAAAGTCTTTCAGCTGCTGGTACAGCTCGGCCTGGTCCTTAGTGTTATCCTCGATGACCTTGGCGCAAGCATCGGCCCAAGCCTGTTTGTCGGTAACTTCGACAACGTTGCAGCCGTCAGCTTTCAGCTGGTCAAGAACCTTGTTCTCCTCGGTCTCGGACAGCTGAGCGTTGAACTCCTGGGCGTACTTGCCAGCTTCCATGATGCACTGTTGCTGGTTCTCAGTCAGCTTGTTCCAGGCGTTGTCGGTGATGGCGACCTGAACAGCACCCAGGGTGTGGCCGTCGAGGATCAGGTTGTTAGCAACTTCGGGGAAAGCGTTGGACTTGTAGTTGGCAATGGGCTGCTCAGCACCGTCGACAACGCCGGTCTGCAGGGCGCTGTACAACTCGCCGAAGGAAACGACCGTCGGGGAAGCACCCAGGCCCTCGACCATGCCGTTCATAACGGGGTCATTGGAAACACGCAGCTTCATGCCCTTCAGGTCCTCAATGCCGGAGACGGGCTTGACGGTGAAGAAGTGGCGGAAGCCCTCCTCGCCGTAGAAGACGCCGCGGATGGGCAGGCCAATCTCCTGGGGCTCGTTCAGGAACTCCTGAGCCAGATCAGAGTTGGCAAAGTTCCACCAGTGCTCACGGCTCTCCCAGGTGTAGGGGATGGACAGCAGCTTGGCCTTGTTGCAGCCGTAGCTGGTCAGGGCGAAAGCAGAGATACGGGACATATCGATGGTGTCGCCGCCAGCCAGGATGTTATCGAGAACGTCATTCTCGGAACCCAGAACACCGGAAGCCTGGATGTCGATGGTGATGGAACCGCCGGACAGCTCCTCGACCTTCTCTTTGAAGGCGGTAGCGGTCTGACCAACGATGGTATCCAGCGGGTTGACCTCGGCGTAGACCAGAGTCACAGCAGGATCGTTGGCAGCAGCAGAAGCGTCACCGGCGGGCTCGGCAGCAGCGGGGGCATCGGTCTTGGTCTCGGTGCTGGAAACAGCAGCGGAAGAGGCGCTGCCGCCGCAGGCGGCCAGGCTCACGGCCATGGCAGCGGCCATCGTGAGGGAAAGCAGTTTTTTCATGTTCGTTTCTCCTTCTCATGTCTGTTTTGTGTGGGCAGTCCCTGTGGGGGGCGCTGCCCTGTTGACAATTTCACTTTACCGAATTGTTCACAAATTTGCAATAGGTTTGCAAGAATGTGCTGTTTTTTGAAAATATTTGCGGTTTGCCTTTGTGGAAATTGTACAGGCGCGGCAGGCTGGGCTTAGGCAATGTGCAATAAAAAATCTCCCTCGCGGTGAGGGAGATGGGATTTTCAACTTTCTTTTCGCTTTTTATAATTTTCCCCACAGGCGCGGATGCGCTCGATGAGCGCTTTCTGGCCGGAGAACTGGTCGTAGATCGGCTGTACTGCCGCCTGGAACAACACCAGCTGCGCGGCGCTCAAGGTCGTAACCGTCACGCCCGCCGCGCGCATTTCCTGCTCGGAGTTCACTTCCTCCTTGGCCCACAGCTCACGCTCCAGCGCCTGGGCTTCCTGCGCGCAGCTGCGCACAATGGCGGGGTAGCTTTCATCCAGCGCGGCCAGCTGTTCCATCGCTTCCTCGCTGGCCAGCAGCAGTTCCGGGATGCGGGTGTGGCCGTCCAGCAGCATATACTTGGAGACCTCGTAGTGACCAGTAAAGGCGTAGCTGGGCCAGTTATTCTCGGCCCCATCGATCTCGCCTTTGGCCAGGGCGCTGTACACGTCATCGTAGGCCAGCGGCACAGGCTCGGCCCCCAGCGCACCGATGATGCTCTGCATCATGCTGGACTCACCAATGCGGATGCGCAGGCCGCTTAAATCCTCCAGCGTTTGTACCGGGGTGTTGGTGTAAAAATGGCGCACGCCCGCATCAAACCAGGCAAGGCCGGTCAGGCCGATGCGGCGCTTGATGGAATCCATGAACACCTGCCCGATCGGCCCATCCAGCACGGCCCACATGTGGTCGTCGTCCTCATAGAGGTACGGCAGCTGCAAGACGTAGGTTTCGGGCACAAACTCGCCCAGCGACATGACCGACGCGCGGGAAAAATCAATGCCGCCGTACTCCATCTGCTCGATTACGCTGGTTTCGCTGCCCAGTGCCCCGTTGCTGTACACACGCACCTGCACTCGGCCGTCGGTGCGCTCGTTGACCATATCGGCAAAGGCGTAGGCGGCTTCGGTGGTGGGGTAACCCTCGGGCTGGTTCTCGGCATAGCGTAGGATCAGTTCGGGCAGTGGGTCGGTCTCCTCGGCCTGGGGGCACAGCAGAAATACCACGGCAAGTGCCGCTGCCAGCAGCACAGCCGCCAGCGGCAGGGCGTGGCGTAAATGTCTTTTCATTCTGCGGCCCCCTTGCGGTCATGGGCAGCGCTGCGGCGGTACTGGGTGGGTGTCTGCCCCGTGCGCTTTTTAAACGCGCGGGCAAAATAGTTGGCATCTTCGTACCCTACCATACCGGCGACCTCGGACGTAGAGCGCAGCGGGTCGGCCAGCAAGCTGCAGGCCGCCTGGATGCGCACCTCGGTCAGATAATCTAAAAAGCCGATATGCAGATATTTTTTGAACTGGCTGGAAAGATACGCCGGACTGATGTTCAAAATGTCGCCCACATTGTCCAGCGAAAGCTCGTACATGTAGTTCTCGTTGATATAAGTCTTGACTTGCTGCATCAGCAGCTCCATCTTGCTGCCGGGCTTATCCGGGACAGCATCAGCGTCCTGCTCGGGGGCAGACTCCACCGCTGCGGGGGCCATGTCGGCCAGCTTGCGCTCGGCTTCGATCTGGGCCAGCGCCTTGCGAATGACACCCTCGGCTTCATCGGGCACCACCGGCTTTAAAATGTACCCGCAGGCCCCCAGACGCATGGCTTCATAGGCATACTGGAACAGACCGTAGGCCGTTACAAAGATGACCTTGCAGCCCGGCAGCTTGGCAATGACTTGCCGCGCGGCTTCCAGCCCGTTGACGCCGGGCATCTCGATGTCCATCAAGATCAGGTCGACGCCCAGCAGCAGCGCCATGTCGTGGGCGCGGCGGCCGTTTTCGGCGGTGTGGATCTCCACCTCGTGGGCAAAGCGCCGTGCCACCAGGTCGGTTAGCGCCTCGCGTTCCATCGCTTCGTCGTCCACAATCAAAATTTTATACATCGTCGTCCTCCTCCCCTGTCTCGATCAACGGCAGGAACAGTACCGAGCGGGTACCATGCCCCTGCCGTGAATACAGCCGCAATGTGCCGGGCGGGTCCAATAGCCGCAGCCGCGCCGCCACGTTGTAAATGCCGATGTGCTCCCCTGTTTTGGGCGGCTCTTTCAGCCGTGCCCGCACGGTGCCCAGGGTTTCGCGGTCCATGCCCAGGCCGTCATCTTGTACCGCAATGTACAGCAGCTTGTAATGCGGCAGGCGGCGCACGATGATGCGTACGGTGCCGCCGCTTTCCTTGGGCACGATGCCGTGCTTGAAAGCGTTTTCCACAAGCGGCTGCAAAATAAACGAAGGAATGTGTGTTTCCGTCAGATCGATGTCATCGCCAAAGCTCCACGCAATGCGGACACGCTCACCAAAGCGCACATGGTAGATGGCAAAAAATTCGTCAATGATACGTACTTCCCGTGAGAGCGGCACTTGCAGATCGTTGCTGGCCAGGCTGTACCGCAAAAGCTGTGACAATGCTGTAATCAGCGCCTGCGTACGCGGGGCATTCTCCTCATCCGCCGCGCGCAAAATAACACCCAGTGTGTTGAAGAGAAAATGCGGGTCGATCTGGCTGCGCAGCTGTTGCAGCCGCGCGCGCTCCATCGTGTTCTGCAATTCCAGCGCTTCGGTTTCGCGGCGGTGCAGCTGGCGCTCGATCTCGTTTTTCTCCTGCAAGGTGGCCACCTGTTTGGCCATCGAGTGTTTCATCGTGTTGAACGCGCCTGCCAGCTGGCCGATCTCATCCGGACGGCGTACCTCGACATCCGGGGTGTCGAAGTTGCCCTGGCCGATGTCCTGCGATGCGGCGATCATCTGCTGCACCGGGTCCAGCAGCCGCCAGACTGAGCGGATGACCAGTAAGCCCAATACAACGCAGACAATGGTGGTAAACGTCTCGATTGCTTTCAACCGGGCGTTCAGCGCGGACAAACTGCTGTAGGCGCTTTGCCCCTCGGAGATGGCGGTTTGCAGCAGTTCCGACGTGTATTGCTGCAAATATTTGCCGCAATCAGACAACTTGTTGTAATAAATATCGGCAGCGGCGGCGCGGTCGTTGTGGTCCAGCTCGGCCAGCAGATCATCCAACAGGTCATCGTAGTTACGGTAAGTCGTGCGTACAGCTTGGGCCAACAGATACTGCTCCTCGCCCACCTCGGCCAGGGCACCGTCAATGCGCCAGAGCCAGGCGTCGCAAACGCTGGCACTGTCTTGCAGAGCCTGCTGCAAGGCCCGTGTGTCGCCGTTTTCCCAACGAAAGTCGGCCAGTGCGGCCAGCTGGGCCTCGACTCCGCCCGAAAACTGACTGATGGAGTGGAAGTTGCCGGTCTGGCTGTCCAGACGGTCCAGAACTACGTTGGATTGGTAATGGTTGACGTACAGCTGCACCAAAAGTGCGGTGAAGAATGCCCCCAGAAAGAGGATGATGCGCCCCTTTAATGTCATGTGGCGCTGGAAAAAGTTCATGCAGGGCGGCTCCTTTCCGGGCAATTTTGCTGGAAAAAGTATTAATTCCATTGTACAGCCTTGGCAATTTTTTGGCAAGTCCGGCGAAAAAAATTGCTAAAATACGCTTGCACCCCATTCCGTGCCGTGTTATGATGAGAAAAAATTCACCCCCAAAAATTGTCAGGGAGAGGTATTGCCATGGCTGTTGAAACGAACACGATTTTCGTCCCCGTGCGGATGGATACGACTGCCTTCAGGGAGTTTTCGACCTTCGATGTGCTGACCAGGCAAAAGCGCTGGCTGCGTCCGATGCTGTTTGCGGTGCTGATGCTGGCGTTTGCCATCGTCTGCTTTACCCAGGTCGGCAAGCGGGAAGGTGCGGCCCTGCTGGGCACCGTTTTGGCCGTGGTGGGCATTGGGCTGCCTATTGTATACTTTGCAACATTTTTCCAGTCAGTCAACAAGCAGGCCAAGCGGCTGAAGCTGGACACGCCGCGGGATGTCTACCGCGTGGAATTGAGCGAAAGCGGTGTGCGTGTGATGGAAGCAGGTCGACAGGATAAACGCAGCCTGGTGCAGCACTACGAATGGCCGCAGCTGTACGGCGCGTGGCGCACCGGCACGGCTGTGTATCTCTATGTGGAAAGTGGCAAAGCGTATCTTTTGCCCGGTGCACAGATTCCCGGCGGGCTGGACACCGCATGGAAGTTTGTACAGGAAAAGCTGCCCGCAGAAAAGCAGCATGTTGCAAAATGATTTTAAGAAAAAGGAGACAGAAATACATGGAGAAAAACCACGAAAATACCCTCTGGGTCCCCCATGCCGAGCCCCTGCCCGAGCCTGCCGGCCCCGGCGTGACCCGCCGCATTTTGGCCTACAGCAAGGACTTGATGTGCGTGGAAAACACCTTTGAAAAAGGCGCGGTCGGTGCCCTGCACAGCCACCCCCACACCCAGATCACCTACGTGGTTTCGGGGCGGTTCCGCTTCACCATCGGCGGCGAGACCCGCGAAGTCGCCGCTGGTGACACAATGCTGAAAACCGACGGCGTTATCCACGGCTGCGAAGCCCTGGAACCGGGTATCCTGCTGGACATCTTCACCCCTATGAGAGAGGATTTTATCTGATTTTTCCGAAATTACCCCGTAGGTATTTAAATGATTTAAGAAAATCCGCTTTGTACATTAAATAACGAAACCCTCAAAAGTATACTGTTCTGATTCACTTTTTCGAGTCTGGATTATTTAATGAATCAGAACAGTATACTTTTTATTTGCGGTTATAGTTATGTTTGAAACCGATTTTGAGGACAAGTGTGGAAAGCTGATTTATAAACAACTTTGTGTTTCGCAAGCATAGCGTTTGGATATCCACAAACGCATTTCTGGGGTGTTCCCCAGACCCCCGGCAGTGTCCAAGTGACGATAGTGACGCTGATGACGCTTGTGACGCTGTTTTGAGGATATCCCTATACCATATCCCAGATTCAGCGTCATTAGCGTCATCGGCGTCATTTTCGTTTATTCTTTTTCGTTATATCACTGTTTTTGTCCAGCGCAGTGGCTAACCACAAGCGTCATTTTTTATAGTTATGACGGTGATGACGATGTTTGCGGGATACGGTAAGGGGGTATATCAAAAACATCATCGTCACCGTCATTGAACAGGCAAGCTGCTTTAATCTGCGGCTTGCCTGTTTTATTTTTGCGTAAAGTGCAAGGCTTTTTAGCACATTGAGTGTTATGTTAGTTTTGAACTATAGTTTGGTGTTTAGGCAGATGAGCGAATTTTTAAAGTTCAGATTCTTTTCTAGCAAGCGCGAGATTTAATCCTTTTCCAATGGCTATATAGTGAAGGACTTTTCAAAAGAATTTTCAATCTGAATCAAAATATTTTTACCATGCGACATATTTGACCGTTTCCCAGCGGCTATATAGTAGAGGCCTTTCTAAAATCATTTTTTCTAAATAATTTAAAGAACTTCGTAATTTTGCCCTTTCTCAGTGGCTATATAGTGAAAGTTCTTTTACACCACTTCATAGGAGGAGCCCATGAACACGGAATTTCAAGATTTGCCCAATGTTGTCAGCCCTAAAGAAGTCCAAACATACCTTGGTCTCTCACGTTCAACCACCTACCGCATATTTCATGATAAGAGTTTCCCTGCGTTCTGCATCGGCAACCGGCTGCTGGTACGGCGGGAAGAACTTTTTGACTGGCTGGAGCGGCAAAAGGTCAATAAAGCCCAAAACGAGAACCCGAAGATTGTTGGGTCTGATGAATAGCTTTACGGCCCCACCTGTGGTAGTCTTTGTGTCACGAAAGGAGATGATGCAACGTGAAAGACACAATCAAGAAGCCTGTCCGACGAGGACATAACGAGGGCAATATCCGTCGGCGTTCCGACGGTCGGTGGGAGGTTCGGCTGTCAGCCGGGATTGACTACAAAACCGGCAAGGTTCGCCGCACCTCCACTTGCTGCAACACTCGGCAGGAGGCAATCGCTATTTTACAGCAGCAGGCCCACGAAGTCCGCACACAGGGCTGGCGCGATCCCATGTCGGTGACACTGGGTGAATGGTACGAATACTGGCTGGATACCTACATGAAAGACACAGTCAAGCAGTCCACCTATGCCAGCTACCGAAGCTACATGAACAAGCATTTTTGTGTGCTGGGAAAAATCCTGCTGAAAAAGCTGGAGCCACACACCTTGCAAGAATTTTATAACTACAAATTCCGTGAGGAAGGGCTATCTCCCAAGACCCTGCGCAACTACCACATGGCAATGCACAAATGCTTACAGCAGGCGGTAAAAGAGCGTCTGCTGATTTATAACCCTTGCGACGCTGTGACCCTGCCCAGCGGAGAGAAGCCCGAAATCGTTGTTTTCACCAACGACCAACAGCGGGTGCTGGTGCAAACCAGCTACCGCCACCGCTATGGCGTGTTTATCCGGCTGGACTTGTGTACAGGGCTGCGGATGGGGGAATTGCTGGCGCTGAAGTGGGAAGATATTGATTTTTCCGCCGCCCAGCTTCACGTCAAACGTACCATCAACCGTCTTGCCAAGTATGAAGCCCACGATGGCGAAAACAAAACTGAGATTGTATTCGGCACACCCAAGACCAAAAATGCCCGCCGCACCATCCCACTGACCCGCACAATGGTGGACGAGCTTACCCGCTGGAAGAAACAGCAGGAGCAAGATAAACTCCGGGCAGGAGATAAGTACACTAATGACGGTTTTGTAGTCACCAATGAATTTGGCCACTACTTTGAACAGAAAACTTTCAAAGATTACTATGACCGCATGTTGAAAGATGCTGACATTGGTCACTTTACGTTCCATGCCCTGCGCCACCCGTATGTCAAGCACACGACAAAAATTTTTAGCTTGCGCTTGATGGATTTTCAAGCGCAGGCTTATCCTGATGCTCGGCGAAAACTCGCGGAGCTTGTCAGCTTCATCGGGGAGGAAAAAGCCGAAACCCTGTCCGTCCACTCTGCAATAGAAAGCAATTTTCATGTCTGTCACCTCAATCGAAAATGTCTTGGATACCCATAAAAGATTCTGCGGAAACTGATCTCGGTTTTCTGTTTCAGGGCAAGGATGCTATTACGAAGTTTTTTATGGAAGAGTACATTGACACGAATCTATAAAAATAGGCAAGCTACTTGGCAAGAACTTGCGGGAGGCACCGACCTGGTGTCTCCCGTAAATGCTTGTTGGAGATGATTCATCAGACCACTAAGATTGCTGCCTACGGTAATGGCTGCACGTTTGTGAATGTCGTTTTTTATTTCAATATAAAAGAGAAAAGCTGTGCAAATAGATTTCTCATTTACACAGCTTTTCTCTTGAAGTCTTCCTGCACAACATTTATTGTTGCTTCAAATGCTCCGGTATAAGAATCTCACCCACAGCAATTTCCCGTAGCTCCTTTTTCATACTATGAGCCAGCCGGATCGTTCCTACCGTGCCGCCTTTCTCGCGGCCATCGTAGACGGCAATCACGCGGTCAGACCGCTCGACCATGTAGCGGTTTCGTTTGGCATACACGCTGGGACAGTATTCCTCGGCGGCAACAAATATTTCTGCACAGAGGTCAATCAATAGCTTTGTCCGTTCTGATTTTTGCAGAGTGTCCAGCCGCCGCCGATACGGAATGGCTGCAATCAATTTGAGCGCCGGATTTTTTGCAATTCTCTCTGCGACGATCTCCGCAAACAGCAGATCAGCGCCGTCGGCAAAGCCAGAGATGAAGTAAGTAAAACCGTCGCTGATCGCACGGTCAACTTCCAGCTCCAAAGACCTTTTTATATGACCGAGCTGTTCAGCCGGAATGTCTCTATGCCCGGTGGCACAGCACGTTTTTCCTTGCATAGTTACGCCCTCCTTGTGGAAAGATAATTTCAATCTATCGTTTTTTCTATCGTAGTAGATTTAATTCTTTACGTCAATGAAAACACCCTTTTAACCCTATCGGTTTTGCCGTCCTCGTAAGGTACAATCTATTATGTTACGAGGGGGGTGAGGCTGATGTATGAAGATTTCGTCCCGGAGCGGATCGCGCAACTGCGTACCAAGAAAGGCGTGTCGGCACGGGATATGTCGCTGTCGTTGGGGCAGGCAAACAACTATATCAACAATATCGAGAATAAGAAGTCGCTGCCAGCCATGCAGTCTTTCTTCTATATCTGTGAGTATTTAGGTGTTACGCCCAAAGAATTTTTCGACGATGAAAACGCAAACCCCACAGCCTTGCGGGAGTTTATCCAAGAAGCACAGCGTTTGGATGCAAAGTCGATGGAGTATATCCTCGGCATTATGAAAGAGCTGAATAGCAGAAAATGAGCGGACAACCGAAGCGTGTTGACCTCTCATTCTTTTTGCGACGGGACGGAGGACGCGGGGCAAGAAAGCGGCAAGCAATGCAAAGCGGTACCCACTTTGCGAAAACAGGCGGATTCCGTTCACACGGAACCCGCCTGTTTCATGCTTGTTGGGGCGCTGCCCCAATCCCCGCAGAACACAGAATTTGTGTTCTGAAACGATGGATAAATCCATCGGCTGCGCGATTTTGCAAATTGCTTGTGGGCTGGCAGCTCAGCGCTGCTCCGCCTCTTTTTCCCGTCGTTCATTCGCTTCCTCCTGTTCCTTGTCCAGTTCCAGAATACGGTCGATATTGGCTTTGGCCGTCAGCAGCTCTTTCATTTCCTCACGGGCTTTTCGGTAGTCGGCATAGGCGGCTTTCTTTTCCGCCAGCAGCTCGGCGTACTCGGTATTCAGCGCCTTAATGGTGGGCAGCTTCTTGAGGCCAAGCCCATCAAAATAGTTCTTTGCGGCCTTGTGGATCGTGACCTCACTTTCATGCTCCGCAAGAAATTTCTTGGAGTACCCGGCCTTGCGATAGGCAACGTAGGTGTCGCGGGTTTTAGCGTAATTGACGATATGCTCCCGCAGCACGGCAATCTCGGCCATGCGCTTTTCCGCAGCCTTGATCTTTGTGGAAAGGTCGTTGAAGTGAGCGGACGCTACCTCCGCTTTCTCCGAGAGGACGGCGTAATCTAAAAGTTCGTGATCTTGCAGATAGGCCACCGTCTGTGCCATTTGTTTTAGATTGAACACCGTCGCCCAACGCGCATAGCCAGCACCCTTGCCCGCGCGTAATTTCGCCTGAATGTCCACCAGCAGATTCCCGCTGCGCTTTTCCGGTTTGACCGGCGCGGCGGCGCTCTTTCGCGGCGTATGCACCTTTTCACCTGCAATCACCGCGCGGAGATCTGCGGGAGTATAACCGTCACCGAGGGTATCCATGCGAATCCTCGGCCACTACTCCGTAGCGTTCACAATGGATACCTATGTCCACAGCATGGATGAACACAAACGCCACGAGATGGATAAGATGGACGATATGTTTGGGATGCAGTATAGCATCTCCGTTGAGAACCAGCCTTACCCTGTACTCTGCACCCTATCCCCGGAAGGCTGCACCGCTCATGTTCCCGATTTCCCCAAAATCGTCATCACGGCCCCTACGTTAGATGACGCCCTGCTGGAAGTTAAACAGCAAATCCAAAAAGTCTTACGCCAATACAAGAATCCACCTATTCCCACTAAGCAGGATCAAATCGCAGTTCCCGACAACAGTGTGCTTGTCCTCGTCAAAGCTGGATAACGGCATCACATAGTTTTCAACATCATCGTGTGCGCCTGTTGAAATTCTCAGTAGATGCACTATCGCATATTTACTTTTACGCTTATGTTTGCTACAATTAAAGCGTGAAAATTAGGTGAACTACATGACAAAATTTGAGCAGCTTGATACCATGCTGGAGCAAGGTAACGGCTACATCACAACCCGTGCGGTTACAGAGCAGGGGATTTCCAAGCCCTACTTTGCAGAATATGTCCGCAGCCGAGAGTTAGAGCGCGTTGCGCACGGCGTATACCAGTCCCCTAACGCATGGCCGGATAATATGTACATTCTCCACCTGCGCAACAGCAATATTATTTTCTCCCATCAGTCAGCATTGGCGCTCCACGGCATGATGGAGCGTGAACCGCACCACGTCTACGTTACGGTCAAGCAGGGGTATAACGCCACTCATCTGCGTAAACAGGGCGTAATTGTGCATACAGTTTCGCCGGAGATTTTCACGCTAGGGCTAACCACCGCTACTACCACTTTTGGGAATACCGTTCCCACCTATGACTGTGAGCGTACACTCTGCGCTGTCATTCGCCAGCGTGGTGCTATGGATGTGCAAACCTACCAAACCGCCGTCCGCGAGTATATGCTGCACGGCCGCAAAGACCTGCGTCACCTCATTCAGTGCAGCCGTGCGCTAAAAGTAGAGGATGATGTGAGACGATACTTGGAGGTGTTTTTATTATGATTAGCGCCTATTAGGAAAACACACTGTCAAAGGGGTTTGTAGCGGGGGTTAGCCCGCTACTGCGGTATCTTCCGTAGTGTTGATTTCAATGTACTCGGCAATCTTGCGGAGTTCGTCAGCAAATTTGAATTTCACGCTGATATTGCCGTTTTCATAGACCTTGATATAGTCCACAAGCTCAACCAAGATTTCACGGTTGAGGGCTTCAATGTTCTGATACTTCATAAAGGCTACCAGTGCAGGATGATGTCCTTGAGAAAAATGTGTCAACCAATCTTGACAACATCATTTGGTTATCCAGTTCTTGGTCACGTATGTACCTCTTTATCGCGGCTTTATTTCCTCCCACTGTATTGACATAGTACCCTTTACTCCAAAACACTCGCCGTCCA
>CAVAGJ010000005.1:0-95885 GCA_963588145.1 Coriobacteriaceae bacterium
TCAACGCTCGTGCTCTACTCGTCCACAAGCATAGCTTGTGGTTTTATAATAGAATGAAAAGGACGCGCCTTTTTACGGGCGCGTCCTTGGGTGTTTTACAGGGGTTATTCGGCGGTCTTGTAGCCATCGGGGTTGTGGCTCTGCCAGTTCCAGCTGTGGGCGCACATCTCCTCGATGCCGTACTGGGCTTCCCAGCCCAGTTCACGCTTGGCCTTGCTGGGGTCGCACCAGCACTCGGCAATATCGCCGGGGCGGCGCGGGTCGATGACATAGGGGATCTCCTTGCCGCAGGCCTTGCTGAAGGCGTTGATCACGTCCAGCACGCTGTAGCCGTGGCCGGTGCCCAGGTTGCAGATGAACAGGCCGGGCTTTTCCTCCAGCTTTTTGATGGCTGCCACGTGGCCGCGGGCCAGGTCGACAACATGGATGTAGTCACGCACACCGGTGCCGTCCGGGGTGGGATAGTCGTTGCCAAAGACGTGGACCTTTTCCAACTTGCCGACAGCCACCTTGGCGATGTAGGGCACGAGGTTATTGGGGATGCCGTTGGGATCCTCGCCGATCAGGCCGGAGGGATGAGCACCGATGGGGTTAAAGTAACGCAGCAGCGCAACATTCAGTTCCGGGTCAGCCTTGCAGCAGTCGGTCAGGATCTGCTCGGTAAAGACTTTGGTGGTGCCATAGGGGTTGGTGGTGCCGCCCACGGGGAAATCCTCGCGGATGGGCACACTGGCAGGGTCGCCGTACACGGTGGCAGAGGAGGAGAAGATGATGTTATGGCAGTTGTGATGGCGCATAACGTCCAGAATGTTCAGGGTGCAGGCCAGATTGTTGGAGTAGTACTCGATGGGTTTGGAGACGCTCTCGCCCACGGCCTTGTAGGCGGCGAACTGGATCACGCAGTCGATGTCCTCATTCTCGGCGAAGATCTTCTCGACAGCGGCCTTATCGGTCATGTCAGCCTCGACAAAGCGGAAGTCCTTACCAGCGATCTTTTTCACACGGGCCAGGGCCTCGGGGCAGGAGTTGTAGTAGTTATCGGCCACGACGATATCATACCCGGTGGCCAACAGTTCCACGCAGGTGTGGCTGCCGATGTAACCGGCGCCACCGCTTACCAAAATTGCCATAACGATCGTCTCCTTGTTAATTATGTTATCTTGTTGCCTTTAGCGGAGGTTATCCACCGCTCGTTACCCTTATTTTACTTTTTTGGCGGTGTTTCTGCAATAGAAGTTTTCGATTCGTCTTTATCTTTTTGTTGCCTGTTTAGGCGGCGGGCCGGTAAGCCCTGCTGCAGGCGGCGGTAGGCGCTGGGGGTATTGCCGGTGGCCTCCTTAAATTTCTGGCTGAAGTAGGCCCCGCTGCAGTAGCCCATGCGCTCGGCCACCTCGCCGGGGGTATCGCCCCGGGCCAGCAGCTGGGCCGCATAGTCCAGCCGCATAGCGGAGAATTCCTCCATAGCCGTATGGCGCAGCCGGGTGCGGAAAGCCGCCTGCAGCTGCGGTTTGGTGCAGCCGATGGCGGCGCAGACCTCATCCACTCGCAGTTCCCGCTCCAAATTTTTGGCAAAGTAGGTGCGGGCAGCATCCACCAAGGCGGACTGGCGGCGCTCCCGCCGCAGGCGTACACCGGGTTTACGGGCGCGCTTACAGCGCCGGGCTAATAGAATCAGCAGGTTTTCCAGGTGGATGGCAAGCTGCTGCTGTGCCCCGTAGGGCGGTTCTTCTTTCGGGACGGCTGCCTGGCCCAGCGTGTCGGGCGGTTCAAAATATTCCGTCACAGCGTTCATCAGCCAGTTCAGGTCGTGCTGTTCCTGGGGCTCGGCATGGAACACCGCGCCCCGGAGCCGATCCATACCCGCCTGGGTACACAAAAAGTCCAGCCGCAACACATCGGGCGGCACCTCGCCCACCGGGCGCATGCCGAAGGTCTCGGCCGGCTGGTGGAACAAAAGCCCGCCAGCCCGCAGCAACACACGGCGGTCGTCACAGCGTTCCTCAATGGTTCCGCTGCGCACGTAGACCAACTGCCAGGCATCGGTCTGGGCGGCGGGGATCACATCCTCGGGGCGGCGTTCGGCCGCCCAACCGGCGGTCACGCCGTCCACTCGCAGCGGAAAATCCTCTCTGGGCAAGGTGTGCGCCCCCTTTCGCTTATTACACAGCCACCGCGCCGGGCCAGGCCGGGCTATCGGGGTCATCCCCGGCGCTGTTCCCGGCATCGCTGTCCGCATCGGGTCCCGGATCACTGCCACCGTCTGCCGGGTCCTCGCTGGGATAGCGGAACACCCCCGGCATGATATCGGCCAGCTTGGGGAACTGCTCCAGTTCGGGGCAGGTATCGGTCAGGCCCAGGCAGTAGGCAGTCAGCGGGCTGATGCTCTTATTCACGCTGTCAAAGCTGCTGGTACCGTCCTCGTTGTAGGTGCTGTTCATGATCTCGTCCGGGTAGGTCTGCTCCACGTAGGCAACCAGCTCATCGTCCACAAAGTCATCGCTGCTACCCTCGTACAGGTCCGGCGCACCGAACAGGTGCAGGATTTCGTGGGCATAGGTCGCCGGAGATTCGCTCTCACCCTCCCCCGCGTAGACATCATAGCAGTAGAGGCAGCTGTACTCGTGGTAGAAATTGCTGCCGTCATCGGCATAGTGGACCATCGTAAAGGAGGCCCCGCTAACCGGCAGGAAGTAGAGAAACGCCACCCTGTCAGTTCCGTAGGTCACTTCCAGTTCGGTCGTATCCAGCGTATCGCTAACGGCATCCAGTTCGGTCAGCAGCGCATCGCTCTCATCAGAGTTGCGCCCACCGCGGATGGCGGACTTGGGCGTGTAAGTGCGACTCAGGTGGGTGTTGGCCGTGCCGTCATCACAGTATAAATGGATCGTATGGCCGTAATTTTTTGTCTGTTCTTCCAGCCATTGCACGGCTGTAGCCAGGTATTGGCGGGTCTCTGCCTTGGCGTCCTCGGTCCAGACGCGGCCGCCCGCAGCATCGTTGATGTAGACGCTGACCAGCACGGTCGGCTCGGTCAGCAGCCCGGCGCTGCCGTACATCATCTGGCGGCGGCTTAAGCCGGACTCCGGCTGCGGTGTGGTCGTGGGGGCCGGGGTCTGGGCGGGTGTGGACTGGCTGTAGGGGATGATGGGCGATGCCTGCTTCCACTGCGTGTACGCAGAACAACTGGTCAGGCTCATCAACAGCAGCATAGCCAGCAGCAACGCCGTAAGTTTTGTACGCATCACAGCTCCAGTACTGGTTTGCCGTCCTTGGCCGTCAGGGTAACGGTGGCGGGCTGGTTGCCCAGGCGACCAGCCACCAGTGCATCGGAGATGGTATCCTCCACCGCCTTGCGGATGGTGCGGCGCAGTTCGCGGGCACCATAGCGGGTGGTGCTCTCGGCCACGATGGCGGCCAGCGCCTCGGGCGTGGTGTTCAGGGTGATGCTGTGGGCAGCCAGGCCGGGCTTGTATTCGTCCAGCATCAGCTGGGCAATGCGCTCCAGGTCAGCTTCTTCCAGCGGACGGAACGTGATGACCTCGTCCACGCGGCCCAGAAATTCAGGGCGCAGGAACTCCTGCAGGGCTTTCATGCACTTATCGGCGCTGGCGGTCTCGGCGCGTTTGCCAAAGCCAGTGGCACCGCTCTGGTCGGTGGAGCCTGCGTTGGAGGTCATGCAGATGACCGTGTTGGAGAAATCCACCACGCGGCCCTGGGCATCGTTGATTTTTCCCTCGTCCAGGATCTGCAGCAGGATATTCATTACGTCAGGATGTGCTTTTTCGATCTCATCGAACAGCACAACGCTGTAGGGGTGGCGGCGGACCTTCTCGGTCAGCTGTCCAGCCTCATCATAGCCCACGTAGCCCGGAGGCGAACCGATAAGGCGGGACACCGCGTACTTCTCCATATATTCGCTCATGTCGATGGAAATCAGCGGGTCAACGGTATCGAACAGCTGGTTTGCCAGCTGCTTGACCAGTTCGGTCTTTCCGACACCGGTGGGGCCGACAAAGATGAAGCTGGCGGGGCGATGGCGGCCGGACAGATCGGCGCGGGCGCGCTTGATGGCCCCGGCCACGGCATGCACAGCCTCATCCTGGCCAATGATATGCTCTTTCAGGGCTTCTTCCAGGCCCTGCAGGCGACCGTACTCGGTCTCCTTGATCTTGACGGCGGGGATGCCGGTCCACAGCTCAATGACCTGGGCCACATCGTCCATCGTGACCTCGATCTCGGCCACTTTCAACTGCAAAGCGGGCAATTTCTGGCGCAGCTGCGCCAGTTCCGTTTTAACAGACGCCAAAGCTTCGTAATCGATGGCCGCATCTTGGCCGTTCTCCGGCTCGGGGTTTTCCAGTTCATGCTCACGAAGTTCCAGCTCGGCCACGTTGCGCTGGGTCTCCACCAGCTCGGTAATTTCGGGGTGGCGCAGGTTGCAGCAGGCGCAGGCTTCGTCCAGCAGATCGATGGCCTTATCGGGCAGGAAACGGTCGGTGATATACCGCTCCGACAGTTTGACTACGTTGGTGACCACGGGGTCCGGCACACGGACACAGTGGTGCTTCTCGTAGTAGATGCGGATGCCTTTCAGCACTTCGATGGTATCGGGGATGGAGGGTTCCTCCACCTTGACGGGCTGGAAACGGCGTTCCAGCGCGGTATCTTTTTCGATATACTTGCGGTACTCGGCAAAGGTGGTCGCGCCGATGACCTGCACCTGCCCGCGGGAGAGGGCGGGTTTCATGATATTGGCGGCGTTCATCGCGCCGTCGGAATCGCCCGCGCCCACGATGGAGTGGATCTCATCGATGAACAGGATGATGTTGCCGGCGGCCTTGACCTCGCTGATGAGGCCCTTGACGCGCTGCTCGAACTGGCCGCGGAACTGGGTGCCCGCGATGAGGGCGGTCATATCCAGCAGGAAGATCTCCTTGTCCCGCAGACGGGCGGGCACCTGGCCCTCGGCAATGCGCTGGGCAATGCCCTCGGCGATGGCAGTCTTGCCGACACCAGCCTCGCCGATCAGGCAGGGGTTGTTCTTCTGGCGGCGGCACAAAATCTGGATCGTGCGGTAAATTTCACGGTCGCGGCCAATGATGCGGTCCACCTTGCCGTCCCGGGCTTTCTGGGTCAGGTTCTCGCAGTAGGTATCCAGGAACTTGCGCTTGGGGGCTTTGTCCTTTTTGCCGTTTTTGCCCTTGGCCTTGTCGTCGCCGTTCTGGCGGGCAGCGCCAAAGCCGAAGGGGAACACCGGGGAGCCGCCGGGCACAAAATCGTCCTGGCTGTCGCTTTCCTCGGGGGCGTCCTCGCTGGCAGCAGTGGGCAGCATGCCGGACTCGGCAGCTTCCTGTAAAAAGCTGCTCATCCGTTCTTCCATGTTTTCCAGATCCTGGTCGGACATGCCAAACTGTTTCATCAAATCATCCACGGGCTGGATGTGCATCTCACGGGCGCAGGTCAGGCAGTAGCCCTCCTGCACCGGCTTGCCGTTGTCCATCCGCTGGATAAACACCACGGCTGTACGTTTTTTGCAGCGTACACAAACCATAATTTCTTCACCTCTATAGAAAACACCCATTACAGGCACATAGTCTTGCAAATATTATGAAACGAAACGGGCTGTTTTGCAAGTTTTCGGGCGGAATGTTCAGAATTTATTCATTACATGTCCCTCAAATAAAAGGGTTGATGCTGCCGAAAATGCCGTATCCCACGCTTTGGCTGAGTATGTAGCCGTTCAGCCAGGAGAACTTGCCCCCGGTAACGCTCACCAGAAACCACAGCGCCAACGCCAGCAGCCAGCAGTCCACCGCGCCGTTGGCCAGGCCCAGCACCAGACCCAGCAGACGGTTGACGCCGCCCAACAGCGGTACACCGTTGAACCAACGCAATACACCCACCAACAGGCGGAACACCCAGCGCACCAACACGCAAAGCACCACAAACAGCAGTACCTGCACAAAGGGCAAAATCAACGGCTGCAGGGCCTCGGCGATTTTGGCGGGCACATCGCTGCCTGCATCGTTCAGCAGATTCAAAAGGCTCTGCTGCATGGATTCCGGCAAGAAAGTGATGCCCTGCAAAGCCTCGGCAATGTTGCCGTTAGATTCCCGCAGGGCCAGTTCTACCCGGTTGGCTACCGAGGCACTTAAAAATTTATCGTAAATCTGCGGGGCAGCGTTCTGGCTGACCCAGACGGCGATGCCAACGCCGAACACAGCGCCAATCAACTCGGCCAGGCTGGCCAAAAAGCCCCTGTGCCAGCTGCGCACAGCCACCACAGCAAATACGATGAGGAAGATCAGATCATAAACTAGAGAAATGTTTTGCTGCATAGGAAATTGCGGGTCCTTTCATGTCAGGAATTGTTCGTATTATGAGCATCCTCCGGTGGGGTCAGCACCTCGGCGCGGCTGCCGGTGAACACCAACAGTTCGGAGGCTTTGAGCACCTGGATGGGCCGGGCGGCCAGATCATCCCTCACCCAATTCTGCACGCCGTCAAAGCCATAGCACTCCACCGCGTTGGGGCACAGCAGGTAGACCGCCGTATCTGTTGCCTTGATGCCGTAGGCCTGGCGGGCGGGAATCTCGGCCAGGGGGGTCAGGTCGCTGTCCAGTGTAACCAGGCTGTTGCCACCGCGGATGTTCAGCAGCAGGGCGGTCTGGTTACGGCCGGGCGCGGCACTTTGTAGCGTAGCACCACCGAAATCGTAGCGGGCAGTCTCGGTAGCCGTGCGGGGGTCCAGCACCGCGATATAGGTATCGAACACCGCCACCACGCGGTTCTCGGTCTGCCAATCCAGCGAGAGGAGCATGCTGCCCTGGCTGGCGGTGTAGGCCGGGCCTTCGGAGTTGGAGGAGGTGCTCATAAAATACACCTTGCACCCCAGCTGGCCCTGGCGCGCCGCCAGCATACCGGCGGCAAACTGGCGGTTATCCGGCGAGAAGTCTACGGCGATGGGGGTGCCCTCGTTCTGGGTCATCTCCCAGCTATAGGTCTGGCGGAAAGAGGGGTCGAAAATCTGCAACTGCGCGGCATACCGGCCCGACTCAGTGACCACGGCCAGCGTATTATTGTTGGACATGGCACAGAGCAGGATGCTGTTATCAAAGGTTTTGGTGTACAGTGCCTTGGTGCGGCTGGAGACCTGTAGTTCACTGCCCGCGCGGTTGTACACCACAAAATGGGTGCTGCCCACGGCCATAACGGGCCGGGCATATCCGGGCTGAAAGCTGCGCACCTTGGTACCGTAGGCCGAGTAGACGACCACATCCTCACTGTCCAGTTCCACAAAGCCGCCCGCCAGTTCAGCGATTTGAACAGGCTCGCTGATGCCGGTATTGACCGGCCAGCCGCCATCACTGCGGTTGAAGTAGAGGGACAGGCTGTCCGCCGCATCGCCCAGCAGGGCGATGGATGCCGACATGGCGCCGGTAAACACAAAGACGGCCGCTGCAATGCACAAGACCAGCACCGCCAGAATGGTATAGTGGCGGCGCTGACGCTGCTGGATCAGCGGCGTGAAAGACTTCACGTTGTCGGGTTGTTTTTCCGGCTGCGGGGGCGGGGTGGTACCACGGCTGCGGCGCACCGGCTGGGGTGTGCGCAGGCCGATGTCCCCGCTGGTGCCGGGGATGGGATAGGTGGATATGTGCCCCCGCTCCCGCGCCAGCATCCGCTGCCGCCGCGCCTGGCGTTCCTTATCCGCTTTGCTCATGAGTGGGGGTCACCTTCTTTCGTTTATGGTTTGGTCAGTTCCGGGTACTCCACATCCTCCAAAAACAAACCTTTGGCGGGCAGGGTCTGCCCGGCCTGGCGACGGTCGCGGCTGGCTAGCAGTGCGGGGATGCTTTCCGCCGTGCGCTTGTGCAGGCCTGCTTCGACTAATGTCCCGGCTAAAATACGCACCATGTTATAGAGGTACCCATCCGCTGTGACCGTTATAATGACCCTGTCACCCGCCCGTTCTACGGTGCAACGGGTAATCGTCCGCACCGTATCGCCGTGGGCGGCCACGCTGGAGCCGGATGCACACAGCGCCAGAAAATCATGGGTTCCCACGAATTGTTCCGCCACCGCCTGCATGGCGGCCACGTCCAACGCCGGGCCAACCCGGTAGCAGGTATCAAAGGTAAAGGGGTCGTCTACCTGGGCGTTTAAGATATAGTAGCGGTAGGTCTTGGCGTGGGCGGCATAGCGGGCGTGGAAGTCCTCGGCCACCGGCCAGATCTCCAACGCCCGGATGTCCGGCGGCAGGTGGGCGTTGAACGCCTGCACCATTTTCTCCGCCGGGACCCTGCCAGTATAGCAGAAACTAAGCGCGAAACGCCGCGCATGAACACCCGCATCGGTGCGGGAGCAGCCCTTTACATCGGGGCGGCAGCCCAGCACCCGCTGCATGGCATCCTGCACAGCGGCGCAGACGGTAGGTGCATTGGGCTGCACCTGAAACCCGCCGTAATTCGTGCCTTTATAGGCGATCCATAATAGGTAGGTCATAGAATCCTTAACAACATCGTAGGGTCATTTACCCCAGTCCCGGCACAAACAGCCGGGTGGCACAGATGCCCAGCAGCGCCAGCGTAATAATAATAGCGCAGCGGGTGTCCTCAGGGGTAAACTTCAGCTGCTTTAAGCGGGTGCGGCCCTCGCCGCCGTGGTAGCAGCGGCACTCCATCGCCATCGCCAGTTCGTCCGCGCGGCGGAATGCCGAGATGAACAGCGGGATCAGCACCGGCACCAGCGCCTTGATACGCTGGGTAAAGGTGCCATTGTCGATCATCGCACCGCGGGCTTTCTGGGCGTTCATGATCTTCTCGGTCTCCTCGATCAGCGTTGGGATGAACCGCAGGGCAATCGTCATCATCATCGCCAGTTCATGCACCGGGAAATGAATTTTTGCCAGCGGGCGCAGCAGATTTTCAATCGCATCCGTCAGCACAATGGGGCTGGTGGTATAGGTCAAAAGGCTCGTACCCGCGATCAATGCGCAGACGCGCACCGTCAGCAGAATGGCATAACGGATGCCTTCCGCATAAATTTTCAGCACCCAGATGTGGACAAGCGGCTCTCCCTCGCCGGTGACGAAAAACAGGTTGAGCACCGCCGTGAACAGCACAATGGGCACGATGGGCTTTAAACTTTTTAAAATCAGCTTGCCGGGAATTTTGGCGGTCTTGTACAGCACCGCCAGCAGGGCGATGGACAGCGCTAGGCCCAGGGGGTTGGGCGCTACAAACAGCACCACGATATAGGCGATAGTCGCCACCAACTTTAGGCGCGGGTCGCAGCGGTGCAGCACCGAGTTACCCGGGAAATGCTGGCCGATGGTAATATCACGCAGCATTTACTGCACCTCCTTTGCCTGCTTGGCCGCCAGTGCCTTTTGGATGGTCTTGACGGCATAGGGCATCGTGTACACGTCCGTGGGGATATCCAGCCCCATCTGGCGCAGTTTCAGGAAGATCTGCGTGACCTGCGGCACCGAAAGCCCCAGTTCCAGCAGTTCCTGCGCGTGGCCGAACACATTTTCCACTGTGTCGTACATCGCCAGCTTGGCGTGGCTCATTACCAGCACGCGGTTGGCATACTTGGCAATGTCCTCCATCGAATGGCTGACCAGCAGTACCGTGATGCCGGTTTTTTCGTGGTAGTCGCGGATCTGGCTCAGGATCATATCGCGGCCCTCGGGGTCGAGGCCGGCGGCGGGTTCATCCAGCACCAGCACACGGGGGTGCATCGCCATAACGCCGGCAATGGCTACGCGGCGCTTCTGCCCGCCGGAAAGCTCAAACGGACTTTTCTGCAGCAGTTCATCGGAAAGTCCAACGAAAGCAGCCGCCTCTTTCACGCGGCGGTCGATCTCTTCCTCGTCCAGGCCCATGTTGCGGGGGCCGTAGGCGATGTCCTTTGCGCAGGTCTCCTCAAACAGCTGGTACTCGGGGTACTGCATGACCAGGCCCACCTGGAAGCGGAACGCCCGCAGGTCGCCCCCCTGCTCCCACATGTCCTTGCCGTCAATCAGGATGCAGCCGGAGGTAGGTCGGTTTAGGCCGTTGAAATGGCTGACAAGCGTAGACTTTCCGCTGCCGGTGGAGCCGATGATGCCGACAAAATCGCCCTCCTCCACGCTGAAACTCACATCATCCAGCGCGATAGTTTCATCCGGCATGCCGGGGTTGTAGACGTAATTCAGATGTTCTACACGAATGATCTCTGACACTGTTTATTCCTTTCCCGCAGAATACCGCCCACGATGGGTGCCGTTTCTGCCTATGATGGGATTTTTACTGCAGCAGTTTATACAGTTCCTCGGCGCATCGGTCGGGGGTGATGACATTTTCCGGCATAGGGATGCCAATTCTCACCAGTTCATCCCGCAGTTCTGCCGCCTGGGGCACATCCAAATGGTAACTGTGCAGCCGTTCGGTCTGGCTGAACACCTGCTCCGGTGTGCCCTCCATCACAATGCGGCCCCGGCTCATGACCAGTACGCGGTCGGCCTGGGCGGCTTCCTCCATATAATGGGTGATGGAGACGATGGAGATGCCCGCCTTCCGCAGTTGGTGGATCGTGCGCATGACCTGGCTACGGCCGTGGGGGTCCAGCATGGCGGTGGCTTCGTCCAGCACCAGGCAGTCCGGCCGCATAGCAATCACGCCTGCAATGGCGACACGCTGCTTCTGGCCGCCGGAGAGCTTATAGGGCGCAGCTTCGCGCTTTTCGTAAATGCCCGCCAGCTTCATGGCTTCATCGATGCGGGTGCGGATCTCCTCGGGCGGAACACCCAGGTTTTCCGGCGCAAAGGCCACATCTTCTTCCACGATGGTTGCCACAATCTGGTTGTCCGGGTTCTGGAACACCATACCCACTTTCTGGCGGATATCATAGAGGTGATCCTCGCCCCGGGTATCCATATTTTGCACCAGCACCGTGCCGGTCTCCGGTAGCAGGATGGCGTTAAAATGCTTGGCCAGTGTGCTTTTGCCGCAGCCGTTGGCACCCAGCACGGCCACAAACTCACCACGGCGGATGTTCAGGCTCACACCGTCCACCGCGTAGGTGGGCTGTTCAGGGTCGTAGCGGAACTTGACATCCTGCACACGGATCATCGGTTCTTCCTTCGGCATAGTTTACTTCTCCCAAATAGCGGTCGCGCCGCAGGGCACCACACCGCCGGTAGCCGAGACCGGCAGGCCGATCTCATCGCAGTGGGTGTGTCCGCCCACAGCGGGGCAAAGCGTCGTTTTTACGATGTATTCCATCACCGCCGGGCTCAGACCCTCGGTGTAGGAGTTGATGGCAAAGAACAGCGGGTCATCACTCAGCACCTGCTCCGTCAGGGTGATGAGGTCGTAGACGTTGTCCTCCAGCTTCCAGATCTCGCCGCCGGGGCCGCGCCCGTAGCTGGGCGGGTCCATGATGACGGCATCGTACTTGCTGCCACGGTGGATCTCCCGTTGCACAAACTTGGCGCAGTCGTCCACGATCCAGCGGCAGGGGCGGTCGGCCAGGTTGCTGGCAGCGGCGTTTTCCCGCGCCCAGGCTACCATGCCTTTGCTGGCATCCACATGGGTGACGCTGGCACCGGCAGCCAGGCAGGCCAGCGTAGCACCGCCGGTGTAGCCAAAGAGGTTCAGCACCCGGATCGGACGGCCAGCGGCTTTGATTTTTTCCTGATACCAGGCCCAGTTGACGGCCTGCTCCGGGAAAACGCCGGTGTGCTTAAAGCCCGTGGGGCTGACGATGAGGGTCAGCTCCCCCCAATGGATCTGCCATTTCTGGGGCAGGCGCTTGTGGTAGTTCCACTGCCCGCCGCCCTTGGCCGAGCGGTAGTACACGGCATCGGCCTTGGCCCACAGGGGGCTGGTCTCGTCATTTTTCCAGATGACCTGCGGGTCAGGGCGGATCAGCAAAGTCTGCCCCCACCGCTCCAGGCGATTGTGGTTGGTGGCGTCCAACAGTTCATAATCCCGCCAGCTGTCGGCAGGGCGCATAGGCAATTCTCCTTTTATATTCTACGATGCAGCGTCTCACTTATCCAAAATACGCTGTTTGATCATGTCGGCGATGCGGTCGGCGCTGGACTTGATGGCTTCCTGGTCCTCGCCCTCGACCATGACGCGGATCTTCGGCTCGGTGCCGGAAACGCGCACGAGGACGCGGCCCATGCCCATCAGGCTCTGCTGCTGGCTCTCGATGAAACCGGCGATATACTCATCCTCTTTGTAGGCTTCTTTCTGGGCCTTGTCGGCGGTCAGGTTGATAAGCACCTGGGGGAACTTGGTGTAGACGGCGTTCAGGTCGCTCATCTTGGCACCGTTCTCAGCCTTTTTGCGGGCCAGCACTTTCAGCAGCTTACCGGCGGTCAGTTCGCCGTCACCGGTGGTGGAGTGATGCAGGAAGATCACGTGGCCGCTCTGTTCGCCGCCGATGGCATAGCCGCGGGCGCGCATTTCTTCCAGCACGTAGCGGTCGCCCACAGCGGTGCGGGCGGTCTCGATTCCTAAGGACTGCATGTATTTCATGAAGCCCAGGTTGGACATAACGGTAACAACGACCGTGTTGCCGTCCAGGCGGCCGCGCTCTTTCATATCGGTGCCAACCAGGGCGATAATTTTATCGCCATCGATCTCAGCACCGTTTTCGTCACAGGCCAGGCAGCGGTCCGCATCGCCGTCAAAGGCAATGCCGCAGTCGTAGCCACCCTGCTTGACGGCAGCTTCCAGCGTTTCCAGATGGGTGGAGCCGCAACCGTCATTGACGGAAACGCCGTCCTGCTGGGTTCCAATGAAGCCGCACTCGCAGCCCAGGCGGGGGAACAGTTCCTGTGCGACCGTGGCGGAGGCTCCATTGGCGCAGTCGAACAGCACTTTCAGGCCGGTGAGGTCGGCATCGATGTGCTCCTGCAGGAAGTCAACGTAGTCCTTCACGCCGGTACGGCACATTTTGATGCGGCCGATGTCAGCGCCCTCGGCCAGGCGGATGTCCGCGCAGTTGTTGAAAACATGAGCCTCAATCTGGTTTTCGACTTCATCGGGCAGCTTGTAGCCATCGCCCTTGAAGATTTTGATGCCGTTGAATTCCATCGGGTTATGGGAGGCGGAAATCATAATACCGGCATCGGCATGGTATTTGCGGACCAGATAGGCGACGCCGGGGGTGGGGATAACGCCCAGCAGTTCTACGTCCGCGCCAACGCTGCACAGGCCGGCGGCCAGGGTGGATTCCAGCATATCACCGGACACACGGGTATCTTTGCCGATCAGGATTTTGGGGCGGTGGCCGTCCAGGCTGGTCAGCACGGCAGCGGTGCCGCGGCCGATCTGAAGTGCCAGTTCGCAGGTGAGGTCCTTGCCCGCCACACCGCGGACACCATCAGTACCAAACAGTTTACCCATTCTCGTCAGATCCTTTCCTATTGTTGATTGGATTCGGTTGATTTATCACTCTATGCCGCTTGTCGGCATGGGATTAGTGATTTTGTTTCAACGGAAGCATTTCTGTAGGAGCGAACATCGTTCACCCCTACATCCTTTATACTTTCCAAACGCACTCGTTAAAACATACTCTGTTGCCCATCTTCCTCGTCAAGCCTGCGGGGCACGGCCATGTGCAGATGCTCATAGGCCAGGCGGGTTACGCAGCGACCGCGGGGGGTACGGGTCAGCATGCCCATCTGCATCAGGTAAGGCTCGCAGATATCCTCCAGCGTGACGCTCTCTTCGCCCAGGGCGGCGGCCAGCGTTTCCAGGCCGACCGGGCCGCCGTTGTACATCTCGATGATGGCGCGCAGCAGGCTGCGGTCCAGTTCATCCAGCCCCATCTCGTCAATGTCCATCCACTTGCGGGCCGCGATGGCAGTTTCCTCGTCGATGGTGCCGTCACATTCTACCATGGCAAAGTCGCGGGCGCGCTTGAGCATACGGTTGGCGATACGCGGCGTACCACGGGCACAGCGGGCCAGTTCCAATGCGCCCTCATCGGTGATGGGCACACCCAGAATGCCCGCGCTGCGGGTAATGATGCGCGCCAGTTCCTGGGGGCTGTACAGTTCCAGCTTGAGCAAAATGCCGAAGCGGTCACGCAGGGGGCCGGTCAGTTGGCCGGCGCGGGTGGTAGCGCCCACCAGCGTAAAGCGCGGCAGGTTGATGCGGATGCTTTGCGCACTGGGGCCTTTGCCGATCATGATATCCAGCGCGAAATCTTCCAGCGCCGGGTAGAGCACTTCCTCCACCTGGCGGGACAAGCGGTGGATCTCATCGATAAAGAGGATGTCGCCCTCCTGCAAATTGGTCAGCAGCGCCGCCAGGTCGCCGGGCTTCTCGATGGCCGGGCCGGAGGTGATGCGGATCTGCACCCCCATCTCCTGCGCCACAATGCCCGCCAGCGTGGTTTTGCCCAAGCCGGGCGGGCCGTAAAGCAGGATGTGATCCATCGGCTCGCCGCGCTGCTGCGCCGCCCGCAGATAGACTTTTAAGTTGCCTTTGGCTTTTTCCTGGCCGACATAATCATCCAGTGTTTTGGGGCGCAAGCTGATTTCCTCGGCATCAGCGGGCATCGCATCCGGGCTGACAAGGCGGGTGGGGTCTACCATATATTCCTGATTCATTGTTTACCCCTTTCAGTGTGCGCGGGACATGCTGCGCAGCGCCACCTTGATAATATCCTGTACGGGCAGCGTCTCGTCCACGCGGGCTACCGCAGCAGCGGCATCGCTGGGGGTGTAGCCCAGGCTGACCAGCGCCGCCACAGCCTGCGCCGGAGCCGAGCTGGGCGCGGGCACGCTCATATCACCGGAGAAGCCCGTGCCATTGGCCAGGCCCTTGCCCACTTTGTCTTTCAGTTCCAGGGCGATGCGCTGGGCCAGTTTGGGGCCAACGCCGCTGGCCTTGGTAAAGGCTTTATGATCACCGCTGGAGGCTGCCAGAGCGACTTTTTCCGGGGTCATGATGGACAGGATGGACAAGCCCGCCTTGGGGCCGACACCGGTGACAGCCGTCAGCATCTTGAAGCAGTCGCGCTGTTCCTCGTTGGCAAAGCCGTAGAGGGAGACATCGTTCTCGGTCACGTTCATGATAGTATAGACCGTGCCTTCCTGTCCCGGGGCGGGCAGAGCCTCTCCGGTAGTCGCCGAAACCTGCACATAGTACCCCACGCCCGCGCAGCTGATGACCACGGAATCGAGGGATTTTTTTAAAATTTTGCCAGTCAGGCAATAAATCATGGTTGGCTTCCTTTTTTATAATATTAAATTATTGTAGACTGTCGTGCGGGCGAATATGGAATCCGCCCCCACGAAAACGGTAACCTGTTTTTGCTCCCGTAGGGTGCATTCTATATGCATGCGCCCCTACGGGAGCCCACAAACTGCCGCCCACTTCACGGTCTGATATATATATTGAAAGTTTCTTTGCCTACTTTCTTTTCAAAGAGAGTCAGCTATCGCACCGGCGTACCCATCAGACGGCTGCGGCTGCAATGGCAATGAGCGATAGCCATGCCCAGGGCATCGGCGGTATCGTCCGGTTTAGGGATGGTTTCCAAGTGCAGCATCATGCGGGTCATCTCCTGGATCTGCTTTTTCACGGCCTTTCCGTAGCCGGTGATGGCCTGCTTGACCTGCATGGGTGTGTACTCGTAGATCGGCACACCGCACTGGGCCGCCGCCAGCAGGATCACGCCGCGCGCCTCGGCTACGCCGATGACGGTGGTCTGGTTGTGCTGGTAGTAAAGTTTTTCGATGGAGAGAGCTTCTGGCTGGTAGCGCTTGCAGATGTCCAGCACACCCTCGTAGATCTCGGCCAGGCGCTGTTCAAAGGGGGTGTCTTTTTCGGTAATGACCGCCCCGTAGCCCACCGGTGCAAATCGATTGCTCACATATTCCACAACGCCCCAGCCTACGATCGCGTAGCCGGGGTCAATACCAAGGACCCGCAAGTCTCTATACCTCCCCACTTTAACTGGTATAGTATACCACAAAAAGGTGTGTGCGTCCACTGCGACAGAGCGGTTTTTGGCTGTCCGAGGGGGCGATTTCGACTTTTTTCAGAAAAAATTAAAATTTCTCGGAAAAAGTGCTTGACTTTTCGCTTTGCGTCTGGTATCATAACATACGTCGCTGGGAGACACGGCGCAGACAACAAAACATGGACGGTTAGCTCAGCTGGTAGAGCATCTGCTTGACGTGCAGGAGGTCACAGGTTCGAGTCCTGTACCGTCCACCAAAAGAAAAGACCTGAAGCATTGCTTCAGGTCTTTTCTTTTGGTGAACTTACCGCAGACGATACCACCCCGAAGAATTGGACAGTGGAAAATCGACCAAGACATTGAAAACTGCAGCTTCGGATTTGTAATGAACTCAAGATGGGAATACAGAAAAATCGGAAGTTGTGGGAGAGATACGAATCATGAATAACAGCAGAGACTTCAAAAAAGAGTATGATGTATAAAACACCCCATATATACCACGCACCCCCGCTCATGGCGCAGTTCCCATGGGCGGGGGTGCTTTGCATTTACTGTTCCTTTTTTCTCTGGCTTATACCCCAGACAATGCTGCCCAAGAGGGCCAGCACCGAGACAAGTTCAAAAGTGCGCCAGTAGGCGGGGGCCTGGTAGGCGATTACGATCGTACCCGTATAGCCCGCCGGGATGTTCAGGGCGATGCGGGCGTTCTCGCCGGTGCCCAGGGCGTATTCCACGCCGGTGGCTTCGTCCACGGCGTGGTAGTGGCCGTAGTTGAAGATGGGCACCGAGATATCGGCGGCATCGCCGTCATTTTCCACCGTCAGGTAGGCCTTGCCGCTCCGCTTCTCGTAGGAGAGCAGATGCAGGTCATCACTGCCCGGCTTGGGCTGCGCCCAGATGGTCTCGTAGGCGCTGGTTCCGTCGATGAGGTACTCACCCACACCGGTGGAAGGCGTCGGGTCCATCTTGCGGAACGTATTGTACGCGCCTTCCGCCTGTCCTTTCAGCATCTGGGTCTGCATCACACCTGTCATCAGCAGAGCGCAGACCGCAAGCATCACTGCCGCCCTCTTTGCCAAACGGGCATTCCTCTCTTTCAACAGCTGGACAGCCAACACGACTGCCAGGCACAGCAGTGCCGTTGCCAACGAGAGGAACCGCCACGGATACTGGAACAGACCGATCAGCTTGCCCACCGTGTTGCCAAACCAATTGTGGAAACTATCCCAGGGGAAGACATGCATCGACAGTAGCGTTGCCAGCACCGCAAAACCGAAAGCTGTCTGCATCCGGCGCAGGGTATCTTTTCCCTGCCAGCTTTCCCTCTGCAGCAGGCAGTACAGCACCAGCAGCATCCCTACGATCAGCGGCAGACCGAAGGAAAGTGTCATATCCGGGTTGGTACCCGAATCTGCTCCACTAAATCCTGGCCCAAAGGGGCTGAACAGCTGCACCAGATATGTCCCCTGATTCTGTATCTTGCCGATCAGCGGGCCATTGACCATCAGGTCGATCTCGCTGGTGGAGATGAGGAACGGGAAAAAATACCACGCACTCAACGCCAAAGCCAGCAGCGCCGCCTTGATCCAGGCCAGCAGACGTGCGGGGCGCAGGGTATCCCGCAGGCGCAGCAGGCAAAACACCACCAGCAGCAGCGCGATCAACTCACAGCTGAGCAGGTGGCACTGCACCAACGCCGCCATGCCAAAAGCCATGGGTGCCCATTGGGCAAAGCGGGGCTTCTCGGTGGTGTAGATATTGTACAGGCTCACCAGCACCAGCGGCAGAAATGTAATTGCCGTGTACTCGCCCACCGAGGCACGGATGTAGGTGCAGACCAGCCGGTAGCAGGACAGCGTATACAGCGCTGCCCCCAGCAGGCCCAGCTTGCGGCTGGCGGTGATTTTGCCAAAACTGCAATAGGCAATGATGGCGGTGGACAGCGTTACCGCAAAGATGTACACCTGGTAGCAGGTGCGCAGCGGCAGCCAGACGTTGTACAAAAGGGCGGGCAGCGTCAAAAATAGCTCACAGTAGCACAGCGGGTTGGCATAGCCGTAGCCGTTCAGGCTGTCGGTGGTCATGCGCACCGGGAACTGCCCGTAGGACAGCTCCGCCGCCATAGCCGTAATACGCTGCAAATGGTAGTCCAGATCATGGCCAAAGTACAGATAATTGCTGAACAGCGGCAGGCAGGCCGCCACCGTGATACCCACCAAAATCAGCGGCACCGCGTACTTACGGCGGCGCGCCGGGGCATCGGCACCCCCACGGGCAAACAAGAGCAGCAGCATAAGATCCAGCACCGCTGCCAGCAGCACAAAGGTGACCAGACGGGTCAGGCGGTAGATGGGCTGCTCGGTCAGGGTGATTCCGTATAGGTAAAGCTGGCCCTCGCCGTAGGTCAGGGTCGCAGTCAGGTCCTGCATTCTGGCACCGTAGCCCACCCACAGGCGGGTGGTGATGGTGCGGTGGCAGTCGTCCAACGTTACGGTGTCGGCGCTGACGGCTGACGGGTTGTCCTTGCTGGAAAAGGACAGCGAACCCGCGCTGTGCAGGGCGTTAAAGGTGGGCGCATCCGGTGTCTGGCAGGAGAAATACTGCACCGTCACCTCATACGCGCCGGAGCGCATCGCACTGCCAGCCGTGGAAAAGCTGATAGCCTTATCCTCCGGCGGGGTGAAATCCTCGCTGTTGTTCCAAATTTGCAGGGCCATCGCGTCCTCGTTTACGGCGGCGATCTGCGGGTAGTCGTTAGCGAAATCCGCCGGGGCCAGCTGCAGTTTGTAGGGCGCACCAAAAAGCGATGCTGCCAGCGAGGCCAGCACGGCGGCCTCCAGCAGGAGCACCACGGCGAACCAGCGGTTGGTGCGCAGCAGTTTACGCAGTTTTTTCATACAAAGGGGCCTCCTCAGCCGTCCCAGATCATGACTTTGGCGTTCAGGATGGAGGTATCCTCCACCGTGGCGATATACTCGCCCTTCTCGTTGCGGGGGGTGCAGTCGCAGTCCAGCAGGCAGATCTGGCGGGCTTCCTCGGTGCCATCGGCCAAGCGCACCTTGTACTTGATGACTGCATTGTCCGGCACCAGCGCGCCCTGCACGTAGACGCGCATGCCGTCCATTACCTCGCCGGTGTCATCGGTCAGGTGGCCGCACCAGGCCAGGTCATAACCGCCGTAGTTGCGGTAGGTCTGGTAGGCGTAGAGTGTGCCGTGGTCGGCGGGCAGTTCAATGCCCGGCATCTGGGCGTGGAGTTCCCGTGCGGCAAAACGGCAGAAGAAATTCGTCTCAGCCTGGGTGTTGGTGTCCCAGACATTCTCGTTGCAAAGGATCAGGTCATCCGCCGTGACCTCATCGGCCAGGCCGGCGCGGATGGTATCGGCAAAGAAGTTGTAGGCTTTCAGGTTCTCGGCGTGGTGGGTGCGCAGACAACCGCGGGTAAAGGCACCGTTGGCGGCAATGCCCGCCGCCAGCACCACCGCCAGCAACGCGCGCAGCAACGCCGAGGGAACTTTAGGCAGGCGGCAGCAAAGTTTTGCCAGCGCCGCCACGCCTGCCGCCAGCAGCAGGCCCAGACCTATCGAGCTGGCCGCAGCGGGGATATAGCCCCACTTCCAGGTGATGGCCTCGGGCTGCTGGTAGCGTTCCGACAGTGCCAGCAGCGCCGCCGGGGCAGCCCACAGGCCAAAGCCCAGCAGAGCCAGGCCGCCCAGGGCCTTGCCGCTGACCTCTTCCCGAGGAACGGCAAACAGCAGCGCCGCCACCGTCAGCAGGCCCAGCACAAAGGGCCAGAGTATATCACCCTTGCTGATGGCACCGCAGTCCTGCCCCTGCAGCCAGGGACCCAGGAACGGGATGGACGCGGCCATCTGCTGCACGGTCACGCGGGCCACGTTGGGGATGTCCAGCGAAAGCGCGTTGCCGGTGCCGCCGCTGCGGGAGCTGGCAAAGTGGTAGCAGAACGCCACCGCCATGCCGCCCAGCGCCGGGGCCGAAGCCCGCAGGCCGTCCCGCACACTGCGGGTGTACACCACCCACAGCAGCAGCGCCAGCACGGCGTAGACATAGCCGGTCTCGTAGGTGCCGCAGGCAATGAACGCCAGCACGGCCGCCGCCACGCCCCAGGCGCGGTGGTGAGACTCCCGCAGATAAAACAGGCACAGCCAGCTGGCCGCCGCCCAGAGCAGTGTGCGCTGGGGCACGGCGTAGTAGCTGTACATACCCTCGTTAAAAATAGGGGCCGCCGCCAGCGCCAGGCCAAAGGCCCCCAGCGCCAGGGCGTTGCTGCGACTAAGACGCGCCGCCACGCGGCTGACCATAAAAGCTGCCGCGCCGGTCATAGCAATAATGTACAGCCGGTAGCTGGCCAGGGTGCGGTAAAACAGCAGTGCCACCGCATTGGGGTAGTGGAACGGGAAGAACCGCACCTGCTTTAGCAAAAAGTAGCTCAGCAGCTCCTGCAGATCCTGCAGGGCATACTGCCAGAAGGACATGCGGCCCATATTGTACAGCCAGCCGTTCAGGGTCAGCTTGTCGTCCCCCTCGGCCGGTACGCTGATAGTCACCCGCAGGTACATGACCGTCGCCGCAAACACGGCCAGATACAGCACCGCCAGCGCCAGCCGCCGGGCAGCTGTGTTTTGTTTTTTCATATCGTTCCTCCCCTTGCCGGGATATAGTTGTAATTAAGTGTATTATAGCATAGGCGGGCATTACACGCAATCATAGAAACAGCCCCCGGCAATGCCGGGGGCTGGGGTTTACATGATTTACTGGTGTTTTTTGCGCAGCAGGATAATGCTGACCATACCAAGGGCAGCAGTACCCATCAGGGCAGCCAGACCAACGTACGGGAACGTATCCGCCGTCTTGGGGATGGCCGCCGTGACCGTGGCGGGTGTGCTTTGGGCCTTGGCCTCGGCACGCGGTGCCGCCGTGGGCTTGGCCGTGGCGGTGACTGTCGTGGTGCTGCTGTTCGATTGAGCCGGGGTAGGTGTCGGCGTGGGCTGGGTCGGCTTAGCCGTAATGGCAAAGCTGGCGTAGTACACGCTCTCCAGATATTCGCCGTTCGCCGGAACGACCAGTTTCACCTCATATTCACCGACAGCCGTGGGTACGACATCCGTGTAAGCAGCATCATCTGCACCTTTGACTTTGTAATAGACTTTGGCGTTCAGCGGGTTTCCTGCCTCATCTGTCACAGTGGGCAGCGTCGGGGTGCCGCCTTCTGTCCAGCCGTCCGCCTTGATGGTAACGTTCTCTGCCGGGCGGGCCGCGCCTTTGACGATGTGCGTGTACTTGTAATCTACGGGATGCAACTGCATTTCTCCGTTATGTTCTTCGCGCGCAATCTGTGCCGCGTCTTTTTCGGAGGCACCGCACAGGGCAATGATCTCGTCGGCATCCGTCAGCTTGACCCAGCCGCCGATGGTCATTGCGCCATCGGTGCGCAGCGTAATATCGCAATCGTTGCCGCTGATGGTAATATCGCCGGAGCCGATTGTGTTCCACTTCTGGCTGTGGGCATCCACGACTGCATTGCCGCCAAACACGACCCCGCCGCTGAATGCCTGCAGCGCGTTTTCTGCAGCATCCACCGTCACCTTGCCGCCGGTGATGCGGATGGTGCCCTGGTAGTCCTCACTGCTGCCCTGGTACACACTAATGCCACTCTTTTGGGCGCGTTTGACTTCCACCGTGCCGCCCGTGATGTTGACATCGCCCAACACGGTATTGATGGCTTCGCCGGTATAATCGGTAGTCACACTGCCACCGTTGATGGTAATATCACCCTGATAGGCTGAAATGCCCGTGTAGGTGGAATCCGAAATGTAGACCTTGCCGTTGTCGATCGTAATACCGTTGTAGGACACCAATGCACTGCCGCTCTCGTCCAGCAGCACTTCGCCGCCGCGGATGATGGTATTGCCGTTGGAGAACAGGTCGTTCACACCCACATCCTGGGCCGTGAGCGTGCCTCCGTTGATCTTGATGTCGGCAGCCGTGGTGATACCCTTACCGCCGTAGCCATACTCTCCGTAATCGATGCGGCGGATGTCCGAAAGGCGCACCGTGCCGCCGTTGAGGATAAAGTCGCCGGCCGAGTTGCCTTCCCTATCCATGTGGCCGATGTCCATGCCGTTGCCGCCGATGTTGCTCAGCTCTACCGTGCCGCCGTTGACGACCACATCATTGTAAACGCTGATACCCTGGCCCATAACACTGTTTCCCACAGTCAGGCCGCGAATATCAGAGATCTTTACCGTGCCGCTATTGACGGTCATGCCGCCGGTAATACCGGCCACGCTGCCACTGGCCTTGCCGGAACCAGCTGCAATACCTTTGCCGTCAATGTTGGTGATTTCCAGCGTACCGCCATCCACGGTCACATCGCCGCTGGCATATACACCGCTCCCGCCGCTGTGGTACTCATTATCCTGCACACGGGCACCGTTGATGTAGAGCCGGCCACCCTGGATGCGCAGGGAAGCCTGCATATTCAGCACGCCGTTTTCCATGTTGCCGTTCAGGCTGACATCGGCACTGTCCTTGATAACAGCATCGCCCGTACGGGTATACAGGCCGGTCACGCCAAAGGTGGCGTTATTCTGCCCGGTGATCTTCACGCTGCCGCCGATCTCGGCACCGTTTACGCCGCCCAGCATGCAGCGCCAGTTCGAGGTATTATCCACGGTGATCCGTGCGTTGCCGGTGCCGTCAATGGTCAGTTTGCCATCGGACACCACCGGGCCAGGCAATGTGTTGCTGCCCTGCAGCGTCAGGTGCAGATCATGCGAAGCATATACAGCCATATAGCCCTGCGCCGCACCCAGGTTAGCAAACACGGCATTGTTCAGGGTCACATGGCAGCCATCTGCTTCCGGCTCGATCTTAACGGCAAAATCTGCCGCCGTCGCTTCGACCAGTGCGCCTGACTCTACCTTATAGTATTTCGTTTCCTCGGCAACAGGCTGTGCCGCCGTGCCGTTGACTATGAAATTGCTTTCCGATACGCTATCCTGCACAGCGATAGCATCTTCCGCTGCAAAAGCGGCGGTTTCTGGCGTGGACACGCTGTATTGCGGGACATTTTCGCCCGTGGTTTCGGCATAGGCAGGCAAAGCCGCAGTGCCCAGCATGGCGGCTGCCGCCAGCAATGCCAGCAGATTTTTTGCTTTCATTCAACATCCTCCGTCCATGGCGGGATAAAGCTCATTATGGGAAGCTAGCTTCCCATAACAAAGGGGTACCCCTTTGAAAAAATTCTATTTTTACTATACACGCATCCCGTGTAAAAGTCAATCTACATTTCATTTGTTATTGAACATTATTTCCCATACAAACGCAAAAGGAGGAGCATCGAAGTGCTCCTCTTTATAATAAGTTATTGCAGGTTTAGTCCAGCTTCATGTCGCCGTCTTTGATCCAGCCCCACTTGCGCAGGATTTCGCAGAACACCACGCTCAGCACAGCGGGCAGGACGAAGCAGATCAGCACCAGGCCCACCCAGTCAAAGGTGGTAACAGCCTTGCCAGCCTCGATCCAGCCGGTGTACACGCCGATCTGGCCCACCAGGCCGCAGGTGCCCATGCCGCTGGAGACCGCCGGACCGTTCATTTCCAAGTGGAACAGGCAGGTAGCGATGGGGCCGGTGATTGCCGCCGCCAGCGTCGGGGGGATCCAGATGCGGGGGTTGCGCAGGATGTTGGGCATCTGCAGCATGCTGGTGCCCAGGCCCTGGCTGACCAGGCCGCCGACACCGTTCTCCCGATAGCTCATAAAAGCAAAGCCGATCATCTGGGCACAGCAGCCAGCCACAGCCGCACCGCCTGCCAGGCCGGTCAGACCCAGGGCCGCGCAGATGGCCGCGCTGGAGATGGGCAACGTCAGGGCCACGCCCACCAGCACGGAAACCGCAATGCCCATCAGCAGGGGCTGCAGTTCGGTCGCCCACATGATAACGTTGCCCACGGCGCTGGCCACCGCGCCAACGCTGGGGGCGCACAGGGCGCTCAAGCCCACACCCACCAGAATGGTGACGGCCGGGGTGACGAGGATATCGACCTTGGTTTCTTTGCTGACCAGCTTGCCGACCTCGGTAGCGATGATGGCGATGAGGTAGACGGCCAGAGGGCCGCCTGCGCCGCCCAGTTCATTGGCCGCGCCGCCGACGGCAATCAGGCTGAACAGCACCAGCTGCGGGGCATGCAGGGCGTAACCGATGGATGCCGCCATGGCAGGGCCTGCGACTGCCGCCGCATAGCCGCCCGCCGTAACCAGGAACGCAAGCCCCAGCTGCTGGCCCAGCGTTTTGATGATAGTGCCGATCAGCAGGCTGGCGAACAGGCCCTGGGCCATCGCGCCCATGGCATCAATGCCGTAACGATGCGCCGAGATGACAACATCTTTGCGCTTGAAAAATGTACTTACTGCCTCCATAAAACTTTTCCTCTTTCCACTTGTTAAATTTTTGCACAAGGGTTAAAGTGATTATAATACAGCCGCCCCGCAATTGCAACCCATAACGGGAAAATAGGTGACAATGATTGAAAATAGCGGGGAAATGCGATACAATGGCAGCAACGACCTAAAAGGAGGTCCCATCATGGTTGAGACTTTTACCGTCCACATCACGCCCTATGACCTGGACCGCAATACCTTTATCTATCTGCCGGACGATTGGCAGACCAGCGGCAAGCGCTATCCCGTCATTTATATGTTTGACGGCCACAACCTGTTTTTTGATTCCACTGCCACGTTTGGCACCTGCTGGGGGCTGAAAGAGTATCTGGATGCCCACCCCAACGCCATTGTGGTCGCGCCCGAATGTAACCACGAGGGAAACAAGCGGCTGGAAGAATACTGCCCCTACGACAGCGATTGGTTCGATGGCATCCACGGCACCGGCAAGCGGTACATGGACTGGCTGGTGGATGAGTTGAAACCGGCCATCGATGCCCAATACCCCACTTTGCCCGACCGCGAGAACACGGCCATCGGCGGCTCCAGCATGGGTGGGTTGATGAGCCTGTATGCGATCACTGCTTATAATAAGGTATTCAGCAAAGCGGCGTGCCTGTCCCCCTCGGTGCGGATTTGCCTGCCGCAGGTCAAGGCCGAGCTGAAAAAGGCGCGCCTGGCCCCGGACACGCGGGTGTACATCAGCTGGGGCGAAAAAGAGGGCAAGGGCAAGCATCAACTGGCCCAGTACACCGCCAACGCCCTGACCGTGACCCGCGGCTTGAGCGAAAAGGGTGCCCAAGTGTACCCCTACCTGCAAATGGACGGCAAACACTGCGAAGCCGACTGGCGCAAACAATTGGGTCGATGCTTTAAGTTTTTGTTCGGGTGGAAAGAACGATAAAGTTATCGCCAGATGCGCAGGATGGGGCAAGCCCCCCTACAGTACGAATTAGCAAAGGGCTGTAGGGATGAACCTACAACTCAACTTCCGGTATTTTTCCCCAGAGGGGTCAAACGAAAGCCACACAATTATCATAAGGAGGAATCCACAAATGTCAAAAGCTGTAATCTTTTTTGCCCCGGGGCTTGAGGAATGTGAAGCCCTGCTTTGCGTTGACATTCTCCGCCGGGCGGGGGTCGAAGTCACCATCGCCGCCGTGGGCGGGGAGTGCATCGTTACCAGCGCCCGCCGGGTCAATGTCGTGGCCGATGCCCTGGCCGAGGAACTGAACTACACCCAGTTCGATGCCTGCATCCTGCCGGGCGGCATCCCCGGTGTGCCCAACCTGAAAGCCGATGCCACCGTGCGCCAGGTCTGCGTGGACTTTGCCACTGCTGGCAAAAAGGTCTGTGCCATCTGTGCCGCCCCCACCGCCTTGGCCGATTTTGGTGTGCTGCAGGGCAAAAAAGCCACCGTCTACCCCGGCATGGACGCTGATCTGACCGTCGCCGGGGCCGCCTATACCGGCCTGCCGCTGACCATCGATGGCAACATCATCACCGGCGAGGCCCTGGGGGCCGCCATCCCCTTTGCCCTGGCTATCGCCCGCGAACTGGCCGGTGCCGATGCCGCCGCCTGCGTCAAGAAAGCCATCGTCTACCAATAATTATCCGCATATACGCAAAAGTCCCCGGTGCATGCACCGGGGACTTACTTTTGGTATCAGCTTATTATTTGCGGCCGCGCTGGAGTTCGATCCAGGCAAGGTCGCCGCGCTCCAGGCCGTGGATCAGCACCTCGGCCGTAGCGATGTTGGTTGCCACCGGGATGGTGTGCATGTCGCACAGGCGCAGCAGGGTCACATCGTTGGGCTCGCCGGGTTTGGCACCCACGGGGTCACGGAAGAACAGCAGCATATCCACTTCGCCGCAGCCGATCATGGCCGCGATCTGCTCAGCGCCGCCGCGCCCACCCGGATACAGGCAGCGCACCGGCAGGCCGGTGGCATCGCGGACGATCTTGCCGGTAACGCCGGTAGCCACCAACTCGTTTTCCGACAAAATGCGGACATATGCGGTACAGAACTGCGCCATCAATTCCTTACGGGAATCGTGGGCAATCAAAGCGATCCTCATTGCTGTTCCCTCCCTGGGAGTATGTAAGCGTTTACTATGCGCTGTAGCGTGTACGAATGCTACTATAATAAGATACCTGTGCAAAAAAAGCAAGTCCCGCAGGCCAAAACCTGTTAAAAAAATGAACATCTTTTGCCCAATCCGGCAATTTTCACAAAACAAGCTGTGAAAGTTTAGCTAAACCGCGCGGCGCAACCATGCTATAATGAGGAAAAGAAGCTGCACCCGCAGCTTGCAAAGGAGGAATCCCCATGAAGAAATCTGCCCAGACTGTCATCCGCCCGGATGCCTGCTATACCATCGCTGCTGCCAACGGCCGCGTACTGGAGGTGGCCGATTTCAACACCGAGAACGGCGCTTCGGTGCGCCTGTGGAGTTACGAGGGCCAGCCCTGGCAGCAATGGTTTTTTGTGGAAGCTGGGGAGAATGAATATCGCATCAAAAACCGCTTTACCTGCAAGGTCATGGACCTGGCGCTTTCCGGCGTGGAGAACGGCACCTGGGTACACCAGTGGTCGGCCACTTCCGGCGCAGGCCAGCGCTGGGAGATTATGGATGTCGGCGGTGGCATGGTAAAGCTGCGCAACGTGCTGGCCGATAAGGTCATTGACCTGGTGGGCATGCGCGTAGAAAACGGCACCCAAGCCCAGATTTGGCAGGATGTCTACGGCGAGAATCAGCTGTGGAAGATCGACCCCGTGCCGGATCGCCTGTTGGAGCGCACCGTCGAGCCGCCCAAACTAACCCGTGCCACCCCCAAGAAGGCTGCCACCAAGACCACCCGCACCCAAACCGGCAAAAAGACCTCCGGCAAGAGCGCCCGCCGCGGAAGTAAGAATAAGTAAGAACCTTTATTGGCCCCCTCTGCGAGGGGGGCCTTTTTGTGTCTTGCCATCTTGCGGCACATTGCAAAGCCTGTTATAATAAAAGATAAGTGTAAAACAGACGAAAGGCAGTACAAAACATGCAGTTTACGGAACTTACCCGCGTTGCGCCCGAGATCCTGCAGGCTACGCAGGCCATGGGCTTTACCGAAATGACCGAGATCCAGGAGAAAGCCATCCCCCTGATGCTGGACGGCCATGATATGATCGCCAAAGCGCCCACCGGCACCGGCAAGACTGTCGCGTTTGGCATCCCCATCCTGTCCACGGTGGACCCCGCCAGCCTGAAGCCCCAGGCTGTGATTTTAAGCCCCACCCGCGAACTGGCCCAGCAGATTGCCCAGGACCTGCAAAATCTGGCGCAGTTTCTGCCGGACATTAAAATCGTCTGCGTGTACGGCGGTGCCGGGCTGGACAAGCAGCAGCGCCAGCTGAAAGCGGGCTGCCAGATCGTAGTCGCCACCCCCGGCCGCCTGATGGACCATTACCGCCACCGCGCCATCGATGTTTCCCACGTGGAGACCATCGTGCTGGACGAGGCCGACGAGATGCTGAACATGGGCTTCTACAAGGACGTTAAGCAGATCATCGACACAATGAAGAACCGCAAAAGCCTTTCGATGTTCTCGGCTACCATCAGCCGCGAGGTGCTGGACATCGGCTGGCTGTACCAGCACAATGCCGCCGAGGTCAGCGTACAACCGGTGGAGAATTCCAGCCCCAAAATTGCCCAGTACAGACTGCTGACCACCGGCCGCGACAAGCTGGCCGATGCCGCACAGATCATCATCGGCGAGGGGTACAAGCGGGTGATGATCTTCTGCAACACCAAGTACAACACCGGCATGCTGGCTAATCAGTTGGCACGCCTGAACTTTAACGTAGACTGCCTGCACGGCGACCTGTCCCAGGCGGAGCGCAACCGCATTATGACGCGTTTTAAGGCTGGCGAGATCAGTGTGCTTGTTGCCACCGATGTGGCCGCCCGCGGCATTGATGTTTCGGACGTGGATGCCGTTATCAACTATGACGTGCCCGAGGAAAACGAGCACTACACCCACCGCATTGGCCGCACGGGCCGCGCCCGCAAGCAGGGCGCGAGCTATCTGTTCTACACCAAAGACGAACAGAAGCGCGTAGACCAACTGCTGCGCCTGACCCGCAACACCGATGACTGCAAGAGCGTGAAGTTTGATTTCAACCACGAAAAACTGGTGGTCGAGGAGAGCGCCCCGGCGGATAAGTTCCAGATCAAGTGCTATTTCTGATTGTTTATTTTACTATGTTGCTATTCGGGCATCACCACCATGCGGTGATGCCTTTTTTAGTGGAATTTTGCCGTCATGGTGAACGATATCCATCCCTGAATTCTAGCGCACCACCGTTTTCATCCTACAACGGCAAGGGTATCTCTTATTACGCATTGCACTTCCTAACTCCATATAATTTGCTCCCCCACGGGGACCGGCTTTTCTGCGCCCTTTTTTCAGGGCCGCTTACGGTAGGTTGTTTCAAACTTACTCCTCAGACAACCTTTATATTTTTTTATCCCATCACATCACCAAAATGCAGGGAGGCGGCCAGTGGCCGCCCGTAAAATCAGCGACAGCGCAAGGCTCCACGGGCGCATATGGAATGCGCCCCTGCAAATCAACATTAGCGCAAAGTCCTAGGGGCGAGCATTGCTCGCCCCTACAGTAAGGTTAGCATTTTACTCGTAAATTTCCGCAACCGGGGTCAGCCACAGGATGAAATCCTCACCGGAATAACATTCCATCGTCAGGGTGTCACCCACGGTCAGGGTCAGGTTGTGGAAGGTGGTCGTGCCGCTGTTGGCCGTCCCGTAATAGGTCAGGTGATACGAGTTCTGGGTATCCCAGCCCAGACAGCCGATGCCCTGGGACCAGTTCACATCATACACACCCGCCGGGATCTCCTGTCCCACGGTGTAGTCTTGGGTATTATCGCCCCAGGCGCGCAGTTCAATGGACTCACCTGCCGGGTTTCCATAGGGTTCGGGCAGGGTGTCCAGCTGGGCATTGTCAGTTTCCAGGGTCAGGCTCCCGCTGCCCTCTACCCACAGGGTGCCACCCGTCGCCAGCTGCACGTTGGTCAGCACCAGTTCCGGTTCTCCGTTCTCGGGGCAGTTGAGCAGAGTGGTCCGGTACCAGAGGTTTGTGTCATCATCATGGTTCACGGTCAGCGAGCTTCCCTCATCGGGGATGATGGTGTAGACACCTGCAGGGATCTGCTTGCCAATGGTGTAATAGCCCGGCTCCAGCTGGCAGCCGTAGCTTTGGTCTGTAGAGGGCAAGCCCCAGTCCAGCCCCTCGTAGGGGTTGACACCAGTCATGTCCTCAGCAGGAGCTTCGGCCTCGGTGTAGCCGATGCTGCCAACCAGGCCCGTCAAGCTGTAGGCCGCCCGTGCGGCCAGGTTGAACAGCAACGGCAACAGAGCCAGGCCGAAGATGATAAGGGTGACCAGCCACCCGCCCCGGCGCTTATTCCTCTGGGGTCGGTGACGCTGCGGCTTTGCCTGGTACGCCGGGCGGGCCGGGGCATGCAGATGCGCCCGCGCCCCCTCCAGGTCGATGTGGTCCTGCTCGTCCTCGGAGTCACAGGTATAGACGGGATCCTTGCCTGCAGCCGAACGCATACGGTGCAACACTTCCTCGCCGTTGACCTTGTGGGTGTGGGCGCCTTCGCTGCGCAGAGTATAGTGCGGTTTTTCCGGGTAAGGCATGCCGCAGTCCACACACCGGTGATCAACGATCTTGCCGCCGCATAAGCTGCACTTTTCCATAGGGACACCTCCTGGCACATAAAATTGCAATTTATATTATAGTAGATGCCACCCCAGATGTAAACGAAAAAAGCCGGAGAAAACGCGAAATCTCACGGTTTCTCCGGCAAAAAGGGGAATTTTCTCAATATCCGTTGGCGGCACGTTTGGCGGCAGTCTTGCGGTGCAGAGCGCGGGACATGGCGGCCATCAGCACCAACGCGGCCAGCAGATACCACGGGTACAAACTGATGCTGATATACTGGGCCACCAGCCCGAACAGCGGCGGGAACACCACGTTGCCCACGTAGGCGGCGGCCATCTGCACACCGGTTAGGGCCATGCTTAAGTTTCGGCCAAAATTCAGCGGCGTTTCGTGGATAACGCTGGGGTAGATAGGTGCGCAGCCCAAGCCCACCGTGACCAGCCCTACCACCAGCGCACCGTTGCCCAGCGGCAGCAGAATGGGCAGGATGCCCAGTGCCACCAGCACAAAGCCCATGTTGATCATCTGGTGGTCGTTGAGTTTCATCGCAATAAAACCGCTTAAAAAACGCCCTACCGTGATGCCCATATAAAACAGGCTAGCCCAGCTGGCAGCAGTGCCTGCATCAATGCCGCGCTGCAACGTACAATAACTGGCCGCCCACATACCTGCCGTAGTCTCGACCACCGAGTAGCAGGCAAACATAACCATAACCTCTGGCACACCGGGTACTTTCATCAACTGGGGCAGGGTTCGGTGCTCGCGCACCACTTCCTCGCCGGTCTCCTCGCCCGGCTTTTTCCACAGCGGCAGGCTGAAAATGATGATGGCGGTCAGCACCATTTGCAGCACCGAAATGATCCGGTAGCCGCTTTGCCAGCTGCTGCGGGCTAGCGCCCAGCCCATAATGACCGGGCCGCCGCTGGCCCCCAGACCCCACATGCAATGCAGCCAACTCATGTGGCGGCTCTCGTAATGCAGGGCAACGTAGTTGTTAAGGGCTGCATCCACGCTGCCCGCACCCAGGCCGTAAGGCACAGCCCACAGGCACAGCTGCCAAAACGCCGTGCAGGTGGAAAAGCCGAACAGCGCCGCAGCCGTCATGCCCACGCTGATAGCCGTGACCTTGCCGGGGCCAAGGCGGGCGGTAAGCGTATCGCTGGCCAGGCTGGACACCACCGTACCGGCGGAGATAATCATGGAAATCACACCCGCCCAGGACAGGCCTGCACCCAAACCCTGGTACATGCTGGGCCAGGCCGCGCCCAGCAGCGCATCCGGCAGGCCCAAGCTGATAAAAGCTAAATAAATTACAGGGAGCAGCAGCGAAATCATAAAATTTTTCTCCTTGACAGACGTTTTTGCTTTCGCTATGATTATATCATCAAAGTTGGTGGATGTATTGCACTATTTCGCCAAATCAGTAGGATTATTTCACCAGAAAAGAAGGGTTTTCCATGGCTTTATCTTCCTGCGATACCGCGACCGATGCCGCCGGGCGGGAACTGACAGCCCACGGCACTGCGGCGTTTCCCATTGCCTGTTACCACGATGACCTGGAAGCCGAGCCTGTACCCTGGCACTGGCACGAGGAAGTGGAACTGATGGTCGCCAGCGAGGGCGGTATACTGGCGGCGGCCGCCGGGGAAAAGTACCAGCTGGACGAGGGCGATGGCCTTTTCATCAACGCGGGGGTGCTGCACGCCGATTGGCCGCTATTTTCCGGGCGCTGCCGTCTGCACAGTGTCGTATTCCATCCCCGACTGGTGGGCGGCAGCCCGGACAGCGTGTTTTGGCAGAAATATCTGCAGCCGCTGCTGACCGACCCCTGCCGACCCTGTGCTGTACTGCGCCGCAGCGTGGACTGGCAGCGGGAAACGATAGACTGCATGGAGCGGGCGTTCCGCGCCGTGGTCAACGAGATACCGGGGTACGAGTTCAAGACGCGGGCCGCGCTTTCCGAGATGATGTACCTGCTTGTGACCCGCGCCCCTGCCATGCGCGCCGTGCCCAAAAAGGCGCTGCGCAGCGCCGACCGCATCAAAACGATGCTGCAATTTGTGCAGACCCATTATGCCGAGGACCTGACGGTGGAGCAGATTGCCGCCAGCGCGTCCATCAGCCCCAGCGAGTGCCTGCGGTGCTTCCACGATATGATCGGCACCACGCCCAACCAATACCTGCGCGGCCAGCGCCTGCAGCGCGCCGCTGAACTGCTGTGCGGCACCACCCTGCAGGTAACGGCCATCGCCGCCCAATGCGGGTTTGAGGATTCCAGTTACTTTGCAAGGTCGTTCCGGCAGTTATACGGCTGCGGCCCGACAGAGTTCCGGCGCAGAGCACTGCGGACGGGACAATAAAAACACACAATAACTCCCTGCTCTTTCGGGCAGGGAGTTGCTTGTTTTAGTGGTTCTTATAGTAGTTGATGAGACAGCCATCGGCCAAAATCTGTCGTTCGGCATCAGTCATGACACCAAGGCGGACGCGGAACTCTACCAGGCCGCCATCGGATTTGATGGCGATGGCCGTCATCTCATCAGCGGCTTCCAGCAGGGCCTTGCGGATGCCGGGCAGGTAGACGTAGTCGCCGTTGTCCAGCACGTTGGGGGTGTCCAGCAGGAAGGGCAGCATGCCCCAGTTGATGCAGTTGGAGCGGTAACGCTTGGTGGCATACTCGCAGGCAAAGTTGGCAGCACCGCCCAGCACACGCTGGCAGCTGGCGGCCTGCTCGCGGGCCGAGCCATCGCCGGGCTTGTTGGCAAAAATGGCCGAGCCGATGTTGGTGTGGGCCGCATCCGGGTGGTAGCCCAGCGCCTTGACCTGGGCGTAGACCACGGTGATCTCATCGGGCACTTCGCCCGCCAGGCGCTCATTATCCAGGGCCTTTACCGCCTTGGCATTGGGCACGTAGGCCGGGTCCTTGCGAGAGAGGGTGAACTCTGCCAGGCGCAGCGGGTTGGAGCGGAAAGAAGAAGTCTCTCCCGAGGGGATCAGCTCATCGGTGGTGGTGACGGGGTCGGTGATGTAGCTGACGATCTTGACCAGCAGGTCATTGGACAGAGCAGGCTGCTCCGGCCAATCCTTGATGTTGGGACCGAATTTCAGCTCGTAATCCGGCTCCGGGTGGCCCCAGCCGTTGTAGATGCGCTTATCGTACACGCCCTGGTCAAAGTAGTAGCCGGGGGTGGTGTACTCCACGTCCGTCAGCTCGCTGGCGGCGGTCAGATAGCCGCCGTTGGCCGCTGTGGCGGCGATAGAACGGGCATCCATCAACGCCACCGCGCTGATCTGCCCCTCGCCGGGCTTGGAGCCCTCGCGGTTGGGGAAGTTGCGGGTGGTGTGGCGGATGGAGAACTCGCCGTTGGCCGGGGTGTCGCCCGCGCCGAAGCAGGGGCCGCAGAAGCACTCGCGGAAGATGCCGCCTGCGGAGACAATATCCGCTACAGCGCCGTTTTTGACCAGTTCCAGGTAGGTGGGCATGCTGTCCGGGTAGACGCTGAACTTGAACGCGCCATTGCCGCAGCTCTTGCCGCGGATGATGTCCGCTACCGCGCAGATATTCTCATAGGTACCGCCGGAGCAGCCTGCCACAACGCCCTGCTCCACATAGATACGGCCATCGGGGCAGATCTTTCCCACCAGGTCCATCTGGACTTTGCCGCCCAGCTGCTTGTTTGCCTGATCCTCGGCCGCCTGCAGAATTTCTTTGGCGTCGGCTTTCAGTTCGCGGATGGGGTAGGCGTAGCTGGGGTGCATCGGCAGAGCGATCATGCACTCAACAGTGGAGAGGTCCAGTTCGATGCAGCCATCGTAGTAGGCTACACCGGCAGGGCGCAGTTCCTTATAGGCTTCGGGTCGGTTGTGCTGCTCGAAGTATTCTTTCGTAACATCGTCTGTCTGCCAGATGGAGGACCAGCAGGTGGTCTCGGTGGTCATGACATCGATGCCGTTGCGGTAATCGGCGGAGAGGTTTGCCACGCCGGGGCCGACAAACTCCATGACCTTGTTCTTCACGTAGCCGTTGGCGTAGGTGGCTGCCACCAGCGCCAGGGCTACATCGTGGGGGCCAACACCGGGATTGGGTTTGCCGGTCAGGTAGATGGCTACCACGCCAGGGTAGGCCATATCATAAGTACGGCCCACCAGCTGTTTCGCCAGCTCGCCACCGCCCTCGCCCACCGCCATGGTACCCAAGGCACCGTAGCGGGTGTGGGAGTCGGAACCCAAAATCATGCGGCCGCAGCCGGACATCATTTCCCGGTTATAGCTATGGATGACAGCCATGTTCGGCGGAACATAGATGCCGCCGTATTTGTGGGCGGCGGAGAGGGCGAATTGGTGGTCATCCTCGTTGATAGTGCCGCCGACCGCGCACAGGCTGTTGTGGCAGTTGGTCATGACGTAGGGCAGCGGGAATTCTTTCATGCCGGAGGCGCGGGCCGTCTGGATGATGCCGACATAGGTGATGTCGTGGCTGGTCATCGAGTCAAACTTCATACGCAGATCCCGCATGGAATCACCGGTGTTATGTGCTTTTAGGATGCCGTAGGCGATGGTGCCCTTTTTGGCTTCTGTCTCGGTCACGCCTGCCGGGGCTTCCACCTGGGGCACACCGTTGACGAGGTATACGCCGGTATCGTGCAGTTTCATAGGCTTCTCTCCTTGCCTTTCATTTTAGAAAATCACAGCCGGGCGATGACGGCCTGGGTGAATTCTTTGGTACCGGCCGTGCCGCCGATGTCAGCGGTAACGACCTTGCCCTCGGCCACCTGGGCCTGGATGGCGGCGTTGAGCTTGTCCGCCTTATCGGTCATGCCCAGATCGTTCAGCATCATGGCAAAGGCCATCAGGATGGCGCTGGGGTTGGCTTTGTCCTGGCCTGCAATGTCGGGGGCGGAGCCGTGGACGGCCTCGTAAATACGCGTTTTATCGCCGATGTTGGCGCTGGGGGCGAAGCCCAGGCCGCCCACCAGACCGGCGCACAGGTCGCTGATGATGTCGCCGTAGAGGTTGGGAGCGACCAGCACGTCGAACTGCTCGGGGCGCTGCACCAGCTTCATGCACAGGGCATCGATGATGCAGTCGTTGGCTTCGATGTCGGGGTAGTCCTCGGCCACCTCGCGGAAGGTGCGCAGGAAAAGGCCGTCGGTCAGCTTCATGATGTTGGCCTTATGCACGGCGGTGACTTTTTTGCGGCCGTTTTTCTGGGCGTAGTCAAAGGCAAAGCGGCAGATCTTCTCGCAAGCCGGGCGGGTGATGAGCTTGACGCCGTTGGCGATGTCGTCGGTGAGCATGTACTCGATGCCCTTATACAGGTCCTCGGTATTCTCGCGCACGATGACAAGGTCGACGTTCTCAAAGCGGGTGGGTACGCCCGGCAGCGTGTGCACAGGGCGCAGGTTAGCGTAGGTGGCAAAGCGCTGGCGCAGCTGCACGTTGATGCTGCGGAAGCCCTTGCCGATGGGCGTGGCCGTGGGGCCTTTCAGCGCCCAGCCACACTCCTCGATGGCATCCAGTGTGCCGGGGGCGATCAGCTCACCGCTGACTTCGGCGTACTCGGCGCCGGCCTCGCACTCCTGCCATTCAATGCCGGTGTTCAGTGCGGCCGATACGGCACGCACGCTTTCGGCGATCTCGCGGCCAATGCCATCGCCTGGGATCAGTACAGCTTTCATAAAAATACGTTCCCCTTCCCCTGTTGTTTTACGGCAGTTAAACTGCCGGGATTTTCAGCGAAAATGCTGCAACATATAACAACTATATCTGCTTTGGGCCGGTTTGTCAACGCGGTTTTTTATGCAGACCGTGTCAAAACGACTACAGGCTTAATAAAATAAAGTCACACTTTAGCTATTGTAGCGATATTTTAAGTTTTTCTTGACGAAATTCCAAATCCGTTATATTATTGTAGCAATCACCCTCGCGGTGGGTGCCTGCGGTGCAGAAACAGGAAATTCGTGTGCATGTATAAATATACAAGTTAGAGAGGGGTCTGTCGATGTATTACCCGGATGTACCGGCGCTGGAGCCGGATGAACTGGAGTTGCTTTGCCATGAATATGTAGAGCATAACGCCACGCTGGATCCGCACCTGGCGGATCAGATGGGCGTTAAGCGCGGCCTGCGCAACCTGGACGGCACCGGTGTGCTGGCCGGTATCACCAACGTGTCCAGCGTTATCGGCTATGATAAAAAGGTGGACGGCGCCATTGTGCCCATCCCCGGCCGGTTGGTCTACCGCGGCATCGATCTGGATACCCTGGTCGCCGAGGCCGATGCCAGCGACCGCTTTATGTTTGAGGAAGTCATCTGGCTGCTGCTGTTTGGCTCTTTGCCCACGCGGGACCAGTATGCCAAGTTCCTCAAACTTCTGGAGAACCACCGCGAACTGCCCCGCGGCTTTGCGGACGACATGATCTTAAACTCGCCTTCGCCCAACCTGATGAACAAGATGGCGCGAAGCGTACTGGCTATGTACAGCTACGATGAGCATGCCGAGGATTCCAGCCTGCCCAACATCCTGCGGCAGAGCATCAACCTGATCGCCGAGCTTCCTACCATGATGGTGAATGCTTACCAGATCAAGCGCCGCGTTTACGACCGCAACAGCATGTATTTCCACCTGCCCACCGAGGGGCAGAGCACGGCCGAACACATCCTGTCTACCTACCGTGCTGACCAGAAGTTCACCCACGAGGAAGCCCGCCTGCTGGATCTGTGCCTGTTGGTCCACGCTGACCACGGCGGCGGTAACTGCTCGACCTTTACCTGCCGTGTGCTGTCCAGCTCCGGTACCGATACCTATGCAGCCATCTCGGCGGCCATCGGCGCGCTGAAAGGCCCCAAGCACGGCGGTGCGAACCTGAAAGTCATGCACCAGCTGGACTACATTTTGGAAAATGTGGAGGACCCCACCAACGATGACGAGATACGGGAATTCCTGCGCAAAATCATCCGCAAGGAGCGCGGCGATGGCAGCGGCCTGATCTACGGCATGGGCCACGCGGTCTACACTTTGAGCGACCCCCGCGCCCAGATTTTGAAAACCCACGCCAAGAACCTGGCCTACAAGAAGGGCTACGATGAGGAGTACGAGATGCTGTGCAGCATCGAGCGGCTGGCTCCTCAGGTATTTGCCGAGGAAAAGCACGGCCCCAAAAAGGTTTGCGCCAACGTGGACCTGTTCAGTGGCCTGATCTACCGCATGCTGGGCATCAGTGAGGATCTGTTTACCCCGCTGTTCGCCATTGCCCGTGTGCCTGGCTGGTGTGCTCACCGCGTGGAAGAGGTGGAGTTCGCCAACCGCATCATCCGCCCCGCTTACAAATACGTAGGCCATCCGCAGGAGTATCTGCCGCTGGAAGAACGGTAAAATATACAAAAACAGCGAGTTCCCGGAAAGGAAACGGGTACTCGCTGTTTCATTTTATATGCCGCAATTGTAGGGGCGCATTCTATATCCGCCTGTTTTCAGTGTCACACAAACACCACCTGCACTAGCACCATATACAGCGCGGTACCGGCGGCAATACTTAATAAGGTATTCTTTTTCCAGCAGTGCAAACCCACCACGGCGGCCGCGGCGATGAGTTCCGGCAGGCCGTGGGTGGAGCCGAACAAATCTACGCCCCGCAGGCAGTAGACCACCAGCATAGCCATAATAGCGCAGGGCAGCACCCCGGCCAGGTAAGTGATAAACCGTGGCGTAGGCCGCCCGCCGCCGAACACCAGAAACGGCAGATAGCGGATCAGCATGGTAACAGCGGCCACCACTGCCACCAACGCCATACCGTGAACGTCAATCGACATGGACGGTTTCCTCCTTTGCAGCGTGTTTTTCCATGGAACCGCGCAGCAGCGTCAGCGCTGCCGTAATGCCCAGCATGGACGGGATTAGAAAGTTGCTACTACCGAAAATCACCAGGCAAACCAGCGAAACGCTCAACCCCACCAGCGCGGGGGTGTGGTCCTTGCTGCCGCGCCACTGCTCCGCCATAACAACGATGAACAGTGCGGTCATCGAGAAATCGATACCGGTGGTATCAAAGGGGATGATGCTGCCCAGCAGCGTACCGGTCACGCTGCCCGCCACCCAGTAAATTTGATCGAACAGCGAGGCAAACAGGTAGTAGCGGTTCTGGTCCACACCATCAGGCACATCACCGCTGCATACCACCGAATAAGTCTCGTCGGTGAGGGCGAAGATCAGGTACGGTTTGGCCGCACCAGTGCCTTTATAGCGCTGCAGCATCGAAATGCCGTAAAACAGGTGCCGGGCGTTGACCATCAGGGTCATCAGCGCCGCCGAGATCAGCGATGCGCCGCCGGCCAACAAATCTATAGTAACGTACTGCATACTGCCCGCGTAGATGAGGGCGCTCATGGCCAAGGACCAGCCCACGCCATACCCCTTACTTTGCAGCAGCACACCGAAGCCCAGCCCCAAGACAAGGTAGCCAGCCATGATGGGCAAGGTACGCGTAAACGCGTAGCGGAGTGTTTTCATTGTATTTCCCCTTTAGCCTACTGAAGTGCTAGGTTAGTATAGCACAAAAAAAGCCCCTGCGCAAGCAGGAGCAGAGGATTCACTCCCGGCACAGTATATCCTGATAGGGACCCATACCGGATTTTACTTTCTGCAATTGGCCGGTCTGTATCAGCTGTTCGATTCGGTGGTAAATCAACTGGTCACCAATGCCCAGGTTACATTCGGCCAACACTTTACCGATAAGCTGGGCTGTCATAAATTCACCCGCCGGGGCTTTGCTTACGATCGTGGCATCGTAAAAATCGGCGGGCACGCTGGTCAGCCGGCCGTTTATCTCGGCACGCAAAGGGGCGTTTTCCTGTTGTAATTTGCGCCAATGGGCGGCGAGGGCATGGCGGTCAGCATCGGGCAGGGGGCGCTCGTACCTTAATAATGCGCCCATCTCGCCGGGGCCGCGTTCCCCCAGGGCTGCGCGGCGGGTCACGCCGTCTTTTGTTTCAAATTCCGGGGACTGGACCACCGTGATTTCACAGGGGGTATCTTCCAGCAAAGCGGCAGCGGCATACAGGCCGCACTGGACACCGGGGGTAAAATCGCACCAGATGCGCACCGGCTCACCTGCGTCCGCGCGGGCCAGCAGGGTTTGCAGGTCTTTCTGGCGGGCCTGCCAATACTGCTCCATGTCCGCATCCGTCCCGGCTTCGTCTCCGTGCGGGGAGAAGCAGAGCCAATCCTGCACAAACGCTTTGCGGGCATCGCTCATTAGGCTGTCTACGATGGGGCCTTCGTTCAAGTTGCCCAGCAGGGCCACCACATCGTTGGGCTCATAATCCACGGGGACGGCTTCGGCGCAGCGGCGGACCTCCTGCTTTTGGGCGCGGCGTTTATAAAAAGGTGCGGCCAGGGTGCGGTAAACGGCAAAGGCCGCCTTTTGCAGCGGAGTTTCCAGCGGTTTATCGGTGGAAATAATCACCGCCGTGGTCCCGCCGAGCGTTTTGCCCATATGCGGGGCACAGACAAGCGAACCTTTGACGGAATCGCCGAAGCAGAGTTGAAGCATGGTATTTTCCCCATTACACAGCAGGTGGGCACACGTGTGCCCACCGTATACGCGATGTAGGGGCGCACAGTGTGCGCCCGCAAACCTTGCATTAACGCAAAACTCCGCGGGCGAACAATGTTCGCCCCTACACCTCTAGATAATTTTATATTATTATTGTTTAAAGTTTCTTCGGTTCCTTCTTTTCAAAGAAGGAACAAAGTCCTCGTTATTTTTCGCTTTCCCATTGCGTTACCAGCGGGGTTGCAATGGCCGAGAGGGCTTCGCGGGCGGCGTTGAGGGCCTGGACATCGGCAGGGGTGAGCTTGTCAGCTTTTTTATGGCGCAGCACCTTTTCCAGGTTACGCACAGCATCCTTAATTTTGTTGCGAGCATCCCGGTCCAGAGCCTTGCCCACCTTGCTGCCCAAGGCTGCATTTACGCGATACAGCGCTGCTTCCGCCGCATTAAAAGCTTCCAGCGCAGCCTTGCGCTCCTGATCCTGGCCCGCAAAAGCGGCGGCGTTGCGCATGGCTTTCTGGATCTCGTCCTCGCTCAAGTTCGAGGAACCGGTGATGGTGATGCCCTGCTCCTTGCCGGTGTCCATGTCGCGGGCACTGACCTTGACAATGCCGTTGGCATCAATGTCAAAGGTCACTTCGATTTTTGGCACACCCGCCCAGGCGCGCTTGATGCCCCGTAGCGTGAAAGTGCCTAACAGTTTGTTGTCCTTGGCGAACTCCCGCTCGCCCTGCAGCACCTTGATCTCTACAGTGCTCTGGAACGGCGCGGCCGTAGTAAACACTTTGCTGAAGCGGGTGGGAATGGTCGCATTACGTTCAATCAAGTGCGTAGCTACGCCGCCCAACGTCTCGATTGAGAGGGTCAGCGGGGTCACGTCCATCAGCAGCAGATCCTCGCCTGCACCGGTCAGCGCTTCGCCACCCAGGCGTCCCGCCTGCACGGCGGCCCCCAGGGCCACGCACTCATCAGGGTTCAGCGATTTGGAGGGTTCCAGCCCAGTCATCCGCATGACCTTGGCCTGCACGGCCGGAATGCGGGTGGAGCCGCCCACCAGCAGCACCTGGTCCAGGTCACTGGCGGTCAGGTGGGCATCGCTCAGCGCATTGCGCACGGGCAGGGAGGTGCGCTCAATCAGGTCGGCGCACAGTTCCTCAAATTTAGCGCGGGTCAGGGTGGCCTGCAGGTGCAACGCGCCCTCCGGCCCGGTGGTGATGAACGGCAGATTCAACTCGGTCTGGGTGGCGGTGGAAAGTTCTTTCTTCGCTTTTTCGGCTTCCTCCCGCAGGCGCTGCATGGCTACGCGGTCGGCGTTCAGGTCCACGCCCTGGGTGGCCTTGAAATCATCCGCCAGCCAGGTGACGATACGGGCATCAAAGTCGTCACCACCGAGGTAGTTATCGCCGCAGGTAGCCAGCACCTGCACGATGCCATCGCCAATTTGTATCAGTGATACGTCAAAAGTACCGCCGCCCAGGTCGTAGACCATGACGGTCTGGGCCTTGCCGTTGTCCAGGCCGTAGGCCAGGGCCGCAGCGGTAGGCTCGTTGATGATGCGCTTAACTTCCAGCCCGGCGATGCGCCCGGCATCCTTGGTGGCCTGGCGCTGGGCATCGTTAAAGTAGGCCGGCACCGTAATGACGGCCTGGGTGACCGGCTCGCCAAGGTAATCCTCGGCATCCGCTTTGAGTTTTTGCAGGATCAGGGCGCTGATTTCCTGGGGAGAATAGCACTTGCCATCAATGGGTACGCGGCTGTCCACACCCATCTGGCGCTTGATGCTGGTTACGGTGCGCGGCGCGTTGGTAACGGCCTGGCGCTTGGCAGGCTCGCCCACCAGGCGCTCACCTGCTTTGGTGAACGCCACCACCGACGGCGTAGTGCGCTGGCCCTCGGCATTGGGGATCACCACCGGCTTGCCGCCCTCGATAACAGCGGCGCAGCTGTTGGTCGTGCCCAGATCGATCCCGATCATTTTTGCCATGGTTGTGTTGTCCCTTCTTCAAAAGGTAAAAGATTAATTTTATTGTAACGCAAGAAAACACAAAATGTGTTGCGATTTCGTAAATAAATTTTACAAGTGTTTCGGTTTTTGACTGAGTGTTTTTGGCAGCAGAACAAACGAAAAAAATATGCGTGCAATGCAAAAGAATCCAAAGCAAAAAACGGCCCTGCACCGTTGACGCAGGGGGGCTGGACGTGCTATAGTAAATGGTATCTTACACTTTAGCTGAATAAAGAGGTAACGCTATGGCACGCACTGCGACTGTGACCCGCAACACGCGGGAGACCCAGATCACCATAACCATCGACCTGGACGGCACCGGCAAGTCCGATTTGCACACCGGCATCGGCTTTTTTGACCACATGCTGGACGGCTTTGCCCGCCACGGTCTGTTTGACCTGACCGTGCAGTGCCATGGCGACCTGGATGTCGACTGCCACCACACCATTGAGGATGTGGGCATCGCCCTGGGCATCGCCATCAAGCAGGCGCTGGGCGACAAGGCCGGGCTGGTGCGCTATGGCAGCTGCCTGCTGCCCATGGATGAGACGCTGGCGCTGTGCGCCGTAGACCTGGGCGGGCGGCCCTACTTTGTGTACGATGCCAGCTTTGCGGGGCAAAGCTGCGGCGGCATGAATGTGCAGATGGCGCGGGAGTTTTTCTATGCCATCAGCTATGCAGCCATGATAAACCTGCATTTAAAGGTACTGTACGGCGAGAACGACCACCACAAGCTGGAGGCCATGTTCAAGGCGTTTGCCAAAGCGCTGGATGCCGCCACACGCAAGGATGCACGGATTGATGGGGTGCTCTCCACCAAGGGCACGCTGTAAACCGTTCATTATAGAGGTAATAGAGGGAACAAATCAGGAGGTAAAGGGTATGTACAAGGACATGATCGATACCATTGGCTATGTGAAGCAGGCTGACCCCGAACTGGGCGCAGCCATGGACCGCGAGCTGGGCCGTCAGCGCCAGAACATTGAGCTGATCGCCAGCGAGAACATTGTTTCTCCCGCTGTGATGGCGGCCATGGGCAGTGTGCTGACCAACAAGTACGCCGAAGGTTACCCCGGCCACCGCTACTACGGCGGCTGCCAGTTTGTGGACGAGGTGGAGCAGATCGCCATCGACCGTGCCTGCAAGCTGTTTGGCGCCAAGTACGCCAATGTGCAGCCCCACTCCGGCGCACAGGCCAACCTGGCCGTCTACTTTGCGTTGCTGAACCTGGGCGATACCGTCATGGGCATGGACCTGTCCCAAGGCGGCCATCTGACCCACGGATCCCCCGTGAACATGAGCGGTAAAAACTACAACTTCGTCTCCTACGGTGTCTCCACCGAGGACGGCCGCATCGACTACGCCGCCCTGGCCAAGCAGGTCGCAAAGGTACGTCCCAAGCTGATCGTGGCGGGTGCTTCGGCTTACCCCCGTGCCATCGACTTTGAAAAGCTGGCCGAGATCGCCCACGGCTACGGCGCTATGCTGATGGTGGATATGGCCCACATCGCCGGTCTGGTGGCTGGCGGCCAGCATCAGAACCCCGTGCCTTACGCCGATGTAGTAACCACCACCACCCACAAGACCCTGCGCGGCCCCCGCGGCGGTCTGATCCTGACCAACAACGAGTATCTGATCAAGCGCATCAACTCCGCCATCTTCCCCGGCACCCAGGGCGGCCCGCTGGAGCATGTCATCGCCGGTAAGGCCGTCTGCTTTGGCGAGGCCCTGAAGCCCGAGTTTAAGGAGTATGCCGCCAAGATTGTGGATAACGCTAAGACCATGGCTGATGAGCTGACCGCCCGCGGCGTGAAGCTGGTTTCCGGCGGCACCGACAACCACCTGCTGCTGATCGACCTGACCGATGAGGACTGCACCGGCAAGGAGCTGGAACACAACCTGGACGAGGTACACATCACCGCCAACAAGAACACCGTGCCCGGAGAGAGGCGCAGTCCGTTCATCACCAGCGGTGTGCGCGTAGGCACCCCCGCCGTGACCACCCGTGGCATGGGCCCGGAGGAGATGAAGATCATCGCCGATTGCATCGCGGATTGCATCTTTGATTTCGATGGCAAGAAAGACGAAGTCGCCGCCCGCGTGGCCGATTTGGTCGCCAAGTTCCCGCTGTACGAGTAAGCGATCGATTGTTTATCTAAATTCTCTTTTAGCAGACATTTTGTTCTCATGAACATTGTGTCTGCCATTTTTCTTTTTGTAGCAAAATAAACATCTTATATGAATGGGTCAAAAACAAAGGCCAGATTATTGAATCACGCCGCCCCCTTACACAAGGGACAAATCTGCTCGGTTTAGGCAATATTGCGTCAAAATGGGTTTTAGCCCTCTCCCAAATTTAACGATTCAAAGAATTTGTAAGCGCTTACGATCAATTGTGCAGAAAAAACAAAATTCAGACCAAAATTTTGTGTATAAAATAACAAGTGCCGTATTTTTTCGTCGTTTTGTTAGAAAACCCCGTTATTTTCTTGTCAAGTCTGAGAATTGCATCGATTTTTTTCGTATGCTATGATGAATATGTTGAAAGCGCTTACAAAACGCTGCATCCCACAGGAGGTATTACTTGACCATTTATGATGTAGCCCGGGAAGCCGGGGTCTCGATTGCCACGGTCTCCCGTGTGCTGAACGGCGGCAAAGTGGGCGAAGCCACCCGCACCAAAGTGCAGGCTGTGCTGGACAGTTGCGATTACCAGCCCAGCCAGGTAGCACAAGGCTTGGCCACCCGCCAAAGCCGCTGCGTAGCCGTTATGACAGTGGATATCCGCGATGTACACCACGCCGCCATCGCCTATGAGATCGAGCGCACAATGGCCACCGCCGGGTACAGTACCATCCTGTGCAACCTGGGCGGCACCCCCGCCCGCGCCAGCGAGTATCTGCGTACGCTGAACGCCCAGCAGATTATCGGCGTATTCTTCGTTGGATCGGTATTCGTGACACCGCAATGCCGCGAGTACATTGCCAAATATGTTCCCGATATCCCCATTTTATTTGCCAACGCGATCCTGCCGCTGCCCAATGCCTACGGTGTCCTTTCCGATGAAGAGAGCGGCACCTACCACGCCGTCAAGCGGCTGGCCCAGGCCGGGCGGCGCAACATCGCTTTTGTCAACGATGACGAGACCGAAAGTGAGGAGCACAAGCTGAACGGCTACCGCCGCGCCATCCAGGAATACGGCCTGCCGGAGCGCTGCTACCGGGCCGAACGTTCCGTCGAGGGCGGCCAGTTCGTCGCAACCCGCATCCTGCGGCAGGATCCGAACACCGATGCCATCATCTTTTCTGAGGATACCACCGCCGTGGGCTGTCTGCACACCCTGCAGACCACTGGCAAACGCATCCCGGATGAGGTAGCCGTTATTGGCTGCAACAACAGCGTCTACTGCACCATCTGCTACCCGCAGCTGACCTCGATTGACAACAGCCTGCATGAGACCGGCCGCACGGCCGCCAAGCAGATGATCCGCCTGCTGAACCACGAACCCGATGTGGAAAAGACCATCTGCCTGCCCTGCTGGTTGGTCCTGCGGGACACCACCCCGCCGATGCTGTAAAGCATCTCTTCGTGGCATGCCTCTTTTGTAGGGGTCGATGCTTGCATCGACCCGCGGGCGGATGCGAGCATCCGCCCCTACAGGGAACGCGCCGCATCATCTATTTTCCCCTGTATTTTATACCGTCGCGTAACGGGAAACGCCGAATCCCGCTGCGGGCTGCGGTATAGAAAATAAAAAGAACGAGAGGAACCTGTTCACTATGAATGTCGCAATTTCCATTATTCTTCTAATCAGTTACCTCGCCTTCGTAATTTACATTATGAAGGGCGGCAACCTGCTCATGGGCTTCATTATGATGTCCTGTGTGTGGATTCCCGTTGGCGTACTGGGCGGCCAGATCGATTGGGCCACCTTTAACGGCAACATCATGCAAACAGCACCATCCAACATCGGTGGCAACGTCGTCTTGATCTTCATCGGCAGCTGGCTGGGCCAGGTGCTGCTGAAAACCGGCATTGCCTCCACCATCATCCGCAAGACCGTTGAGCTGGGCGGCGACAAACCCCTGTTCGTTGCTATTCTGCTCAGCGTCCTGACCACCCTGATCTTCTGCAGCGCTTACGGCGCTGGCGCCGTCATCGGCATCGGCGTTATCGTTCTGCCCATCCTGCTCTCCCTGGGTGTGCCCAAGGCAGTGGCTACGGCCTCCTACCTGATGTCTGTCGGCGCAGGCATGTACACCAACGCAGTTATCTTCAGCGAGAAGCAGGCCGTCCTGCTGCTGAACGAGACCAACCCCGAGTACACCTATCAGGTTTACAAGCAGGTCGGTATGGTCGCCACCGGCGTTCAGTTGGTCATCATCGTCCTGATGCTGGTCACCATGCTGGGCCGCAAGAAGAAGAACGTCCACGCCTGGGCCGCCCCTGCCGGCGATGCCGAGGGTGCCTCCAAGGATGCTCCCCTCTACGCTCTGCTGGCTCCGTTCCTGCCCGTTATCCTGATCATCTTCTTCAAGTGGAACTCTCTGCCCGCTTTCCTGGCTGCCATCTTCTACGCACTGTTCACCTGCGGCTATGCCAAGAGTTTTAACAACCTGGGCGACACCATCAACCGCACCCTGTATGACGGCATCATGGACGCTGCTCCTCTGATCGGCTTCCTGTTCTTCCAGGGCATCTTCACCGCCGCTGCCAACTGCGACGCTGTCTTCTTCAAGGAGACCCTGGGTGCCATCATCCCCACCAGCACTCTGCTGCTGACCATCGTCTTTGCCATCGGCACTCCTCTCGGCCTGTTCCGTGGTCCTCTGTCTGTTTTCGGTGTCGGCCCTGTCACCTTCGCCGTTATCAACAGCCTGGGCGTGTTCGAGATCCCGTTCCTGTTCGCTGTGTTCCAGTTCACCGGCATCGCAACCACCATTTCCAGCTGCGTTACCCAGTCCTGGAACATCTGGGCCATCAACTACACCAAGGTTTCCACCAAGGACTTCATGCTCACCGCCTTCCCGTGGTGCTGGGTCGCTAACATCATTAACCTGGCGATCCTCTTTGTCCGCATTGGCTAAACCAAACTAACGCTTTACCTATTGGGGCGCGCTTTCCCTGCCGCGGCAACGCGCACAGCGCGCCCCACTTTTGTTTTTACTAATTTTACAGGAGGCAACATCTATGCACAAAGTATTGCTGATCGGCGCTGGTTCTATCTGCCGCACCCACATCGATGCGTTTGAGGGGCTGCACGGCCGCGCCAAGGTCGTGGGCATTGTGGCCCGCCATCAGGAATCCGCCCAGAAGGCCATCGACAACGCCGGTCTGGACGCCAAGGCCTACACCGACTACAAGCAGGCCATTGCGGATTCCGGCTGCGACATTGTATCTGTTATGACCCCGCCGGATACCCACAAGGAGATCACCGTCTACGCACTGGAGCACGGATGCCATGTCATGGTGGAAAAGCCCATGGCTCCCTCCCTGCAGGAGTGCGATGCGATGATCGAGGCTGCCAAGCGCACCGGCAAAAAGCTGGAAGTTGTAGCCCAGAGCCGCTGCCTGACCCCCATTTACCGCACTAAAAAGCTGATGGAGAGCGGCATTGCGGGCAAGCTGCTGTACACCCAGATCAACTCCTTCTGGTACCGCGGCCGCAGCTACTACGACCTTGCCTGGCGCGGCCAGTGGGCCAGCGAGGGCGGCGGCTGCACCTTTGTGCATGCAGTGCATCACATCGATCTGCTGGCCTGGATGGCCGGTATGCCCAGCCAGGTCTCGGCCATGATCGGCAATGTCTCCCACACCAACAGTGAGGAGGAGGACCTGTCCATGGCAATGCTGCGTTACCCCAACGGCAGCTTTGCCCAGCTTTCGGCCAACCTGGTCTGCCATGGTCAGAAGCAGGCCCTGACCTTTGCCTGCGAGAAAGCCAACCTGGAGATCCCCCACGCGTTCAGCGCCGATACCCCGCTGGAAAACGGTTTTCCGAAAGAGAACACCGAGTTTCTGAAAGAACTGAACGATGCTTTCGAGGCTATCCCTGCCCTGGAGTACGAGGGCCACGCCGGCCTGGCTGACGACCTGGTCCGCGCCATTGACGAGGACCGCCCGGTGCTGATCGACGGCGAAGCAGGCCGCGCCACGATGGAACTGATCATGGCGATCTACAAGTCTGCTGCCGAGGGCCACACGGTGAACCTGCCCTTGGCCAAGGACGACCCGTTCTACACCCGCGAGGGCGTACAGGCCAAGATGCCCCACTTCTACAAAAAAACCAGCTTCCTGGCTAAGTTCGAGAAGGACGAGATCGTGCTGGCAAGCAGCAACATGAAATAACCTACCTTTTATAAAGGAGCACACCGTGGCAGAACTGGAAAAGAAAACCGACATGGCGGAAGATTTGAAAAAGGCGCTTGCCCTTTTCACCTTTAAAGGCCAGATGGACCGCTACAAGCCCCCGCGCGGCAGCCGCCTGCCGCTGGCCCCGATGCTGGCCTCCCTGCAGGGGATGAGTCCCCGCCAGTGGGCCGCCTACGCCTTTGGACGTGACCCCCTGCGCGGCAAATTTACGCCGGAGCAGATGCTGGAACTGGCGGACAAAGCCCTTGCCTGCGGCCAGGAAGAAGCCCGCAAGCTGCTGGATGCCCACCACGGCAAGGTGGAACCTACCCTGCTGGCGCGGGAACTGGGCCTTTCCATTGACAGGCCCGACATGCCCAACGGCGGCGGCCAGGTCATCTTTGCCCAGTATGAGGAGCCTGACAAGATCACTGTGTTTATGGACACGGTGGACAAGGCCAACGCCCTGCTAAGCCGCCGCCCGGACCTTGTGAACCTGCTGGGCAAGCGCAGCATTGAACGGGTGCTGGTGGCCCACGAGATTTTCCACGCGGTGGAACTGCGGGCCAAAGATACCATCTTTACCCAAAGCTACCGCCTGCAGTTGTGGAAGCTGGGCCCCATCAAGAATGAATCCGGCGTGGCCTGCCTGGCCGAGATCGCGGGCATGGAATTTGCCCGTACGCTGCTGGACCTGGACTTCTGCCCCTACCTCTACGATGTGTTCTTTGTATCGCTGTATGATGCCCAGGCCGCCAGCGACCTGTACCGCAGCATCTGCCGCCTGTGCAGCCAGCCCTCCATCGAGGAAACGATGTCCCCGCAGGAGCTGCGTGCCGCATTGGATGCAGAAAACGAATAAGACATTCCCCAACTTCGTCATATACCCCAAGCAGCAAAGCAGCACCTGACCTCCCAGGTGCTGCTTTGTGGTTTATGGGGCGTATTTGTACAAAAATAACAAAAAATCCACTATTGACGGCAAAACTTCTGCACGGTATACTGGTGTTATAGGTGATTTTCGGGTAGAATTTCGCCAGAAGGAGAGAAATAAGTATGTTGGACGTTCTGATCATTGGTGCAGGCGTTTCCGGCTGCGCCGCGGCGCGTGAGTTATCGCGCTGTAAAGCGGATATTCTGGTGCTGGATAAGGAGGAGGATGTCTGCTGCGGCACCTCCAAAGCCAACAGTGCCATTGTCCATGCAGGCTACGATGCCACCCACGGCAGCCTGATGGCAAAACTGAATGTGGAGGGCAGCCGCCGCATGCCCGCCCTGGCTAAAGAATTGGACTTTGCCTACGACCAGTGCGGCAGCCTGGTGGTATGTTTGAGCGAGCAGGACCGCCCCGGCCTGGAAAAGCTGTACGAAAACGGCGTAGCGAACGGGGTGGAGGGCCTGCGCATTATCGAGCGGGATGAACTGGTTGCCATGGAGCCGAACATTGCCGATAATGCCGTGGCGGCCCTGTGGGCTCCCACCGGCGGCATCGTCTGCCCCTTTGGCCTGACCTACGCCTTTGCCGAGAACGCTGCCAAAAACGGCGTGAAATTCCAGTTTGACACCACCGTCACCGGCTTTGCCCCCATCGAGGGCGGCTGGCGCGTGGACACCGACAAGGGCAGCTTTGAGACCCGCCTGGTGGTCAACGCCGCCGGTGTGCATGCGGACGAACTGCACAACGCCGTGGATGCCGCCCACCCGATGCAGATCATTGCGCGGCGCGGCGATTACTTCCTGCTGGACCACGCGGCAGCGGGGCATGTCCACCACACCATCTTCCAGCTGCCGGGCAAGTACGGCAAGGGCGTGCTGGTCACCCCCACCGTGCACGGCAACCTGCTGGTCGGCCCCACGGCCATTGATGTGGACGACAAGGAGGCCACCGCCACCACGGCGGCAGGCCTGAACGAAGTGCGGGAGAAGTCCGGCCTGGCGGTGAAAGACCTGCCGATGCGCCAGACCATCACCAGTTTTGCGGGCCTGCGCGCCCACGAGCCGCGTCACGACTTCTTTATTGGCGAGATTGCCCCCGGCTTTGTGGACTGCGCCGCCATCGAGTCCCCCGGCCTGTCCAGCGCCCCCGCTGTGGGTGCCATGGTGGCCGATATCGTGAAAAACAGCCTGCATCTTGAGGATGATCCCACTTTTGATCCCACCCGCAAGGGGATTCTCGACCCCAAGACGCTGCCTTTTGAGGAACGCGCTAAACTTATCAAAGAGAATCCCGCTTACGGCCAGATCATCTGCCGCTGCGAGAGCGTGACCGAGGGCGAGATCATCGAGGCCATCCACCGTGTGCCCGGTGCCCGCAGCCTGGACGGCGTAAAGCGCCGCACCCGCGCCGGTATGGGTCGCTGCCAAGCAGGCTTCTGCAGCCCTCGCGTGATGGAAATTTTGGCCCGCGAACTGGGTGTGCCGCAAAGCGAGATCACCAAGGCTGGCGGCCAATCCAAGATCATCGTTGGCACCAACAAGGATACATTTTAAAGGAGGGGCTGGATATGAATAACGTAGATCTCGTCATCATCGGCGGCGGCCCCGCAGGGCTGGCGGCAGCCGTAGCTGCCCGCAAGGCCGGTGTGGAAAACCTGCTGATTTTAGAGCGCGACAGCGAACTGGGCGGCATTTTGAACCAGTGCATCCACAACGGTTTTGGCCTGCATACCTTTAAAGAGGAGTTGACCGGCCCCGAGTACGCGGCCCGGTTCATCGCCCAGGCCGAGGAACTGCACATTCCCTACAAGCTCAATACCATGGTGCTGGACCTGGCGGCGGACAAGACCGTGACCGCCATGAATAAAACAGACGGCCTGTTCCAGCTGCACCCGAAAGCCGTGATTCTGGCCATGGGCTGCCGGGAGCGCCCCCGTGGTGCGCTGAACATCCCCGGCTACCGCCCTGCCGGTATCTACACCGCCGGTACGGCACAACGCCTTGTAAACATGGAGGGCTATCTGCCCGGCCGCAAGGTGGTCATCCTTGGCTCCGGCGATATCGGCCTGATTATGGCCCGCCGCATGACGCTGGAGGGTGCGCAGGTGCAGGTCGTGGCCGAACTGATGCCCTATTCCGGCGGCCTGAAACGCAACATTGTGCAATGCCTGGACGACTTCGGCATCCCCCTGAAATTGAGCCACACGGTCGTAGATATTCAGGGCAAGGAGCGGGTCGAGGGCATCACCCTGGCCCGCGTGGAAAACGGCAAGCCCGTCCCCGGCACTGAGGAACACTACGACTGCGACACGCTGCTGCTCTCCTGCGGATTGCTGCCTGAAAACGAGTTGAGCCGCGCCGCCGGTGTGGCGTTAAGCCCCATCACCAGCGGGCCGCTGGTCAACGAAAGTCTGGAGACCAGCATTCCCGGCGTGTTTGCGGCGGGCAATGTGCTGCATGTGCATGACCTGGTGGACTATGTTTCCGAGGAAGCCGGTGCCGCCGGTGCCCAGGCCGCTGCCTATTTACAGAACGGCGAGCAGGATGCCCCGGCCATCCCGGTACATTGCGAGAACGGTGTGCGCTACACCGTGCCCGCCACGGTGCGCCCGGCCTGCGCTGGGGATACCGTGACCATCCGCTTCCGCGTGGGCGGCGTGTTCAAGAACAAAAAGATCGCCGTGTATCTGGGCGACACCTGCATTTTCAGCCGCAAGCGGCCCGTGCTGGCCCCCGGCGAGATGGAAACGGTCCGCCTGAAAGGGGCCGACCTGCGCGCCCATCCTGACGCCTCGTGCCTGACTGTTACGCTGGAGGAGGCCTGATTATGGAAACGAAAAAGATCGAACTTACCTGCATCGGCTGCCCCATGGGCTGCCCGCTGACCGTCACGATGGAAAATGGAGCGGTCGCTTCCGTCACCGGCAACACCTGCCCACGCGGCGATGCCTACGCCCGCAAGGAGGTCACCGCCCCCACCCGCATTGTGACCAGCACCGTCCGTGTGACCGGCGGTACCCTGGCGATGGTCAGCTGCAAGACCCGCAGCGACATCCCCAAAGGCAAAATTTTTGATGTGGTCCGTGCGCTGAAAGACGTGGAAGTCCCCGCGCCCGTGACCATCGGCCAGGTTTTGGCCAAGAATGTAGCGGGCACCGGCGTGGATATCATTGCCACAAAAAATATTGCGCGCGCCTGATTTTGTGGTAGAATAGGGAAAGTACGAAGTATACAAAAAGCATAGAGGGAAACTACCATGAATGAAACCACCCGCGCCGATATTGCCATTATCGGCACCGGGCCTGCCGGTGTATCGGCGGCCATCACCGCCCGCGTACGCGGCAAGCAGGTCCTTTTGTTTGGCAGCAAAGGGCTGACGACCAAGATGACCAAGGCCCACACCATCCGCAACTACCCCGGCCTGCCGGACATTACCGGTGCCGACCTGGCCGACAAACTCAAGCACCATCTGGACGTGATGGGCGTGGAGATCACCGAGAAGCAGGTCACGGCGGTCTACGCCATGGGCAGCTATTTCGGCATCCAGACACCGGACATCATGTACGAAGCATCGTCTGTTATTTTAGCAGGCGGTGTTGTGATGGGCAAGCCGTTCCTCGGCGAGGATGAACTGCTGGGCCGCGGCGTAAGCTACTGCGCCACCTGCGATGCCCATTTTTACAAGGGCAAGGCCGTGGCCGTGCTGGGCTACAACGCCGAAAGCTGCCGCGAGGCAGACTTTTTGGCCGAGACCTGTGCCCAGGTGCTGTATTTCCCGGTCGTCCCCCACGAGGTCACAGTCGGCCCCGGCGTGACCGTGGTGCGGGAGAAAGTGCAGTCCATCCCCGGCACGATGAAAGCCGAGGGGGTGCAGACCGACAAAGCCCTGCACACCGTGGACGGCGTGTTTGTGCTGCGGGATGCCGTAGCGCCGGACAAGCTGGTGCCGGGTCTGGCTACCGATGGCCCCCACGTGGCCGTGGATGCCCAGATGCGCACCAACCTGCCGGGCTGCTTCGCCTGCGGTGACCTGGCCGGTAAGCCCTACCAGTATATCAAGGCCGCCGGGCAGGGCAACATTGCCGCCCTGTCGGCTGTGGAATGGCTGGCCGAGCAGAAGTAAGCCTTACCCAATAACGCAAAAAGCGCCCCCGGTGGTCCGCAACAGGACCGCCGGGGGCGCTTATTTGTGGTGTTATCCTTGCACCAGCACCACGCTTACATCGTTTACATTGGTGCCGGTGGGGCCGGTGACCAACAGGCCATCCACTGCCTGCAGGGCGTGGTAGGCATCATTGTCCGCCAGCACAGCGGGCACGGTCAGGCCGTGGGCAGCAAGGGCAGCGTCCGTATCGCCGTCCGTGTAGCCGCCCGCCGCATCGGTGGGGCCATCGGTGCCGTCACTGCCTACCGAGAATACGCAGGCATTCAGCCCCGCCAGCGCCGGGGCGGCGGCCAGGGCCAATTCCTGGTTGCGGCCGCCTAAACCGTGGCCGGTCAGGTGGACAACTGTCTCGCCGCCCGCCAAAAAGGCCAGCTTTTGCCCCTGCCCGGCGTGGGTCTGGGCCATACTGCCCAAAAAGCGTCCGGCTTCGCGGGCTTCGCAGTTCAGCCGGTCGGTCAGCAGCACGGGGGTGTAGCCCGCCTGGCGGCAGGCATCGGCCGCAGCAGCGCACAGTTCCCGCACACTGCCAGTGATTTTTGTCGTCACGTTATCCAGCGCTTTCGGCGTTTCCTGCGTGAGAAGCGCCGCAGCCGCCGGGGAGAGTTTCAGCCCATACCACGCGGCGATGGCCTTTGCTTCGGCGCAGGTGGAACTGTCCGGGCAGGCGGGACCGCTGGCGATCATATCCAGCGGGTCACCCAAAATATCGCTGAGCACGATGCTGTACACCTGCGCCGGGGCACAGGCCTGGGCAAACCGCCCGCCTTTCACACCGGACAGGCGCTTGCGGATGGTGTTCATCTCCACAATGTCCGCGCCGCTGGCCAGCAATTGGGAGGTGATATCCTGCAATTCTGCGCCGGGGATCAGCGGCTTTTCAAATAGCGCACTGCCGCCGCCGGAAAGCAGAAACAGCACGGTATCCTGCGCCGTCAGCCCCTGCACCAGCGCCAGCGCCTTTTCGGTGGCGGCAAAGCCTGCTTCGTCAGGCACCGGGTGGGCGGCCTCATAGCAGGTCACGCCGGGGATCTCGCCTTTTACGTGGCCGTATTTGGTAATGACCACGCCGCCGTCCGGCTGGCCCAGCACCGCTGCGGCGGCATGGGCCATCTGCCAGGCAGCTTTGCCAGCCGCTACCAGGAACACCCGCCCTGCCGGGGCAAAGCCCTGCAATGCACGGCGCACGGCTTCATCCGGCAGCACGGCACGGATGCTGGCGGCTACGATGGTTTCGGCTTGGGCATGCAGGGTGGTATTCATGGCAAAGACTCCTTTTTATAAAAGTCCGGCGGCGGTCATGGTGCGCACAAACCCATCGCGGGCGGCACCGTCAGGCGTAGGCAGGCTGGGCAGGTAGGGCACACCCACATCCCGCCCGCGCAGGGCGGCCATATCCTTGGCCGCTACGGGGAAGCTGGCGGCATCCATCGAGAGCCGCACCGGGTTCAGCTTGAACTGGGCTTCCAGGCTGCCGGACAGGTCGCCGGCGGCAAACTTGTTGTACACATCGGTGATGAGTTCCGGCATAAAGTTGGCGGCGGTGCAAACCCCGCCCACCGCGCCGTGGCACAGGCTGGCGTAAAGCAGCGTATCCTTGCCGCCGAACACCTTAAAGCCCACATCCCGCGTACGGCGGATGAACTCCTCGGTCAGGGTGATGTCGCCGCTGGTGTCTTTCATGCCCACAATATTGGGCACCTGATGGGCCAGTTCGTCCACCAACTGGGCGGTCAGCGTATAGCCGACCCGTCCGGGATTATTATACAGCAGAACCGGCGTATCGGGAATACTCTCGGCAATGGTTTTAAAGTGGAGGAACAGCTCATCGTAGGTCGGCTTTAAGAACATGGGCTGCAAAACGCTGACCGCCGCCGCGCCGTTTGCCACGGCCATTTGGGCCAGGCGGCAGCACTTTTTGGTGTTGATGGCCCCGATGCCGAAGTAGACCGGCACCCGCCCAGCCGCCTGGTCCACCATGATGCGTAGACCGCGCTGCATCTCGTCCTCCTCCAGCATATAGAATTCGCCGTTGGAGCCGAAGGCCAGGATGCCGGTGACACCGCCCTCGATGACGTAATCCACCTGGGCGCGCTGTTTGGCCTCATCGATCTTCTCGTCCTCGTCCACGATGGTCAGGATCGGGACGACAACACCTTTGATGAAATCGGTATTCATAGCGTCCCCCTCTTTTCAGCGACCCAGTTTGATGCCGGTCAGGTACTCGTAATACTGGGCGATGGCGCTGTGGTCTTTCTGGCCACCCTCGTGGTTATGCAGCCATTGCAAAATCTCCTGCACCTCGGCAGTCATGGGCACGGGGGCACCCACGCTGTGGGCGCAGTCCAGTACATTGTTCAGATCCTTGATGTGCAGGTCGATCTTGAAGCCCGGCTTATCGTTGCCCGCGATCATCATGGGGGCCTTGGCGTTCATGACGGTGGAACCGGCCAGGCCGCCCTTGATGGCCTCAAACACCATGCTGGGGTCGACACCGGCTTTCTGGGCCAGGGTCAGGGCCTCGGCCAGGGCCTGGATGTTGCAGGCCACGATGATCTGGTTGGCCAGCTTGGTGGTGTTGCCCGCGCCGACCTCGCCGCAGCGCACAACGGATGCGCCCATGGCGGACAGGATGGGTTTGCAGGCATTGAAGGTCTCCTCGTCGCCGCCTACCATAAAGGACAGCGTGCCGTCGATGGCCTTCGGCTCACCGCCGGAGACGGGGGCGTCCAGCATCTTGACACCCTTTTCGGCCAGAGCGGCGGCGATCTCCTTGCTGGCGACGGGGTTGATGGAGCTGCAGTCAATAAAGGTAGCGCCCGCTTTCATGTGGGCGGCCACGCCGTCCGCGCCCAGCATCACTTCCTTGACCTGGGGGGAGTTGGGCAGCATCGTGATGACCACATCGCACTGGTCGCCGATCTCCTGCTGTGTGGCGGCGGTGGCACCGCAGGCGGCCAGCTCCTCCATCGGGGCGGCGGAACGGTTGTTGACCAGCAGGTCGGTGTAGCCTGCCTTTAAAAGATTCTTTGCCATAGGTTTGCCCATGATGCCCAAGCCGATAAATCCGATTTTCATATTGCATACCTCCATGTTTTGTGGTGGGTTTGGTTTCGTTCTGGCTTTAGTATACGGGATGGGCGGTTTTGCGGCAATAGGCAGGGTGACGGAAAAGGTCTGTACATTTTAGTACAAACGGAAAAGTTGCGCGTTTTGAAACGAATTTAAAATGCAAATTGCAATTTTATTGCAACTCGCCGTTGCAATTTGTGAAACGTTTTGAAATATTGCATTGCAAAAAGTGCATTTCTATCGCAACCTGCCAAAGCGGACGGCGGCATTTCGGGCAGTTTGCACATTGCCGCCGCGCGGGTTCCCCTGCTACAATAAGGGCAAAGAAACAAAGCAACTACAGGAGGGATCGATCATGAAGATCACGGCGGTATGTGGTTTGCCACTGCGTTGCGAGTGTGAACCCATCAGTGACGCGCTTTCCACCAGCCGGGCGCGGCAGGCGTTGCTGGTGCTGCTGGATACCGACACTGGTCTGCAGGGCATTGGCGAGGCGTTTACCTACGGGGCACCGCTGGCCGTTATGCAATACCTGGTGGAGAACACCCTGGGTCCGAAACTGATCGGCCGTGACCCCGCCGATATCGACAGCATCTGGCAGACCTTATATATCAGCACCCTGGCCAGCGGTCGGCGCAGCATGACGCTGGGTGCCATCAGCGGCATTGACATCGCCCTGTGGGACTTAAAAGGCAAGTGCGAGCACAAGCCCATCGCTGCGCTGTTGGGCAGCATGCGAGATCGCATCCCCAGCTATGCCAGCGGCGGCTTTTACGCCCACGGCAAGGGGCTGGACGGCCTGCGGCGCGAGCTGGAAGGCTACATGCGCAAAGGCTACACCGATGCCAAAATCAAGATCGGCCGCAACCTGGACCGCGCCCACGCGCCGTTAAAAGTGCTGGGCATCACCGAGGATACCGTTACGGTGGAGGAGGACTGGCAGCGCATCCGCGCGGCGAAAGAGATCGTGGGCGAGGGCAACCTGGCCGTGGACACCAACGCCAGCTGGGACCGCGCCACTGCCCTGGAAAACGCGCCCCGCCTGGTGGAAGCCGGGGTCGGCTGGCTGGAGGAGCCTATCCCCTTTGAGGACATGCAGGGCTTGACGCTGCTTTGCCGCAGCAACCCCGGCCTGAAAATTGTAGGCTGCGAGACCCAGCAGGGCGCAGGCAACTTTACCACGATGCTGGACGTAGGTGCGCTGGACGTGGTGCAGCCTGACGTAGGCTGGGCTGGCGGCATCAGCGAGTGTGTGCGCATTGGCGCAGCCGCCCAGGCCCATTGCCGCCCCATCAGCCTGCATTGTTTTGGTTCGGCGGTGCTGTTTGCCGCCAGCCTGCAGGTGGCCGCCGCCCTGCCGGGCCTGCTGCCGATGGAATCGGAAGAAAATCCCAACCCGCTGAAATCCGCCCTGACCAAAGCCCCCTTTACCGCCGATGAAAAGATGGCCTGGTACGTCCCCCAGGGGGACGGCCTGGGCATTGACCTGGACTGGGATGCGGTGGAAAAATTCATTGTAAAATAACGCATTTCTCCATAAAAATCCCCGCCGATAACCTACAACAGCTTACCGGCGGGGATTTTCATTTTCCAAACGTGATATCCAACTTTTTCATCTGCCGCCACAGGGTGGTTTTGCTGATGCCCAGCGCATCGGCGGCTTTTTGGCGGTCACCGCCGGCGGCCTGCAAGGCCTGGCGGATGCGGGCGGCGCTGGGATCCATGCCGGGCTGCGCCAATACGGCCGTTTCCGGCAGGGCCGGGGCGGCGGGGGTCAGTTCCCGCAGCTGGCCGCGCAAAAACACCTCATCCACGCTGCGGCGGGGTGCCAGCAGCACCGTACGCTCACACACGCTGCGCAGCTGATCCAGGTTGCCGGGCCAATCATATTTTTGCAAAAACTCCCGCGCACCGTTGGTCAGGCTGACGTACCGCTTGTACTGGTCCTGGGCTTCGGCCAGGTAACGGTCCGCCCAGGACAGGATATCCGCCCGCCGTGCCCGCAGCGGCGGCAGGGCCAGCGAAAGCACATTCAGCGCATAATACAAGTCACTGCGGAACAGCCCCTCCCGCAGCAGGGCGGGCAGGTCGGCATTGCTGGAGGCCACCACCCGCACGGCAGCCTGTGCGGGCTGGCTGGCCCCGTTGCGCCAGATCTTGCCGCCGATCAGCCGCAAAATTTTAAATTGCAATTCCGGCGAAAGTGCCTCGATATGCGCCAGATACAGTGTACCGTTCTGCGCGGCCTCGGCCAGGCAGGCGGGGGCATCGGCCCGGGTGGAGTAGCTGCCGAACAGCAGCGTGTCCAGCGAATCCGGCTGATAGGCGCTGCAATCCAGTTCCACAAAGGCGTTGGCGCGGTTGGGGCTTTCGTTGTGCAGGCACTGGGCCAGCATCCGCTTGCCGGTGCCGATCTCACCGGTCAGCAGCACCGGCACAGGATACTGGGCGATCTGCCGCGCTTTTTCAAAAATATCTTTCATAGCGGCATCCTGCACGGGCAGGCGGTCGAACCGCGCGCGGGCCACAAAACCACGGCGGTAGAGTTCCCTCCGCAGCTCACCGCTGATCTCGGTGATACGCCGTCCTTCCTGGAAAGTCAAGATCGCACCGCGGATCTGGTTTTCCAGTCGGATGGGCGCAATGTTGACGACCACGGTGTGCCCCTCGATGGGCAGCAAAATCGCGTAGGCTTCCTCGCCACGGCGCAGGGCTTTGTCCAGCAGTTCGGTGCGCAATTGGGGCAGTGCTTCCTGCACCGGGCGGCCGATGAGTTCCTCGGGGTGCTTATCCAAAATATTGTACAGCACACGGTTGCCCCGGCGGATGATGCCATCCGCATCGATCTGCAAAATGCCGCTGAACGTAAAGTCCAGCATCGTGTTCATCTCGGCCCGGGCGCGCTTTTCCAGGTCGATGGCATAGGCCACACGGTCGGCGATGGCAAAGGCATTCTGCAAGCTTTCCCGCCCGGATGCCAAAAAGTAGTGGGGCAGCCCCAGCGTTTCGGCCCGGGCGCAGACCACATCGCCGCCGATGACCGCCTGGCAGCCCTCCTGCAAAGCGCAATCCACCAGCGCGGCCAGGCCGACGGAGGTGTCCGTCTCCTGAGTGCCCGGCACAGTGTAGCGGCACAGCTCCACGCCGAATAGCTCATCAAATCGGGATGTATCCCCCAGCATATTTTCAAAGGCGATCAGCCCAATTTTCGGGTCGGTGAGGCCCAGTTCCCGCTTGCAGCGGGCCACCAGCACGCCAACTTCCTGTGCGGTGGCTGTAATTGGGATGACCGGCAGTGGTACGGCGCGCTGGATGAGCACCGCCTGCAGGCCACGGGCCAGGAGTAACTCACAGCCATCATTTTGTAATCTTATTGCTCGTTGACAAGCCGCATCTGTGTGGGTATACTCAATACATAAGGGTGATAGATTCGGATAGTATGCAATCAGGTCCGCTGCCATTTGCTGCATTTCGCGGCGGGGCAGCAGCACTGCAACCTTTGCCATAACAGGGCACCCCCTAACAATCTATTTACCAAACCTATAGCACAGCCCGCGCTGGAATGTCAATTTTTATGCGCGAGAAAAAGAAAAGGAGTCAGAAGAAATGGCGATTCATGTTGTAAACGAAGCCCGCCGCTGCCTGCACTGCAAAAAACCGATGTGCCGCGAGGGCTGCCCCATCAGCACCAACATCCCGGAAGCGATCGAACTGTTCCGCACCGGCCACAAGGAAGAAGCCGGTGAAATGCTGTACGAGAATAACCCGCTGAGCATCATCTGCTCTCTGGTATGCGACCACGAAAAGCAGTGTGAGGGTCACTGTGTACTGGGCCGCAAGGGTGCCCCCGTGCATTTTTCCAGCATCGAGAACTATATCTCTGATGCCTACCTCGACCATCTGGAACCGGAGATGGACGAAAAGAAGCACCAACGCGTGGCAATCATCGGCAGCGGCCCGGCAGGCGTTACCATCAGTGTGCTGCTGGCCCGCCGCGGCTATGACGTGACGATCTTTGAAAGCCGCGAGAAGATCGGCGGTGTGCTGCGCTACGGCATCCCGGAGTTCCGCCTGCCCAAAAGCATTTTGGACCGCTACCAGAAACAGCTCATCAAGCTGGGCATCAAAATCCGCCCCAATACGGCCATTGGCCGTACCCTGACGGTGGACGACCTGCAGCGTGACGGCTACGAGGCGATCTTCATCGGCACCGGCGTGTGGAAGCCCAAAGCTATGGGCATCCCCGGCGAGAGCCTAGGCCATGTCAACTACGCCATTGACTATCTGGTGGATCCAGATGTGTATGATCTGGGTGACAATCTGGTGGTCATCGGCGCTGGCAACTCGGCTATGGACGTAGCCCGTACCGCCCTACGCAAGGGTGTGCGCCATGTCAGTGTGTTCTGCCGCCGTTACCAGACCGCCGCCAGCGTGCGCGAGGTGGACTATGCCAAGGCCGACGGCGTAGAGTTCTACTACGGCATGCGCCCCAGCCGCATTACTGATGATGGCGTTTACTACAAGAAAGTGGAGATGGACGAGGAAGGCAACATTACCTCCACCAGCGAGGAGCAGTTCTTCCCCTGCTCCAGCGTTATCATTGCCATCAGCCAAGGTGCGCAGAACCGCATCGTCAGCACCACTACCGGCCTGGAGATGAGCAGCCACGGTCTGCTTGCCACCGATGAGCACGGCCGCACCACCCGCGATGGCATTTTCGCCAGCGGCGATGTGGTGCTGGGTGCCCGCACCGTTGTCGAGGCTGTGAAGTACTCCAAGCAGGTTGCCGAAGAAATGGACGAATACCTGACGAAACGCCGCGAGGAACGCGAGAGCGCCCCCGCCGAAGCCAATGAGAATCCGTAATTTATAACCTATTACAAAAGGGCGGTGCCACTTTCCGGCACCGCCCTCTTTTTATGGAAAATATTGAAAGTTTCTTTGCTTCCTTTCTTTTCCAAAGAAAGGAAGTTAAAACAACACCACAGGCCCGGCGAGGTTTTGCAGGAGGGAGACGATGCTCCAACCGGCGATCTCGGCGGTGCGGCTGTAGACATCGGAGGTCACTTTCAGGCCGTCAGTCTCCATCGTGATGCAGTGGTCATCCCCGGCAAAGCCCTCCACGCTCGTAATCTTCGCGCCCATCTTGTCGGGGCCAATGCCCGCCAGCGCGGCGGCCACCGCTACGTTTACTTTCGTGGGCAGCACTTCAATCGCCTCGGCGGCGGTACCTGCCAGCACGGTTTTTTCCGGCGTGGTCATCAATTCTTCGGTGAACAGCGGCGTGTTTTTCAGGGATGCCGGGCCTTTGTGGGTGTGGATCTCGGCGGTGATGGGCTGGTTTTTGGCTTTCGCCATCAGGGCCACCGTGTGCAGCACGTCAAAGCCGCCCACTGCGCCATGGGGCAGGTAGATGCGCCCGCCGTGAGCCTTGGCCGTAGCGCAGGCCTGGGCGTAAAAATCGGCATCCGCAAAAGCGCCGATGCTGATGGGGATAAAGCCCAGCCCGGCTTTCAGCACCGGCAGGCAGCTTTCTTTGGCTACCTGCACGGCGGCGGTCTCCACCACGTAGTCCGGCTTCTGGGCCAGCACTTCGGCCAGGGTGGCGCAAGCCACGCCGCCCGCTTTGGCGCACAGGGCCTCGGCATCCGGCTGCTTGCGGCTCATTGCCGCGCAGAGGATATAATCCGGCAGCAGGCCGCTGGCAATGGCATCGGCCACGATGCTGCCCAGCTGGCCGCAGCCCAAAATTGCGATTTTTTTCATAGGGCACACTCCTTCTTGCTTGCTGCCCTCATTGTAACACAGGGCTCACAAAAAGAAAACCGGGACGCGGCAAAACATCCCGGTTTATTTTTGCTGCAGTGGTTACAGCGGTTACAGAATTTGGCCGTGGCGCACCACGGTCTGGATGTTCAACTGGTCATCCACCAGCACCACGTTGCCCCAGCGGCCTGCTTCCAGGCTGCCGTAATCAGCATCCACACCGATGCTGCGGGCGGGGTTGAGGGTGGCGGCGCGGACGGCACTTTCCAGCGGCACACCCATCTCCTGCACCGCACGTTTCATGCAGTCAAACAGGCTGGTAGCGCTGCCAGCGATGGTGCCCTCCTGCTCGGTCAGGGTGGCGCGGCGGCCGCGCACCGTGACGGCCTGGCCGCCCAGGCTGTACTGCCCATCGGGCAGACCGCAGGCCATCATGCTGTCGGCGATCAGAATCACATGGTCATCGCCAAAGGCATTAAACGTAAAGCGCACCATGGCGGGGTGGATATGCACGTTGTCGGTAATCAGTTCGACCTCGGCGCCATCCTCCAGCGCGGCGATGATGGGGCCGGGGGCGCGGTGGGTGATGCCCGGCATGGCGTTGTACAGGTGGGTCATGTGGGTGGCACCGGCGGCAAAGGCCTCTTTGGCGGTGTCGTAGTCGGTGCAGGTGTGTGCGATGGAAATGCGCACCTCATCGTGACATTCCTTGATGAAGTCCATGTTGCCCGGCTCCTCGGGGGCTACATCCACCAGCTTGATCAGCCCACCGCTACGGACCTGCAGGCGGCGGAACATAGCGGCATTGGCGGCCATCACGTACTTGGGGTTCTGCGCACCCACCTTTTTGGGGCTGATGTAGGGGCCTTCCATATTGATGCCGACCAAATCTGCGCCATGCTCATTCTTGTGGGCTGCGGCCACGTCCATGATGCTGTTCAGGATTTCCTCGCTGAAAGTCATCGTGGCGGGGCAGATAGCCAGCACACCTTTGCTGGCCTCGAAATCGGCAATGGCCTGCAGACCGGCTTCATCGGCATCGCAGAAGTCATGGCCGACAGCACCGTGGAAGTGGATATCCACCAGGCCTGGCAGAGCGTAATTGCCCTTGGCATCCAGCACTTCCTCGTTTTCCTGCGGGGCGGCACCAAACACGATGCGGCCATCGCGGATCACGAGGTCTTTTTCCACAAAACGGCATCCATCCGTAAAAACTTTGGCATTTTTGATAATCATAGCGGAAAACCTCCTGCCATCAGATCAGGCTGAATGCTTCCTCATCGCCGACCAGGATGAAATCGGGGTGCATCTGCAGGATGCTAGCGGGCACTTCGGGGGTGACGGGGCCGAAGAAAGCCTTCTTCACGATCTCAGCCTTTCCCTTGCCGTTGACAACCATCAGGACTTTGCGGGCCTGCATGATGGTCTTGATGCCCATAGTGTAGGCCTGTTTGGGGACCAGAGCCTCGTCGCCATCAAAGAAGCGCTTGTTAGCCTCGATGGTCTCGGGCTTCAGGTCGACACAGTGGGTGCCCAGTTCGAAAGCCTCACCTGGCTCGTTGAAGCCGATGTGGCCGTCATGACCGATGCCCAGCAGCTGCAGATCCACGCCGCCCACGCTCTTGATCACAGCGTCATAGCGGGCGCACTCTCCTTCGGCATCCATGTTGGTGCCATCAGGCAGGTTGATGGCCTCGGGGCGGATGTTGACTAGGTCGAACAGGTTGCGGTGCATGAAGCTCCAGTAGCTTTCGGGATGCTCTTTGGGCAGGCCGCGATACTCATCCAGGTTGACGCTGGTGACCTCGGAGAAGTCCAGGTCGCCCTTGTTGTACCACTCGACCAGCTGTTTATAGGTACCCACAGGGGTGCCGCCGGTGGCCAGGCCCAGCACACAGTTGGGTTTCATGATGACTTGGGCCGAGATGATGTTGGCAGCCTTGCGGGACATGTCATAGTAGTCTTTTGCGCGGATGATTTTCATAAGAATTTCCTCCTAATTATTGGGGCGGGCAGGTGAGTACCGCCGTTTCTCCTTATTTTATATTATACCACAATACCGTTTTAGAAAAAGCACACAAATGTGAATTTTGTATCATAATCCAGGCAATTTCGTGCAAGCATCCGGCAGCATTTCACAAAAAACGCCAGGGGCAGGCGCACGGCCCGCCCCTGGCGGAAGTTATGCGGTTTAGGTAAAGTGAACCAGAACCTTTACCAAGGGGCGCTATAAGCAATAACGCAAAGCTTACAGCATTTTCTTCAACTCGTCATACACAAACTGGACCTTGGGGCCGATAACGACCTGGCAGGCAGTCTTGCTGGGACGGATGACACCAGCGGCACCAGCCTTCTTAACAGCCTTCTCATCAACGGCGGTGTGATCCTTGATCTCGAAGCGCAGGCGGGTAGCGCAGTAGTCAACGTTGGCAACGTTGCCCTTGCCGCCGACAGCAGCCAGAACGCCTTTGGCGATGGCGGTGTAGTCGTTATTGGCCAGGGTGATCGTAGCCTCAGCAGCTTCAGCGTCCTCGTCCTCACGGCCGGGGGTCTTCAGGTCGAACTTAGTGATAGCGAAACGGAACACCAGGTAGAAGACCACGAAAGCAGCGATACCCAGAGGAATGATCATCCAAGTCTTAGCGGCAGCAGGCAGGCTGGCGGAGAAGACCAGGTCAGTAGCACCGGCGGAGAAGCAGAAGCCTGCGCGGAAGCCGGAGTAGTAGGTGATGATGGTGAAGATGCCGTACAGAGCAGCATAAACAACATACAGGGGGAAGCAGAGGAACATGAAGCCGAACTCGAAGGGCTCGGTAACGCCGCAGACGAATGCGCAGATAGCAGCGGAAACGACCAGGCCGATAGCAGCCTTCTTGTTCTTAGCGGTCTGAACCATAGCCAGAGCAGCACCGGCAATACCGAACATCATGCAGGGGAAGAAGCCGGACATGTACATGCCCAGATCCCAGCTGACATCAGCGGAGGTGTCGCCAGCCCAGAAGTGGCTCAGGTCGCCCAGGCCGATGGTATCAAACCAGAACACGTTGTTCAGGGCGTGATGTAGGCCGGTGGGAATCAGCAGACGGTTCAGGAAAGCGTAGATACCTGCGCCGATGCCGCCCATGCCAGCGATGCCGTTGCCCAGGGCAACCAGAACGCCGAAGATGATGGGCCAGACGAACAGCAGGATAACGGAAACAACGATGGAAACAACAGCGGTCACGATAGCAACGCTGCGCTTGCCGCTGAAGAATGCCAGCCAGTCAGGCAGTTGGGTGTTCTTGAACTTGTTGTAGCAGGCAGCACCGATGATGGCGGCCAGAATACCGATGAAAGAGTTGCCGGCGATCTTGCTGAAAGCAATGTAATCAACGGTGCCTTCTTCCAAGGTACGGACAGCACCGACAACGCCGGGGCTGAGCAGCTGCTGCATCATCAGGAAGCTGACCAGGCCAGCCAGACCGGCCGTGCCATCGTGGTCGTCAGACAGACCCACAGCAGCGCCGATGGCGAACAGCCAAGCCATGTTATCGATCAGGGCACCACCGGCCTTGATCAGCAGGAAACCAACGGTGTACGCAGCACCGGAGGTAGCACCCTCAGCGCCCATGACGGCGGGAGCGAGTGCGTAACCAATGCCCATCAGGATACCGCAGACGGGCAGCGCAGCTACGGGAAGCATTAACGCTTTGCCGAGCTTTTGCAGATACTTCATCATAAAAGCATTCCTCCAAAATATTTAAGCGGAGCTGATCTGGTTCCTCCAGCCGACCACTTTGTTAAATATATATTAACACACTTTTACAAAAAAGAAAAGCCTTTTTGTTAAAATTGCCGAAAAGACGAAAAAACCACTGTGTATTTAGATAAAATGTTAACAAAAAGAGAATTATCGACTAAAAATCGTAAGATATTTAACTTTTTTCTCGTGTTTTGGGGGCCAAAAGCGAAACTTTCTTTCACTTCACTGTGTTAAAGCGAAAATTCCTTTAAACTATTTAGCAGGTTAACGGAACCCCAGCGCCAGATGGGTTGCAACGTGGGGATGCGCTTATTATAATAGTAGGCATATATTTTGTTATGTGTTTTGTGTCTATCTGCAGGGGCGAACAGCGTTCGCCTGCGGGCTGATGCAAGCATCGATCCCTACAAAGTGAAAGATTTTACACTATTTTAGAAAGGGAAAATTATGCAGCCACTATCAAATCGCACCGCACATTTTACTGATTCGGTCATCCGGCGGATGACCCGTATATCCAACCAATACGGTGCAGTCAACCTGTCCCAGGGGTTCCCGGACTTTGACCCACCCCAGGCCATCTTAAATCGCCTGGCCGAGGTCTCTCACGAGGATTTCCACCAGTACTCCATCACCTGGGGTGCGCAGAACTTCCGCGAAGCGCTGGCCGAAAAGCAATCCCGCCTGATGGGCCGCGTGATCAACCCCAACAGCGAGATCGTGACTACCTGCGGCAGCACCGAAGCCATGATGGCCGCTATGATGACGGTAGCCAACCCCGGCGACAAGGTCATTGTGTTCTCGCCTTTTTACGAGAATTATGGCGCTGACACGATCCTTTCCGGGGCCGAGCCAATTTATGTGCCGCTGCATCCGCCCACGTTTGATTTCAATGTGGATGAGCTGGAAGCCGCTTTCAAGCAGCATCCCAAGGCACTGATTTTGTGCAATCCGTCCAACCCCTGCGGCAAGGTGTTCACCCGCGCCGAGTTAGAGACCATCGCCGACCTAGCCAAAAAGTACGATGCCTACGTCATCACCGATGAAGTGTACGAGCACATCGTCTACGCACCCTACACCCACACCTACTTTGCCAGCCTGCCCGACATGTGGGAGCGCACAATCTCCTGCTCGTCACTGTCTAAGACCTACTCCATCACCGGCTGGCGGCTGGGCTACACCATTGCCCCGGCCAAGATCACTGACCGCATCAAAAAAGTGCACGACTTTTTGACCGTAGGTGCCGCCGCGCCCCTGCAGGAGGCCGTCATCCCCGGCTTGCGCTTTACCCAGGAATATTACGATGAACTGTTAAAAACCTACACCCAAAAGCGAAACCTGTTTGTGCAGGGCCTGGATGCCATCGGGCTGGAGCACACCACACCCCAGGGTGCGTACTACGTGCTGATGGACATCTCCCGCTACGGGTACAAGAGCGACCGGGAATTTTGCGAGATGCTGGCCCGGGATGTGGGCGTGGGTGCCGTGCCCGGCTCCAGCTTCTTCCGCGAGGATGTGAACCACCTGATTCGCTTCCACTTTGCCAAGAAAGACGAAACACTGAACGAGGCTTTGAACCGGCTGGAGAAGTTAAAGAAGTTGTAATACAATTGCGCATCCTGCCGAACTATGCTACAATAAGAACAATATTTCTGTGGCATAGGAAAGGATTTTTTTCGTATGGGTATCGTAGTCATCGGTGCGGTATTTGTGGATATTAAAGGCTATCCGCTCTCCACTTACATCCCGGGCGGGCGCAACGCTGGCCGGGTCGAGCAGGTCCACGGCGGTGTCTGCCGCAATGTGGCCGAGGATATTGCCAATGTGGAACTGCGGCCGACCTTTGTCAGCCTGGTGGACGACACCGGCTCCGGCCAGGACGTTATCGACAAGCTGGCCAAGCACAAGGTCAATACCAAGTACATCGAGAAAGTGCCCGATGGCATGGGCACCTGGTTGGCCGTATTTGATAACGACGGCGATGTCTGCGCCGCTATCTCCAAGCGACCGGACACTACCCCGCTAACCAAGCTGCTGGAAGAAAAAGGCGATGAGATCCTCGCCGACTGTGACGGCATTGCCTTTGAGCTGGACCTGGAAAAGGACACCGTCAAGCAGATTTTGCGCTACGCCAAAAAGCACAACAAAAAAGTCTACGCCGCCATCTCCAACATGAGCATCGCCATGGAGCGCCGCGCCTTTTTGCAGGAGATTGACTGCTTTGTCTGCAATCAGCAGGAGGCCGGGCTGCTTTTCTCGGACGAGTACGACCACATGGCCCCCGAGGAAATGTGCCGCACATTGACAGCCAACGTACACAGCGCCAACATCCCCTGCATGGTGGTGACGATGGGCAGCGAGGGTGCCGTGTATGCACGCTCCAACGGCGAAAGCGGCGTTGTGCCCGCCAAAAAGGTGGATGTCATCGACACCACCGGCGCGGGGGATGCTTTCTTCGCCGGTACGGTCATCGGTCTGACCTACGGCAAGACCCTGCCGGAATCCTGCGAGATTGGCAGCCGCCTGGCAGCCTCGGTCATCTGCACGGCCGAAAATGTCTGCCCCCGGTTTCGTCCGTTGGAATTCGGGCTGAACATCCCCGTAGTTGACTGATTTCTAAGGAAGTATAAGCAAAAGCACCGCTGTGTATGCAATTTACGGCCACACAGCGGTGTTTCAATAGATTTCGGCCCCAATTCATGCTTTCCCACAGTGCGGGTCGGGTAGGATAGAAGAAAAACGCAGGAGGAAACACCATGAAACATTGGCTGAGCCGCACACCCCGCACAGTGGGGGACTGGCTGGGGCTGGCGCTGGGCGTGGCGCTGATTTTTGGCGGAGTGGCACAGCTGTCCACCCTGGCCGGGGCGCTGGAGCGGCTGGCCATGATGCTGCGGCCGTTTTTGTGGGGGCTGGTGCTGGCCTACGTGCTGGACATTCCCACTCGGTGGCTGGCGGCGAAATGGTTTGGCAGACGGCGCGGAGCCGGGGTAGCGGTAAGCTACGCACTGCTGTTTGGTGCGGCGGGGTTGCTGCTGTGGCTGATTTTGCCGCAGTTGGCACAGAGTATGACCACTTTTTTCGGCAAGCTGGCCGCTTACGAGAAAACACTGCGCCATCTGCTGGCCTGGGTACAGACCACCTTTGGCGTGGATACCGCCATGATGGACACGATTTTGCAGCAGCTGACCACCCGCCTGCAAACTGAGTTTGCGATCTGGTCCGGCCGGGTTGCGCAAGCTGCGGCGAAAGCCGCCTCCAACACCGCCGGAGCGGCAGCGGATGCGGGCCTGGCGCTGGCTGCCAGCGTCTATTTGCTGCTGGACAAGGATAAGCTGCTGCACAGCGCCACGCTCTGCCTGCGGGCCGCACTGCCGCCCCGCACGATGGGGCAGCTGCTCTCAGTATTCCGGCTGGCGGACCGGACGTTCAGCGGGTACATCGGCGGGCAGCTGCTGGACGCTCTGCTGGTGGGGGCCGAAACCTTTGCCCTGATGCTGCTTTTGCGGTTGGACTATGCGCCGCTAATCGCCGTGGTGGTTGCCATGACCAATATCGTGCCGGTGCTGGGGCCTTTTTTGGGCGCAGTACCTGGGGCGCTGCTGTTGCTGCTGGAATCGCCGCTGCAGGCGGCAGAGTTTTTGATTATTATTGTGGCTGTGCAGCAGATCGATGGCAACTTTATCGCGCCGCGTATCCTGGGTGGGGCCACAGGGCTGTCCGGGCTGGGAGTTCTGCTAGCCATCGTGGTAGGCGGCGAGCTGTTCGGCATCCCCGGCATGGTGGCCGGTGTGCCCACGCTGGCCGTACTAGTGGCGTTGGCCCGGCAGGCGGTGAGTGCCGGGCTGACGGCCCGCGGCCTGCCCGAGGACCTGCCGTCTACCCCGCAGCCAAAAACCGGTTCAAAAAAGGCAAAAAATTAACAACTTGCCTCTTGCACCACGACCCACATGCAAGTACAATAAAGGGAATGAACGTAAAGGCCATTTTGAGAGAGGCAAGGAATCGTGAGCGGAAAACATTTTATCGACAAAAAGCCGGAAAGCATTTTAGACTGGACGGCCATCGTATGCGCAGGCATTGCATTTTACCTGTTGCTGAATAATCTGGGCTATTTCCTGGGTGGTTTCAGCTCTTTGATGAAGATCTTGTCCCCGTTCTTCGGAGGCATCGTGATCGCCTATATTTTAGACCCCCTGGTGCGTTTTTTCCACGCCAAGCTGCTGAAAAAATCCAAACGCTGGCGGTGGGTAGCCATTCTACTGGCCTACTTAGTGGCGGTGCTGTTGATCGTGCTTCTGGCCTGGCTGGTCATTCCGCAGATCATCAACAGCATTATGACGCTGTTCAATAATGTGCCGCAGTACATCAACGGCTTGCAAAGCGCGCTGCTTTTTATCCAGAACCGCTACGGTGTGGACCTGCAAAAGGCTATCCAGGCGTTGGATGATTCCGAAACCATGCTCAACGAGGTCTACAACCTGGGCATGAGTGCCCTGCCGCAGATCATGTCCACAATGGGCAACGTGGCGGGCAACTTCGTCAGCATCTTTACATCCATCGCGTCCAGCATCTACATGCTGGCGGACAAGGACCACCTGCTGCACCAGCTGCGCACCGTGGCCCACGCGCTGCTGCCCCGCCGCGCAGCCGAGCACACGCTGCGCATCTGCCACTATGCCAACGATAACTTCACCGGCTTTTTCATCGGCAAGATCATCGACTCTGCCATCATCGGTGTCATCACCTTTATCTGCATGACGGTGCTGCGGCTGGACTTTGCCGTGCTGATCAGCGTGTTCATCGGCATCACCAACATCATCCCGGTGTTCGGCCCGTTCATTGGTGCGGTGCCCAGCATCTTTATCCTGCTGCTGGTCAACCCCATTCAGGCGCTGATTTTCTGCATCCTGATTTTGATCATCCAGCAGTTTGACGGCAACTTTATCGGCCCAAAGATTTTGGGCCAGTCCATCGGCATTTCGGCCTTGTGGGTGCTGTTCTCCATCGTTGTGGGCGGTGATCTTTTGGGCATTGCCGGCATGGTTATCGGTGTGCCGGTATTCGCCACCTTGTACGGCCTGGCGCAGGAGTTCATCCACGCTATGTTGGATCATCGCGGCATCGATGCCGAAGGCAACGCGGTTGCCGAGGAAGTTGCTGATGAAGAGAATGTGTTTGAGTAAAACTTAAATATGGCCTTAACCGGCCCTGCCTACCTTGCGGCAGGGCCTTTTCTATTGGGTGGTCGCCACTATGCCTACTCTTTTGTAACCAAAAAAGTTGCAGAAAAATCCCGCCACTTCCGAGGCACGGGGCACTGCCTAGGGGCTACCCGCCCCTAAGAACCCCAAGGGGGGGGGACAGAGCACAAAGCGCCTAAAAATGTATGTGTGACTACATTTTCTTAACGGCGCTTTGTACTCCTCCCACATTGCCTCCCTCCGGGGCCAAAAGCCCCACGGATGGGGTGTGATTGCAACAAACAATAATATTGCAGTTCATGCAAGATGCTTCGGAGGGGCCAAGATCCTCCCTACACTACCACCGGCAAAGAGGATTTTGCCCCGGAGAGCACCGCAACACGCAACATAAAACACAAAACATAAAACACAAAATAAAAAAAGCGCAACCTGCGGATACAGGTTACGCTTTAAGCGCAAAATAGCTTATTCAGCCTGGATAGCGCCGGTGGGGCAAACGCCCTCGCAAGCACCGCAATCAACGCAGGAAGCTGCATCGACCACAGCCTTGTCCTCCATGCTGATTGCACCAACGGGGCAGGTGTCAACACATGCACCGCAAGCAACGCACTCGCTGGAAACGGTATGAGCCATCGTGAACTCCTTATCTCCGTGCTGAATGGTATTGTACCATACCGGCCCTGCACGGCTGCTCCCCGGTATGGCACACAGCGGGTTTGCTCTGCCTACTGCGTTATACATATTGTATCACATTGAAAAAAAATTAGCAAGTGCCATATATTGAAATTTTTCGACGGTAAGTCGCAACTAACTGCATTTGTAGTCCCTTAATCGTCCTCTTTATCGGGGGTTCTGGGGGCACGTTTTCCGCCCCGCAGGTACACACATTCGTCCCGTTTATAGATGCGCGGTGCCAAGATTTCCACGTTGGATCGAACCTTCAGCGTACCCGCCACAACGTTCACCTCAATGACCGTTCCCTCGCCGTCCGGCGTACGCACAATGCTGCCCACCTGCGGCGTGATGGAATTCAGATACTCGTAACTTTTTTGTTCATAAGCCAAACAGCACATTAAGCGTCCGCACGACCCACTGATCTTGGCGGGATTCAGGCTCAAGCCCTGCTCCTTGGCCATTTTGATGGACACAGGCTGGAAGCTTTTCAAAAAGCGGCTGCAGCAGAACGGCTGGCCGCACAGACCCAGGCCGCCCAGCATCTTGCTTTCATCGCGCACACCGATCTGACGCAGTTCAATGCGGGTGTGGAACTGGGAGGCCAGGTCCTTAACCAGCTCACGGAAATCCACGCGGTTGTCAGCGGTGAAGTAGAATACCAGTTTGCTGCGATCCAGCGTATATTCCGCATCCACCAGCTTCATTTTCAGGCCGTGGACGGCGATGCGCTGCTCGCAGAGGGTGTAGGCCTGCTGCACATCGGCGCGGTTCTGGCGCATGCGGCGAATGTCCACTGCATCAGCCACGCGGATGACCGGCTTGACCTCGCGGGAGAAGCCCGGCACCTCGTGGGAGGCACGCACGACCTCACCGCACTCGGTGCCGCGAGCCGTGGTAACGATGACGTAGTCGCCCTCTTTGATCTCGAAATCGCAGGGATCAAAGTAGTAGGAGCGGCCGTTTTCCTTGAATTTTACAGAAATCACTTTCATGGGAAGTTCCTTTATCTATTTGTAAGGCAGATTTTGCCGTTGGTTCCTAATCTTAGCGGGCGGCCTCGGCGGCAAATACCGCTACTGCCAGGCGCAGATTGCCGTTGCCTGTTACCGTTTTGCGCGTTGCAGCGCTTACCTGCAAAAGGCGGGCGGCACGGTCCGGTGTCAGGCCGCCGCACTGCTCAGCCCCATAGGCGGGGCGGCGCAACACCGCACTGCACAGCTGGTCCAACTGCCACAGCAGAGCCAGAAAACCCTCGCGGTCGCGCTCGTACTTAGTCACCATCACCAGGGTGCGGTAAGCGTCGTTCTGGGCCGCGTAGCTGCACAGCTCCTTGGCAAGGCCTAGGGTTGTTTTAAACGTATCTACGCGGAAAGCATGCATTGCTGTGCCAATGTGCCCCTCGTACAAAAAGGCCAGTTCCTGGGCCAGCCGGGCAGGCAGGCCCTCGCGGGTCAGCAAAGCGGCGCACTCCTCGGTAGGCACCGGGGCGATGGTATAGGCTGCGCACCGGCTACGGATGGTAGGCAGCACGGTAGCAGCGCTGGTGGCCGTCAACACAAAAAGCACACCCTCGGGCGGTTCCTCGATAATTTTCAGCATCGCGTTGGCCGAGGAGCCGTTGAGGTTTTGCGCGCCGTAAATAAACAGCACACGGCCCGCCGCATCGGTGGACAGCGCCGAGTGCTGAATGGCTTCGCGCATCTCCCGCACACGCTTGACAGCGATCTGCCCGCTGGCACCCTCACCCTGCAAAACCAGGCATTCGGTGTCTTCTTTTTTCAGCACAGCCTCGGCATGGGAGCCGCCCTGGGGGTAGAGGTAGTCCGCCGCCAGGCAGCGGGCTGCAAAGCCTGCGCCGCAACCCGGCTCACCCACCAGCAAAATGGCGTGGGGCAGCCGCCCAGTGCGCAGGGCCGCGCCCAACTCCGACTTTAAGGCCGTATTACCGGCCAGGCGTTCCAGCATCACAGCTTTTCAAAGCGCTCCACGTTGGTGACCATAATGGTAGCGCCGCCCACAGTCACTTCCATGGGCAGGGCGCTTTCGATGCCCAAGCCAAGGGTAGCGGTGCCGGGCACAATCTCGGTGCGCTGTTTGCAGCACTGGGAGATGATGCCGATGCAGTCATCGACCTTTTCGTCCTCGGTGCAGATGAGAAGGGTCATGTTGCCCGCCATCAAGAAGCCGCCGGTGGTGGCCAGGCGGGTGACGTAGAACTTGTTTTTCAACAACTGGTTGCAGACGTTTTTGGAATCCTCTTTATTGACGATCGCGGTGATCAGTTTCATGGTAATTACTCCTTTTATCTTTTCGCGCCGCCTGGGGCGCGGTAGGGTCAACGGTTGCGGTTTTGCCAGTCGCGACGGCGCTTGTATCCGGTCAGGGTATCGCGGCACCAGTCAAACACCTCACGGCCAAAGAACACCAGGAAGCCCAGTAGGCTCAGCACCAGGCTTATCTTGGTGGTCAGGCTGCCCAGCAGGAACTGCACCACCCAGAAAAAAAGTTCGTACCAGCCCAGGTACTTCATTTTAAAGGGGATGATGCCGAACAGCAGCACACCCTGCTCCGGCCACATCCTGGTGTAGGCGAACATCATGCTCAGGAAGATGCCGTCCGGCAAGGCACCGCCCGCCAAAAAGCAGCTGATCCAAGCACCCAGCACACCCAGCGCGATAAAAAGCGTCATGCGGAAATCGCCCCAGGCGCGGGTGAGCGAGTTGCCGATCCAGAAGTAAAACACCAGGTTCAAGATGCCCAGCGCACCGCCCAGCCACACCGGCTGGAACAGGAAGGTGATGAGCCGCCAGATCTGCCCGTGCAGCACGGCGCTGCGGCTGAGGGAGATGAACCCGCTGAACTGCCAGTTGATGAGCAGTACGATGAGCCCCACGGCCAGCTGGCCCACCAGCAGGCCATTGATGAGATACGGGATGGCAAAGCGGCTGTAGCGGCGCTCCAGCCGGTCGATCCAACTGTTCATGGGCAAGGTCCTCCTAATCATGGTTAAATATATACCAATTTATTGTAGCATTTTCCACGAGGAAGTGCAACAGTTCTCTTGTCAGAAGGTGGTGGGCCGATGTCAGAAGGTGGTGGGCCGAAAAGTTTTCCGCAGGGGGATTTCGGGTTTCCCCATGGTTTTCCAGAGATTTTCGACCATAGGCATGTGAAATGGGGAGAGTTTTCCACGTTTTCAACAGAGTTTTCAACATTTTCAACGTGGATAACCCGTATACGCTGTGGATAACTGCCCCCGAATATACACTTCGTGAACAGGGCATGAACAGAGTGTAAAATAAAAAAGAGGAGCGAAAATAGCTCCTCTTGGATGGTAAATGCTATTTTTATTCCCTAATTGTAGGGGCCGATTCCATATCGGCCCGTGAACGAGCAACGCTCGCCCCTACAGTGCGTGTTTCAACTTTACTCTTGCCGTTCCCGCTTCTGCTTTGCGGCTTTTTTCTTCCGGGCGGCGCGCTGCTTTTTCTCAAATTCCTTTTTGCGCTTGCTGTGGTGGCTGGCAAACATGGCACAGCTTAAAATCAGCATAAAGATCGCCGCAGCCGCCACGATCAACAGCACCAGCTGGAAGATCTTTACATTAAACTTCTGCTGCAAGGTCTGCGTGGCATCGGAAATCACCGATTCCGTTGTCGATGCGGTAGAACTGGCACTGTCCTCGGCGCTCTGGGCAGCGGTCAGGGCCTCGCTGGCGGCATCGCTGTCGCCCAGAGCGGCCAGGGCTTCGGCCAGGGCTTCACCGCCCATGGCTACCAGGCGGTCGTTAGTGTCACTCTTAATCTTTTCGTTGTTGACTGCCGTTGCCAGCCATTCGGCCAACAGGTCCGCCGTACCGTGCAGGGCGGGGGCGTAGTCGCTGTTCACGGTCCAGCCGCTGGTGGCCCACATACCATTCATGTACAAAAGCAGCTGCATGCCGGAATCCTCCAGCATGGTCTCGTAGATCACATCACCGAAGTTCTCAGCTGAGGTATCCACCGTGCCGAAGTTGAGCATGATAAACTGCTTGGCGCGGGCATAATCCACCACCGTAGCGCTTAAATTCTGGTAATAATCCCGCAGAGCCGTGGCGATGTCGGTGTCCCTGGTCAGTTCCGCGCCTACGTTGATGGAGTCGATATCTGCCCGCAGATCCTGGTCACCAAAGACACTGACCGAGCCGTCATCATCGATGGCAAAGGTGGCGCGCATGGCCTCGGCGTAGCCGGCTTCATCGCTGGCCTGGCCGTAGTAGGCCTTGGCAAGTTGCATACAGTCGCCGCCCCAGCTGCCGGTGATGGGAATGCCGTTGTACACCAGGTTCATTGAGGCCAGCAGGTGGCCGAAATCGATGTTCTGCCCGCCGGGCAGGGTAACGGTGTTCATGCCGCGCAGGGCCTGCAGGTCGCTGTCGTTGGCGTTGACGTAATTTTCAAAGGCCGCATCCCGCACACCGGCGGTCAGCTGCCACATCTGGTTCGCGTACTCGCCCGTGCGGGTGTAGGAGAGGGTCAGCACGATGGGGTCGGCGGACGTATCCTCGGTCTCCACATAGGAGTTAGCCAGGGCCTGCAGGCGACCCAGGCGGTCCAGCACGGTATTAAAATCCTCAGCAAAAGTATGCGGTGCGGTCAAAAACAGCAGACACAACACCAGCCCCGCCAATACCAGTTGACGAAGCCCGTTCCTTTTTATAAACTGCGTGGCAAAGCACCTCCAACGCGTTTTTGTTTCCGTTTTGTAACTATTAAAATAATTATAGCACAGCACCCGTCCTCTTGTCACGGACTTTTTTGTGTAAATTTGTGAAAGTGTCCTACGATTCGACGTTCCTGCGGAAAAAGCGACATTTTGTAATAGAAAAAGACACAATTTTATGCTACACTGGTACTATTTTATAGCCACAAAAAGGATGTTTTGCCATGAATTCCCTGCATCAGACCGAAGAAAAGCGCGAGGCCGTGCCCAACGGGGTAAGCCGCGTGGGCATTGCCGCCCTGTGCGTACTACTACAAGTGCTGTGGATCGTGTGGGCCGCCCTGAAGCTGACCCGCTACTACGCCTGGGTGCAGCTGGCTATCAGCGTACTGGCCTTTCTGCTGGCGCTGCGCATCTACGGCCGCCACACCAACAGTGCCACCAAACTTTCGTGGATCATCGTTATTTTGACCGTTCCTGTCTTTGGTGTCTGCCTGTATCTGATTTTCGGGCGCAGCGATGCCGTCAACATCATGCGCGGGCGGTTTACCCGCACCGATAAAGAATTACAGCCCCATTACGCCCCGCCGCTAGACCGTGCCGCTATGCCGGAGGACCCTGCCCTGCAAAACCAGATCCACTACTTACAGACCCAGGCCCACTACCCTGCCTGCCACAACACCGATGTAACTTACTACGGTGACACCAACGCTGCGCTGGAAGCCCAGAAGGCCGACCTGCGCAAAGCCCGGCACTTTATTTTTATGGAGTACCACGCCATCGAGGATTCCACCGCCTGGCAGGGCATCGAGGATATCCTGGCCGAGCGGGTCGCCGCCAGGGTGGAAGTTCGGGTTTTCTACGATGACATGGGCAGCATTGGCTTTGTGGATACCGCCTTTGCCAAAAAACTGCAACAGCGGGGCATCCAGTGCCGGGTGTTCAACCCCATCGTGCCGTTGCTGAACGTTTTTATGAACAACCGCGACCACCGCAAGATCACCGTCATCGATGGGCAGGTCGGCTACACCGGCGGCTACAACCTGGCGGACGAATACTTCAACCTGACCCACCCCTATGGCCAGTGGAAGGACTCCGGCATACGGCTGGAGGGCGATGCCGTGCGCAATTTGACACTGATTTTTTTGGAGATGTGGGGCACAACCCAGAAAGAAACGCCGGAAGTAGAGCCGTATTTGTCCGCCATCCGGTACACTGCCTGGGAGAGCGCAACCGTGCTGCCCTACGCTGACAATCCACTGGACGACAAGCGTGTGGGCGAGGATGTGTATCTCAACCTCATCAACAGCGCCCAGCGGTATGTGTACATCACCACGCCCTACCTGATTTTGAGCGATGAGATGCAGCGCTCCCTGGTGCTGGCCGCACAGCGGGGCGTGGATGTGCGGATCATCACGCCGGGCATCCCGGACAAAAAGCTGATTTTCTCAGTCACCCGCAGCCACTACGCGCGGCTGGCTGCAGGCGGTGTGCAGATCTACGAGTACACGCCCGGTTTCATCCATGCCAAGCAGTTTGTGGCCGATGATAAGGCCGCTGCGGTGGGGACCATCAACCTGGATTACCGTAGCCTGTACCTGCATTTTGAGAACGGCTGCTGGTTCTGCGGCTGCCAGGCCGTGCAGGATGTGCGGGCGGATTTTGAGGCGCTGTTCCCCCAATGCGAAAACGTAACGCCCCAGTACAGCGGCCAGCGCAGCCTGGCCCTGCGCGGTGTACAGTGCTTGTTCAGATTGTTCAGCCCGCTGCTGTGATTTTATTAAAAAGGAGTTTTCTCCATGCAACCCCTTACCATTTCGCCGCAGTCCACCGCCCTGCAGTCACCTTCCTAGTAGAATTTCTGCGTGGTGTGCTGTAATTTTTGCAAGCAAAAAGGGGCCTGTCTTTTGCATAAACCGCCCCATCAAGAAGACAATAAAAAAAGATTTTTGCTGCCAAGAGCGTTTTGCTCTTGGCAGATTTTTACGCAGCAAATGCCATCTGGTACTTTTTCATCTGCGCCCCCAGATTACGCTGTACCCGCTGAGTATGGGTACAGGCTGTGTGCAGGTATCCAACCATCTAGGCATCTGTTTCACATGTTTTAGATTCGCTCTGAATATCTTTCCAAAGGCCGTAGTTCTTATGGAAAGGCGACCAGCAGCCGTTGTCATACGCCCAGCGGACGAGTTCTTTTACGGTGTTGAACACAGGCGCGCTGAACATCGTTTCAACTTGCTCTTCTTCAGTTACACCGTCATTCGGTTCAGGAAAGTCAAAATCTTGCAGGTGAACGACCTTGTCAGCATTATACTGATACTTATCGGGGTCGTTCCTATGGGAAAGATACTCATACGCTTTATACAGGTTGTACTTTCTTTTTCCGGGGCGTTTTACTTGCCCCTGTTGTGTGAACCAACTCGGTTTTTGTTGGTGATATAAGAGTACAACTTTTTAGCTTTTTTGTATCTGCTTATATCTTTGCCTTTTTTACGCGGCTATGCTATAATGCCTACAAAACATACAAAGGAGAAACACGCTCATGAAATTTTCTGAGATGCCCTATCAGCGCCCGGATCTGGATGAGATCAAGGCGCAGTTTGCCGTTGTGACCCAGCGCTTTGCCACAGCACCCGATTATGCCGCTGCCAAGGCCGCCTTTCTGGACGAGCAGACCCTGAACAAACACGTAGACACTCTGGCCAACCTGGCCAACGTCCGCAACACCATCGATACCCGCGATGAATTCTACGACGGTGAAATGAATTTCTGGAACACTGCCACCCCGCAGATCCAGGAATGCCAGAACACCTGGAGCGCCGCCCTGCTGGCGTCCCCCTACCGAAAACAGCTGGGCGAGGAGTACGGCGAACTGATGTTCCTTAACGCCGAGATCGCCCAGAAAGCTTTCTCACCGGAAATTCTGGACGAGATGGCCCAGGAAAATGACCTCTCCACCCAGTACGGTAAGCTGATTGCCTCGGCCCAGATTCCCTTTGAAGGCGGCGTTTATACCTTGAGCCAGCTGTCCCCATTTAAGAACGTCCCTGACGATGTCCGCCGCCTGGCCGCCTGGAAAGCCGAGGGTGCCTGGTACAAGGAGCATCAGGAGGAGTTCGATTCCATCTACGATAAGATGGTCCACCTGCGGGACACCATGGGTAAAAAGCTGGGGTACGGCGGCTACACCACCCTGGGCTACTACCGCATGGGCCGCAACTGCTACACCAAAGCCGATGTGGAAAAATTTCGCGCTTCTGTGGTGAAATACCTCGTCCCCGTAGCCGACAGCATCTACCGCGAGCAGGCCAAGCGCCTGGGCAAACAGTATCCGATGAACGCTGCCGACAACGCTCTAATGTTTCGCAGCGGCAACCCCAAGCCCTGCGGCAACGCCGATGCGATCGTGGGCCAGGGCAAAAAGTTTTACGAGGAACTCTCCCCCGAGACTGCCGAATTCTTTAACAAGATGCTGGACAATCAGCTGATGGACCTACTCTCCACCCCCGGCAAGGCGGGCGGTGGCTACTGCACCAGCCTTGATGATTACGAAGTGCCGTTTATTTTTGCCAACTTCAACGGTACCCAGCACGATGTTGAGGTCGTCACCCACGAAGCTGGCCACGCCTTTGCCGCCTATATGAACCGCAAGCGCATCCCCTATTCCACCGTCTGGCCCAGCATGGAAGCCTGCGAGGTCCACTCAATGTCAATGGAGTTTCTGGCCTGGCCCTGGGCCGAGGGCTTCTTCGGCGAGAATGCCCGCAAGTTCCGCTATAGCCACCTGGCTGGGGCGCTCACCTTCATCCCCTACGGCACGATGGTCGACCATTTCCAGCATATCGTGTACGAGAAGCCGGACATGACCTCGGCCCAGCGCCACGAGACCTGGAAAGAATTGGCCGCTCTCTACCAGCCCTGGATGCGCCTGGACGGCGAGATCCCGTTCTACGGTGCAGGCGAATACTGGCAGCGCCAGATGCACATCTACCAGAGCCCGTTCTACTACATTGATTACTGCCTGGCACAGACCGTCAGCCTGCAGATCTGGGCGCTGATGCAGAAAGACCACGCCAACGCCTGGGCGCATTACATGGCCTACACCCGCCAGGGCGGCAGCCGCGTGTTCACCGAACTGCTGCAAAACGCCGACTTGACCAGCCCCTTTGAAGAAAGCTGCCTGCGCGGTGTCTGCGAGACCGCCAAGGATTGGCTGGATCACTACGACCTGACGGGGCTGGAATAATGGCAAACCGCAAAAAGAAACGTGCCTATCTGGACGACTTTGAAAAAGACCTGAACGGCAACTACCAATATCGAGGTGCTCATTATCGCTACGCGGGCGAACACCCCCGGGGCCAGATGATGGCCCGGCTGTGGGCGCTGTGCGGCGGCGGGGCCGTGCTGGCAGTGGCGGCGGGCTTTGTTCCCGGCGCTACCACCCGCGCGCCGTTCTGGCTGTTGCTGCCCTATATGGCGGGGCTGCTGGCTGCGGTATATGCTGTCTACCTGCTGGTGCGGCTGACAGCGGGCGGCGACCCGTTGCGAGCCTATCTCCATGAGCAGACCGTGCAAAAATTACCTTCAGCCTGCATGTTGGCCGCTGTACTCACGGCAGTGACAGCTGCCGCCCAGATGGTGCAGCTGGCGCTGGTGGGGCAGAACCTGCCCACCCGCCTGATGTTTACCCTACTGCAGGCCGTATCCGCAGTTGCCTTTGTACGGGCCAGTAAACGATTTAAATCGTTAAAGTACGAGGAACAGGGATGACCCCGTAATAAATATGCATTATTATTTATATATATAATAATGTAGATAGGTGCAAAAAGCCGGCGGCTGAACAGCTGCCGGCTTTTTGTATGACGCATAAAAAAATCAATTCCTTTCTCTGCCAAAATTTTATCACAAATTTCAGTAAACGCCACAAAAATGATACTTTTAAGTTGACAAATTGCCAAACTTACGGTACTATATGCCTTAAGTCATTATCGACAAGTGTACATTGTATGAATACATAATGTTCGAAAAGGGGGTACCCCCTTTTCATTATGGCAGCTGGGGAGTTGCCATAATGACTTGCTGATAGGGCAAATTTTAGGAGGTTTTGTACACATGAAAAACGCAAAGCAAGCCATTGCGCTGGCATCTGCTGCGGCTCTGAGCCTGAGCATGCTGGCTGGCTGCGGCAGCTCCGCTTCTTCCTCCGCCGCCACCAGCGAGGAAGCTACCAGCACCGCCACCGCCGAGGCTACCACTTCCACCAGTGACGGCACCCTCGTCCTGGCAGAGACCGGCTTTGAGGGCAAGTTCAGCCCCTTCTTCGCCTCTTCTGCCGCTGACCAGGATGTCATCAACCTGACCCAGCTTGGCCTGCTGGGTGCAGACCGTAAGGGCGAAATGATCCTGAACGGTATCGAGGGCGAGACCCGCGATTACAACGGCACTGATTACACCTACTATGGCACCAGCGACTGCGTTGTCACCGAGAACGATGACGGCACTGTCACCTACGACATCAAGCTGCGTGACGACCTGAAGTTCTCTGACGGCGAGCCTGTCACCATTGATGACGTTATCTTCACCATCTACGTTTACCTGGACCCGACCTATGACGGTTCCACCACCATGTACTCCACCCCCATCGTTGGCCTGGAGGAGTACCGCAGCTCCATGTCCACCCTGTCTAAGCTGATTGCTGAGGCTGGCGAGGACAACACCGACAACACCTACTTCACTGCTGACCAGCAGAAGGCTTTCTGGGACGCTGTCAACGAGGGCGGCGTTGCTTTTGCCCAGGAGATCGTTGACTACATGATGGCCAACGGCGCTACCGATGTCACCTCCGCTGCTGCCGGCTGGGGCTTCGACATGCCCGACGGTGCTACCGCTAAGGACTTCTTCCTGGCTATCGGCGAGAACTACGACTGGAACTTCTCTGCTATGGAGGCCGAGACTGCTGGCTCTGCCCTGTCTGACCTGATCCCCGAGGAAGTTTACAACTACGCCACCACCGGTATTACCGTTGGTAATGACGTGCCCAGCGTTGCTGGTATCGTTAAGACCAGCGACTACAGCATGACCCTGACCACCACCGAGCTGTCTACCACCATGATCTACCAGCTGCAGATCCCCATCGCTCCCCTGCACTACTATGGTGATGCTTCCCTGTACGACTACGACAACAACTCCTTCGGCTTTGTCAAGGGTGATCTGAGCGGTGTTCGCTCCAAGACCAGCGCTCCTCTGGGCGGTGGTATGTTCACCTTTAACAAGTACAGCGATGGCGTTGTCTACCTGGATGCCAACCCAGACTACTTCGATGGCGCACCCAAGGTCGCTCACATCAACATGAAGGAGACCCAGGAAGCTGATAAGATCACCGGTGTGCAGGCCGGCACCATCGACATCTCCGATCCTTCCTACTCTCTGGAAGTGGCCAGCCAGATTGCTGACATCAACGGCGCTGAGGGCGAGGATGGCTCTGTCATCACCACCCGCCTGATGGACTACCGCGGCTACGGCTACGTTGCCCTGAATGCTAAGAACGTCAGCGTTGGCAACGATCCCACTTCCGAGGCTTCCAAGAATCTGCGCAAGGCCATCATGACCGTTGTTTCTGCTTACCGTGATGAGGGTATCGACTCTTACTACGGCGATACCGCTACCGTTATTAACTACCCCATCTCCAATACTTCCTGGGCCGCTCCTTCCGTTACCGATGACGGTTACAAGATCGCCTACTCCACCGATGTGGATGGCAACGAGATCTACACCTCTGACATGAAGAGCGAAGACAAGTACGCTGCTGCACTCGAGGCTGCTCTGGGTTACTTCGAGGCTGCTGGTTATACCATCGAGAACGGCCAGGTCACTGCCGCGCCCACTGGTGCCAAGATGGAATACCAGATCAACATCGGCGCCGGCGGCAGCGGCGACCATCCCACCTTCCAGACCTTGACCAACGCCGCAGCCGCCCTTAAGACCATCGGCTTCACCCTGACTGTCAACGATATGGCCAACGCTTCTGACCTGTTCGCTTCTTACCAGTCCGGCGCTGCCGAGGGTTGGGTCGCTGCCTGGCAGTCCACCAATGACCCCGACATGTACCAGCTATACCACAGCAATGGTTCCACCAACTACTACGGCATCAACGATGCAGACCTGGATGAGCTGATCATGGCTGCCCGCCAGACCACCGACCAGGAGGCCCGTAAAGCCATGTACAAAGAGGCCATGGAGATCATCCTGGATTGGGGCGTTGAACTGCCTGTCTACCAGCGCAGCGAGGCTACCATCTTCTCCACCGAGCGTGTTAATATCGACACCATCGCTAAGGACCAGACCCCGTACTGGACCTACAAGTCTGAGCTGAACACCACCGAGCTGAACGGCTGATTTTAGCTCGATTGTGTTTTTGGGGCTGACGGCCCCACGCCTGCGACCGCCTTTCGGCACCCGCTGATGCCAAAGGCGGTTGCTTGCTGTTGACAAAAACATACCACTTTAATATGGTTGTCCCACTCCCCCGCAGGGTATACTGACCCTGCGGGGGATGGGGATGCCCACATTGTGCATCTCCCTGCAAACTATAAAACGCGGCCCCGCCGTGCAAGGAAGGAACGAAACACCCGTGCGAAATTACATCATCAAGCGTATCGCGCAGTCGGTATTGATCCTGTTCTGTGTCATGTTCATTATCTACGCGCTGATCCGTAGCCTGCCCAGTTCCTTTGCCGAGACGATGGCAATGCAGCTGGCTCAGGCACCCGGTGCCAAACCTTACGAGGAATGGCTGGCCCAGCTGAATGCCTCCTATGGCCTGGATCTGGACATTGTACCTGGCTTCTTCACCTGGCTGTCCAAGGCTATTGTTGGCAACTTTGGCGACAGCTGGAAGTGGAACGTCCCCGCCACCCAGAAGTTTTCCGAGGTCGTCGGCCTGTCTGTCATCATGGGCGGCATCTCCTTTGTGCTGTCCATCCTCATTGCTGTGCCCTTGGGCATTCTGGCTGCTACCAAGCAGTACAGCCGCACCGACTATGTTATTACCGCGGCCGCACTGGTCGGCATCTCTCTGCCCACTTTCTTCTTTGCCACGCTGCTTAAGCTGCTGTTCTCCGTCAAACTGGGCTGGTTCGATCTGTACGGCCTAGTGGGGCGTGACTATGTCCAGCTGGACTCCATGGGTCAGTTCCTGGATAAGGCCAACCACCTTGTGCTGCCCATCGCTACGCTGGTCATCGTTTCCATCGGCGGCTACATGCGCTATACCCGCACCAACATGCTGGAAGTCCTCAACGCTGACTACATCCGCACTGCCCGCGCCAAGGGCCTGTCGGAGCATACTGTTATCTATAAGCATGCCTTTCGCAACACGCTGATCCCGCTGGTCACCATCATCGGCGGCAGCCTGCCTGGCCTGTTCAGCGGTGCGCTAATCACCGAGACCTTGTTCTCCATTCCCGGCATCGGCTATATCTCGTATCAGTCGATGGTTGCGGGTGATATCCCCTTTACGATGTTCTACCTGTCCTTTATGGCAGTGCTGACCCTTGCCAGCAACCTGTTGACGGACATCCTGTACGGCGTGGTCGACCCGCGCGTACGTATTTCTTAAGAAAGGAGACTGCACACCCATGAGTGAAAACACCCAGAACCAGAACCCACAGCAGGAGCAGTACTCCCTGAACGATGACCGCCGCGTCAAGGTGCTTTCCCCCGGCGCGCTGGTCGCCAAGCGTTTTTTCCGCAACCGGCTGGCCGTTGTGGGGCTGTCCATCCTGATTGCAATGTTCGTATTTTCTTTCATCGGCGGCCTTGTCAGCCCCTATGGCCAGGACGAGCAGTTCTTCACCTACACCCAGATGTCCAAAGAGTATGTGGGTGTGACCCGCAACGATACCATGCGTTTCGTTGCAGCTGATGGTCAGGACTTTGGCTCCATCGCCCAGAGCAAGGCGCTGGAAGCCTCCAAAAAGGGTGAGACCGAGTTTAACTATAAAGATGTAGACTACACCCTCGACCCGATCAGCGATGACTTCTATGTGGTCTACCAGGGCCGCACCGTCATGGGCTATGCCAGTCGCGACCTGGTCAACGAGGCTGACGGTGTGGATAAGTTCAGCTTCGAGACCAAGCTCGCCGCCCTGACCGCCATGGCCAATGGCGAGGAGAAATTCACTGCCGATGGCGTGGACTATGCCCTGGACAAGGATGGCAACATCTCTGTCAGCGGCGAGACGCTGGGCTATGTCAGCCGCTTCGTGGTTTCCGCTGCCGATGCCAGCATCGTCATCACCCGCGATTTCAAGGAGCACCTGCAGGAAGCCATCGACAGCGATGCCGAAAAGTTCAACTATACCGATGCGGACGGCAACGAAGCCGAGTACGATATCGTCTACGATCCTTCCACCAAGGTGTGGAGCGTCAAACAGATGACCGAGACTTACGTCTACGACCGTTACGCCAGCCCCAGCAAGGAGCACTGGCTGGGCACCGACACCAACGGCATGGACATGCTGACCCGCCTGATGTACGGCGGCCGTGTCTCGCTGATCATCGGCTTCATCGTTGTTGTCATCGAGGCTTCCCTCGGTATCCTGATGGGCGGCATCTCCGGCTACTTCGGCGGCTGGGTCGATAACATCATCATGCGTGTGGTCGATGTGTTCTACTGCATCCCCTCGATGCCCGTCATCATCATCATCGGTGCCGCCATGGATGCCATGCGCGTGGACTCCTGGACCCGTATGATGTACCTGATGCTGATCCTCGGCTTCCTGGGCTGGCCCAGCATTGCCCGCCTGGTCCGCGGCCAGATCCTCTCCCTGCGTGAGCAGGAGTTCATGCTGGCTACCGAGGCCTGCGGCATCAACGTGTGGCACCGCATCTTCCGCCACCTGATCCCCAACGTCATCCCGCAGCTGATCGTTACCTGCACCATGGGCCTTGGCTCTACTATCCTGACCGAAGCCACCCTGTCCTTCCTGGGCTTGGGCGTTAAATACCCGTTCGCCTCCTGGGGCAACATCATCAACGATGTCAACAACGCGTACGTCATGACCAACTACCTGTTCATCTGGATCCCCGCCGGTGTCTGCCTGCTGCTCACCGTTCTGGGCTTCAACTTTGTTGGCGACGGTCTGCGCGATGCGTTTGACCCCAAGATGAAACGCTGATTGGAAGGAGAAACACACGATGGCTAAAAAACAGGACGGATACCTTTCCGCCAAAGAGTCGCGGCGTATCTCCAAAGAAAACCGCCGCATTACCGATCAATACGAGAAAAAACGCAAGCGCCGCAACGTGCCGGAGAGTGAGTACACGGTCCAGATGCACGATGAGAAAAACGCGGTCGAGTTCGATAACCTGCACACCTACTTCTTCACCGATACCGGCGTGGTCAAAAGCGTGGATGGTGTCTCCTTTGAGGTACCCATCGGTAAGACCGTCGGCGTCGTAGGCGAGTCCGGCTGTGGCAAGTCCGTTACCAGCCTGTCCCTGATGCAGCTGCTCCAGCGCCCCCAGGGCCAGATCGTGGACGGCGAAATTCGTCTGAATCTGGGCAGCGGCAAGGCGTACGACATTGCCAAGACCCCCGCTGATAAGATGCAGGGCCTGCGCGGCAACTTTATCTCGATGATCTTCCAGGAGCCCATGACCAGCCTGAACCCGGTGTTCCGCATCGGTGCCCAGATCGATGAGGTCATCGCCCTGCACGAGGGCGAGGGCAAGACCAAGGAGGACATCAAGAAGCGCACCATCGAAATGCTGGAGACTGTCGGCATCGCCAACAGCAACGGCGTGTACGAGATGTACCCCCACGAGCTGTCCGGCGGCATGCGCCAGCGTGTCATGATCGCCATGGCCCTGGCCTGCAACCCCAAGATCATCATTGCTGACGAGCCCACCACCGCCCTGGATGTGACCATCCAGGCCCAGATTTTGGACCTGCTGCGTAACCTGAAGGACCGCATCAACTCCTCCATCATGCTCATCACCCATGACCTGGGCGTGATCGCCGAGATGGCGGACTATGTCGTTGTCATGTACGCGGGCCGTGTGGTCGAGAAAGGCACGGTCGAGGAAATCTTCGCCCATCCCAGCCACCCCTACACCATCGGCCTGATGGCCTCCAAGCCGGTCGTTGGCAAAAAGGTCGACCGCTTGTACTCCATCCCCGGTAAGGTGCCCAACCCGGTCGACATGCCGGATTACTGCTACTTCAAGGACCGCTGCGAGATGCAGCTGCCCTGCTGCAGCGGCGAATACCCCTGCGAGATCAGCCTGTCCCCCACCCACAAGGTCAGCTGCTACCGCTACTACGAAGAAACCAGAAAGGCGGGTGAGTGACGTATGGCAAAGAAACTGCCCGAAGTGGATTACACCCCCGTCACCTATGACCCTCAGTATATCCTGATGGTCAACCACCTCAAGAAATATTTCCCCATCAAGGGCGGCCTGCTGTCCCAGACGGTGGGCCATGTCAAGGCGGTGGACGGCGTTACCTTTAACCTGCGCCGCGGCTGCACCATGGGCCTGGTGGGCGAGTCCGGCTGCGGCAAGTCCACCACCGGCCGCACCATCCTGCGCCTGAGCGGCGATAAGACCGGCGGCCAGGTGCTGTTCAACGGCAAGGAAGTCTACGACATGAACGCCGCCGAGCTGCGGGAACTGCGCACCAAGATGCAGATCATCTTCCAGGATCCGTTCTCCAGTCTGTCCCCGCGTCTGCCCGTAGGTGAGATCATCGGCGAGGCTGTGCGCGAGCATAACCTGGTGCCGAAAAATGAGTTCGATGACTATATCGACCAGGTCATGGACGACTGCGGCCTGCAGCCCTACCACAAGACCCGCTACCCGCATGAGTTCTCCGGCGGCCAGCGCCAGCGTATCTGCATCGCCCGCGCCCTGGCCCTGAACCCGGAGTTCGTTGTCTGTGACGAGCCGGTCTCCGCGCTGGACGTGTCCATCCAGGCGCAGATCATCAACCTGCTCAAGACCCTGCAGGAAAAGCGCAACCTGACCTACCTGTTCATCTCCCACGACCTGTCTGTTGTTGAGCATATCTCCGACACGGTGGGCGTTATGTACCTGGGCAACCTGGTGGAGTACGGCGAGACGGACGATATCTTTGCCCACCCGCTGCACCCCTACACCAAGGCACTGTTCTCGGCCATTCCCATCCCGGATCCCACCGTCAAGCGGGAGCGCATTGTGCTGCAGGGTTCCATCCCGTCCCCGGCCAACCCGCCGGCGGGCTGCAAGTTCCACACCCGCTGTCCCTACGCTACCGAGCGCTGCAAGACCGAATCCCCCAAACAGCGTGAGGTCGAGCCCGGCCATTACGTGGTCTGCCACCTGTACGAAAAATGAGAAAGCACGATTCCTTTGAGGACGATGGCCGTACCATCGCCGATATGAGTGGCATCGGCCCCGCGCCGACACTGCTGCCCCATAGCCGCAAACACGCTTCCGCCCCGGAACCGGTCAACGACCGCCCCTGGGAGCAGCCCAGTGAATGGACCGCTAAGGAGAAATTCTGGGCCATACTGGGTGCGCTGAAAGCCACCCTGCTCATCGCCGGTGCCTACCTGGTGGGCCTGGCGGTGCTGCTGGCATTCCTGCTTTGGCTGTGGAAATAAAGTGAAAAAGCCTGTATCTGCCAACGGATACAGGCTTTTTAATTTTTGTTTAACTTTGCGCCCGCACTTTGTGGTACAATTTACCATAAGAAAGTGGGGATAGCTATGACGATCCAGGAACGGCTCAAACGCTCGAATCTGATCATGCTGGTGGTGCCGGTGGCGGTGGCCGGGGTGCTGCTGGCCGTGGGGCTGGGGGTGCTGCTTCTGCTGCTGGAGAATATCTACCTGCCGCGTATGGGCCTGACCCTGCAGGACCTGCACGCTATGGGCGAGCAGGCCGAGGCTGCCTTTGCCGACCTCAAGCGGTTTGTAGTGCTGTACGGCGTGGTGGTCATCGCCGTGCTGCTGGCGGCGGTGGTGGCCACCAACCTGTGGCTGACCCGGAACCTCTTTGCCCATATCCGGGAGCCGCTGGCCGCGCTGATGCAGGGCATCCACCGAATCCAGAACGGCGACCTCAACGCGCCCATCGCCTACACCAAAAACGATGAGTTCCGCCCCGCCTGCGATGCCGTGGACGAGATGGCGGCGCGCCTGAAAGAATCCCTGGCCCAGCAGCAGCGGGAGCAGCAGAAAAAGCAGGAACTCATCGCCGGGATGTCCCACGACCTGAAAAGCCCGCTGACCACCATCCGCGCCTACACCGAGGCCCTGCTGGAGGGCGTCGCCCCCGACGAAGCCGCCCGCCAGCGCTACCTGCAGACCATCTACGCCCGGGAGACCGACCTGGAGGCCCTGGTCAACCGCCTGTTTGAGCTGGCCAAGCTGGGTGCCAGCGAGTATCCCATCCATCCCGAACCGCTGCCCCTGCGCCGGATAGTGGACACGATTCTGGCCGATTGCGACCGCGAGGAACTGACGCTGGACAGCACAGCGGTGGGTGATGACACCGTAACAGTCGACCGCGAACTGCTGGGACGCATTTTGCATAATCTCATTGATAACAGCTGCAAGTATGGGGCCACCGCCCTGACCCTGCGCAGTGAGCAGACCGCCGCAGGCGTAACGCTACAGGTGCAGGATAACGGCCCTGGTGTGCCGCCGGAGCAGCTTGCCAATTTGTTTGAGCCGTTCTACCGCGGCGATGCGGCCCGCACCAACCCGGCGGCAGGAAGCGGCCTGGGGCTGGCGGTGGTGCGCCGGTCGATGCAGCAGATGGGAGGCAGCGTTCGGGCCGAAAATGCCCCCGGCGGTGGGCTGTGCATCCTGCTGCAATTCCCTGCCGCAAAGGAGTGAAGAAGATGCCAAAACATATTTTAATTGTAGAGGACGATGCTGACATCGCCGCCATTGAGCGGGACTATCTGGAATTGGGCGGCTACGACGTGACCATTGCGCCGGACGGCACCACCGGGCTGGATGCGGCGCTGCACCAGCCCTTTGACCTGATTTTACTGGACGTGTTGCTGCCCGGTGTGGACGGCTTCACCATCTGCAAGGCTGTGCGGGCCGAAAAGGACATTCCGATCCTGATGGTAACGGCGCGCGGAGAGGACGTGGATAAGATCCGCGGCCTGGGCTTTGGCGCGGATGATTATATCGAAAAGCCCTTTTCCCCCAGTGTGCTGGTGGCACGGGCCAAAGCGCACCTGGCCCAGTATGCCCGTCTGAAACCGGAGACAGCAGGCCCACAGCGCATCACTGCAGGCCCACTGACGGCGGACCCCGCCGCCCGCACCATTGCCAAAAACGGCGTGGAGCTACCGCTGAAAAACAAAGAGTACGAACTGCTGCTGTTTTTGATGCGCCACCCGGAGCAGGTTTTCAGCCGAGAAGATCTGTACGAGATGATCTGGGGGCTGGAATCGATGGGGGACAACATGACGGTGGCCGTGCACATCAACCGCCTGCGGGAGAAGATCGAGGATGTCCCCTCGGATCCAAAGCTGCTGCAAACGGTGTGGGGTGTGGGCTACCGACTGCACACAGTTTAAAAACCGTTTAAATTCACAGGGGCCTCTGTTAAAAAAGTTTCGCTATACTGGGTACAGTTCAAGAAACTTTTTAGGGAGGGTTCCTGATGATTGTAACTGCATTTCATGGCTTTTGCATGGCATTGGCCGATAGTGTCCCCGGCGTATCCGGCGGCACGATCGCGTTTATTCTGGGCTTTTACGAGCGGTTCCTGGACGCGCTGCACAATGTGGTGCGGGGTAGCCGCGCCGCGCGCAAAGATGCCTGCGCCTACCTGCTGAAACTGGGCGTTGGCTGGGCTATCGGCATGGGCAGCTGTGTGGTGCTGCTGTCCAGTTTGTTTGAGCAGAACATTTATTTTATGAGTTCGCTGTTCCTCGGCCTGACGGTCTGCTCCATCCCCTTTGTGGCGGCGGCAGAACGCCAGGCACTGAAAAACCTGCGCTGTGCTGTCTTTCTGTTGCTGGGCGCGGGGGTCGTGGTGGGGCTGACCCTGCTGCGCGCCCACGCGGGCGGTTTGGGCAGTATCGATTACGCCCAGCTGCAGCCGCTGCAATACGTCTACCTGTTTGCCTCCGGTGCGGTGGCCATCACAGCCATGGTACTGCCGGGCATCTCCGGCTCGTCCATTTTGCTAATCGCAGGTGTCTACCTGCCCACCATCCAGGCCATCCACAGCCTGATGGGCCTGCAGCTGGCTGTGCTGCCGGGGCTGTGTACACTGGGCTTTGGTGTGCTGGCGGGCGTGGCTATTTCCATCAGCGCCATCCGTGCGGCCCTGCAAAAATACCGCAGCCAGATGGTGTGGCTGATTCTGGGCCTGATGCTTGGCTCGCTGTACGCTATCGCCAACGGCCCTGCAAGTTTAGCAACGCCACGTCCGGCGCTGAGCATGGCGACCTTCCAGCCTGTCGGCTTTGTGCTGGGTGCCGCCGTGCTACTGGCGCTGGAAGGTGTGAAAATGATGATGGAGCGCAAAGCGCAGCCCCATGCACCCATTGTGAAAGGAGCAAAACAGGCATGAACCTCGACTGGAGCATCCTGCACGGCCTGCGGGCGTTGACCACCTGCCCGCTGCTGGATTTCTGGATGCCGAAGATCACGGCACTGGGCAACAGCGGCATCATTTGGGTGCTGGCCTCCGCTGCGCTGCTTTGCACCAAAAAGTACCGCAGGTACGGTGTAATGTTGTTGGTGGGGCTGGCCGTGGGGATGCTGGCGGGCAACCTGGCGCTGAAAAACCTCTTTGCCCGGCCGCGCCCCTGCTGGCTGGACGAAAGTGTGACGCTGCTGATCGCCCGGCCCAGCGATTACTCTTTCCCCTCCGGCCACACAATGGCCGGGGCCATCGGTGCCACCATCCTGACGGCGGCGGACCGACGGTTCGCCTGGGCGGCTGTCCTGCTGGCGGTGCTGATCGCATTTTCCCGCATGTACCTGTATGTGCATTTCCCCAGTGACATCCTGGGCGGCGCGGTATTGGGCGTGGGGATTGGCCTGCTGATGCTGTATGGTGACCAGCAGGCAGCCAGACACAAAGTGCGATAGAACGTGTTTGTAGGGGCGCACAGTGTGCGCCCGCAAGGGGGAAAGTCACGCAAAGTCCGACAGCCTCTACAACGCAAATGGATTTTTACCGCACAAAAGGCGCAGCCGAAACTGCGCCTTTTTGCTATTTTATGATTTTTACATGCTCAATCGGTCGATTTCCGCCAATTCCTCGGCGGTAAAATTCGTGTTCTCCACAGCCTTGATGTTGTCCAGAATCTGGCTCGGGCGCGATGCACCGATCAGCACACTGGTGATTTCCTCTTTTGCCAGTAGCCAGGCCAGTGCCATCTCGGCCAGCGTCTGGTCGCGGGCGGCGGCAAGGTCGTTCAGCTTGGCAATGCGGCCCAGCAGTTCGGGGGTCAGGTCGCTTTCCTTTAAAAAGCGGCCATCGGTGTGTACGCGGCTGTCGGCGGGGATGCCGTGCAGGTAACGGTCAGTCAGGCGGCCCTGGGCCAGCGGGCTAAAGGTGATAATGCCCTTGCCCAACTTGGCGGCGGTCTCTTTCAGGCCGTTTCTCTCCACCGTGCGGTCCAAAATCGAGTAGCGGTTCTGGTTGATGACAAACGGCACATGCAGCTCGTCCAAAATGGCGGCGGCCCTTTCCAGCGTGGGACCGTCATAGTTGGACAGGCCCGCATACAGCGCCTTGCCACTGCGCACAGCCTGGGCCAGTGCGCCCATGGTCTCCTCCAGCGGAGTCTTGGGGTCCATGCGGTGGTGGTAGAAAATATCCACATAGTCCAGCCCCATGCGGTGCAGGCTTTGATCCAGGCTTGCCAGCAGGTACTTGCGGCTGCCCCAGTCACCGTAGGGGCCGTCCCACATCGTGTAGCCCGCCTTGGTGGAGATGATGAGTTCATCGCGGTAGGGCATCAGGTCGTCCCGCAAAATTTTGCCAAAGTTGGTCTCGGCCGCACCCGGCTCCGGGCCGTAGTTGTTGGCCAGGTCAAAGTGGGTAATGCCGTGGTCAAACGCAGTGCGGCAGAGCGCCCGCATGTTCTCATAAGGCGCAGTATCGCCAAAATTGTGCCATAACCCCAGCGAGACAGCGGGCAGCAGCAAACCGCTGTTGCCGCAGCGGCGGTAGGGCAGGACAGTGTAACGGCTTTGGGCAGCTTGATACATGGTAGAGGACCTCCCTAAATCAATTTTGTGATATGCCCTTATTCTACCTCTTTTGCGGCATCATTGCCATGGATTTTTTCATCATGGCCCAGTCCCTGCACCCAGTCAATAAGCAGGCTGGAGACCGTCACCGTCACCAGCGAAAACGCAATGCGCTGCGCCGGAATGTAGGAAAGCGATGCTGCCAGCACGACTAAATCAGTAAACAGGTACGACCGCGCCAGCTTCCATCCGGTCAACTGGTGGATGACCAGCGCCAGGGCATCATCGCCGCCGCTGGAGCCGCCCTGCCGCACGATCAGCCCCACGCCGATGCCCACAAATGCACCGCCCAGCAGGGCCGCCGCCAGCGGCCAGGGGGTCAGGTCAGGCAGCATGGGCGGGAAACTCTCCCACACGCGGTAGAACCCGGCCAGGCTTACGCTGGCTACCGCCGCCGTCAGGATGAAATCCAGCCCCAGGAACTTGAACGCCAGCGCGTAGCAGATAAAATCCAGCAGCGGCGAGGCGATGGAGGCCGGGATGCCCAGCCAATGGTTCATCAGCAGCACCAGGCCGATGACACCGCCCTCGGTAATAGCGGCGCGCTGGTGGATGTTGTGGATGCCAAAAGACAAAATGGCCGTGCCCAGCACCAGCCAGAACAGACGTTTTAGCGTAAAGTTGGAAACAAATTTTCTCAAGGACTGCATAGCTTACCTCACACACAAAGTTCTACTAGTATAACATGGCAGCGAGAAAAAGTCAAAAAACGGTCAAAAATTTATCAAGCAGAGCTAAAAAACCTTGTAAAAGGCGGACTTTTGCGGTATACTGATGCACGGCGGGTCATCCGGCCCGTACATTTGCGCTGTACTCCCGAGATGTAGGAGACGGCAGCAGGAGGAAAATTGAATATGAAAAACCGTACCAACGTCCGTTGGCTGACCCAGCTTGCACTGCTGGCGGCCATTTTGCTGGTGATGAACTACACCCCGCTGGGCTATCTGCAGATCGGCCCGCTGTCTGCTTCGCTGCTAACGGTGCCGGTAGCTATCGGCGCTATGACGATGGGTCCCCTGGCCGGTGCCATCCTGGGCGGCATTTTTGGTGCCACCAGTTTTATCCAGATGGTCGAGGGCAAAAGTGCCATGGGTGCTGCACTGTTCGGTGTGAATCCCTTTGGAGCGTTCGTGGTCAGCTTTGTGGCCCGTGTGCTGGAGGGCCTGTGTACCGCACTGATCTTCAATGCCCTGCGCAAGGCCATGCCCAAAAAGGAGAAGCTCTGCTGCATCATCGGCGCAATCTGCACCCCGGTGCTGAACACCGTGTTCTTCATGGGTTTCCTGGTACTGTTCTTCTATAGCTGCGATTACGTGCAGAATCTGGCACAGACTCTGGGTGCTACCAACGCCTTTATGTTTATTGTGCTGCTGGTGGGCGTACAGGCTGTCATTGAATGGCTGATTTGCGGTGTGGTGGCCAGTGCTGTCACTCTGCCGGTGCGCAAGTACCTAAAACTGAACTGATGCTATAGCATCTTCCCAAGGCATCCCCAAAGTGGGGGTGCCTTTTTTGCGCGCCGGGTGCTAAACTGGCTCTATAAAAAAGATACAATTTGGCACTTTGATGGTGCCAGAAAAGAGCGTATGATGTGCCTACACCAAAAAACGAGAGGGGATATAGGAAAATGAACGGATACAACCTGATCAAGAAAAAGCCGGTGCTGTGGCTGACGATGACGGCGGTGCTGATGGCGATGAACGTGGTGCTCAGTTCTTTCAGCCTCCCGGTGCCGGGCGGGCATCTCTATCTGAACGACATCGTCATCTGCACGGCAGCGATCCTGCTGGATCCGCTGGGCGCGTTTATCGTGGGCGGTGTCGGCTCCTTTTTGGGTGATTTCTTCTTCTACCCGGCTCCGATGTTTGTCTCGCTGGCATCCCACGGCCTGGAGGCTATCGTGATCTCGCTGTGCGCCCATAATCTGTTCAAGGAGAAGAATGTCCTGGGGCCGGTGTCGGCGTGGCGCTGGGTGCCATTATCATGGTCGCTGGCTACACGCTGGGACGTGCTTTTATCTACAGTACCCCGGAGTACGCCATCATTAAGCTGCCTTTCGAGATCCTACAGGCTGGTATCGGTGCCGTGATGGGCATGGTTCTCTGCTTCTCCCGCAACCTCGCCCAGCGCTTTGAAAAGATCTGCGCGTAACCTACTTTCTTTGACAAGAAAGTAGGCAAAGAAACTTTAATTTGACTCACCGTAAAAGGGATATATACCAAATCATAACCCCACGTTGAACGTGGGGTTTGCAAAACAGCCCCATAGGGGCATCA